>DASUHA010000070.1:0-10050 GCA_036273735.1 Steroidobacteraceae bacterium | reverse complement strand
CGAGTGGGTGCTGCACGAGGTCTTGCGGCAAACCCGCTCGTGGCTGCCCGAGTCGGGACTGGATGTGCGGGTAGCAGTCAATCTGTCGGCGGTGCAGTTTCACCACCACGATATCCTCGATACCATTCTTTCGGCCCTGAGCAACAGCGGCCTGGAGGCTCGCGTCCTCGAGCTCGAGTTGACCGAGAGCGCTCTCATGACCGATCCGGAGAGATCGGCAGCGGCGCTGAAAGTCCTGCGGTCCCTCGGCGTCAGCATCGCGATCGATGACTTCGGCACCGGCTATTCGAGCCTGAGCTATCTGCGACGGTTGCCCATCGACAAGCTCAAGATCGACCGCAGCTTCGTTCGGGATCTCGCGAGCAACAACACCGACGAGTCGATCATTCGCGCCATCGTCTCGCTCGCGCACAGTGTGGGGTTGCAGGTAGTGGCGGAGGGCGTCGAGACCCAGGAGCAACTCGAGCGCATCCGCGCGCTCGATTGCGATCAGTGGCAGGGATACTATTGCTGCCCGCCGCAGCCCTTCGAGCGCCTGCGGGAATTGATCGAGGAGCGCGGTGCGACCTCGCGGACGGGCATCGTGGCGGCGCTGACGCGGGCATCGCGACTGCTGTCGCAATGACCGTCTAATGTCGCATCCGCGCCGCCTGTAGCGACCTGACACCCTGCCAGGCGAGAAGACCGAGCGCGGCGGCGACTCCTGCCACGGCGATCCCGGCACAGCGGGTGCGTGGCCATCCGGCGATCCTCATGCGGTTTCAGGACCGATTGGCCTCACCAGCAATTCCCGTACGCGGGGTGGTGTCCCACAGCTGCCGTGGGTCGAAGGTCACCGTGGCCGCGATCGTCAACAGGCTCATGAGGATGAACGCGGTCGCGCCCCAGCCTGCGGATTCGGCGCCGAGGCTGCCGAAGTCGACGAGCGGGACGAAGAACACGACGGAGAGGGGGCTGGTCTCCGACCAGCGTCCCGCTTCCGTGACCAGGCGCGCGAGGCGGGTCTTCAACACCAACCGCCGGTCCGAGCCGCGCCAGACCGAGGCGACGCACCAACCGAGTGAGAGCACCAGAAGCGCGGGGCTCACGATCGACGTCCAGAAGACGAGCACGCTCAATGGCCACAGTCCGAGGCTCCAGAGCTGCAGTACGTAGCCGAAGTTCGTGTAGGTTTTGTGAATGCCGAGGAGGAAGGAGACGTTCATCGGATAGAGGTTGGCGGGAATGAATAGAATGGATGCCGCCGCCGCGAGCGCCGCCGTCCTGCCGGCGGCGTGGGGTTTGCGCAGGCGGATGTTGAGCCCGCAGCGCAGACAGGGGGTGCCTGCCTGCGTCAGCGGCTGGATGAGACCGCAGGCACTGCAGCCTGCCGAGGGCTCACCCGGCGCGGAGGCGACGTCGGCGCCGATTGCCCGCCAGACCGTCTGCTCATCGAGTGTCGCCCGGGAAAGCATGGTGAGGACCCCGGCGCCCGTGAGGAATACGGCGCCGGCCTCGATGGTGATGGCGATCCGCTCGATGTTGTTGAGATAGTAATAGCCGGCCGCCACTGCGACCAGGAACACATCGACCATTGCCCATCGGTCGAGCCACATGGCCCAGCGGAAGGCGCGACCCAGCCAGGACGGACGATGGTCCAGGCGGAGCGCGCCGAGCACGGCCGAAAGGAGCCCCAGGCGAACGGCAGGCAGGAGAATGACGAATACCGCGCTCAGGCCGGCGAGGAGGATCCACTCATGACCCCAGAGCTGGACGATGCCATCGATGAGCGATGCCCGCGAGCGGCGGCCGAATACCTCGGCTGAGAGCAGTGGCAGGACATCCGCCGGCAGCAACAGCAGCAGCGTCCCGAGCGAGCAGGCGAGCGCCGCATCGAGGCTGCGCCCGATGGTGGTTGCGATCGGGTTGTGGCACCGCACGCAGATGGCGGTGCTGCGCCTGGGCAGCACAGGAAAGCTCAGCAGGGTGCCGCAGTCTGGGCACGCAATGGCCAAGGGAGTCGCGCTCGTGAGGGGGCGGGCAGCACCGAGGGGTGCAACGCCGCCGTTCAGGGGCAAGTTCCGCGGCGAGCCTGCGAGCGCCCTGGCGGCACCGTCAAGCCGCTGTTGCAGGCGCCCCGCGGAAGATGCAATGCTGTTGCATGCCGCGAGCGTTCGCTCGAATCACACCGCGGATCCGCTGGCGGATCTTCGCCTTCCTCTTCGCCTTCGGCCTGATCGCTTACGTCCAGCGTACCGGCGTGACCGTTGCCGCCGAGCGGATGATGCCGGAGCTGCATCTCTCCCAGCTGCAGATCGGCCTCATCGAGCAGGCCTTCGTCATCGGCTACGCCCTGTTTCAGCTCCCGGGCGGCCTCCTCGGACAGCGCTTCGGTGCGCGGGCGGCGTTCACGGCGTTCGGCATCGTGGCGTTCGCCGCGGTGATGGCGACTCCCGCGGCGCCGGAGCTGTTCAGCGGCGCGGCGCTCTTCACCGTGCTGCTCGGCGCGCAGTTCCTGCTCGGAATCGCGCAAGCCGGCATCTTTCCCGTCTCCAACGGTGTCTTCGAGGCCTGGTTTCCGGCCCGCCAGTGGGCGCTCGCCCTCGGGGCGCAGAACATGGGCCTCAATCTCGGTGCCGCGCTGACGCCGCCGTTGATCGCGGTGCTCATGAGCGCGGCGGGCTGGCAGCAGGCTCTCGCCTGGTCGAGCATTCCACCGGTAGTGGTGATCGCGCTCTGGGTCTGGTACGCGCGCAACTCACCGCGCGAGCACCCGGCGGTCTCGAGCGCGGAGCTCGCAGAGCTCGGCGATGAGGGCGCGCAGGCGCCGGTCGATGACAAGGTCACCGTGCGACGGCTGTTGCGGCTGCTGGGTCATCGCAGCACCCTGCTTCTCGCCCTCTCGTACCTGGCGATGAATTACTCGTTCTTCCTGCTCTCCAACTGGTGCTTCCTCTATCTCATCCAGGAGCGGCATTTCTCGGTGCTGCAGAGCGGTTGGCTCGCGATGTTGCCGCCCATCGTGGCAGGCGTCGGCTCCGGAGTCGGCGGCGTCACCACCGGCTGGCTCTGCAAGCGCTTTGGGGCCACCTGGGGTTATCGCGGTGTGCCGCTGGTTGCCTTGCCCCTCGTCGGCGTGTTGCTTCTGATCGCAGTCGAGACCTCCAACGCCTTCGTCGCCGTCGCGGCCCTGACAGGCTGCTTCGGTTTCGTCGAGATCAACGAGGCGGCCTATTGGGCCGCATCCATGGCGGTCGGGCGCAGCGACTCCATGGCGACCGGCGGTGTGCTCAACACCGGCGGGAGCCTCGGTGGAATCATCGGCATACCGGTGGTGGCGTATCTTTCCGGCCGGCACGCCTGGGGCGCTGCTTTCGCGATCGGCAGCGCCTGTGCGGTCGCTGCAGCGCTCCTCTGGCTCGGAATCGACGCCGACCAGACGGTCACGAGCCGGAGCGGCGCGCGCGCCGAGGCTGGAGCGCCGATCGCCGGCTGACGAGCAGGCTCGGAAAGGCGCCCGCGCAAAGCGCCGTCGTCCAGTCCTCACAGAGTGCGACGGCCTCCACCGGCCTGAAGGCGCTCGGATTGATGCTGGCCTCGATCCAAAGCCCATCGAGGAGCGCCGAGAGCGCGATCGCCGCCGGGCGCAGCCTGAATCGCGGAACGCCCTCGCTGCGCTGCAGCTGGCCGAGGAGGGACTCGAGCGCCGCCCGATAGGCGGCGTAGGTGCGGTCGTGCACGCCCTGCACGCCCGCATCGTGCGAGATCATGCTCCAGAAGACGAGCCAGGTGTTGAAAAGGGCAGGATCGAGCAGCGCGGGTGCGAAGGAGGCCTCGTAGAAGCGCCGCAGGCGCTCACGTGCGCTGACATCGGCGGCCCGCGCGTGCTGCCGGATGGAGTCGAGGAGCGACATCGCGAGCGTTTCGTAGGCGGCGGCGAGCAGCGCCGAGACGCTCGGAAAATGATGGATGATGAGACCCGGAGAGACCCCCGCCTGAGCGCTGATGCGGCGCACCGAAAGCCCCTCGTGACCGAATTTGCGCAGACACGCGAGGGTCGCCTCGATGAGCGCCTCACGACGCAGCTGCGGCGGTGCGCGGCGAAACTTCGGCGTGTACTGTCTCAATGAAGCGCTGGATCCGGGCATCCTGCCCGGCCCAGCGCCGTCTCCGGCAAAAAGCGTGGTTTTTGCCGGAGACTCGGCCACCTGCGGCGGCCGGGCGCGTCCTTGTGCCTGAGTTGCTCTGTCGTGTCGCTTCATGGTTCCGCCGTCGATGGGCAACTGTTGCACGGGGGATGATACCTCCCCAGGGCTGCGCTTGACCGTGCCGGATGCGTTGTTATACAGTCGTTCAATAGCAGACTGACCGAGGCCTTGTCTCATGAGCGCCCGTGCGATCGATATCGTCCCCACCACCGACGACGATGCGGTCAGCCTGCCTGCCTGGATCTACCGCGACCCGGAATTCTTCGAGGTGGAGAAGGAGCTCATCTTCCGGCCGAGCTGGCAGATCGTCTGTCACCTCAACGACGTGCCGCGCAGCGGCGACTACCATTCCCTCGATTTCCTCGGCCAGAGCATCATCGTGCTGCGCGGCGATGACGGACAGGTTCGCAGCTTTCACAACTCCTGCCGTCACCGCGCCGCCCGGCTCCTCGATGAGACCCGGGGACACTGCGGCCGGAGGATCACCTGCCCCTATCACGCCTGGACATACGGTCTGGACGGGCGCCTCCTCACGGTGCCGCAGCGCAATGACTTCAAGGGACTCGATCGCGAGCGCCACGGACTGGTGCCGCTCGAGCAGGAAGTGTTCATGGGATTCGTGTTCGTGCGCCTCGTGGAGAGCCCCGCGGACAACGTGGCCCCGCTTCCGAGCGTCCGCGAGATGGCGGCGCCCTATATGGATGAGCTCGAGGCCTATCGGCTCGAGGAGCTCGTGCCGCAGGGCAGGGTGACTCTGCGGCCCCGCAGCGTCAACTGGAAGAACGTCGGCGATAACTACTCCGACGGACTCCATATACCCGTTGCGCATCCGGGACTCACGCGTCTTTTCGGTACCAGCTATGGCGTCGAGGCGCGGCCGTGGATAGATAAGATGTGGGGACACCTGCGCGATATCCCATCGGCGAACCTGTCCGAGCGTCTCTATCAGAAGCTGTTGCCGCCTGTGCCGCATCTGCCGCAGAAGCGCCAGCGCCTCTGGACCTATTTCAAGCTCTGGCCCAATCTCGCCTTCGATATCTATCCGGACCAGATTGATTTCATGCAATTCCTGCCGATCTCCGCCACCGAGACGCTGATCCGGGAGATTGCCTACGTGCATCCCGACTCACGCCGGGAGATGCGCGCGGCCCGGTATCTCAACTGGCGCATCAACCGTCGGGTGAGTCTGGAGGATCGAGGGCTCATCGAACGCGTCCAGGCGGGAATGGCATCGGATTCCTACTCCGTGGGGCCGCTCGGGGAGAGTGAGGTGTGTCTGCGGAGCTTCGCGCGACGCATGCGGGCCCTGATTCCCGTGAGCCGCCAGCGACGGGCACCGACGCGGGGCTGGAGTGTCGCGCGTCATGACCGTTGAGAAGCGCGACGTCCTGATCATCGGCGGCGGCCACAATGGATTGGTGTGCGCCGCGTACCTGGCCGCCGCGGGCCTCAAGGTAACGGTGCTCGAGCGTCGGGGCGTCGTCGGCGGAGCCGCGGTAACGGAGGAATTCCATCCGGGATTTCGCAACTCCGTGGCGTCCTACACGGTCTCGCTCCTCAATCCCAAGGTCATTCGCGATCTGGATCTGCCCAAACATGGGCTGCGCGTCGTCGAGCGCCGGCTGGCCAACTTCCTGCCGACGGAGGATGGCCGTTATCTCGCGACGGGCGGCAACCGTACGCGGCAGGAAGTGGCGAAGTTCTCGGCGGCGGACGCCGAGCGCTTAGGGCCCTACGGCGAGCGGCTGGAGGCGATCGCGGACGTCCTGCGCTCCCTCGTGCTGGAGACACCGCCGAACGTAGTGCAGGGGAGCTGGTCGGCTGCGCTTCCGGAGCTGTTACGCGCCGGGCGCCTCGGAACGCGCTTGGGCAAGCTCGACATGAGCCTGCGTCGCGAGCTGCTCAAGCTCTTCGCCGCCTCGGCGGGCGATTATCTCGAGGAATGGTTCGAGAGCGACCCGATCAAGGCGGTCTTTGGCTTCGACGGAATCGTCGGCCACTACGCGAGCCCGTTCAGCGCCGGAACCGCGTACGTCCTGCTCCATCATGCCTTCGGCGAGGTCAACGGAAAGAAGGGCGTGTGGGGTCACGCCGTGGGTGGGATGGGCGCGATCACTCAAGCGATGGCGAGATCGGCCGCCGCGCGGGGCGCCGACATTCGTGTGGGAAGCGGCGTACGGGAGATCATCATCGAGCAGGGGCGGGCGACCGGGGTCGTCACCGAAGCCGGTGAGACCTTGCGAGCCGCTGCGATCGTCTCCAATCTCAATCCGCGACTCCTCTATCTGAACCTGATCGATCCGGCGGCGCTGCCCACGGAATTCCGCGAGCGCATGACCCAGTGGCGCTGCGGCTCGGGAACTTTCCGCATGAACGTTGCGCTCGCGGAGCTGCCGGATTTCACCTGTCTGCCCGGCAGGACGGGCGCTGATCACCACACCGCCGGCATCATTCTCGCGCCCACCCTGGGCTACATGGAGCGCGCGTACTTCGATGCCCGCACGCACGGCTGGTCCCGGCAGCCGATCGTGGAGATGGTGATTCCCTCCACCCTGGATGACACTCTGGCGCCGCCCGGCAGGCACGTGGCGAGTTTATTCTGTCAGCATGTCGCACCGCAGCTACCCGGCGGCGAGTCCTGGGATGCGCACCGCGAGAGCGTTGCGGATCTCATGATCGAGACGGTCAACCGCTTTGCGCCCAATTTCAAGGCATCGGTGCTCGGGCGTCAGATCATGAGCCCGCTCGATCTGGAGCGGACCTTCGGCCTGGTGGGCGGTGACATTTTTCATGGCAGGCTGCAGCTCGATCAGATGCTCTCGGCGCGGCCGCTGCTCGGCTATGGCAACTATCGCGGCCCGCTTCCCGGCCTTTACATGTGCGGTGCAGGTACGCATCCGGGCGGGGGTGTGACCGGCGCGCCGGGCCACAATGCCGCGCGGGAGATCCTCGGCGACTTTCGTCGCAGGCGACTGCACCGGGCTGCCTGAGGCAAGTGAGTGCGGGAGGGGCGCGAAATTGTTCTTGCCGCATCTTGAAAAAAACGCAGGTTCGGGCACATTAGGCGCACCTTGAGCACCCCCGCAGAGCCTGTCGGGACACTCGAAGTCGCTTTGGCGCACGCCTCGCGTCTGCTCGCGATGAAGCCGGCCGTCGCTGCCGAGCAGGCGTGCGAAATCCTGAAGGTCGTCCCGCGACAGCCGCAGGCCATGCTCATCCTCGGCCTGGCGCGTGCCGCAGCCGGTGACGTCGACGGGGCGATAGACGCGCTGACCCGCGCAGTATCACTGAGGACGGACCTGGCCGATGCCTGGCTCGCATTGGCGGACCAACTTCGCCTGCGCGGTGATAGTGAGAGTGCCGACAGAGCGTACGCCCGCTACATCAAGGCAGCCACGCGAGATCCGCGACTTCAAAGCGCCGCAGCGGCGCTTTGCGAGAACCGTATCCCGGAGGCGGAAGCTCTGTTGCGGGCGCATCTCGCTCAGCATCCAAACGACGTGGCCGCGTTGCGCATGCTCGCGGAGGTGGCGGCGCGCTTACTGCGCTATTCCGATGCGCAGCGGCTCCTCGAGCGCTGTCTCGAGCTCGCGCCGTCATTCGATGCCGCCCGCCACAATTATGCGACGGTGCTCAACCGGCAGGGCCGGAGTGCCGAAGCCCTCGAGCAGTGCGCGCAGCTCCTGGCGAAGGAGCCGCACAATCCCACTTACCAGAGCCTCCAGGCGGCCACTTCGGCCAATCTCGGCGACTTCGCCGAATCCATCGCAGCATACGAGGCGGTGCTGCGGAATTACCCGCAGCAGCCGAAGCTCTGGATGAGCTACGGCCACGCGCTGCGCACCACCGGCAAGCTGCCGGAGAGCATCGCGGCATACCGGCGGGCGCTATCCATGGAGCCCAATCTCGGGGAGGTCTGGTGGAGCCTCGCAAATCTCAAGACTTTTCGTTTCAGCCATGCAGATGTGCTCGCCATGCAGGAAGCGCTCGCGCGCGAGGACCTCACGGATGATGACCGGATGCATTTCGAGTTCGCACTGGGCAAGGCGCTCGAGGATGCGGCTTCCTACCCGGCCTCATTCATTCATTACAGCGCGGCCAACGCCCTGCGCCGGGCCCAGCACGGCTACGATCCGGGCGAGATGTCGCGGTTCGTGCGCCGCTCCAAGGAGCTGTTGACCGCACGATTCTTCGCCGAGCGTGCCGGCTCGGGTGTCGAGGCGCAGGATCCAATCTTCGTCGTGGGCCTACCGCGGGCCGGTTCGACACTCATCGAGCAGATCCTCGCCAGCCATCCTCTGGTCGAGGGAACGATGGAGCTGCCGCAGCTGCCGAACATCGCGCGCAGGCTCGCAGGACCGAAGCACGAGGAGGAAGGGACCTTCATGAAGAGGCTCGCTTCGCTCACCCGGGATGAGCTGCGGGCACTCGGTGAGGAATATCTCGCCGAGACCCGGATCATGCGCAAGACCCAGGCGCCGTTCTTCATCGACAAGATGCCGAACAACTTCCTCTATGCGGGCCTCATCCATCTCATCCTGCCGAACGCGGTGATCATCGATGCGCGGCGGCACCCGCTCGGCTGCTGCTTCTCCTGCTTCAAGCAGCACTTCGCGCGCGGCCAGTGGTTCAGCTACGGGCTCGAGGACCTCGGCCGCTACTATCGCGACTACGTCGAGCTCATGGCGCACCTCGATGAAGTCCTCCCGGGCAGGATCACCCGCGTGTTCTACGAGTGCGTCGTAGAGGACACCGAGACCGAGGTGCGCCGGCTGCTCGAGGCCTGCCGCCTGCCGTTCGATACCCGATGCCTGCGGTTCCATGAGAGCGACCGGGCGGTGCGCACCGCCAGCTCCGAGCAGGTCCGCAAGCCGATCTTTCGCGAGGGGGTCGACCAGTGGCGTCATTACGAGCCCTGGCTCGAGCCGCTCAAACTGACTTTGGGTGATGTACTGACCGAGTATCCTGAGGTACCGGCATTCCGCTTAGGAAGACCGGAAACCGATTTGCAGTAGCCGCACAACAGTTCACGGTACGGGGGAGTGGACCATGACACGCAGTCGACGTAGAAAATTGTCACGCGAGCGGGCGAAAACGCTCCGCACGCTCTTTCGGACGGGCGTTCCTCTGGCTTCCGCGATCATCGCGGCCATGCCGGCCGCACGGGCGCAGCAGGCGCAGCTCGCGCTGCCCGCACAACCCGCGCAGCCCACGTCGGCGCTGGAAACGGTCGTGGTCACGGCGCAGAAGATCCAGGAGAATCTTCAGAGCGTGCCGATCAGCGTCGAAGTGTTCGACAACCGCAAGCTCACGCAGCTGGGAATAGTCAGCCTCGATGACTACGTGGCGCTCGCGCCGGCGCTCTCGTACGTACGCAGCCAGGGCGAAGGTGGTAACGGCGAGCCGGGCTCTTCCCTCATCTACATGCGTGGCGTCGTGAGCGGCGGCGACGGCAACCATTCCGGCTCGGAGCCGAGCGTCGGCGTGTATCTCGACGAGCAGCCGGTCACCACCATCACGGGCGCCGTGCCGCTGCACATCTACGACATCAGCCGCATCGAGGTGCTGGAAGGTCCCCAGGGGACGCTCTACGGCGCGAGCTCCGAGGCGGGCACCGTGCGTCTCATCACCAACAAGCCGGATCCGGCGAAGCTCGCCGCCGGCTACAACCTGCAGGTCAACAAAATAGACAAGGGTGGGACGGGCGATACGGTCGAAGGCTTCGTCAACCTGCCGATAACGGACAAGGCGGCCATCCGCCTCGTGGGCTGGCACGAGCATGACGCCGGATTCATCAGCAACGTGGCCGGCACCGATGCCAATGGCTGCATCACCAAAGGCGTGCGGACATTCCCCACCTGGG
>DASUHA010000069.1:0-40473 GCA_036273735.1 Steroidobacteraceae bacterium | reverse complement strand
GAGATCGACGGCTCGCTGCGCGAGCAGCCGAAGAGCCTCACCGCCCGTTCCGGCCTGAATCGCTGAAAGCCCCTCACCCGCCAGGAAGCGCTGGAGCATCTGCGTCAGCTCGACATCGTCATCGACGACGAGGATCAATGCAGGTCGGGGACTCGACATGCCGCGCCGTGTTCGAAGGTCACAACAAGTGGCGCCGAGAGCTTAGGCGGCTTCCGGCCTGCAAGCAACCACTCAGACCTCGCGAGCTCATGGCCCGGCTCCCTCGAGAGGGGACTCGGATCTTTGCAAAACTTTGCGATTCCCGTTGCCGCCCGGTACGTCGATTCCATTGGCAAAGAATTGCAAAGTCGCTCACCGGCCGTTCAGCCCGGAGGGACTTCCGGATAGATTTCCGTCACACCTAGCCCGATTGAGAAGGCAGCCGGTCGATGCGAATCCTGCTCGCCGAGAAAGCCGAATGACTTTCCCGAAGCTGCATGTTGTCTGGTCGCTCGTTGCATTGGGCCTGCTGATGACCGCCATCGTGGCGTTTCTCGAGCGCAGTCGCGCCAACGCGGGAGCGACGGCCGAGAGTTCGCTGCCGCTGGTGCGCACGGCACTCGCCCGCCGGAGGGATGTCGAGGTCACGAGCAACGTGATCGGGACTGTTTTGCCTTCCAGACAGGTCAATATACAAACGCAACTGTCGGGCCGGCTCATTGCCGCGAAGTTCACAGAAGGTCAGTTCGTCCGGCGGGGGCAAGTCCTATTTCAGATCGATGCGCGACCTGCGCGAGCCGCCCTGCAACTCGCGCAGGCGACGCTCGCCAGGGATGAAGCCACCCTCGCAAATGCCAGGAGGGACGCACGGCGTTACATTCTTCTCTTCAAGGAGAACTCCATCTCGAGCCAGCTACGCGACCAGGCGCTTACCGCCGCCAAATCCGACGAGGCGATCGTCGGCGCCGATGAGGCATCCGTAGAGCTCGCGAAGCTCAATGTCGAATACACTGAGATTCGCTCCCCCATCAACGGCAAGACCGGCCCCATCCAGGTACAGCCCGGCAATATCGTGTATGCAACCGGCGGGCAGGGAGCGAACACGCTGGTGACCGTCACCGACCTGCAGCCGGTCAAGATGTCCTTCTTCCTTCCGCAGTCGGACATGCAGCTCGTGCTGGCCCAGGCGAAGGGCAAATCCCTGCGGATCAGCTACTCCGTCCCGAATTCCGGCGCCGCCAATAGGGTCGCTGAAGCCGATTTTGTCGATAGCACCGTAGATTCGCAGTCGGGCACGGTGGAGTTTCGTACGCTCATCCAGAACAAGGACCTCGCGCTCTGGCCGGGCGAGACGCTCAACGTACGGGTCGTCCTGAAGCGGCTGGAAAATGTGATCGTCGTCCCTCGCGAGGCCGTCAATTCCGGACCGGACGGGGACTACGCCTACGCCCTGGATCGAAGCGACAAAGTCCTGCGCGTTCCGCTCGTCCTGCTCAATGACGATGGGTTCTTCGATGCCGTCTCCGGCTCATTGAGCGCGGATCAACCGGTGGTGACGGAGGGTCAGTTCCGCATTGCGGCCGGCTTGCAGGTCTCGGTGATGAGCCAGTCCGCTCGCCCGGTTCCGGTGAGCGATACGGGGGACGTCCGCTGAATCCGAGCGCTCCATTCATCAGACAGCCCGTCATGACCGCGCTGCTCGCCATTGCGGCGGTACTCTTCGGGCTGATGGGGTACTGGGCGCTCCCGGTGAGCGAGCTTCCGAACATCGATTTCCCCACTATCGCGATATCGGCAGCTTTGCCAGGGGCGGATGCCCGGACGATGGCCAGCACGGTCGCCGGACCTCTGGAGAATCAACTGGCCAATATTCCCGGTCTCGTCTCGATCGTCTCGCAGAGCTCGCAGGACTCGACCGGCATTACGCTTCAATTCGGACTCGATAGAAGCATCGAGGCCGCCGCGCAGGATGTGGAAACGGCAATTCAGGCCGCAACGCGCCTATTGCCTCCGGGGATGCCGACACCGCCCACCTTCAGCAAGGTCAACCCGGCGGATCTGCCCATTCTGTATATCGTCGCGCAGAGCGATTCGATGTCGATTGCCGCGCTGTCCGATTTGATGCGTGACTATGTTGCCCGCCGCATTTCCAGGGTTCCCGGTGTCGCGCTGGTCAATGCCTACGGCAGGCAATATGCCGTTCGACTCCAATTGGATCCGTTCGCGCTCGCGGCCCGCCGGATTGGTCTCGATCAGGTAGCCGCAGCCGTTCAGTCCGCGAACGTTGCCCTTCCCACGGGCGGTCTCAACGGCATCTATCAGACGGCGTCGCTGCATGCGGACGGCCAGCTCACAGATGCGCGAGCGTATCGCAGGCTCATCATCGCCTATCGCAACGGCGCGCCCGTGCGGCTCGAGGATGTCGGCCGTGCCATCGATAGTGGACAGGAACTGCGGGTTGCGAGCTGGTACAACGGCCGGAGAGCCATCGTGCTGACCGTTCAGAGACAGGCCGGATCCAACACCATAGCGGTCTCGGACCAGGTTACTGCACTATTGCAACGCTTTCGCAGCAGTCTTCCGCCGAGCGTGAAGCTCAAAGTTCTATATGACCGCAGCGAGTCCATCCGTGGAGCGGTTCGGGACGTGCAGGTGACGCTGCTGATGGCCGGCATCCTCGTCGTTCTCGTGATTTTCCTCTTCATGCGCGCGCGCGCGCCTACGTTGATTGCCGCGGTGGCACTGCCAGTTTCCATTATCGCGACGTTTGCCGTGCTGGCGGCCTGGGGCTACAGTCTGGACACGCTGTCCCTTCTGGCCCTCACCCTCGCGGTCGGTTTCGTCGTCGACGATGCCATCGTGATGCTCGAGAACATCGTCAGGCACATCGAGCGGGGCGAGGCGCCGCTCGAGGCTGCGCACTCTGGAGCGAAGGAGATCGGTTTCACGATTGCCTCGATGACACTCTCGCTGGCAACGGTGTTCATACCGCTGCTCTTCATGGGCGGCGTCCTCGGCCGCCTTCTCCACGAATTCGCCATCACCATCATGGTGACCATCATCGTCTCGGGAATCGTTTCGCTCACCCTGACACCGGCGCTTTGCGCCCGTATCCTGTCGCCCGGAGTCGGTTCCACCGACCGTGGAAAGCGCGCGAACACGTGGTTCGACCGGATGAGCGGGTTTTACGCTCGTACCCTCGAATGGTGCATGTGCCACGAGTCGATCGTGCTTTCGAGTCTCGCCGTCAGCGCGCTTCTCACCGCAGCGCTCTTCTACCTTTCGCCGAAAGATTTTCTGCCAAGCGAGGATACGGGCCGCATCGTAGGGGCCACGGAGTCCGCCGAGCGCACTGCATTTCCGCAGATGGTGGCCTACCAGAAGCAGGCTGCTGAGATCGTCCGGCAGGATACCAACGTAGAGGGGGTGCTTTCGACGGTCGGGGTATTGGGTCCACCCAGCAACGGTGGCTTGACCGTGAAACTCAAGCCGCGCAGTCAGCGCGTACTCGATGCCGACCAGGTGGTCGCCGAGCTTCGATCGAAGCTTGCGCACTTTCCGGGATTGAATGTGTACCTCCGCAATCCGCCCGTCATTCAATTGAGCGGACTTGCCTCGAAGTCCCTCTATCAATATACGCTTCAGGATCCGGACCAGAATGAGCTGCAGCCCATCGCGCGACGATTCGTGGATCGGCTGTCGCGCGAGCCTGGATTTGCGGATGTGACGAGCGACTTGGATATCGCAGATCCCGCAATACACGTACGGATTGATCGCGCCAGAGCGGCAGCGCTCGGTCTTACCCCAGCCCAGATCGAAACCACGCTTGGCTCTGCTTTCGGCGGAACGCAGATATCGACCATCTACGGCGGATCGGGGCAGTATTGGGTGATGCTCGAGCTGCTGCCTCAATATCAGCAATTCGACTCGGACCTCAGCCGGCTCTACTTGACGCCCAACCTGGCGCCGCAAACGGCCGGTACCGCGCCGGCCATTGTACCGCTGGATGCGGTAGTCCGGCGCACGCGAGAGACGGTTCCCCTGTCCATCAACCACTTCCAGCTCGTTCCGGCGGTGACCGTATCGTTCAACCTCAGTGGTGGGCTCTCGCTCGACCGTGCAGTGGCCGCGATCGATCGCATCCGCAATGAAATGCGTATGCCCCGTGGTGTGCAGGCATCGTTCCAAGGGGCCGCCGAAGCGTTTCAAGACTCGCTCGGAGACATGGGTGAGTTGCTCGTGATGGCAGTGCTCATCGTGTATGTCATTCTCGGCATCCTATACCGCAGCTTCATCCATCCCCTGACCATACTCTCCGGCTTGCCCTCAGCCGCCATGGGTGCATTCGTCGCACTCTACGCGCTGCGTCTTTCGGTCAACCTCTATGCATTTGTCGGAATCATCATGCTGATCGGCATCGTGAAGAAGAATGCGATCATGATGATCGACTTCGCGGTGCGTCGAGAAGCCGAGCATGGGATCTCGGCCAGGGAGGCCATCGTAGAGGCCGCCCGGGTTCGCTTCCGGCCGATCATGATGACGACGTTGACCGCACTCGTTGGCGGGCTGCCGATTGCGCTCGGCCTGGGCGCCGGAGCAGAGGCGCGGCGTCCGCTCGGGGTAGCAGTCGTAGGCGGATTGCTGGTTTCGCAGCTTCTCACGCTCTACATCACACCGGTACTCTACAGCGTCCTCGATCGGCTCCGATCAGCACCAGCCGCTGCCGCAGGCCAGCACGGGCAGCTTCGGATTGGAAACGCCTCCTGACGAGCCGGATGGTCATGCTATCTCAACGGCGCGCCCAGCCGATCTCCCGGGCAGTCGCCGGCCCGACGCGCTCATCCTGAAGGCTGTCCGGCATCCGTGCCTCCATAGTGTTGAGTGGCGTCTTCACAGCCATGATCTCCGCGAGCTGCTGCGGATAGAGGGGCGAGAGTTGCGGCTCGGCGAATCCATCCGGGTACTTCGGTAAACCGGTGGCCAGGTCGTATTTGTCTGTGGCCCCGAAGGTGTGCAGCAGCTCGTGGGCCATCACGATCCGGTTCTGCGCCTCCTGCGAGCGGCTGGCGAACACGTGTACGACGGCAGTCAGCCCGCGCTGCAGCCCTGCCGAATGCGGCAGACGCGAGAGCAGCGCCGGGTCGTGGTAAAGCAGGAACATGGCAATCTGCGGTCGAGGCGAAACCGCAGCGAGCATGCGGTAGCGGTAATAGCGCAACCGCAGGCTCCAGACAATGCGTGTGATGAGGCTCGCACCTGAATCGAGTGCCGGAGGTGCCGCTGCCAGGGTGGGGTAGAGATGCACCTCAATCGGCTCATCGACACTGACTCCGTAACGTCTGGCCTCAGCCGTCACGAAGCCGCTGACCTCATCGATCCTTCCCTGATCGAGCTGTGCGAGGTAGTCCGCAGTTACGGGGCTCGCATCGGCACTGACCGGGAATGCGCCGACGTAGACCGTGCGCTGCCAGCTGGTGGTGGTGAATCGATCGAGCCACGCCTGAGCGGCCACGACCAGAAGCACCAGCACCAGGACGCCGGTTCGTAGGGCTCGCCACATCGTTCAATCTCGCCTCATGCCCGTGGGTCGGGCCAGAAAGTGGGTTGAACGGAGCGTGAACGCTCAGCGTCCTTGGTTTCTGTCACGTCCTCAACAGCTCTGGATCGATCGGCAGCCTGCGAATCCGCTTGCCGGTTGCCGCGAAGAGCGCATTGGTGAGTGCCGGCATCGCCGGCGCGAGAGTCGGCTCACCCAGACCGGTCGGATGGTTGTCGGTAATGCGGAAATGCACCTCCACCGGTGGCGCCTCGCGCATCCGCAGCAAGCCAAAGGTATTGAAGTTCGTATCGACGACGGCGCCGTTCCTGATCGTGAGGCCCTGGTGCAGCGCAGAACCCAGCCCGTCCAGAATTGCGCCTTGCGCCTGGTTGTAGGCGCCGGCAGGATTGATGATCTGCCTGCCGATATCTACGGCCGCCCAGACCTTGTGAATGCGCGGTACGCCCCGCTCATTGACGCTGGCCTTGATGACTTCGGCTACGTAACCAAAATGGCTGTAGCAAAACGCCAGTCCCATGCCGGTACCCGGCGTCAGCTGCTGCTTGCCCCAGCCGGCCTTCTCGGCGACCAATTGCAATACCCCGCGCGCCCTGCTGGTATCGAACGGCGGAACGTGTAACCCCGGCATGCGCGACGGCGGTGCAGGAATGACGCGCGGCGGTCCATACAGCTTCAACCGCAGCTCGAGCGGATCGCGCCCTCCGGCATGCGCGACCTCATCCATGAACGATTCGAAGGCAAAGGCGAGCCCGTTGTAATTCGGGTCCCGCCAGTGACCCGTCGGGGCGCCCAGCTCGATCATCGTCTGCCCGAATTGCAGGTTGGGGACGAATCCAGCCGGGAACATGCCAAGCGGCAGGTCGGCGCACAGAGCGACCTCCCCTCCGTGGCTGAACGTCACGAAGTGATCCGTGAATCCCAAGAGGTTACCCTGGGCGTCCAGCGCACCACGGAAGTGGTTGTAGCCGGCCGGACGGTAGAAGTCATGCTGGATGTCCTGCCGACGATTCCACAGCAGCTTGACGGGCTTGCCGATGCGCTGGGAGATCGCGGCGGCTTCGACAACATAATCGTTGTCGCCGCGCCGCCCAAAGCCGCCGCCCACGCGCGTCATGTGCACCGTAACCTTGCCGGGATCGAGCTCGAGGGTCCGCGCAACCAGCATGAGGGCGGCCGTCGGCCCCTGGCTGGGAGCCCAGATTTCGATGCTGCCGTCCTGCTTGGCCCACGCGGTGCAATTCATCGGTTCGAGCGTCGCGTGTGCCAGGAACGGGTACGCGTAGGAGGCTTCGACGACCTTGGCAGCGCCACTGAAGGCCTGATTCACATCACCGTCCTGACGCAGAATCTGGCGAGGAGGTTCGTCGACCAGGGCGGCTGCCTGTCGATCGAATACATCGGTCGCCTGCTGTGATACCTCGCGCGCCTCCCACTCAACCTCGAGAAGCTCCAGGGCCCGGTTGGCCTGGTGCCAGCGCTCGGCGACGATCGCCACGCCGTCGACCAAACCTGCATCCATGACCTGCGCAGGGTTACCGTGAATGATGAATGCATCGCGCACACCGGGCTGTCTCTTGATGACATCCAGGTTCGCGCTGAGCGCTCGGCTGCCAAATACGGGCGCCTTTTCGTACACCGCATACAGCATCCCCGGGACACTCTGATCGATCCCGAACAACGGCTCGCCGGCCAGCACGCGCGGGCCGTCGACCTGCGGAGTGAAATGGCCGATGATCTTGTAGTCCTTCGGATGCTTGAGCGATACGGTCAATAGGTCGGGTGCCGGCAGCCTTGCAGCCCGAGTCGCGAGCTCCCCATAGGTTGCCCGCCGTCCGCTCGGACGGTGATGCACGACGCCCGCATCCGTCTCGCATTCGTTGGCCGGCACACGCCAGAGGCGCCTCGCGGCTGTCAGCATCATCTGTCGCCCGGCTGCGCCTGCGCGGCGCATCGGATCGTACTGCAACGGTGTGTTCATGCTGCCGTAGGAAAACTGCATCCCGTAGAGCGCGGGACTCACCGGAGCGGTCTCCACGTGCACACTGGACCAGGGCACATCCAACTCGTCGGCGATGATCATCGGCAACGTTGTCTTCATGCCCTGACCCATATCCGGGCTTCTGGCCATGATCGTCACGAGACCATCGCGCGCGATGAGGATATACGCGCCCAGTCGCGACGCAGATGCCTGCTCGGCCTGCGCCGTCGACTCCATCTCGGCGATACCCGGCAGACTCACGGTCAGCATCAGGCCTCCTCCGGCAGCGAGGCCGGCGGACAGGAATGCGCGGCGCGAGGGATCCAAGGGTGCGCCGGCTGGGGACTCAGGGAGGACGCGGCTGGTGCGAGCCATGGTCACACCTCTCGGGTATCGGTGGCGGGTAGACTCTGGCCTCGTGAGCATATCACGGGCCCTCTCGAGCCCAGCGCTCTACGCAGCGCCTCCATCCGCCTCGGGTGAGGCGCTGCCTGCCGCCGCAGCAGGTCGTCGTCGTGAGCGATAGAAGATCCATCCGACCGCGTTCACGAGGAGCGTCGTGCCGATGACCTTTGCCGCGAACCGGCCGGGCTGCACGTCGCTCATGAAGGGATACGCATTGAAGACCAGGATGAACAGCATCGTGATCACGCCGATTGCGCAGACAACGGCGACGCCCCTCGGCAGTCGCAAGCGAACACTGCGGCTGCCACAGACCGGAATCAGGAACATCGCCAGGTATGCGAGCGCGTAGAACTCGTTGCTGGCATCGTTCAGCACGCCGAACGCCTCCGCCGCACGAACTCCGGCGCTGCCCAGCACCAGCATCGCCGCGATGATTCCGCTCGTCATGCAAATCGAGTTCACCGGCGTCTTGTAGACCGGGTGGAGTTTGTTGAACCATGCGGGAATGAGGTGATCCCAACCGGCCGCCATGGGCAGGCGAGTCGCGCCGGTGAAAAGGAAGCTGGCCGCGCCCAGGATGCGGATCTGCAGCAGCAGGATCGCGACCTTGCCGACTGCCGCGGCCGGACCGGCTGATCCGAGCGCCAGGGACAGCGTTTGTGGAATCGGCGCGACATAGTTGATGGCGGTCCCCGGATGCGACCCGTGGATGCTGACCACCGCTGCCGTGCCGAGCACGAACATCAGCAGGATGATCGGCGAGGCTATCACCACCGACCGTCCGATGGCCCGGCCGGGAGAATGCGTCTCGCCCGCCATGATGGCGATGTACTCGAGGCCCGCCGCGGCGAAGAGAACCTGTCCGACCAGCGACAGCGATGTGGCATCGGTCTGCGGAAAGTGCAGAGCGAACGGCGCATAGTGCAGTGTCGCGCCGTGCAGCCATGCCCAAAGGGGCGTCACGGTCAGCAGCGCGAACACCACCAGCACGGACGCGCCACTGACATTGTGGATCCACTTACCGAGCCCCAGGCCACGGATTGCGGTATAGGTGAGCAGCATCACGACTATGGCGAGAAGCGGGTAGACGAACAGATGATTCTCGGGCAGGTGCGCGGCGGCCGGCCCGATCATGTAGGACGTCTCGCTTGGAAGCTGATACACGATCGTTGCGATCGAGCTGAGCGCGTAAGCCCATATATTCCATGCGGTCATGAATCCGATCGCATCGCCGAACGAGCGGCGCGCCCAGGAGTACAGGCCGCCTTCGAGTGGCATCTCGCGATTGAGGTAGTACACGGCAACCGCCACCGGCGCGTAAAAGGCCGTGAACGCGAGCAGCCACACGAGGAACTGAGCCGATCCGACTCCGGCGGCGATCCCCACCCACGAGCTGCCGACGACCGTCAGTATCTGCGCGAGCACCAGATCGCGCAGACGCATCTGCCGCACCAGCTGGTGACCGGAATCCGGCTCGTCTGCGATCGATGTGGTCATGCCCCGACCCGTGGGCGACTCGTGTCGCGTACGGCTTCGTCAGCCCGACTTCGCTCTTTGGATTACGCCGGCCCCTCGGGCCTCTTCTCGAGCTGCTGCAGGACCTCGTTGCGAAATTGCAGCGGATGCGCAATTTTGTGGAATGGCTCCGAGGTACCGCCCGTTCCAACTATCATAATGCTTCCATAGCCCAGCATTCTGCCGGCCATGGGCTCACTGACTTCGATCGTCTCGATCTTGTTGAGCAGCATTTCGATCGTCTTGCGGCTGACGAGACCCTGCTTGACCACCACGCGGCGGGTGGTAACCGCAATCTCAGTGGCATTGCGCCGCATTACGCCCGCGACGATCGCGGCGATGGCGCATACCAGGAGCGCGGCCGCGCCACCCTCCATGAGGTGTTCGCTCGCATCGCCTGATCGTGGCTGATGCAACAGGTAGCTCAGCAGCGCACCTGCACCGGCAAGTAAAAACAGCCCGAGGAGAAGGTGCCGAAGCATCACGGTCCAATGCAGACGCGTCTGATAAACGACTGTCTCCCCGGGAACCAGGCTGGCTTCGATATAATTCATACGCACACGCTATCGGAACTCGCCACGTGAAGGTTCGTCGAGGTGGCTGCTGCAGGCCGTGACGGCTGCGCAGTCAGTTTCCCTGCCGTTCGAAGCGGCCGAGAAGCGGAGCCAGCAATGTCAGCCTCTCTCCGGATGAGAGCTGATACAGGAGCCGCGCCCAGTGCGCCTTGCGCCCAGCGCAAAACTGGACGGCACGTCCGTAGAGGACTTCCCGCGGGCTCCATCGCGTCTTTGAAACGACCCGCCCCGGGGAGAGATCCACGCTCTTCAGTCCGCACGCGATGGCGTACTTGATTGCCTCAGCCTGGATCGTCGTCGCCACGCTGTATCTGCCCCACGGGGGTTTGAAGCCGCTGTAATACAAGTAGAGGGTGTGCCCGACCACGAACCCGATCCTGCTCGCCACGACCTCCCCGCCGATCCTGAGCTCGAACACCCGTGCGATGTTGCGTGCAGCGAGTCTCGCGCACACGTCGCGCAGAAACTTACGGGCGCCCTCGTACCTGAAATGATCGGGATGCAACGAGACACCGGTGAGCTGCGCGCGCAGCGTATGCAGCTCGAAGAATCGCTCGAGCGCCGCTTCGAGCTCCGCACCTTCCGTATGGACAGCCAGCTCGAATTCGAGCCCTTCGCGCTTCAGGGAGTTGTAGCAATGGCGCAGGGACTCACGAATGTTGCGCTTGAGCTGCGTGCGCAGCTGCTCCCAGCTCGGCGGCAGGTCTATGAGATAACCTGGTTGAGGCTCCAGCCACACGAGCGCGGCGTGCCGCCCCAAGGCCTCCGCGAACGCGGGCGAGAGTCCACTCCAGTTCACCCAGTCCCAGTCGGAGGTAGCGGCAAGATGCTGCTGTATCGCTGCGGCCGCTGCATCCTCGAAGCCGGGCTCGACGAGTGAGAAACGGGTCTCGCTGAGGCCCGGATCGGGCCCCAGCATATTGAAGGAGCACACCCGCAGCGGCCCTAGCGTGCGCACCGAGCGGAGCATCGGGAGGATGGCGGCGCAGATTCCGGCGCGGTTCCGCATCACATGAATCGCGAGATCGTCCCGTACTCGCGGGTTACAGTTGAGCCACTGCCTGCACCAGCTCAAATGCCAATCATGCAGTGCGAACGGCAGGCCGTTGCCGGTCACCCGATTCAGGCGCTCGTAGTCGTCCTCGAGTGCCTCGAGCGCCTGCGTGCTCGTCACCGTTTCGATGCTCAGCGGGCCGGTTCGATCGATGGGTCCCGCGGTAAATCCGAGCTGCACAGGCAGGCTTACGACAGCCTCAGGGTGGTGGACCGGCAGAAGACCCACTCGAAATAGCGATTGCCGCTCCGATTCCGAATTCGACACTGCATGCCCCTCCGGATACATGGGCAGAAGGTCCATCCGCGACAAAGCCCCGGGGCCGGCTCATGCCCGGGCGGGTGGTTGTAGTACTTTATGTTATCGCGGTTCACTCCGACAGTAGGAGATCGTCGGAGCTGCGCTTCAACGGGTCAAGTGAAGTAATGTGAAGGCCAAGCCCCGGTCATCGATGCTGTTCGATCGGGTAGCGAGCGACGCGGTCCATGTCCTTCCGCGACGGTCTCCGCGCTCATCGTTCGCGATCCGCGGCCGAGTACCCCGCGTAGAGACTATCGAGCACGGGGGTGATCGCCTTCAGCAGCCCGTCGTCGTCCGCCTGAAGCGCTCGCGTCCCCGCCATGATGGTCGCGAAGCCCGGACCTTCGGCAACGGGAATGCCACCGACGTCCAGGTGATGTACCAAGGCGCCCAAGCGACGGAGACCTGCGTCGTGCTCGAGGCTGAAGCTGCTCAAGAGCACCTCGAACGTGACCTTGGAGTCCGCGTGCGTGAACTCCGCACCGTCAAAATCGAAGCCAACCGCGCTCCTGGGACAATCCCTCACCCGCTTCAGCCACAGGAACTTCGCTTTCGGATCGATGAAACGCCGGATGAGCCACGCTGAGGCCACGCGGTCGATCCACAGGCGCTCGCGAGTCGCCCAAATGCGCGCGCGATAGTCCTTCCGGTCGCGCAATCGGACCTTGCGGTGGGCCGCGTGCGGCTCATCGGGCGCAAACCGGGCATTCAGTGCCGCTTCCGCATCGGCGAGCGCCCCTTCCATCTGCCTGCGCGGCTCGCCCGGGAAAAAGTCCCGGCCCGCAATCACGGCGACTTCGCGCACTACGCCGGTCAGCCGCTGCCGCGCCTCAGTCTCCGCCAGTCCCGCAAGCTCGTCCTTGAGCCCATCGAGCTTCGCGATGGCCTCCGCATACTCAACCGTTCGGTCAAACAGCGCTGTGAGCTCGGCGTTCTGCTCATCCGACTCGGCATCGAAGGATAGAACCTGGACCAAGCCCCCTGCGGCCCTGATCTCATCGCCCTGCTCTTCGAAAACTTCGCGCGCGCGTTCGCCGTTGGGCAGCAAATAGGCGCCGTCGCGCAGGAGTCCGGCGCCTGCCCCCTTGAGCGCCCGCCAGATCCGCATGCGCAGCGTCGGGTTGCGACCCGGAAGGTTGGTGATCAGAAGCAGCCAGGCTGGAGTCGGGGTCTTCATTGTTGTATATACTACCTTAACGTTATATCATTGACCATTGCGTTCACCAGGCCATCGACTGGAGACTCTCATGCAGTCGGTCACCCGTCAGCGTCCCCACACCAACCCCCTCGCCTGCCCCTGGCGCGCGGACTTCCCGGCCCTCGATCAGACGGTGAATGGACTTCCGCTTGCCTATCTCGACAGTGCTGCCACGACACAGCGCCCGACCCCGGTGCTCGCGGCGCTGCAGCACTACTATCGGCACGACAACGCCAACCCCGGCGGCGCCCTCCACACCCTGGCACGGCGAGCCTATGAGCGCTACGAGGGTGCGCGCCGGGTCCTGGCTGAGTTCATCCACGCGCCGGCGCCCGACGAGGTGGTCTGGGTGCGCGGGACCACCGAGGGCATCAACCTCGTTGCCACTGCCTGGGCGCGCCCACGGCTCAGGTCAGGTGATGAGATCCTCCTCACGGTGGCGGAGCACGCATCGAACCTTCTGCCCTGGCGGCTGGTGGCGGAACAGACCGGCGCCGTCATCCGCCATGCGGACGTCGACGATGAAGGCTGCGTGTGCCTTGAAGATTTTGAACGGCAGTTATCGACGCGCACACGTCTCGTAAGCTTCAGTCACGTCTCCAACGTGGCCGGCTACATCAATCCTGCAGCCGAGATCTGTTCCCTGGCACACGGGGCCGGCGCCCGAGTATTGATCGATGCGGCGCAATCCGCGCCGCACGTACCCCTCGACGTGCAGGCTCTCGGCTGCGACTTCCTGGTTTTGTCCGGCCACAAGATGCTGGGTCCCATGGGCGCCGGAGTCCTTTGGGGTCGGCGCGAGCGGCTCGAAGAGATGGCGCCCTATCAAGCCGGATCGAATATGGCGCATGCCGTGGATTTCGTGTCTGAGGAATTCGAGCGCGCGGCGCGCAAGTTCGGCGCGGGTACCCCGAATGTCTCCGGAGCGATCGGATTGGCGGCCGCGGTCGAATATCTGAGCCGTCAGGATCGTGGGGCGCTCGAGCGGCACGAGGCGCACCTTACGGCGCATGGACTCGACCGACTGAGCCGCATCAAAGGCCTGCGCCTGGTTGGGTCCCGCTCGCCGCAGCGACGCCTGCCGGTGTTCTCTTTCGCAATCGCCGGGCGCACGCCGGGCGAGATCCTCACGCACCTGGACTCGAGGGGCATAGCCGTTCGCGCCGGAGACCTGGCCGCGCTGCCGCTGCTGAAACGCCTCGGTGTCACTGAGGCGGTGCGGGCGTCCTGCTACATCTATACCGAGACGAGCGAGTTGGACCGCCTGGCTGACGCACTCGACCTCGCGAGCCACGAGACGCGGGCCTGATCCGTGGCTGAATCCCCTCCCCTCCGCGAGATCACCCTCTATTTCCTGCGTCTCGGACTACTCGGCTTCGGTGGGCCGGTCGCGCTGGTGGGCCAGATGGAGCGAGAGCTCGTCACCGAGCGTGGCTGGGTGAGCAAGGAGCAGATGCGCGAGGCGATCGCGGTCTGCCAATCGCTTCCCGGGCCGCTCGCGATCCAGGTTGGGATCTATCTGTCCTACCTTCGTGGGGGCTTCCGGGGGGCATGGGCAGGCGGCTGGTCATTCATCCTTCCCAACTTCGTGATTGTCGCGGCACTGGGTGGTCTTTACGTGCACTTCGGCGGGCTGCAGCCGGTCACCGCGATCTTCTATGGAGTGAGCCCAGCGGTCATCGCACTCATCCTCCACTCCTGCTATCGGCTTGCCAGGCTCGGGATGGAAGACTGGGTACAGTGGGCCCTCGCGGTGGTGTGTTTCGGTGTGACGGTGGTCGTCCACGCAGAGGTCGCGATTCTCTTCGTTGGAGCCGGGATCATCGGGATTCTCTACTATGGAACCGTCGGTCGCAGTTCGTCGTCGGCGACGACACTGATGGCTGCGACTCCCCTGGCATCGATGGCGCCCGGCGCACCGGTTGCGACCGCCTCGACCCTCACCAAGCTCCTGCTGTTCTTCCTCAAGACCGGAGCCATGACCTTTGGAAGCGGCCTGGTCATCGTCCCATTTCTGCAGCAGGGGGTTGTCCAGCAGTATGGCTGGCTCGGTGAGCGCGACTTTCTGGTTGCGGTCGCCGTCGGAATGATCAGCCCCGGTCCGGTGGTGATCACCGCAACCTTCGTTGGGTTCCTGGTGGCGGGTTTCTGGGGCTCACTGGCGGCAACCGTAGGAATCTTCCTGCCGTCGTTCCTCCTGGTGCTGATAGCGGCGCCTGCACTGGCGCGCCATCGCGCCAACCGCAACGTACAGGGATTCGTTAAGGGCGCCTACGCCGCGGCGATCGGCACTATCCTTGGAGCCTGCGTGCTTCTCGGCCGCATCGCCATCGGAGACTGGCTGACGATTCTGATCGGGCTGACGGCACTGGCGGCTCTGTTCCGTTGGAAGGTCAGTAATCCACTTCTCATAGCGGTTACCGCGGCGGTGGGTCTGATCGCATTCCCGCTGATGCATCCCGCCTGGGTGATGGTGAAGTGAGGCGCTCAGGTCATCGCCGCCTTCACTCGCGCCGGACGGAAAGGCGTCTGGCGTAGGCGCACGCCGACCGCATCGTAGACGGCATTGCCGATGACCGCTGCAGTTGGGCACGTCGAAGGCTCGCCTCCGCCGGTGGACGGCTGATCGGGCCTATTGTTGACGAGCACGATGTCGATGCGGTCGGGGATCTCCTCGAAGCGCAGGATCGGATAGCCGACCCAGTCCCGGCTGGTGACATGGGCCGTATCGAAAGTGACTTCCTCGTGCAGCGTGCGGCTGAGCGATTGGATCACGTTGCCTTCGATCTGGTTCTTGAGACCGTCGGGATTGATCACCAAGCCGCAATCATGGGCCACCACGACGCGTCCCACTTTGATCCGGCCAGTATCGCGATCGACAGTGACGTCTGCGATCGTCGCCACGCGCGTATCGTCACGATTGACCCAGGCGATGCCACGGCCATGGGCGGGCCCTCCACTACTGCCAGCTGCGCCGCGGGCCGGCCGGCTGTCCCAGGAATATGCCTCTGCGGCAGCTTTCAACACCGCGATCGCCCGCGGATCCTTCAGATGTGAGAGCCGGAACTCGAGCGGGTCCTGCCGCGCCACGGCCGCCAGCTCGTCGATGAACGACTCCATCGCAAAGGTCGCCTCGAACTGCGCGGGCGAGCGCAGCCACGAAGTCATCAGTCCGACCCGGCCTTCAGCGTGGAAGGCGACGTCGGCATTCTCGAAGGTGTAGGCATACGAGACGGCAGGCTCCCCCGTGCCGGTCGTACCGGTCACGTCCGGCCTTCCAATCAGCGCCGCGGCGATCAGATGCGTGTCTTCGACGGTGGGAACCCAGGCGTGATGCTGCCAGACCACGACGCGACCCTGATCATCCAGAGCGCCCTGCAGGTCCTGAACCAAGGGCGGGCCCTTGGGCTCCCAACCATGCTCATCCCAGCGCATCCACTGAACGCGCACCGGTCGGTGGACCGCCTGGGACATGATCGCGGCGTCCGCGACCACTTGCTCCAGACCATTGCGCCCATAGGCGCCCGACCCTTCGGCCCAGCGCACCTCGACATTGTCGACAGGAATACGCAGGAGCTTCGCCATATCCCGCCGCACGTCATGCGGCATCTGCGTGCCCGACCAGAATGTCGCCCGATTGCCGCTTACATCGGCAATGGCACAGGAAGGACCGATCGATCCGTGCATCTGGAAGGGTGTCTGATAAGTGGCCTTGAGCGTCCGGCCGGCATGAGCGAGCGCCGTCTGCGCCGATCCCTGGCTGGCGACCGGATACTCGTGGGCCACGGTGGCCTTACGCACCGTGTCCCAGAGGTCATTCATTTTGGGCAGGCCGTTCCAGCGCGACCACTTGGCCTGGCCAGCTTCAGGGCCCTCGGGATTGAGCGTGGAGCCGAGCCTCGCGGCCGCCTGGATTGCTGCCCATTCGGTCTCGGCAACCACCCCCAGGAAATTCTCGCGCCGTACCACCTGCACGAACCCCGGTATGCGCTCGAGACCCCGCTCATCGATGCTCCGCAGGGTGGCCCCCACCCCGTATGGGCGTACGACCCGGCCGTGCAACATGCCTTCCACGCGCACATCCTGCACGTACGTGAATTGAGCCATGACTTTCGCGGGAATGTCCTTGCGAGGCAGTGGGCGGCCCACGACCCGATACGTTGCCGGGTCCTTGGTGCGCGCCCGGGGCGCAACCTTCAGGTCGAACCCCTCCCCGCTGCTCCCGATCTCGACATCGATGCGCTTCCCGTCCACCAGCTTTCCATAGGTGATCGCCCGGTCGGGAGAGCCTGCCACGGAGATCGTGCCCTGTGCGGCGACGAGTTGGCCGACCGGAACCCCGAAATGTCGTGAGGCGAGATCCAGCAGCGCCTCCCGGCCAGCGGCAGCCGCGTGGCGAATCTGCGGGCCGGCATAGCGGATGGTCATACTTCCGTACGTCGGGCCCTGATCGACGGTCAACGAAGTCGTTCCCATGACCACGTCCAGGCGCTCGAAAGGAAAATCGAGCTCCTCCGCGGCAAACTGCGCGAGCGCCGTCTCCACGCCCGTTCCGGTCTCGATCTTTCCCGTGAAAAGCGTCGCCGTATTGTCCGGGCGTACCGCCAGCCAGGCATCGAGATTCCCCGCCGCCGGCAATGCCGGAGACCGTCCTGCTGCGGCTGCCGGCCCTGAATGGCCAAACAGGTTGAAGGCGACGACGAGGCCGCCCATCGATTGCAGGAAGCTGCGTCGGCTCAGCGCCGGATCGAAACCGAGTGCGTCGGGCGAGCTCATTCGTGCATGCTCCCGGCGGCGCGCTCAATGGCGCGCACGATCCGCATGTGCGTGCCGCAGCGGCAGAGATTGTCATTCAGCGCCTTCTTGATGTCCTCGCGACTCGGGCGCGGGTTGTGCTCGAGAAGCGAGGCGGCCTGCATGATCATCCCGTTGATGCAATACGCGCATTGCGCGGCCTGTTCCGCGATGAAGGCGGTCTGCAATGGATGAGGTTTCTCAGGCGTGCCGAGCCCCTCGAGCGTGACGATCCTCGCCTTGCCGACGGCTGCCAGCGGAGTCACGCAGGATCGGATCGCGGTTCCGTCCATGAGGACGGTGCAGGCGCCGCACTCCCCCAGCCCGCATCCGAATTTCGGACCGCGCAATTTGAGATCGTCTCGCAACGCATACAACAGCGGGCTATCAGGCTGAGCGTCGACGGCATGATCCACGCCGTTTACGTTGAGGGTGGTTTGGGACATTGGAGTCTCTTCGGGGCTGTAGTGACGCGCTGTCCACCCACAGAAAGCCGAAGCCGGATTGAGCGGGCCGGCATCTTGGAGTCAACAGCCGAAAAAGGCCACGCGATCGATTTTGCAGTATTTCAGCCGAACCGTTCGGTGTCAACCGTTTCACCGGTCCGCTTTGTCGACACGGGCACGAGCCCGGGACCGGCCATCGGTGCACCGGGGCCGGCAATATCCTCATGTGGGCCTTCTGAGATAAACGCGCTCCATGTCGCGAAGGTTGATGGTGAGGCTCATTTTGGTCAGGTGCAGCAATCGTGACAGCGACTCCAGCCTGGTCTGAATCATCCTGCTTCTGCACACTCTTCCCACATTCCAAAGCAGCCGGTCCAGGGTCAGTGATCGCCCCACGTAAGCACGCCTGAGCACCGAAAACCCGGCTTTCCGTGCAATTCCCTCGAGCGTTTTCGTCGTGAAGAAATACACATGCCCTTCGCACAGGATGCTGCGCTCCCGATGACGCAAGAGCCGGAATGTCAGAGTGTCATATCGCGGCGTCTCCACGACCAGAATGCCACCTGGCCGAAGTATCCGGAACAGCTCACGCAGGGTCTGACACGGATCGGGGAGATGCTCGATGACATGGATCATCAGCGCGGCGTCGTAGCTGTCCGCCTGACACCTCGCGCCCGCCAAGGTGCCCGCGATGACATCCAATCCCAATTTGACCCTGGCGTGCTCGCAGCACAGGGGATCCGGGTCCACACCCATGGTGATCCAGCCGTCCTGCCTGAATGAATCGAGAAGGAAGCCCAGCCCCGACCCCAGCTCGAGGAGATTACCGCGCTCGGGAAACAGCTTTGCGAGGATGCGGCGCGTCGTGACGTAGTCTCCAATCTGACAGCGTTCCTTCTCCATCCGAGAATCGCATCTTCGCCGCAGCATCTCATCGAGAAAAGTTGGATCGCTGCGGGCGACCCTGAGGAAATCGAGCTCGCCGGTTCGAGGATTGGCATACATCAGCCCGCAGCTCAGGCACTGCACGATCTGCTGCGACTGTGCTTTTCCGGCGGGAAACAAGACGCGGTAGATATCGCTTCCGCACAGATTGCAACTTATGTACTGCACTGGGATCATCGGCAAAATCGACCGTGCGAATTCTCTGGATCAGGCGCAACCCCGAGTCTAAGCTGAGGCGCACCCGGTTCATTCCGCTGTCGTACGGGCCCCGTATGCGACCTCTTTTCGGTAAACACCGAAGCCGTGCTCGCGAAGAAGCCCTGGTGTGGCTGGCTCGGCTCAAGCGTGGGCTCCGCCAGAGGGAGGGAGTGGAGCTCGTGGGATGGCTCGAGCGGCGTTCTCACCGCACCGTTATCGCGAAGGCTGCAGTCGAATGGCATGGCCCCGATGTACTGGCCGTTCTCTCGGAAATCTTCCCGATTCCTCCGGCCATCCTCGAGCCGAGACGCGGACCTCGTCCTGCCTGGCTCACCGTTGCGGCATTCGCCGGCGCTGGCATCACGCTCGGGGCCCCCATCGCCATTCTCCTGGCCTCGGGAGCCCATCGCAGCGTCTATACGACCGCGCCGGAAGCTACCAGGCGCCTCACCCTCGAGGACGGAACCGGCGTTGAGCTCAATCGCGGAACGGAGATCAACGTAGTCTACGCGGCGCGCGCTCGCAGCGTGCTCATCGCGCATGGCGAGGCACTTTTCAAGGTCAGGAGTGAGCAAGACCGCCCCTTCTACATTCATGCGGGGGGTCGAAACTTTGAAACCGCGGCCGCCACTTTCGACGTTCGCTTGACGGCGCCGCAGAGATTGAGTCTCACCGTGCTCACAGGAACGGTCACGGCGCTGCCACGACCCAAGCCCGGCAAAGCTGGCCAACCGATTCTCCTCGAGCCGCTGCAGATGCTGGTGATCGAGCCGGACCAGGAGTTCGGGCGGGCGCTCACGGAAGAGAGCATGCGCTTACAACTCGCCTGGCACAGAGGCATCTGAGCTCAGCGCTCCGATGCACTCTCGCCGGCAAAGTGTTGCAATTCCGTTGGCACGAACGCCAGGTCCGTCGCTTCGCGTATGGCGAGGCGGATCTGCAGCTCGAGCACGTCCGGCGGAACGGCGCTCTGGTATCCGGCCAGGCTGCGCGCGATTGCCTCCATGGCCGTGACCTTCTCCGTGCGCGCCACACGATACGCTTTGACGACCAGCGCTTCGGCCGCGCCGGGCGTCAGCAATCGGGGAAGCGGAATCCGAAGCTCTTCGATCTCTGTCTGTGAGAGCTCGAGTCCGAATCGCCTGGCAAGAGCCACGATGAGTGCGCAGGCCTGCGCGGGCGTTCCGGCAGGGAGGATCGGAATCTTGACATCGATCCGGCCCGGCCGTTTGAGGTCCGCCTCGATGAGATCAGGCCTCGATGAGGCAAACACCCAGATGACCTTGCCTCGATTTGCGGAATTCGACATTTCCTGCGCGATCATCGAGTAAAGCCGTCCGGAGAGCCCGCCATCCCCTGGGCCGGACTCTCGCCGGCCGAGCGTCTGGTCTGCCTCGTCTATGAAGACGATGCAGCGCCCCAGCGCCCGGATGAGCCGGAAGATTTTCTCGAGATTCGCCTCACTCGATCCGATCCACTTGTCGCGGAAGTTCTTCAACTTCAGCACCGGGACACCGGCCTCGCCGGCGAGGCACTCGACGAGGAATGTCTTGCCCGTGCCGATCGGCCCACAGAGCAGGTAGCCCATGGGCAGCGCGCGCACGTCGTTGAGGCGCCAGAGCGTGATGTCCTGGCGAAGCCAACTCTTGAGCGAGTCCTGGCCGTGGTAGTCCTCCAGAGTGCGCGTGGACTCGACGAACTCGATGAGTCCTGGCGCATCGCGCTCGACCATCTCCTTCTTGAGAGCCGCGAAGTCCTCGGCCTGTAGCCTTCGTCCATTGTGGGCGCGGAGCTTGGTGATCTGCTGCAGCGTGTTCACCGATACGCCACTCACTGCGGCAGCAAGCGCCGCCACATCCGTGGCGCGGGGAACCGTCTCGGGATGCTCCTGCTGAAGCAACCTGAGCGCGCCTTGCAGCTCATTCACCGAAGGCAGGGGGATGCGCACCAGTTTGACCTGCGGGGAGAATACGATCAGGGGCTCGACGTCGGTGAGATTGTCCGCGGTGAGGAGGCTTGCAAACGGAAGGTGGACGAAGGGACTGCCGAGCGCCCAGTCGCGCACGAGATACGTGAGACTCTCGTGCTCGAATCCTCTCCCATCGGCGGGCAGGAGCTGATCGATTCCGCGCATGATTACGGCCACGCGCGGAATGTCGCCGTTGCCGACGGCCTGCAGGTTTCCTAGATACCGCATGTACCGGCCAATGAAGCGGACCGCGTCGAGCGGCTGCTGCGGCAGGGCGCGCATGACCGGCGGTGCCCACTGTGCGAGGCGCTTTTCCCCCCGCTCGACGATCAATCCATTCCCGAGGTCATACGACAAGATGACATCGGTCGTCCCGAGCATCTCATCCTCGATGAACCGATCGATGCCGACGAACCGATCGCCGATCGCAAAGCGGTCGTGGACATTCCCATACAACACGAATTGCCCGCAGGCGCCGCTCTCCAGGGCGACCGAGAGATCGGCCGCCCAATCCGGCAAGCGCGCCCGTCCTCGCTCCGCTGACTGCTGGACCGATTGCATGATCATGGACATTGAACCGTCGATGTCGGGACGTCAATCGAAGGGCCTGCAGCGCCCGGCCGCACGCCGACCCCTCGAACGGGCTGCCAGAAAAACAGCCAAGTGACTGTTCCGAAATGATTTCCCTAGTGCACCCTGAGACTCGCTTCACCCGTCGATTTGACTGGCGTGCCGCTGCAACGACTCAGCGCCTCGCGCATCTCGATCCGCGAAATCGTGCCGGCATGATAGTTCGTGAGCCAGATTGCACCGTGACCGATACCGAGTGCATCTCCTCCGGGTCCCATCCATTGGCAGAGTACGACTCCCGTCCTGCCATCGACGACCGTCAGCGGAACCTTGGACATGCTGGTCCAGACCATGCCTCCACCGAACTTGATATCACCCCCATGCCCCGGTGTGTCCAAGGCAATTGTCTGGACTACCCGTCGGGTCTTCATATCGATGCGGCTCAGTGAGCCATCGCCTTGGTTGAGCGTCCATACTGCTCCGGCGCCGGAAGTCAGAAATCGAGGGTTGGGGCCACTGCGCACCCGGCCGAGGATATTCCCCGTCCTGGCCTGCACGACGGTGACCTCCGCGCCGTCAGCGCGCGTTACCCAGATGAGACCCGCGCTGTAGAGCGGATTGTAAGATCCGATGGGCACGTGAATCGTTTGCCGGATATGGCCGGAGGCGGGGTCGATGCGTGCGAGCGTCGCCTTCCGATCGACGATCAGCCAGATGCTGTCGGAGCTGCTGGTGATCCCGCCTTCGCTATCCGCCGGGCCAATCCCGGCGACGAGGGTCACCTTGAGAGTACGCAAATCGATGCGAGCGAGCGCGTTTGGCCTGGCGCAAAGCGGAACCCAGACACCTCCATGCCCGATTGCAAGTCCTGCACACGGGTTCCCGGGCAGTGGAATGGTCGAGACGAGCCTGTTCGTATGCGGATCGATCTCGCTGACTGCATCAGGCCCGCTCGATCCGACCCATACTGCATGGTCGGAGATCGCCACCCAGTCCGCAGTCTTGCCGACACGAATCGTTGCCGTCGGCGTGAGCTCCTCGATCGATCGGTGCAAGCCGGTCGCAATTTCCCCGGCAGACGCAGCCAACGACCCAACTGCCGCGATCGCGACGACCGCCACCGCCAATCTCTCACTATGCATGGTGCGTGCGGTCGCCGATGGCATGAGGACCCCCGAGCTTCCGCCGCCAATGAACGCTATTTGCCTGCGGCGATGCGCGGTATGATGCCCCGAAACGGATGCCGCCTGCATCCAATTCATCGAGGGTGATCCGGTGCGAATTCACGACACGGTGACGATGGCCGCGGGTGCGGCATTGATCTTCTTTGCCGGCGCGGTCCAGGCCGCCGGTCAACGCGACGATGCCGTGTATCGAGCGGTCGAGGCGAGCCGTCCGGGCGCGATCGAGCTGCTCAAGCGCATCGTCGATGTCGATTCGGGAACCGGTGACATCACCGGCGGCGAGCGCGTCGAAACAATCCTCTCCGAGCCCCTTCGAGCCGCCGGTGCAACCGTGCGCACTGCTCCCGCCGAAGTGAAAGGGGTGGCGCCGAATCTGATCGCCGTGTTTCACGGCAGCGGCAAGGCCAGAATGCTCATCATCGCTCACGTCGACACCGTGTTCGGTCCGGGCACCGTGGCGAAGCGATCCTTCCGGGTCGAGGGTGACCGCGCGTACGGTCCGGGAGTGGGCGATGAGAAGGGCGGTGTCGCCAGTGCCGTGACTGCACTCGGGATCCTGCACCGTCTCGGGTTCAAGGACTACGCCACGATCACGCTTCTGCTCGACGGCAGCGAGGAGCGGGGCTCACCAGGCTCCACCCGGCTCATCAAGACCTTGGCGCGCCAGAATGATGTGGAATTCAACATGGAGCCGGGAGATCCGCCCGACGCGCTCACCGTCTGGCGCAAGGGGGCTGGAGACATCGTCCTGCAGGTTCGCGGGCGCGCCGCGCACGCAGGCATGGTGCCGCAGAACGGCCGCAATGCTGCCATGGAGCTGGTCCATCAGATTCAGGCCCTGCAAGGGAAGTTCCCCCGCAGTGGTGACGGTACCACCGTCAATCTCACCGTGATTCGCGCGGGCGACCGCTCCAACATCATTCCCGATTCGGCCACGGCGACTTTCGATGTGCGCTTCAGAAAGCCCGGTGAATTCGAGTCCATCGTGGGTCGCATGAAGTCCTCGCTCGCGCCCGTCAGCGTGCCGGACACGACGGTGTCGATCACATCCGAGGGCTCGGCTTATCCGCCGCTCATTGACAATGCGCAGGTGGAAGCTCTGGGTCGCCGCGCTCAGGCAATCTATGCCGAGCTTGGCAAGACTATCGCCCTTTCCGGCAATGGCGGAGCTTCGGAATCGGCGGTGGCCAACTCGGTCGGCACACCCGCGCTCGATGGTCTCGGCTTCGTCGGCGCGGGATTCCACACCGATCATGAATGGATCGATGCCGGGAGCATCACGCCCCGGCTCTACCTCTTCACGCGACTGTTGATGGAGACCGCCCGCTCAACACCGCAGAAGTAGAGTCGCGAAGGACACTCCGGGCCCCCCGCTCGTCAGAGGAGAGGGGGCCCAGCCGGCAACCTTCGATCCCTCACGCCCCCTGCGTTTTCGCCTGCAGGTGCTGCACCACCTCGAGCGCCTTGGCAACGTGCTCAGGTGGGGTGACATTGCTGATGACGCTCACGATCTTGCCGTCCCGGGCGATGACGAAAGTCGTCCTGTCGGCGAATCCGTGGCCGATCTCGACACCGCGTACATCCTTGATACCCGGCGGTCCCTGGTGAACATCGATCGCGTAGGACTTGGAGATCGCGCCGCCCTTGTCAGACGCCGTGGGAAATTTACCCGCGCAGTACTTGGGGTCGGCCGAGAAATCGTTGAGGCGCTGGATGCTGTCCAGCGACACACCGATGATCGTGGCGCCGGCGGCCCTGAACTTCTCACTCTCCTGCGCAAACGTATGCGCTTCGAGATCGCAGCCTCCCGTGTAGGCGGAGGGGTAGAAATAGACGACCACGGGACCCTTGCTCAGGGCCTTTTTGAGCGAGAACGTGAAGGTCTTGCCTGCAAGCGAAGCCTGCGCCGTGAACTGGGGCGCCGAAGCCCCCTCGTGCAAGCCCGCCATCGCCGGGAGAGCCATGACGCTCATCAGAAGCGTACCGAACAGCAAACGTTTCATGTCGAACACCTTGAGTGAAGCCGCCAGAGTGCTCGCGACGGCCGTCTCATGCGACCGGGAGCGGCGCACATTGTATAGGAGCGAGACGGGTTAGCCGATCTGCCCGCAGGAGGGAACCCTGTGAGAACCCTAGGGCCGCGATATGGGACCTACTGCTGAGTCGGCGTCGGTAGGGCTTTGCGCCTGCCCCCGCCCTCGGCGACTACCGGCTCGTATCCTCTATGAATCGGATATCCCGATCGGCTGCATCCCCGAGCAGGGCGAGCGCGGCACGGTAGGCCGGACTCTCATAAGCTGCTCTCGCCTTCGCGAGACTGTCGAACTCTATGAGCACCGTGCGCTGAGCGAGGCCCGCCTCGCGCACGTCAGCCGGGAGACCTCTCGCCACCATTCGCCCGCCAGCCGCCTCGAGCGCCGGACCTGCGAGCTTCGCATACGCAGCGAGAGCATCGGGCCGCCTCACCTCTCGATAGAACGTGATCCAATATGCCTTGGCCATCGTCATACTCTCCGGATTCGTACGCGTAGTGTCAGCTTCAATCGCGCGCGGCGGTGACGACAATTTCAACTCGGTATGCCGATGATGCGAGCGGCGCCCCCACCGTCGCACGCGCAGGCGCGCAACCCGGCGCGACCCACGCATCCCACACGGCGTTCATTTCGTTGAACGTGCTCATGTCGGCCAGGTAGATCGTCGCGGCGAGCAAACGCTTCTTGTCCGTGCCTGCCTCCGCGAGCAGTCCATCGATGGTTGCAAGAATCTCTCGCGTCTGACCCGCAACGTCGGCCGAGCGGCTGGACGCGACCTGACCGGCCAGATAAACCGTATTCCCGTGTACGACCGCCTGCGACATACGCGGGCCGGCTTTGATGCGCGTGATCATGTCATGCTCCTGTGCTGCAAGCGGTCAATTCTACCTGATCGCGACGATCGCTGAATCGGTCGAGCCACCGCAACCCTCGTCCCGGCGCGGCCGGCAGCCATGACCTGCCGCTTGAGGAAAGCTTCTCGTGAATTTGTTAGACTCGCGGAAAAGATCCCATGGATTGCAGACTCCCTCTATGACTCTTTCGCGCGGAACCGGGCGGATCGAATCAGAGCGGCTCATTTTGCGACGGGTTGATGAGAACGATTTCGCGTTCTTCCGTCAACTGAACGCCGATCCCGAGGTAGCGCAATATCTGCCGCACGGCAAGCCCCGGTCAACTCAGGAGTCGATCGCCTGGCTGCAGTCTCTCCTCAGATCCTACGAAGACCTCGGGTTGGGTCAGTTGGCCGTGCTGCGCAAGTCCGATGGCATGCTGATCGGACGCTGTGGGCTGAGCGATCTCGCGGTGGAAGCCAAAGCAACCGCAGCCACAGTCCCGCGCGGATGGTATCAGCGCGCAGCGGCACCTGCGGCTGCTGACATCGTATTCGAGCAGGAGCTCGGATATACCTTCGATCGCAGCAGTTGGGGACAGGGCTACGCGAGCGAAGCATCGCGTTGTGTTTTCGACTATGCCCGGGACGTGTTGCAGCTGCCGCGCGTAGTTTCGCTCATCCACCCGCAGAACGTCCGTTCCCTCCGGCTGGCCCAACGATTTGGAGTGCAACACGAGGACACCGTAGAAGTCTCGTCGCGCCTCTATGAGCGATTCGCGTGGCCAATGGCTCGAGGCGGTACCCGACATGCCGAGTGACCTGAGAATCGCCACCGCCCAGTTCGAGAACCGCAGCGGCGACAAAGCCTTCAACCTCGCAGCGATCGAATCGCTGTCCGCGCGGGCCGCACGCTCGGGCGCGAATATAGTCGCCTTTCATGAGTGCTCGATTACCGGATACGGCTTCGCGCGGCGGCTGTCGAAGGAGCAGCTCTGGAACCTGGCGGAAGCCATTCCTGCTGGGGCGAGCATCGAAGCCCTGACGGGAATTGCCCGCCGCCACGGCGTCGCCGTAGTGGCGGGGCTGTTCGAGCGGGGCGATGACGGCGAAGTGTACAAGGCTCAAGTTTGCGTCGGTCAAAGCGGTGTCATTGCGAAGCATCGGAAAATCCATCCGTTCATCAATCCGCACGTGAAGCCCGGCAACGCGTATACGCTCTTCGAGCTGAGCGGCTGGAAATGTGGAATGCTGATCTGCTACGACAACAATGTCATCGAGAACGTCCGTGCCACGGCGCTTCTCGGCGCAGAGATCATCTTCATGCCGCATGTCACGATGTGCACGCCTTCGACACGACCCGGAGCGGGGTTCGTCGATCCCGCGCTGTGGGCCAACCGCGAGAGTGATCCGACTTCCATGCGCGCCGAGTTCGATGGCCTCAAAGGCCGCGCCTGGCTGATGAAATGGCTGCCGGCACGGGCCTACGACAATGGCATCTTTGCCGTGTTCTCAAACCCGATCGGCATGGATGACGATCAGCTCAAGAACGGCTGCTCCATGGTCATCGACCCCTTCGGGGACGTGCTCGCCGAGTGCAGGCGCCTCGATGACGACATTGCGGTTGCGACCTGCAGTCATCAGAAGATTGCGCTCTCCGGCGGCCACCGTTATCGCGAGGCGAGGAAGCCGGAGCTGTACCGGGACATCCTGGGCGCGGAGCACCGCTCGAAGCAGACAGTGCCGTGGATGTCGATGCCGGAACCGGGCGAATAAATCCCGAACTGTTTCGTGCCGCGCCGCATTGTCCTCGCCACGCTCGGCTCCCTGGGAGACCTGCATCCCTTCATTGCCATTGCCTTGCGCCTCAAGGCACACGGGCACGAGCCGGTCATTGCGACCAGCCCCAATTTCCGCCAGAACGTCACGGCAGCCGGCATCGGCTTTCATGCGGTGGGACCGGATCCGGATTGCATCATGCGCGACCTCGGGATGGATCTCGCCCTGTTCGGACGCGCAGTGATGCGGGACACCATGGTCATCCTGGAAGGTGCGGTGTTTCCCTATCTGCAGCAGATGTATGACGATCTTCTGCCGGTGGTCGATGGCGCAGCACTCGTCCTTTCCAGCTCGTTGCTCTACTCCGCCCGCTTCGCCGCGGAGCGACTCGGCGTACCCCAGATGGCGGTCGTGTTGCAACCGATGGTGTTCGTGTCCGCCTATGATCCGCCGGCCATAAGTCCCGCTCCCTGGCTCGCACCGCTACTCGTGAAACTGGGTCCGCGGGCGACGCGCGCGGTGTATGCGCGCGCCAAGACCATCGCAACCCGGCGGGCAGGTCCCTTGTATGCGTTTCGCCGGCACCTGGGGCTACCGGACTCGAGCAGCGACCCGCTGTTCGAAGGCCAATTCTCGTTGCACGGCACATTTGCCGTCTATTCGAGCCTCTTGGGCTCCGTGCAGCCAGACTACCCGCCGAACACACTCGTCAGCGGATTCGCCTTCTACGACGGCAATGTCACGCCCGCGCTCGATCCGGAGCTGGAGGATTTTCTCGCCTCCGGCCCTCCTCCGCTGGTCTTCACGCTCGGCAGCTTCGCGGTGGAGTTCGCGGACGATTTCTACAGGACCGGGCTCGCCGCGGCGAGCGAGCTCGGGCGTCGCGTGGTTGCCCTCACGGGGCCGCAACACAGCGAGTCGTATCGACAGTACCGTACATCGACGACCTACATCGGCGGCTACGCGCGTTACTCGCTGCTCTTACCCCGCGCGCAGGCCGTCATTCATCATGGCGGTATTGGCACCCTCGGCCAGGCCCTGCGAGCCGGCAAACCTCAGTTGGTCGTCCCGCTTCTCACCGACCAGTTCGATAACGCCGCGCGCGCGGTACGCCTAGGGGTCGCACGAACGATCTCTCGAAGCCGCTACACGACGCGCCGCGTAACGGCGGAGATGCGCCGCCTTCTGGAAGACCCCTCGTTTGCAGCACGAGCCGCTGAGGTGGGAGCCGTGATCTCTTCCAATCAGGGTGCAGAGCAGATTGCTCAGGCCATCGACAAATTCTTCGGTCAGCCCGCAAATAGCCGATAAGTAAGAGTGGTCCATACCATTGCGCAGATGAGCAGGGCCAGCATGACGGCGGCGCTACCATAATCCTTGGCGCGCTTGGACAGGCCGTGGTGCTCGAACGAAATCCGGTCGATGGCCGCTTCGATGCTGGAGTTCAGCAGCTCCACGATCAGGACCAGCAACACCGATCCGATCAGCAGCAGGCGCTCGAGGGCACCGAAGGGCAGCAGCACTGCGAGGGGCAGCAGGCATGCCGTCAGCGTCAGCTCCTGGCGAAAGGCGCTCTCCTCCCGCACTGCAAACACCAACCCGCTCCAGGAATTCTTGCCGGCCTCCCAGGCGCGGGTGAGCCCACGGTTGCCTTTGTGCGGGTTGTCCTCGCTCGAGTATTCGGTGTCGCCGTCCTTCATCAAGCCCGACTCGCGTTGGCCAGAGGGGACGACAGCTTGGCAGCTCGCGTGCGCGGGTGTAAGTGGGTGACGAATTGCTCGGTTGCGGCCCGCCAGGAGAACTTCTGCGCATGAGCTGCCGCGTCTTCACGGCGCAGCTTCAGCGCTTCGAGGCAGGCCGTGCGCAGATCCTCGTGCATGACGCCCGCGGTTCTGGCATTGCCGATGACATCGAGCGGACCCGTCACCGGATAAGCCGCGACGGGCAGGCCGCAGGCCATGGCCTCGAGCAGTACGAGCCCGAACGTGTCAGTCTTGCTGGGGAACACGAAGACATCGGCCGAGGCGTACACCTGCGCCAGCTCGTGCTGGTTGAGCACACCGAGATAGTTGACGTTGGGAAACCGCGCCCGCATGCCTTTCAACGCGGGCCCCACACCGGCAACCCACTTCGATCCCGGCAGATCCAACTCGAGGAAGGCTTCGATGTTCTTCTCGACGGCGACCCGGCCGACATAGAGGTAGATCGGTGGCTCGCTCTTCAGCCGCTCGCTGTGCTGGGGCTTGAAGATCTCGAGATCGACACCGCGCGACCAGGTCACGACGTTTGTGAATCCGTACGACTCCAGGTCGCGCTTGACCACTTCGGTAGGAGCCATCACGGACTCCGAAGGCCCATGGAACCAGCGTAGGAAAGCATACGTCCATGACAACGGAATGCCGGTGCGCGCGCGGACGTATTCGGGAAAGCGTGTGTGATAGGCAGTCGTAAACGGCAGGCCATGCGTCAGGGCAAACCGCCGCGCGGCCATGCCTAACGGGCCTTCGGTTGCGATATGTAGCGCGTCCGGGTCAAACGCCGAGAGACGCCGCACGACCTTGCCGCCGGGAAACAGGGACAGCCGGATGTCGGGATAGGTGGGACACGGCAAGGTGGAGAATTCCAACGGCGTCAGGAAATCGACCAGGTACCCCATCGCCTGGAGCTCGCGCGCGGTGGACTGCAGCGTCCGCACGACGCCATTGACCTGCGGATTCCAGGCATCGGTAACGATCATGATTTTCACGGTTCCCCTCGATTCGGTGAGCACTCTGCGACGGATCAGGCAGGCACCGAGTTGCCGGCAGGCAGCTCGTCCGCGATGCGACCCAGGTTCATCGGCACGGCCAGGCGACTGCGCCAGTGGATGAGATGAAGCTTGCCGTAGAAGTCCTCGGCCAGCGCGGTCAGGCTCTCCACCCAGTCACCATCATTGCAGTAGAGAATGCCGTTGATTTCGCGCATCTCAGCCTTGTGGATATGCCCACAGACGACTCCGTCGCACCCTCGCCTGCGGGCTTCTTCCGTCATCACGTGCTCGAAGTCTGAAATGAAGTTGACCGCGTTCTTCACCTTGTGCTTCAGATACTGGGACATGGACCAGTACGGAAGTCCCAGGAGCTGACGGATCGCGTTGAGCCAGCGATTGAGCTTCAGGAGAACCGTGTACATCCGGTCGCCGAGATGCGCGAGCCAGCGCGCGTGCTGCATCACGCTGTCGAACAGATCGCCATGCACGACCCAGAGCCTCTTGCCGTCTGCCGTCGTATGGATCGCCTCTTCGATGATGGCAATTTCGCCCAGGTGCAGCCCGATGAACTGACGAACCAGCTCATCGTGATTGCCCGGGACGTAGACGACCTTCGTACCCTTGCGTGCGCTGCGCAGGATTTTCTGCACGACATCGTTATGAGCCTGCGGCCAGTACCAGCTCTTCTTCAGCTGCCAGCCGTCCAGGATGTCTCCGACCAGATAGAGCGTATTCGCTTTGTGCGTACGCAGGAAATCGAGAAGATAGTAGGCCTGGCAACCCGGGGTGCCCAGGTGGATGTCGGAAATCCAGATCGTTCGAAAATGGTAGTGGTCGTCTGCCGCAGACACCGTCGGGTGGCTCGCTTCCTATGACAGCGCGGAGTAGACCATGGTTACGTGACGGACTGATGACAACTCGGGATCACGGGCAGCGCGATGCTCTGCAGGCTGCGGTATCCGCCGTACTACCGTCCACCTACTGCTTTCGGATCGATCGGCGCACAGTTCGTCCGGCCGGACATCACACAGTCCTGTAGCCGGGACATGCGGCCGAGCTCGCGGACGAGGAGCATTCCGCCGAGCACGAGCAGCAACGTGATGAGCAGTCCTATGAGCGCAGGCCATCGCGAATCGGGCGCGCGCGGGACGCCGGGCTCATCCGTCCCGCGCGGCAGGAAGTGCAGCTGCGGTCCGCTCAGGAGCGCGGCGAGTGCTCGCGGACTCGACATAACCACTGTCCGGACGCTCGGTGCCCATCCGGCGTCTCACGTAGTTTCCTTATTACAATCAATGTCTTGCGATAAGAACCGGGGACTCGGGGCCTCTCGCCCGCCCAGCTGCGCAGCCCGATAATATACGTTGATGAGCACCTCCCAGTATCGCTGCGGCGATTTCCTGGTCGATCTGAGCAATCGGCGCTTCCTGCACCGAGGGCGGGAAGTTGCGCTCGAGCCCCGGGTATTCGCGGTCATTGCGCAGCTACTGAAGCGATCGAATGAGCTCGTGACTCGCAATGAGCTGCTGGATGCGGTGTGGGGCCATCGCTACGTCACGCCCTCGACATTGAACCGACTCGTCGCATTGGCGCGCCGCGCTTTCGGCGACGATGTTTCAGAACCGCGGTTCATACAGACGGTCCACGGCGCTGGGTACCGCTACGTCGGTCCGATATCTCACTCTGATGCGGAGACGCTGACTGTCCGGGCACGTTTCGAGCCACCGTTCGCGGCGCGCCTGCCAGCGCGGATCGAGGCGCTGATCGGCCGTGAGGCCGAGCTCGCAACGCTCATCAGGCTTCTCGAAGGAAATCGTGCCGTCACGGTCCTCGGCGCTGGCGGCATGGGGAAGACCCGTTGTGCGCTCGAGGCCGCACGCCGCGCCGCCTCGGCATACGCGGACGGTGTCTGGTTTTTCGACCTGTCTCCGGTGGACCATGCCAGCGAGTGGTTGAACATGCTCGGCGCGGCACTCGCCATGCCAGCCGCGGCGCCGGAGGCGCTGATGCCGCAGCTCGGCGCGCTGTTGCAGGATCGCACGGCCCTCATCGTTCTCGACAACTGCGAGCGGATCGCACCGGACCTCGGCTCGCTCGTATTCCAGCTGCTGCGCACGACCAACGCGCTCCGATTCCTCACGACCTCGCAGCGCCCGCTCAACCTCACCGGTGAGCATACGCTGCGATTGCCACCCCTTCGGGTGCCCGCCTCCGAAACCTGGGCCGACATGACGCCCGAGAAGGCCCGCGCTTACGCCGCGGTTCAATTGCTGCTGATGCGCATTCGGGCCACGCGCCCGGATTTCGACATCGATGACGGCAATGCGGCGGTGCTGTCCGAGATCTCGTTGCGACTCGACGGCATGCCCCTGGCGCTCGAGCTCGCTGCAGCGCGTTTCACGCTGCTCTCGCCACGGCAGGTGCTCGAGCGGTTGGTACAGCGCTTTCGCTTCCTCGAGAGCGACTCCGCCGGCCGAGATCATCGTCACCGCAACCTCAGCAGTCTGCTCGAATGGAGCTACGGGCTCTTGTCCGCCGAGGAGCAGCGGCTACTCAACTGGACGGCGGTATTCGTGCAATCGTGGTCCACCGAGGCGTTCGTGGCACTGGCCACGGCGCTCGGACACGAGCCGGAAACGGCGATCGACCTGCTGTCGGGACTCGTGAGCCATTCATTGGTGAGCGTGCTGACTGATGTGACGCCACCGAGATACCGGCTGCTCGAAAGCGTGCGTGAGTATGCGTTGCTGCAGCTGCGAAGCGGCGCCGAGGAACTCAACGCACGTACTGCCCACCTGGATGCGATGGCGCACGTATGCGCCAATTCTCGTGAAGAGATGCTGGCTGGGCGCGCGACCGAGCGCATCGAGCAACTGGTGCTCGATCGAGGAAATATCGCCGCAGCCCTCGAGACGGCGGCGGCCGCCGGGAGAGACCATCCGCAGGCGCTCTGCATCGTCGGCTCGCTGCTCCTTTACGCGAAAGGCCACGGCGACTATATGGCCATGTTCCGCTGGTGCCAGCAGGTACTCGACCCTTCGTCCGAATTTCCGGCCGAGGCGCGCGCCCGCGCGCTGCTGACGCTCGGTGTGGTGCAGGTGTATCTCCAATTCAATGAGCCGTGGATGCCGCATGCGCTGGCCGAGGCGGCACGGATCGCCGCTGAGCGCGGCGATTGGTGGACCGAGGCTTACGCACTCGGACACTCGGCACTCGATTACGCCAACACAGGGCGGGCCGACGAAGCCGAACCGTACGCGATTCGCACCCGGGCCGCTGCCGAGCGACACGATGACGACCTGCTGCGCGGCCTTGCCGCCCTCGCGCACGGTTGGGTCTGGCTGGCGCGCGGGCAACCCGCGCGTGCGGTGACGGAGCTTTACGCCGGCCGGGACCTCGGCTGCGACCCGCATCAGCGTCACTTCGTCGGAACGTATCTGGGACTTGCCCACTTTGCGCTCCGCCACTACCCCGAGGCGGCGCGAGTGTGGTCGACCAGCCTGAGCCTCAGCATCCTGGTCGGCAACGTGCGCGGCATGGCCGGCTCCATCGAAGGATGCGGCTACCTGGCCTGCGTTGCCGGAGAATGGCGCACGGCTGCCCGGCTGCTCGCGGCCGCTCGCGTCATTCGCGAGCGCACCCAGCTGCCGCTATTCAGCTTCTGGTACCCGCATCTCGAGGCCACGATGGCCGATCTGCGCTCGCACCTGAGCCCCGCTGAGCTCGAAGCCAGCTGGCAGTCGGGAGCGGCGCTGCGCCACGAGGATGCAACCAACGAAGCGGCTTCACTCCTGCGCTCGTACTCCACCGTGGCGACGCCGCCCGAAGCTCAGGCAGGCGCGAATCGCCCCGCAGGATCATAGCGACGGCGCAACGCCTGCAGGCGCTCGGCGGTCGCCGGACCCAGCTGATCGGGCACGCGCCCATCGTCGCGATCACTGAAGTTCGGAAACAGTCGTGGTAGGGAGCCGACCGCGATGCTCTCGTGGAGCGCGCGTACCCGCTCGCGCATCAAGGGAAATTCGTCCGGCCATTGCGTGGCGCCGATCAGGTTTACGAAAACATCCGCGTCACGCTGCGCGAAGGGTGTTTCATCGGCTGCAACGCGCGCCACCGCGCCGCCGAGGTGCTGCACATGGATCTCCGAGAGCGACGTCGGTAGCGAGAGGGCCGCTGCAGCGAGAGTCTCTATGGCAGTGTCAGGCAGTGACCGGTAGCTTGCCGTCTTCCAGTAGTGATGTCGGCCCGAGGGCGCGCCGGCGTCCTGCAGGTGCTGCCATTGCACGTACGGCATCGGACCGAGATGATCCACGATTGGTGAGCCGACGCGTCGCAAGGGAGCAAGTGTATCTTCGGCCAAGCTCAGTTCGCCTGACCAGCAGAGAGCGGTGATCGCGACGGGGCGTCCATACCAGGCTGCATCGAGGAACGGCAAGGTCGGCGCGTGCATGAGGGCAACCAACCCGCAGAAGGCGTCCGGTGCCTCTGCCGTGAAGTCGCGAAATGTCCGCAGTAACAGCGCCGCTTCTTCCGCCGGCCGCACGACCACTCCCGCATATACCTGACGTAACGGGTGCAGTGCGAATTCGAACCGGGTCACGACGCCCAGGCCACCACCGCCGCCCCGCAGCCCCCAGAACAGATCCGCATGCTCGTCCGCGTTCGCGCGAACGAACCGGCCATCGGCCAGGACGACCGAAGCCGCTCGGAGGTTGTCGATCGCCAGCCCGAACCGGCGCATCAGCCAGCCGGCACCCCCACCGAGAGTGAACCCGCCTACCCCCGTGCTCGAGACCAGTCCGCCGGTCGTTGCCAGCCCGCAGCGTGCCGCTGCGACATCGACGTCGTGCCACAACGCGCCGCCCTGTATTTCGGCCGTGCGACTGTCAGGGTGCACCGTGACCGCTCGCATTCGAGACAGATCGATCAGCAGCATCTCATCGGCGATACCTCGACCGGCGACGTTGTGCCCGCCCCCGCGGACAGTAACGGGCAGGTCGTACTCGGTTGCGATGCGCAGCGCCTGGGTCACATCCTCCGCGTCCTCGCAACGTAGGATTCCCGCCGGCCTGCGATCGACGGAAGCGTTCCAGCAGCGGCGCGCGACTCCGTAGGCCACATCATCCGGCAGGAGGAGCTGACCCCGCACGTGACTCTGCAGCGCCTTCACGGCCTCGGGCTGAAGCGGGCTCGGATTCCGCGCCATGGCAATTCCCCCAACCGATGAATGGAGTCTCGGGACACATGCTACTACCGCACGGTACCGGCCGCTGTGCCCGTCGCCCGGGCAATGTACCGCGCGGCGGCAGCGGCGGAGCGCTCCCTCACGAAACCCTCACAACCACCTTGCTCCGTGGAAGGGAGGTTGCGCTTATCGTTCGCCAATGGTTCGGCAGCGTGCCGGGCCGCCACCAACCGATCGAGGTCCATACCATGAAAACGAAGCCAGCGGGGAGACCCCGGACTACCGTTGCCGCCCTCCTGATCACCGGCTTTACCGCCCTTGGCTTATCCGGCACGAGCCATGCCGGTTGCGTCCCCACCAAATTGTCCGAGGCACTCAAAGCCAGGCCCTCCGCGGCAATGAATGTCGGTGCGGGCGACTTCGTACGCGTCTCCGACAGCGATTCCGCGCGCACGATCGTCGGTCTGTGGAAGTTCGAGATGATATCGAAGAGCACGCCGACCCATACGAACCCGATGCCCGATGGAACGCTGATCGACTTTGGCACGGCTGCCTGGCATGCCGATGGAACCGAGATCCAGATGTCCGGCATTCGCGATCCGCGTGATGGCGATGTCTGTCAGGGAGTGTGGCGGCAGGTTGGAGACGGAACCTTCGTCCTCAACCACGTGGCTCTCGCCTGGACCAACGGAACCTACACGGGTCCGGTCAGCATTCGCGCCGAAGTAACCGTCGATCGCAGCGGCAGGCGCTACAGCGGCATGTTCGCAACCATCGTTTACCTGGCGGCGCCCGTGGCGGGACACGAGTTCGATCAGAACACTGTTCTCGCCAGCATCACCGGCACCTTTACCGCAACGCGAGTGACTCAGCGGTAGCGTAAAGCGGACACTGCCGCAGTCGCCCTGCATCCCGGGGACTGCGGCAGTGTCGTTCGTCCGCCATCGGGCCATGCGCGCATGACAGCCCCCAGTGTGAGCGCCCGCACTTCTTGGGTCCGCGCGCCGAGAACTGCGTCACGTCGGCAGAGTTGCCGCCCGCGGACATCCCTATATTGCCGTACATTCTCTGCGGCATCCGGCCCATCGGCCGGAACCGCGCCTGCCCCTGTGCTCGAGTCACGCACACAGACAGCAGACATGGACACTTCAGCAGTAGCCGCCCGCACGCCCCACCCAGTGGCCGTGCCGGGGTGGGTGGACAGACTCGTCTTCGCTTTCGCCGTGTACGTCGCCGTCGGTGCGGTGTGGATGCTCAGCGGTGCAGGCGGACCGAAGGTGTCGCTCTGGCTCGGACTTCTTTACAAGATGCCGGCCGAGCTCATTGCCATCATCGTTGCGTTCGCCACGGCTCGGGGCATGGTGCCCGGGCCTTCGCGCTCGGCATGGTGGTACCTCGTAGCTGCACTCACGCTGTACCTCATCGGCGACTGTATCGGCCTTACCTCCTGGCTGATGGGTACCGATCCCTTCCCGGGTCCTTCCGACATCCTCTACTGCGCGTTCTATGTGCCGCTCGCGGCCGCAGCGCTGTGGCTGATCCGGGCTGCAGCAGTGCGCGTGCCCTGGGTCCAGCTGTCCCTGGATGCCACGATTTTCGTCGTCGGCTTCGGCGCCTTCTTCTGGTTCTTCGTGGTCGAGCCCGCTGCGATACACGCGCAGCTCGGAATCCTCAAAGAGGCTCTGAGTGAAGCCTATCTGGCACTCGACAGTTTCTGCCTTCTGCTCCTCGGTGTGCTGCTCCTCACCGGCTCGGACAACGGCGGATGGCGTGTTCCATCGTTGCTGCTCACCGCATTCGCCACCATGTTTCTCGGCGATATCATCTGGTCCCTCGCAAAGGTACGCGGCTACTACCTGCCTGGCGGTGTCCAGGACGTCCTCTACCTGGCCTCTTACCTGCCGATGGCGGTCGCCGGGCGCGCGCAAATGCGCGCGGTCAAGCCATCTCTCCGCGAGGCATCACGCACCTCGGGTGCGCTGGCGCGCTCGATGCCTTACGTGGCTATGGCGGTGGCATTTCTCGTGCTCATCTATCTCAGTCGCGGAGGACTCGGCGGCCAGGCGACTCTGATGATCGGCGTTGTGTTCGCCCTCACCCTGCTGCTCATGTTCCGGCAGGCGGTAGTGCTGCGCATGGCCGAGGAGCACTACGCCTCCCTGGTCGCGAACGCCTCGGATGTGATCATGATCATCGGCGCGGACGGCGTGGTGCGCTTCGCCTCGCCGGCAGCCACGCGAACGCTCGGCCTCAAGCCGGAGGAAATCACCGGCAGAAGCCTCACCCAACTTTGGGGCGGTGAGGACGGCGAGCGATTGCGGAGCTTTCTCGAAGAGATTGCGCGCACGCCTTCCGGACCGGTAGGTCCCGTCGAGTTCCGCATCGAGCGCGCCGCGCGAATCATCGAAGGCGTGGGGAGCAATCTCAGCAACGATCCGGCGGTGCGGGGTCTGGCTCTCAACTTCCGCGACATCAGCGAGCGCAAGGTGCTCGAGGAGAAGCTGCGCCAGCTTGCGTTTCACGATCCGCTGACCCTGCTCGCGAACCGCAATCTCTTCCGCGACCGCGTGCAGCACGCGCTCACCAGAGCTCAGCGCGGCGATGAGTACGCCGCGGTCATGTTCCTCGATGTCGATAACTTCAAGAACATCAACGATTCGCTCGGGCACGAAGCAGGTGACAGACTGCTGCAGGCCGTTGCTCAGCGCATCATCCAAACGAGCCGGTCTTCCGATACCGTCGCGCGGCTGGGAGGCGATGAATTCGCCGTGCTCCTGGAAGGGATGGGAACGCCTGCGGACGTGAAACGCGTCGCCGATGCGCTGATCGAGTCGCTCGGAGCGCCTTTCTCACTCGACGGCCGCGAGGTTCGCGTGACCGCCAGCATCGGTGTGGCGTTCTCTGCCATCGATACGACCGCCAAGGCGCTCCTCAGCAACGCCGATCTGGCCATGTACCACGCCAAGGCAGCCGGTAAGAACCGTCACGTCACCTTCCAGCCCCAGATGCAGACGTTGCTGCATGAGCGGCTGCGGCTGGAGGCGGACATCGGCCGGGCGCTCGCCAACGAGGAGTTCTTTCTCGAGTACCAGCCGATCGTGGACCTCGGCACCCGGGTCCTGCTCGGTGTCGAAGCCCTGGTTCGCTGGCGCCATCCCGAGGTAGGGGTGCTGATGCCCGCAAGCTTCATCCATGTGCTCGAGGAATGCGGCCAGATCACAGCCCTCGGGCGTTGGGTGCTGAGGCAGGCGTGCCGCGACGTCTGCGCCTGGCGCCGTTCGGTCGCCGGCGGCACCGACCTGCGGCTCGCGGTGAACATCTCGGCTCGTCACCTCCAGCATGGCGAGCTGGCTCGCGATGTACGCGAGGCGCTCGAATCCACGGGGTTCGAGCCCGGCAATCTCGTGATCGAGCTGACCGAGAGCACCATGATGTACAACACGGAAGTCAACCTCGAGCGCTTCCACTGCCTCAAGGCGCTCGGTGTGAAGGTCGCGATCGATGACTTCGGCACCGGCTACTCGTCATTGTCTTACCTGCATCGCTTTCCCATCGACATCCTGAAGATCGATCGCTCGTTCGTTCAGGGCCTGACCAGCTCCGATCAGGACCCGGACCTCGCGCGCGCGGTCATCACTCTCGGTGAGACTCTGGGACTCGACACCGTCGCCGAAGGTATCGAGCTCGAGCCGCAGGTCGCGGCTCTTCTGGCCCTCGGCTGTGTCGCCGGACAGGGATTTCTCTTCGCCCCGGCACGCTCACTCGAGCAGCTGGCGAACAGTCCCTTCGTGGCCCGGCGCAACGAGATCTGGACTGCGCAAGCGCTTCGCGAGGAGCTTTCGGCAACGGGGCGCTTCCAGGCGCTGCAGGCCAAGCGCTCGTAGACGCACGGTCACGCCGTCCCAACATCAGACCCAGCGACCCGGAGGGAGCGCAACGGGCGCGCCTCGCAATCGAGGCCAAAGTAACTGCGTTTTGACGCTGCGCGCTCTACGGCGGTGCCGATGGCCCCCCGATGGTCACCTGCCTGCTTTCGTTTCGTGTGTCGGCCAATTGATGAGGGCGACTCCAAGCACTCGTGCGGCAATCAACGTGACGGGCGGTATCTCGGCGATCGCGATCTTGATGAACAGATAGGACGATCCCCACAGCAGGGCCAGCAATGCCAGGAGCGCCAATTCGGTGCAGAGACTCCGCGCCACTTGCATGCCCGACACAGCCCTCGCCATCTGGCTCGGGAAGCCGACAGCAAGTTATCGGGCTGCCGGTCACCCATGTTTCAGTGGTGATGGAATTATGAAAAAACACCGCTGTCCGGTGGGGATTATGTACACGTGCACAGCTCTCAGATCCGAGCTGTATTCTGGCTTTCAACACTGAGGATCGACGCCCCGCGGACTTGATAGGTACATGTCCCTAGCGGAGAGCGTGTCGGCGTATGCCAACATACTGCTCGACACGCGTGCGGCCTGCTCTGGCGATCCCGGACAGAGGCGAAATCAACAGCACGTCCCGGCGACATCGAGGGAGCGTTACATAATGAAGCCTTTCCCACACCGTTACGCGGCATCCGCCCGAGCCCGGGCCATCGGCAGGGTCGTGATCTCCGCTCCGGCCGTGCCTGCCATCGATACGGCACCGCGGCCGGAATTCGACGGTCCCGGTGGTACGTGGTCGCCGGAAATGCTGCTCTGCGCAGCCGTGGCCGACTGCTTCGTCCTGACCTTCCGCGGCGTCGCTCGTGCGGCGCACTTCAACTGGACGGTCCTTGAGTGTCGCGTCGAAGGGGTGCTCGAACACGTCGGGAATGCGACCCAGTTCACACGCTTCGCGATAACCGCACGACTGACGCTGCCACCGGGTGCCGACCAAACCAGGGCCCGTCTGCTCCTCGGCAAAGCCGAGCATGGCTGCCTCATTGCGAATTCGCTTCGCGGGGAGCGGACGTTCGCGATGGAGGTCGTGAGCAGCAAGAGCGAAAGCGAGTTCCCCGCTCGTCCAGCGGCGCAAGCCCTCGGACACCGCTCCGCTTCGAAAGAGCTGCAAACGGCCGCGCGGCAGCTGCGGTGAATGGGAACGGGGCCGCATCCGCATTTATACGGATCGATTCAGAACCGGCGCTCCATTATGTTATCGGGCGGTAGAGACGGGGGGTCTTAAGGCACGGAGCACTGTCCGTGTTCCAAAGAGCAAGATCGAGGCAGGCAAGCCCGAGGCAATCAAGACCG
>DASUHA010000068.1:0-10795 GCA_036273735.1 Steroidobacteraceae bacterium | reverse complement strand
AGTAGCCAGGTGCCGATCGGGCGGTCGAAGCGGGCGAGGCGCCCGTACTCCTCCAGGCGCCGGGCGAGGCGGTAATAGAGGGGGGCTTGTTTGGGCTTTGCGGCGAGGTCGAGGTCGAGTTGGCCGGTGGCGGTATTCATGAGAGCTCACATTCGGATCAGGAAGGGGCGTACCACTGGCCATCGATTAGAGGCACAGCGCTTATCCGACTCGCCCATATTGTTCCCCCGTCCCGATCCACCGGGCCGCGAGTGCCGCAATATTGTCCGGGTACTCGGCGAGCAGCAGCTCTGCAGCATCCTGCACATGCGGCAGCAGGTCGGCATCACGCGTCAGGTCTGCCACGCGAAGCTGCGCCAGCCCGGTCTGCCGTGTACCGAGGAGCTCACCGGGGCCCCGCAGCTCGAGATCGCGGCGGGCAATCTCGAAGCCGTCGTTGCTCTCCCGGATCACCTTGAGGCGCTGGCGTGCCAGCGGCGAGAGTGGGCTCCGATAGAGGAGCACACAGGTGCTGGCCTCCGCGCCGCGGCCCACGCGCCCGCGCAACTGATGGAGCTGGGCGAGACCCATGCGCTCGGCGTTCTCGATGACCATGAGCGTCGCGTTGGGGACGTCCACTCCCACCTCGATCACCGTGGTCGCGACCAACAGTTGGATGCGTGCTGCCTTGAAGGCCAGCATTGCCGCGTCTTTCTTGGAGGATGGCATCCGCCCATGCACCAGTCCCACCTGGATCTCGGGCAACGCTTCAGCGAGTGCAGCGGCGGTCTCCTCCGCGGCCTGGGACCGCAGCTCGTCGGACTCGTCGATGAGGGGACAGACCCAGTAGACCTGACGGCCACTGCGGCAGACTTGGACGATACGCGCCACCACTTCCTCGCGCCGCTCCTCCGGCACGACGACGGTTCGCACGGGTGTGCGGCCCGGCGGCAGTTCGTCGATCACTGAGATGTCGAGGTCGGCATATGCCGTCATGGCGAGTGTGCGCGGGATGGGAGTCGCCGTCATGATGAGCTGGTGCGGGTGGCGCCCGAGCTTGCTGCCCTTCTCTTTCAGGCGCAGCCGCTGCTGGACGCCGAAGCGATGCTGCTCATCGACGATGACGAGCGCGAGCCTCGAGAAATCGATGCCCTCCTGGAAGAGGGCGTGCGTCCCGACGATGACCCGCACGTCACCGGATGCAATTGCCTCGAGCGCGCTGCGGCGGGCACGCGCAGGTTGCCCGCTGGTGAGGAGTGCCACGGGCAGGCCCAGCGGTCGCAGCCATTCGCTCAGACTCCGCCAGTGTTGCTCCGCGAGAAGCTCCGTTGGCGCCATCAATGCAGCCTGGAGGCCGGTTCCGGCGGCCCGGGCCGCCGCTATGGCTGCGACCACCGTCTTGCCACAGCCGACATCACCCTGGATCAGCCGAACCATCGGCACTCTGGACCGCAGGTCGGTGTCGACCTCGGTCAATGCGCGGGCCTGCGCGCCCGTGAGGCTGAAGGGCAACGAGGCGGTGAGCCGCGCCGCAAGGTCATCGGGATCCTCGAGCGGCCAGGCGGGGTCGGTCTTGGCTGCCCGTTTCAACAGCCGCAGGCTCGCCTGATGGGCGAGCAGCTCTTCGAAGGCGAGGCGCCGCTGTGCGGGATGGCGGCCGGCAGCCAGCTCCGCGAGCTGCGCCTCGCGTGGCGGACGATGTACATACCGCAACGCATCGCGCAGCGGCGGCAGATCGAGTGAGCTCAACACCTGCGCCGGAATCCAGTCCCGCACGGCTGCCCGGTCGAGCTCCTGTAACGCCTGCGCGATGAGCGCTCGCAGCCGGCCCTGCGGGACGCCCTCGGTCAGCGGATAGACCGGGGTCAGGGTCTCTTCGGGCGCTGCTTCGCCACCGCTCACGCGGCGATACTCCGGGTGCACCATCTCCAGGCCCTGCGGACCGCGACGTACTTCACCGAAGCAACGCAGCCGCGTGCCGCGCGCGAGGCCCCCCTGTTGCGATGCCGAGAAGTGAAAGAAGCGTAAGGTCAGAAACCCCGACCCATCCGACAGGCTGCACTGCAGCTGCCGCCGCCGGCGGTAGACGACCTGCGCGAGTTGGATCTCCCCCTCGACGACGGCCCGGCTCCCGGGGAGCAGGGCGCCGATCCTGACTACGGTGGTGCGATCCTCGTAGCGCAGCGGCAGCACGAAGAGCAGGTCCTGAACCTGGATGACACCCAGACGTCCGAGGCGCTGCGCCAGTGCCTCGCCGACGCCGCGCAGCGCCGTAATGGGTCGTTGCTCTTGTTGAGCGCTGGATCCGGGCATCCTGCCCGGCCCAGCGCCGTCTCGGGAAAAAAGCGTGGTTTTTTCCCGAGACTCGGCCACCTCCGGCGGCCGGGCACATCCTTGTGCCTGAGTTGCGGTGTCACGTTTAGCCAAGGTAAAGGACGCACTCGGCCTCAACACGCGCTCCGCGGGGCAGCTGTGCGACGCCGACGGCCGCCCGCGCCGGATAGGGCTGCGGGAAGTAGAGGGCCATGATCTCGTTGACCTTGGCGAAGTGCGCGAGGTCGGTGAGATAGATGTTGACCTTCACGGCCTGCGAGAGGCTCCCGCCGGCGGCCTCGGCGACGGCCTTCAGATTCTCGAACACGCGGCGGATCTCCGCCTCGATGTCACCGCTCACCAGCTCCTTGGTGGCCGGGTCGAGCGGGATCTGGCCGGAGAGATACACGGTATCGCCAGCGCGCACGGCCTGGGAGTAGGTGCCGATCGCCTGCGGCGCTCGCTCGGTATGAATCGGTTTACGGCTCATTAGGTCTTTCACCCATTGTCAGGATTGGGATCCGAATCGTAACTCTCATCGGCGCCTTCGATGTCGGCATCCGCGCGCTCACTGCGCGCGTGGGCGGCGATCGTCCGGCTGACCCGGGTCACATCCGGCATGCGGCGAATGACGCGCATCACGCGCGCCAGATGCTTGCGGTCGCGCACCTTCAGCTCGAAGGTCAGGATGGAGGCGTCGCCTTCCTGCTCCTCGATGGAGACGTGATGGATGTTCGTCTCCGTGCTGGCGATGGCGGCGGCGACTGCCGCCAGTACGCCGGTACGGTTGACGACGTAGATGCGGATCTCCGAGTTGAATAGCCGGTCAGGCGCCGGCCGCCAGCTCACCGGCAGCCACTTCTCGGGGTGCTTGCGATAATCCTCGACGTTGACGCAGCGCTCACGGTGGATGACGACGCCGCGGCCGGCGGAGAGAAACGCGAATACCGGGTCGTGCGGCAGCGGGAAGCAACAGCGAGCGTACGAGACGAGGAGCCCCTCCGTGCCCGCGATCGCGAGTGGCACCGGCGCATGCGAGCGGCCATCCGTGGGCGGCGGCGCCGGCAACAGGCGCCGCGCCACGAGGGGCGCCAGCCGCTCTCCGAGACCGATTTTCTCGTAGAGGTCATCCTGGTCCTTCATGCCGAACTCCCCGAGCACGGCATGCTGCACCTCGGGGCTGACCTCCTCGAGCGCGAGGCGGAATTCCCCGAGTGCCTGGTTGAGGAGCCGCTGGCCGAGCGCGATGGCCTCAGTGCGGCGCAGGCTCTTCAGGTAATGCCGGATGGCGTTGCGCGCCTTCGCGGTGACGACGAAGTTGACCCACGAGGGATTGGGCATCGCGCCTTTGGCGGTGATGATCTCCACCGTCTGGCCGTTGCGCAGTACCGTGCGCAGCGGTGTGAGGCGCCGATCGACCTTGGCAGCGACGCAGCGGTTGCCGATGTCGGTGTGCACCGCGTAGGCGAAATCCACCACCGTGGCGCCGCTCGGCAGGCGCAGGATCGTGCCCTTAGGGGTGAAGACGTACACCTTGTCGGGGAAGAGATCGACCTTGACGCTTTCGAGGAATTCCTCCGAGCTGCCGTCCTCCTGCAGCTCCACCAGGCTCGACAGCCACTCGCGCGTGCGCTCCTGCTGCATCGAATCGGCATCGCCGCGACTCTTGTACTTCCAGTGGGCCGCGACGCCGGACTCGGCAACCCGGTGCATGTCTTCGGTGCGGATCTGCGCCTCGATCGGCACGCCGTTCGGGCCGAAGAGCGTCGTGTGGAGCGACTGGTAGCCGTTGACTCGCGGGATGGCGATGTAGTCCTTGAAGCGACCCGGCATGGGCTTGAACACCGAGTGCACGATACCGAGCGCGCGATAGCAGGTGTCGGGCTTGTCGGCGATGATGCGCAGGCCGTAGACATCGACGATCTCCGCCAGCGAGGCTCGCTTGCGCAGCATCTTCTTGTAGATGCTGTAAAGGTGCTTCTCGCGCGTCTCCACCCGCGCGTGGATCTCGTTCTTGACGAGGGCGCCGGTGAGCTGGTGCTCGAGTTTCTTCAGAAACTCCTTCTGATTGCCGCGCGCCTTGCGCAGCGCACGCTCCAGCACCTCGTAGCGGTGCGGGTAGAGCGCCTCGAAGCCGAGGTCCTCGAGCTCGAGTTTCAGGTTGTAGAGGCCGAGCCGCTCGGCGATCGGTGCGTAAATCTCCAGGGTCTCGCGCGCCACGGCCCGGCGCCGCGGCAACGGCATGGCCTGGATGGTGCGCATGTTGTGAGTACGGTCGGCGAGCTTGACCAGAATCACTCTGAGATCGCGCACCATCGCGAGGAGCATCTTGCGGAAGGATTCCGCCTGCGCCTCCTCGCGGCTCTTGAACTGGATCGCATCGAGCTTCGTGACACCGTCGACGAGCTCCGCGACGTCGGCGCCGAAGCGCGCCGCCAGCTGGTCCTTCGGCGTCGGGGTGTCTTCGATGACGTCGTGCAGGATCGCTGCGATCAGCGTGTCGGCATCGAGGTGCAGGTCGGCGAGGAGTGCCGCGGCCGCCACCGGGTGGGCGATGAAAGGCTCGCCGGAGAGTCGCTTCTGTCCTTTGTGGGCGGACGCGCCGAACTCCGCAGCCTCCTCGATACGCGCTACCTGGTCGGCCGGCAGGTATTTACCGACTGCGGCCAGAAGCTCCTTGAGTCCCGGAGTGCGCCTTCCGCCGGGGAGCAGTCCCAGGAGCGAAGACGCATAGTCCATAGGTAAAGCCGGGGAGCTTCAGTCCCCCAGCCCGAACTGCGGTGCGCGGAAGCTGGATTGCGCGTCGAGTTCCGGGATCGCGGGCTCGGCCGGGGGCTCCGGCTCGCGGAGCATGTCGAGCGTGACATTACCCGCGGCAATCTCGCGCAGCGCCACCACGGTCGGCTTGTCGTTCTCCCAGCCGACGGTCGGCTCAGCGCCATTGGCGAGCCGGCGGGCGCGCTGGGCCGCCAGGATGACGAGCTGGAAGAGATTATCGACGTTCTGCAGGCAGTCTTCGACAGTGATACGGGCCATGGTCGGGTACGAAAGGAAGATGGAGCGCCAAAAGGCGCGGGAGGTCACGTACTATAGCCCAAAGTACAAAAGCAATCGAATAAGCGGCCCAGGGCCGCTCCCTGGGCCGCGGGATCGACAAAGTCACACGGCTGGCCGCGCAAAGCGCCGCAGGCGACTTTGCGCTAATTAACAACCCGCCAGCAGGCGCTCCAATAGCGGCGCCAGCTCCGGCCGGCCGGCGGCGAGCTGCTGAGAGCCGGCCGTGACGATGGCCATGAGATCGGCCACCGCTCTCTCGAAGTCATCGTTCACGACTACGTAGTCGAATTCCCGCCAGTGCGACATGTCGCTCACGGCATCACGCAGGCGGCGTGCGATCACCTCCGAGGAGTCGGTCGCGCGGCTGCGCAGCCGCTTCTCCAGCGCCTCGCGGGACGGGGGCAGGATGAAAATCGTGACACAGTCCGGCATCGCCGCCCGTACCTGCCTGGCGCCCTGCCAGTCGATCTCGAGCACGATGTCCTCGCCCTGCGCGAGCCGCGCCTCGACGGGCGCGCGCGCCGTGCCGTAGAGGTTATCGAACACGCGGGCATGCTCGAGGAACTCTCCCTCGGCCACCAGATGCTCGAAATCCGGCACGCCGACGAAGAAGTATTCCCGCCCGTGCTCCTCCTTCGGGCGACGCGGCCGCGTGGTGTGGGAGACGGACATCTCGAGCCTGGGTATGCGCTCGAGCAGCGCCTTCACCAGTGAAGTCTTGCCGGCACCCGAGGGCGCCGCCACCACGAAGAGCTTGCCGCGCATGCTCGGCGTCGCGGCGGGCGCCCCGAGGTCGAGCTCTTCTCGTGCAGTGGCAACCCAGGCACGCAGCGCCTGAGCCCGGTGACTGACCTCGTTCTTCGCCGCAGGGTCGAGCTCCGCTGCCGTGCAATGCGCATTCGCGGGCAGGAAGATCGGGTCGTAACCAAACCCGCCGCTGCCCTTGGGCGCGAGCGCGATGCGCCCTTCCCAGGTGCCGTGCGCCACGATCGGCTCCGGGTCGTCGTGCCGGCGCACGTAGGCGATCACGCAGTGATAGCGCGCCTGCCGAAACTCCATCGGCACATCGTGCAGCTCAGCGAGGAGCTTGTGGAGGTTGTCGGCATCGCTGGCGCCTTCGCCGGCAAATCGCGCCGAGCGCACGCCTGGCCGGCCATCGAGCGCGTCGACCTCGATACCGGAGTCATCCGCGAGTGAGGCCAGGCCCGATACCCGCGCGGCGTGGCGAGCCTTGATGAGGGCGTTGTCGAGGAATGTGGCGCCGGTCTCCGGCGGCGAATCGATGCCGAGCGCGCTCTGCGCGATGAGCGCGAGGCCCAAAGGCCGGAGGATCGCCGTCAGCTCCGCGAGCTTGCCGGTGTTGCCGCTCGCAAGCACCGTCCTGATCATGCGCTACGCGCAGGTCTTAACGAGGTCCGCCCGAGAGGCCGGACCTCGACCGAGTAGCGGCGCTGCGCGCCGGTGAAGAGCGCCGTCATGTGTCTTCCATGGCCTTTATTTGCAGGGCGAAGAGCCGCTCGATGCCGCCGGATGCGAGGGCGAGCATGGCGTCGAGCTCGTGCCGGCGGAAGGCGTGGCCCTCGGCGGTGCCCTGCACCTCCACGAAGCCGCCGCCGCTGCGCATCACGACATTCATGTCGGTCTCCGCCTGCGAGTCCTCGCGGTAATCGAGATCCAACACCGGCCGGCCGGCCACGATGCCGACCGAGATGGCGGCCACCTCACCGTGCAACGGGCTCGCGGCGATCGTGCGCTGCGCGATGAGCCGCTCGCAGGCACGCGCCAGCGCAACGTAGCCGCCCGTGATCGAGGCGGTGCGCGTGCCGCCGTCGGCCTGCAGCACATCGCAGTCGATGGTGATGGTACGAGGCCCGAGCGCCCGCAGATCGATCACGGCGCGCAGCGATCGTCCGATGAGACGTTGGATTTCCTGGGTGCGGCCGCTCTGCTTGCCGCGCGAGGCCTCACGCGCCGAGCGGGTGTGCGTCGAGCGCGGCAGCATTCCGTATTCCGCCGTGACCCAGCCCTGGTCCTTGCCGCGCAGGAAAGCAGGTACGGAGTCCTCGACGCTGGCGGTGCACAACACCTGTGTGTCGCCCACTTCGATCAACACCGAGCCCTCGGCGTGCTTGGCGAACCGTCGTGTGAAGCTGACGGGGCGCATCTCATCGGGCGCGCGTCCGCTGGGTCGCGTCATGGCTGCCAGCGGAGCGCCGCCGCGGAGGTGTTGTCGCTGGCCGCCCCGGCGCGCGTCACCGCTCTCTGGCCCAGCTCGAGCAGCTTCTCGCGCAGAGGCATCTGCGGGCTCCCGCTCGAGCTCGCGTGCGAGGACAGCTCCACAGCCAGCTCGGCGTCCTTCACGCCACCCCACAGGCCGTCAGTGCACACCAGCAGCACGTCGCCAGGCTCGAGCGGACGCCGTCGCGTGAGCGCCATGTCGGGAAGGATCGGATCTCCGCCGAGACAGCATTCGACGTAGTTGCGCATGGGATGCGCCTGAGCCTGCTCCGCGGTGATGAGCCCCTCGCGCAGCAGCACCTCGACGTGACTGTGATCGCGGCTGCGGCCGACGAGCGCGCCGCCGCGCAGATGATAGATGCGGCTGTCGCCGACATGCGCCCACCACGAGGCACCCTGCTGCACGAGGCAGAGCGCACAGGTGGCTCGCGGCCGCTGCTCGAGCGGCAGCGGTGCCCCGAGCTTGACGACTTCCTCGTGCGCGCGGCCAAGGATCAGGTGGAGGAATCCCAGTGGATCGAACAGCGGCAGCGGCGTGTGCCAGAACGCATCGAGCACGATCTCGCGCGTGATCTCCGCGGCGCGTGCGCCGTTGGCATGTCCGCCCATGCCGTCTGCAACGACGAGCAACGCCGCATGATCCGCCACGGCGGCGGCGACCCGGTCCTGATTCTCCTCGCGTCCGCCAAGGAGACTGACGTCGGCGTACTCAACCCGCAAGAATGAGTCCCTGCATCTGTTAGACTTTGGATCCCCTTTTATATCACCCCGCAGCTCCTGGAGCGTAGCGTTTAACAAATGATCGCCAGCATGACCGGCTTCGCTCGACGCGAGATCTCCGGCCCCTGGGGGACGCTCGTCTGTGAGCTGCGCAGCGTCAATCACCGCTTCCTCGAAGCCGGGTTCCGCCTGCCGGATGACGTGCGCTCCGCCGAGGGCGAGCTGCGGCAGCACCTCACTCGCGAAGTGCGCCGCGGCAAGGTCGACTGCGTATTCACTTATCGGCGCGTGCAGGCCTCAGAGGCGGGGCTCGAGGTCGATAGCCAGGCGCTCGAGCGACTGCTCGTCCGCCTGAAGGACATCGGCCGCGCCTTTCCGGCGCACACGCTCAACCTCGTGGACGTGCTGCGCTGGCCGGGCGTACTCAAGGAGGATGCCTCCGGCGGCGAAGAGCTGATGGTCGCCACCAAGGCACTCTTCGGCAGCACGCTCGAGGATCTGGTGGCGGCGCGGGCGCGCGAGGGTCTGCGGCTCAAGGAGATATTGGAGCTGCGCTGCACCGGCCTGGAGGATCTGGTGAGCCAGGTGCGCCAGCGTCTGCCGGAGGTGCAGACGCGGCTTCGGGCCCGGCTCGATGAGCGGGTGAAAGAGATTACCGCGAACGTCGATCAGGACCGGCTGGAGCAGGAGCTCGCGATATTGCTGCAGCGTCTGGACGTCGATGAGGAGCTCGAGCGCCTCTCAGGTCACATCCAGGAAGTGCGCCGTGTCCTCAAGGCCAGCGAGCCGGCCGGCCGGCGGCTGGATTTTCTGATGCAGGAGCTCAACCGCGAGGCGAATACGCTGTCGTCGAAGTCGCAGGACCTCGACACCACCCGCAGCGCGGTCGACATGAAAGTCATCATCGAGCAGATGCGGGAGCAGGTGCAGAACGCCGAATAGCGTCCAGGGGTGTCGAGGCACATCGATCGCTGTCCTGAATACCCTGTATTTCTAGTGATTTTGGCCACGAATGGCCGCTTCCATCCAACCCCATATCGGCTATCCTGTAGCTAGTGCGGTAGCTGACTTGTAGCTAACTAATTCCGTGGCTGCTATTCCACGATCAGGGCGGCTTGCGAGGTGCCGAAACACTTCGCAAACCACGCAGATCGAGAGCCACCGGATCGAATCCTTGCGGATGGGGGGCCGGATGGAACGGGCGAAACTCACTACGCTCGCGGTTGAGCGGGCGCACCGATCGGGCGAGCGGATGCTGCTCAGTGACGGCGACGGGCTATCTGCGCAAGCAGACTCGCGATGGCGCCTCGTGGACGCTGCGCTATCACTTCGCCGGCCGCGAGCACTGGCTGACCGTCGGCCACTACCCTGCCATGTCGCTTGCACAGGCCCGCATCGAGGCGAGGGAGGCCCGTGTGCTGCTCGACAAGCAGCAGGACCCCTTGAGCGTGCGCCGCGCCACTCAAGCCGCGCAGCGCCAGCGCGGCTCGTTTCGAGAGCTGTGCGAAGAGTGGTATCGGAACGAGATCATCGGCCGTGGGATCAAGCATCCAAGCGTTCCGCGCCGGCATCTCGACAAATACCTGCTGCCCAAGCTCGGCCGCACGGCGGCGGCGGAGGTCACCGCCGCGGACATTGCCCGCGTGATCGACGAGGTCAAGGGACGAGCACCGACGGCGGCAAATGACCTGCTGCGCTTCGCCCATCGCATCTTTGCCTTCGGCGTGCGTCGGCGCATGGTCCCTGCCAACCCAGCCTCCGGTTTCTCACCGCGCCTCGATGAGGGCGGCACCGAGAGGCCTCGCAGGCGCGCCCTGAGCCTCGATGAGTTGGCGCAGCTTTTCGAGAAGGTCCGCGAAACGCCGAGCTTCGGCACCGCCAACGCCATTGCCCTCAAACTACTGCTCGCACTCTGCGTCCGCAAAGGCGAACTGCTGGGCGCCCGGTCGGAGGAATTTGATCTCGGCAGCACGCCTCAAGGCGCGGTCTGGCATCTTCCCGCGTCCCGTACCAAGACAGCCACCGCCCTCGACATTCCGCTCGTGCCCGAGGTGGTCGGTTGGCTCCGGGAGCTCAAGACGCTCGCGGCCAGCAGCGAATATTTGTTCCCGAAGCGCCGGCGCGACCCTCGCGAGCGCGTACCACATGTCGGTCTCGACACGCTGAACGTAGCTCTGGAGCGCGTGCCGCACGGCCTGCGGTCCTTCACGCTCCACGACCTGCGGCGCACCGCGCGGACCCAGCTCGCCGCGCTCGGTATCCGGCGCGAAGTGGCCGAGCGCTGCCTGGGGCACCAGCTGCGCGGGGTCGAGGGCACCTATGACCGACACGACTACTTCAAAGAGCGGCGTGCTGCGCTCGAGAAGTGGACCGCTCTGCTGGTTGAGACCGAGCGCGGCGATCGCAAGGTGACAGCGATCGGCCAGCGATCAGAGCAACGCAAGGCGGGGTGATCCAGACAGCGGCCGAAAGGACCGAGCCGGCGTTC
>DASUHA010000067.1:0-11695 GCA_036273735.1 Steroidobacteraceae bacterium | reverse complement strand
AACCTCGTTACGGTCCGCGAGAACGGCCCGTATGCTGTACGCGCCGACATGCAACTCAACGGCGAGCGAGGCCTGTTCCGTGCCACGCTCTGCCGTTGCGGTGCTTCGAAGAACAAACCGTACTGTGATGGCTCACATAACGAGGTAAAGTTCTCCGCTTCCGGTGAGCCGCCGTCGGGCAAGACTGACATGCTTGCCGTTCGCAATGGCGTTCTGGCCGTCGACCCGGAGACCGACGGCCCGCTGCGGGTACGCGGCAATCTCGAGATCACCTCGGGCACCGGGCGGGTCGTCGCGCGTGTCACCCAGGCGCGGCTCTGCCGCTGCGGCGGCAGCGGTAACAAGCCATTCTGCGACGGCACCCACGCGAAGATCGGGTTCCGCTCGAGGAATCCGTGAGCGCCAGAGGCACGAGCGCTCCGCGGCCGGCGGCACGCCGGCGCGGTGACCTCGTGTCAGAGGCGCGCCTGGCGCTCGGCTCGATCGTGTTGGTCGCCGGTCTCGCCGGCTGCGTGACTCGTTCGACGGCGCCTCCCGGGCCACCCGGAGGAGCGCAGACCACCACCGCACGCACGCTTCCGTCCCTGCATCTCGGACAACCCTTTGATGTCGTTACGAGCGATTCGCTTCTCGTCGTGCTGGTCTATCGGGCAGGTGCGCTGGCCGCTTTCGGCCACAACCACGTCGTGTCCTGTCGCTGCATCAGCGGCAAGATCTACGTGCCGGGCGATCCGGCGCAGGCCAGCTTCGATTTGCGCATTCCGGCAGGTCAGCTCACGGTGGACGATCCGGCCACGCGCGCGGCGGAGCACAGCGCGGATTTCCCGGCCGATGTGTCCCAGTCGGCACAGCAGGCCGTGCGCCACAACATGTTGACTCCCGCCGTGTTGGACGCGGCGCAATACCCCGACATCGTGTTACGGGCCGAGGGGTTGCGCCCGTCCTCCGATGGAAAGCCCGGCGGCATCGCGGCCCGGGTGCTCGTCCAGCTTCGCGGTGAGTCACGCTCGATCACCGTACCGGTGCACTACGATCTGCGGCCGAATGAGGTCGTGGCAAGCGGCGAGTTCCCTCTCGAGCAGACTGATCTCGGCCTGACCCCATTCAGCACGCTGGGTGGCGCATTGAGCGTGAGAGACGGCTTGACCGTACGGTTCCGGCTCGTGGCGAGACGGGAGAACTAAAAGCCGCTTACGATAGCTCGCGAGACGCACGACCCCGCGCAGGCCTTGGCGCAGGCGGCGCGCCCATCGTGTTGGCACACGAGCTCGGGGATGCGAACCGGCAGATCTAATCGACATGCCAAATGTGCTATATATTATTGATATTAAACGAGAAATAACTCGAGACCTTCGCGACCCTCATCGACATCGCCGGCTGTGATGATTACTGTTAGCGGCTTTTGGGCAGCCGCAAGAGCAAGACGATGACCGCTCCCACCCTTCGTGTGCTCGTTCTCGACGACAACCCGCACGACCGGCAGCTCACCCTGCGGGAGCTGCGCAAGCAGTTTCCGGATGTGGAGGCGATCGAGCCGCTGGATGACGGCGGCCTCAGCGACGCGCTCGCAAATGAGACCTTCGATGTCGTCGTCACCGACTTCAACCTCAAGTGGGCCAACGGAGTGGACATCGTTCGCGCGGTCAAGGAGGCCCGGCCGCATTGTCCGGTGATCATGTTCACCGCGACCGGCACACAGGAGGTTGCCGTTGAGGCCATGAAGGCCGGCCTCGACGACTACGTGATCAAGAGCCCGAAACACTACATGCGTCTCGCCGTGGCCGTGCGGTCCTGCCTGGATCGCGCCGAGATCAGACTGCGCGCCCTGCGGTCGGAAACGCGCCTGCACACGCTTCTCGAGCGGCTGAACGTGGGTGTGCTGCGCACGACCGTGGAAGGCGACATTGTCGACGCCAATCGGGCTTGCAAAGCACTTCTGGATCGCTTCGATGGACAGAGCGAGGCTTCCCGCAACGGGCTTCTGGCAGCGATACGTCAGGTGTTGCCGCGGCTCGCGAGCCGCAACGATGCGGCCGAGCGGGAGGTCGAGCTCGAGGCCCGCGATGGGGAATCGGTTTGCGTCTATCTCTCACTGCTGCGCGTGCGAGTCAACGGTCATGATGCCGTGGATGTCCTCGTGGAGGATGTCACCAAGATGCGGCGCTCCACCGAGCGAAACGAGGAGCTCGAGCAGGCGAACCGGGCGCTCGAGGCGTTCGCCTACACGGTCACGCACGATTTGAGAGAGCCTCTCAGGAATCTGCAGGGTTATGTTCGCGCGCTCATCGAGGACTGCTCACAGGGACTCGGGGAGGCCTGCACCGGCTACATCCGGTCCATCGAGCAGGTCTCCGTCAGGATGGACGGCATGATCGCTGACGTCCTCGAGTTCAGCCGTCTCGCCAGAACTGAGCTGCCGACTCGCAAGCTCGAGGTACGAGCCGCGGTCGATGAGGCGCTGGCGCTCTTGAAGAGCACCATCGAAGCCAAGTCGGCCAAGCTCGAGCTGGCCGTAGGGCCCGAGGTCACCGTCATGGCCCACCAGCCGACCCTGGTCCAGGTGCTGACCAATCTCGTCTCCAATGCGCTCAAGTTCGTGCCCGAGGGGACACCGCCCGAGGTGCAAATCCGCACCGAGCGTCGCAATTCGGGTCGCGTGCGCCTCTGGGTGAAAGACAATGGCATCGGCATCGATCCGGCGCAGCACGCCAGGATCTTCGAGGTCTTCCAGCGCCTCCACGGCGAGGAGAAATATCCCGGCACCGGCATAGGACTTGCGCTCGTGAGGAAGGGTGTCGAACGGATGGGCGGCCAGGTCGGGGTGGATTCTACGGCCGGGCAGGGAAGCCAGTTCTGGATGGAGCTTCGCGCGGCCGGGTAGCTGCTCGCCGATGGGTCGGCTAGACTGCTGATTGCAGAACGGACCGCCACTAAAAAGAGTTCGGCCTTCGGGGGAATTTGACGAGTCGCGCCATCGCGAGGCGGGCGAGTAATCGCTCGAGGGGCCATTTCCCTTGTCTCAGCCAGTTCCCGACGCCGCAAAGGAAGCGTTGCCACCGATGCGGCTACTGCTCATCGACGACAATCCCCATGATCGGGACCTGGTCACCCGCGCGCTCAGCCAGCACTTCGGCCCGGTGACGGTTCTGCCGGCGCGGGATTCTCAGGAATTCGAGCGCACGATGATCGAGGGTGAGTTCGATGCAGCGATCATCGACTATGAGCTGCGGTGGACGACCGGAATCGAAGCCCTGCGCCGGATCAAGCGCTCGCGCCCGGAGTGTCCCGTCCTCATGTTCACTGCCTCGGGCAGCGCAGAGATCGCCGTCGAGGCGATGAAGGAGGGGCTCGACGACTACGTCGCCAAGACACCGAGGCATTATGCGCGGCTGCCGTATGCGCTAGGGGCCTGCCTGGACCGGCGCCGCGCCGAGCGCGATCGCGCGCAGTTGGCTGCCGTCGTCGAATCCTCCGACGATGCCATCATAGGTATGGCGCCCGACGGCATCGTCACGACCTGGAACGACGGCGCGGCCCGACTTCTCGGCTACACGAGTCAGGAGATCCTGGGACAAGCCATCGACAGGATCATCCCGACGGACCTGTGGGAGGCGGAAAAGGCGACGCTCGCGCGCATCGTGCGCGGTGAGCGTGTGGATCACTACGAGACCATCCGGATGAGCAAGGATGGCCGGACCATCCCCGTGTCGGTTCGGCTGTCGCCGATCCTCAATCGCGGCGGTCGGCTCATCGGCATCTCGAAGATCGCCAGAGACATCACGGAGCGCAAGCAGGTCGAGGAGGCGTTTCGACTCGCTGACAGGCGTAAGGACGCATTCCTCGCGACGCTCGCCCATGAGCTGCGCAATCCGCTCGCGCCGATCCGCTATGCGACGCGGCTGCTCGAGCCGGGCGTGCCGCCGCAGATGGCGAGCGATGCGCGGCAGATGATCGACCGGCAGCTCGCCCAGATGGCGCACCTGCTCGATGATCTGCTCGATGTCTCGCGTCTCACCCGTGGCGTCCTCGAGATCGACCACGAGCAGCTCGACGTGCGCGAAGTCATCGAGAGTGCCGTCGCATCGGTGCGGCCACTCACCGAAGCCGCACGCCAGGAAGTGACCGTCAGCTTGCCGACGGAGCCGCTTTTCGTGAGCGGTGATGCCGTGCGTCTGGCACAGATCGTCGGCAATCTGCTTCACAACGCGACGAAGTACACCCCCGCAGACGGTCATATCACCGTAACCGCGTCGAGCCCGAATGGTGAGGCGGTCATCAGCGTCAGGGATGACGGAATCGGAATCGCATCCGAGGCTCTGCCGACCCTCTTCGAGGTCTTCGTTCAGCTCGAGGCGCCCGGCACGCGTTCGGCGGGCGGACTCGGAATCGGACTGTCGCTCGCACGGGACCTCGTGAGATTACACGGCGGACGGATCGAGGCCCACAGTGCCGGGCCGGGACTCGGCAGCGAATTCATCGTGCGCCTGCCGCGGGCTCAAGAGACGCCGGCGCTCACCGAGGCCGTCGCGGCACCCGAGAAGGTCACAGCGCTCGGCGCATCCGGGATTTGCGTGCTCATCGTCGATGACAATGTCGATGCAGCGACCTCGCTTTCGTACGTGCTTGCGCTCGCCGGGTATCAAACGGCGGTCGCCCATGATGGCAAGCGTGCCCTCGAGCTCGCCGAGAAGCTGCATCCCTCCGTCGTGCTCCTCGATATCGGGCTCCCGTCCATGTCGGGACACGAAGTGGCCCGGCGCCTGCGTGTCGCCCCCTGGGGTCAGGACATGCGGCTCATCGCGGTCACGGGATGGGGGCACGAGTCCGATCGGGCGAAGAGCCTCGAGGCGGGCTTCGACGCACACCTCACCAAGCCGATCGATCCGGAGATGTTGCTCCGGCACATTGCGCGCGCGGCGCGCAGTGCCGCATAGCCGGGTCGAGCATGAAAATCGGTGCCGTTTATCCGCAGATCGAGCTCGGCGGTGATCCGGAGGCAGTACGCCGCATCGGCACCACTCTCGAGTCGCTCGGCTATGACTACTTCCTCACCTACGATCACGTCCTCGGCGCGGTGCACGAGGGCCGCGAGCCGAAGCTCACGGGTCCTTACACCGAGAAGCATCCCTTCCACGATCCACTCATGATGTTCGCGCATCTCGCGGCGCTCACCCGCCGCCTGGAGTTCGTGACCGGAATATTGATCCTGCCGCAGCGGCAGACGGCACTCGTCGCACGCCAGGTTGCCGACGTGGACCTGCTCTCGGGCGGCCGATTCCGGCTCGGTGTCGGCATCGGTTGGAATCACGTGGAGTACCAGGCGCTCGGACAGGATTTCACCACCCGCGGCCGACGCGTGGAAGAGCAGGTGGAGTTGCTGCGCAAGCTCTGGAGCGAGCCGTTGGTGAGCTTCCAGGGCAGGTTCGATCACATCGATCGTGCGTGCCTCAATCCGCGGCCGCGGCGGCGCATCCCGATCTGGTTCGGCGGCTTCGTGGAAGCGGCCTTCAAACGCGCCGCCCGGATCGGTGACGGATTCATCTTCTCCGGCGGCTCCATCGACCGGGTAACCGAGGGTTGGAAGCATATCGAGGGAGCCTTGCGCGAGGCGGGGCGCGAGCCTGAGACGTTTGGCCGCGAGATGGTCATCGGCAGGAGCGACCGGACGCCGCAGGAGGTCGCAAAGCGGCTCGAATGGTGTCGCGAGTGGGGCTGCACGCATGTCGCCATAGACACGATGGGCAAGGAGCTCTCCACTCCCGATGCCCACCTCGAATTCCTGTCCGAAGTGCGCCGACACTTCGCCTAGGTGACGGGGAAGCCGTTTCCCCTCCGCTCGCGTGTTGAGTCAATTCGACAGCCACCGGTGCGGTGGACACGAATTCGAGCACTCCGCTATCGTGTCCTGCAAATCCGGATCGGGACCTCTCGATGACCCAGCCAGGTGAGTTCGGCAAGCGCTCCGCGCTCAACTTCGTTCTCCTTTTCGGTGTCGTCAATCTCTTCGCCGACATGGCCTATGAGGGTGCGCGCAGCGTCACAGGGCCCTTTCTCGGCATGCTGGGTGCCAGCGCTCTCGTCGTCGGCAGCGTCACAGGGTTCGGCGAATTCCTGGGCTATGCGCTGCGGCTCGTATCCGGGCGGCTGGCAGACCGCAGCCGCCTGTACTGGCCCATCACCCTCTTGGGATATGTCGTACAGATGGCCTCCGTGCCGCTCTTGGCGCTCACCGGCAGTTGGCCGGGCGCGGCGGTGCTCATTTTCCTCGAGCGGATCGGCAAGGCCACGCGCAATCCGCCGCGCAACGTCATGCTGTCGCAGGCAGGCAGACAGATGGGACTCGGCTGGGCCTTCGGAATCAACGAAGGGCTCGACCAGCTCGGCGCTCTGTTGGGGCCGTTGGCTGTTGCAGGGCTCCTCGCCTGGCGACACAGCTATTCGCTTGCCTTCGCCGCACTCGCCATTCCAGCGCTCATGACACTGCTTCTCGTGGCGACCGCCAGGATGGGGTTCCCCTACGCAGGCCGCATCGAGCGAAGGCGCGAGGTCCCGGTTGCGGACGCCGGGCATTATCCGCCGGCCTTCTGGTGGTACTGCCTCGGCGCCGGCCTGGTGGGATTCGGCTTCGCCGACTACTCGCTCGTCGCCTTTCACTTCAGCCGCGCCCACGTGGTGCCGGGCCCGTGGATTCCGATCTTCTATGCGCTCGCCATGGGGGCCGGCGGGTTGGGCTCGCTGCTTCTGGGCAAGCTCTTCGACAGGCGCGGGCTCGTGGTGCTGATCCCCGTTACCCTCATCGTCGCCGTCTACGCGCCGCTCGTCTTTCTCGGAGGCTTCGGGCTGGCGCTCGCTGGAGCGCTGCTCTGGGGCATCGGTCTCGGCGCGCACGAATCCCTGATGCAGGCCGCCGTCGCCGACATGGTGGCGCCGGAACGCTTGGGCTCGGCCTACGGTCTTTTCGGTGTCGTCTTCGGCGCCGCCTGGTTCTCGGGTAGCGCTACCCTCGGCGCTCTATACGACCACTCGGTGCTCGCGGCGGCCATGGCGGCCACGGCGAGCCAGCTGTGTGCGCTCGTGCCGCTGATGATCGCAGTCCGCACGGGGCGCCGTGAGTAACCCGTCGCGATGCGCGGAATTGCCGGTGGGACCTTCGGTCATAGCTGCCATACTCATCCGCCCGGATATTCACCCTGACTGGGAGCCCATGCGCGGCTACGGACGCGACACACTCCATTTTCTGCGTGAGAACGCCCGCTGGCTGGGCGGCGGCTTCCTGCTCACCCTCTTTTCCTCTTTCGGCCAGACTTTCTTCATCGGCCTCTCCGGCAACGATCTGCGCGCCGCCTTTCACCTCTCGGCCGGCGGCTTTGGTGGCTTGTACCTGCTGGCGAATGTCGCAAGCGCGATCACCCTGCCGTGGCTCGGGCGCACGCTCGATCTCATGCCGGGCTGGAAAGTGACCCGGTTCACCATGCCGGCGCTCGCGGCGGCCTGCGTGCTGGTCGCGATCGCGCCCAATGTCGCGGTGCTCACGCTGGCGTTCTACCTGCTGCGCCTCTTCGGTCAGGGGATGATGACCGAGACCGCGTACACGGAGATCGGTCGATGGTTCGTCGCCAACCGGGGGCGGGCCATGGCGCTGATCGTGCCCGGACAGCAGGCGGGCGTCGCGATTCTGCCGATTCTCGTCGTGCTGATCGACAGGGTGAGCAGGGGCTGGCGCACGGCCTGGATCGTCTCGGCGGCGCTGATCGCGCTCGTCGGGCTGCCGGCAATCGTTACCTTGATGAGAGTCGAGCGGGTGCCGCGGTCCAACGAGGCCAGGATACGCGATGGACGCACGGCGCGCGACTGGAGCCGCTCGGAGGTGATTCGCGACCCGATTCTCTACCTCCTGCTCACCGGCATTCTGGCGCCGGCTTTCATCTCGACCATCATTTTCTTCCACCAGGACTATCTCATCGAGCTGCGCGGTTATGATCGGCTGGCCTTCGCGGCTGCTTTTTCCGTCATGTCCGTAACGACCATCGTGTTTGGCCTGATCTGCGGGCATCTGATCGACCGGCTCGGCGCGCTGAAGCTGCTGCCGTACCTGCTCGTGCCACTCGCCGTCGCCTCAGCGGCTGTCGCCCTGATCACACCGGTTTGGGCCGTGTATCTTTTCATGCTCCTCCTCGGCATCAGCAGCGGCTTCACGGCGACGATGCTCGGCGCGCTCTGGCCTGAGGTGTATGGCCTGGCGAATCTCGGCGGCATCCGGGCGATCGTCGTGTCGGCCATAGTGCTCGCCACGGCGCTCGGCCCCGGCATCTCGGGCGCGCTCATCGACAAGGGCATTGCCCTGCCCACGCAGATGTTGTGGCTCTCAGGCTGGTGTGTCATCGCCTGCTTCGTGTTGGCCTTTGCCGCCTGGCGAATCCGCCTGCGCGGCGCGCAGGTCTTCACTCCGGAAACCGCGCTGACCTGAGTCGTCTATGCTTTTGCCGCCAAAAATGGGTGTTACGATGAAACGATTGCGTGGGCTTGCGCTGCTGACCGTTCTCGCGGCACTGTCGGCTCCCTGCTTCGCGAGGGGCCCGGCGAAACAGGTCCCGCCGCAGGGCCCAGCGACGGCTCCCGGGCCGGCGTCAACGCCTTCGGGACCGTCGAAGGTCTGCCTCGATGTGCAGACGGGAGACAAGCTCATGGAGCAGTTTGCCGACCGCCTGCGGGAGACGATCGCCGCTTCGGGCGCCATGAGCCTCGCATCGCCGGCTGACTCCTGCAACCTGCAGCTCCATGTTCCCGGCAACCTGCTGCGCTTCCAGACTGCGGGCGGCGTCATGGTGAGCACGGTCGTGATCGTTACCTCCGCATCGGGCCGTTATCTCTCGACGAGTATCACCGCCTGTCAGGCCAACGACCTGAAGCCTTGCGCGGTCCGTGCGGTGGCCGCCGCGAAGCTTGCTCTGCTGGTCGGCACCGACGAGGGGAGCTGATGCCTACTAGGCTCCTCCGCGCCCATACGACAGCGAGCCCGGATACGGGCAGGATTGCGCTGCGCACCAGCTATCCGGTCGCGGTCGGCATGGTGCTGGTGGTGCTCAGCTTCGCCGCTTCACTCGGCTACTCGCACTTCCTGCTGCAGCCGATCGACGAGCGGGCGCTCGCCATCACGGAGCGGGCCGTACCGAGCCTGCAGCATCTGGCGAACATGCGCGTGGAGCTGGCGCACCTCGGCAAGAGTGCGCGTGACCTCGTAGCGGAGGGCGGAGCCACCGCGAATCCGATTACACCGGCGATCGACACGGCATGGGGGCGAATCGAGGCCGAGTTCCATCGGTATCGTGATCTATCCACCTCGCCCGCGGAGGCTCAGTGGATCGGAGTCGTCGGGCAGCGGCTCGGGCAACTGCGGGGCGCTACCGATCGGGTCGTGATCACTGCCGGCGGGGCCACGGGACGCGACACGTTGCAGGAGATGTTCGAGCCTGCCCTCGAGCAGACTGACGCGGCGGCAGGGATGCTGCAGCGGCTCAACGAGACCCAGGCGCGTGCGCAGGCCACCCGGATTCTGCAGACGCGTCAACGGGCGACGCTCATCGCCACATTGCTGGGTAGTGTGAGTCTCGCCATTGCGTTCGTCGCCACGTTCCTGGTGCTGCGCGTGCTGCGCACGCGTGCCCAGATCGCCGAAGAGTACGTGCGCGTGCAGAGCGAGCGCAATGCCGAGCTCGAGGCCTTCGCCGGCCGCGTGGCGCATGACCTGAGAGATCCGCTGGGCGCGATCGCCCTGCAGGTGTTGGCGGCCACGCGCCGACACCGCCCCGGGCCGGAGCTCACCCGCCATTTCGATGCCATCGAGCGCCAGCTCGAGCGTACGAATCAGATCATCGAAGCGCTGCTCGAGTTCGCCCGGGCGGGCGCCGCCCCGACGCTCGGCGCACGGGCAAATCTCACTGACGTGCTGAACGCCGTGATCGCAGGTATCCGGCCGCGGCTCGAGACCATCCAGGTGGAGCTGACGATCGAGCCGGTCCCGCCACTCGAGGTCGCGTGCACGCCCGGAGCCTTGAGCTCGGTACTGTCGAATCTGGTCGGCAATGCCGCCAAATTCGTCGTCGAAGGCTCGGAGCTCCCGCGGCGCATCGCGGTCCGGGTCAGTGAGGAGGCCCATGCCGCGCACGTCGAGGTCGAGGACAACGGCCCGGGAATCCCACAGGAGGCAGAGCAGCGCATATTCGAGCCCTTCCGCAGGCTCCATACGACACGGCAGTCCGGTTTCGGGCTCGGGCTCGCGACGGTGAAGAAAATCGTGGAGGCGTATCAGGGGCGACTCGGCGTGCGCTCGCGCCCGACGAAAGGCAGCGTGTTCTGGTTCGAGCTGCCGAAGGTGCTGCCGGCAGGCGGCCGCCGGACCTGAGGCTCATCGGCCGCTGAGGTGCGGAAATGCGAATCTTATCCATCGGCATCGGCCTGCTGCTCGTCTCATCGCTGCCGCCAGCCGCGCAGGCCCAGGTGACCGGGACGCCGCAGCAGGTTGCCGCCCAGCTGGCACTCGAGAAGACCTATCCCATCCTGCACGTCACCGATCAGTTCCTCGGCCTCAGTATTCCGGGTAGCACGCTCGGGCAGACGGTTGGCGTGGCCGTGAGCTCGCGAGGCGAGCTCTTCGTCTATTCGCGTACCGATCCGCAGGGCATCGCCCGCGGCGGGCAGGCCGCCCGGCTCTTCGAGTGGGGGCCGGGTCCGAAGTACAGGTTCATGAAGGAGTGGGGACCGCACAACTACGCCGAGTCGTTTGCGCACGCCGTGCGCGTCGATACGGAAGACAATGTCTGGATCGTCGATGAGGGCTCAGGGATGGTGGTGAAGTTCGATCCTCACGGGCGCGCCGTGGAGTGGTTCGGACGGACTCCGGAGGCGATCGACTATCTTCAGACCCACGTGGAGCATTTCGGGGCCGGCTTTGCCAGGCTCGCCAACCGGCCGGCGCATCCGGTGGGGCAGGTGGGGGAGTTCGATCGGCCGACCGATGTGACCTGGGACTCGCGTGGCAATGTTTTCGTCGCCGACGGGTACGGGAATTCGCGGGTCGTCAAGATCTCGCCCAGCGGTACGTGGCTGCGGGAGGTGGGAACCTACGGCAGCGGCCCGGATCAATTCAACACGCCGCACAGCATCGCGGCCGATGCCCGTGACAACATCTATATCGCCGATCGCGGCAACCGGCGCATCCAGGTCTATGACGACAATCTCAGGTACGAGCGGACCATCGCCGGGGTGTCCGTGCCGTGGGAGCTCTGCATCACCCCGGGCTCACCGCAGTACCTCTTCACCGCCGACGGCATGACCGGCAAAGTCTATGAGCTGACTCTCGGCGGGAAAGTCATCGGCATGGCGCAGACCAGCCTGGGTCGTGGCGAGGACGACACCGGCGATCTCATCCACGCCATTGCCTGCCCGGACGGGAAGACGCTCTACCTGGGCTCCGCCAGCATGTGGGACGTTCAGAAAGTCACGATTCACTAGCGCCGCGAGCTAAGGGAACTTCACCGCCGCGATCGCCTTCCATTTGGCCGCAGCGTCGGGATAGGCGGTGAGATACATTTGCGCGGCGATGGTATCGAAGAGGGCGAAGCGATCGTCGTGGCTGGCGTAAAGATCGAAGTGACTGCGGCCGTCGCGAAACGTGAAGTCGGCGTCGGCCCCCAGA
>DASUHA010000066.1:0-18228 GCA_036273735.1 Steroidobacteraceae bacterium | reverse complement strand
ATCGCAGAAGAAGAAAGCCGTGCCGGCGAGCGCCAGCCATACCGTGACACGCGCCCACAGGCTCCCGGCGATGATCTGACGCTGGGCGAGAGCGAACATCGCGAGGATGCCGCCTTCTCCATCATTGTCCGCGCGCATGATCACGCTGACGTATTTGATGGTGACGGAGATCGTCAGCGCCCACAGGATGAGCGACAAGGCACCCAACACCAGCTCGCTGTCGAAACGCCCGGCCACGGTCAGCGTCGCATCGAACGCATACAGCGGGCTCGTGCCGATGTCCCCGTACACAATGCCGAGCGCGCCCACGACTGCCGAGATTGTCCAGCGACGAGACTGCATGATGAGGTGAGCGCTGCGCGCCTTCAGCGGCGCCGCGAAGCTTTCCTGGCAGTCCCGCGCGCACGCCCGGAATCCTTCCCCCGCCGTCCGGTTTCACGGCGCCGTCGTGTTGGCTTCGTCGCCGCCGGTTGCCGCTTGCGGCGCTTCGCCGGCGGGTCCGGCGGCCAGAGCATCGTGCCGCGGCATTGCGGGGAGCCGCAATGGCAGGCAAATACCTCCTCTATGCCGGGCGGATCATCGTCCTCGCGCTGGATCTGGTAGTCGTAGGTCATCTCCTCGCCGGGCTCGATGGTGCGGACGGCCTCGATGAACACGCGCCGGCTCTCGATCACCGACTCGCAGTTGGGATTGCAGGAATGATTGAGGAATCGCGCATCGTTGCCGTCGACACCGGCGTCGATGACGGTCCTGGAATCGACGATGAAGAGGAACGTGTGCGCGTCGTCCGCGTCCCTGCCCTCGTAGCGATGGTCCGCTTCCCGGTGCGACACCCGCTCACCAAGGTACTCGACGATGCGGGTCCCTTTGGGAATCCGGCGCAGCGCGAAGGCCCCCTTTCCATGGACCGGGGAGCTGCGCACCTCGAACAGCGGCTCGCGCGCCATGTCAGACCGCCACCGGCGCGGCAATGGCAGGATGATGCTGGTAGCCCACGAATTCGAAATCCTCCAACGTATAGTCGAAAAGGGTGGCCGGCCGGCGCCGGATGTTGAGTCGCGGCGGCGGGAAGGGGGCACGCGAGAGCTGCAGTTTCGCCTGCTCCACGTGATTGAGATAGAGATGGCAGTCGCCGCCCGTCCAGACGAGCTCGCCGGGCTCGAGGTCGCACTGCTGGGCGAACATGTGAGTGAGCAGCGCGTAGCTCGCGATGTTGAACGGTACGCCGAGGAAGACATCGGCGCTGCGCTGGTAGAGCTGACAGGAGAGGCGCCCGGCGGCCACGTAGAACTGAAAGAGGGCGTGGCAGGGCATGAGGTGCATCTGCTCGAGCTCACCGACGTTCCAGGCACTGATGAGGATGCGGCGGGAGTCCGGGTTGCTCCGCAGCTGCTCGATGGCGAGGCGGATCTGATCCACCGTGCGCCCATCCGGCGCCAGCCACGCGCGCCACTGCTTGCCGTACACCGGCCCGAGCTCCCCGAGCTCATCGGCCCACTCGTCCCAGATGGTGACGCCCTGATCGTTGAGCCAGGCGACGTTGGTGTCACCGCGCAGGAACCAGAGGAGCTCGCAGATGACGGAGCGCAGATGGACCCGCTTGGTTGTGACCAGGGGGAATCCCGCGGAAAGATCGAAGCGCAACTGCTCCGCGAAGAGCGACAGCGTCCCCGTGCCGGTCCGGTCGCCCTTGCGCGCACCGTTTTCGAGGATGCGACGCATCAGGTCGAGATAGGGCTTCATCGCGCGTTGCTCACTGCGCCGTGGCGAAGTTGCCCGAGCTGGCGCGCGCGTTGTAGGCGTAAGTCAGCAACACGAAGCCGATGAGGATCATGGGCAGCGACAGGACCTGGCCCATCGTGAGCCATCCCCAGGCGAGATACCCGATCTGCAGGTCCGGCATGCGCACGAACTCGATGAGGAAGCGGAAGGTGCCGTAGAGCACGAGGAAGACCCCCGAGGGCGCGAGTCGCGGGCGCGGCTTTGCCGTGAACCACCACATCACGATGAAGAGCACGATTCCTTCGAGGAAGCCCTCATAGAGCTGCGAGGCGTGCACATGCAGAATGCACGGCACGACGCCCAAGCGCCCGCAGTCGGAGATCGCGTTGCCGGCCTGCGAGGGATGCAGGTGCGTCGGGTCGACGATGAAGCCCCATGGCAGGGTCGTCGGCTTGCCCCAGAGCTCGCCATTGATGAAGTTGCCGATGCGGCCGAAGAAAAGGCCCGGCGGCGCCAGAGGAGCCGCAAAGTCGAAGACATCGCCGACGCGGCGGCCGCGCCGCCAGGCGAATAGCGCGAGCGCAATGATGGCGCCGATGAAGCCGCCGTGAATGGACATGCCCCCGTCCCAGACCTCGAACGGATACCATGGGTTCTGCGCGGTCCAGAAGCTGAGGCCGTAGATGAGGACATAACCCAGCCGGCCGCCGAGGATGCCGCCCACCATGGTGAAGAAGACGAGATCGTCGACGTCGACGGCCTTCCACGTGGAGCCCGGTCGAGCGGCGCGCCAGCGGCCGAGCAGCCACCCGGAGGCGAATCCGAGCAGGTACATGATGCCGTACCAATGCACCTTGATCGGACCCAGCCGAAAGGCGATCGGGTCGATGTCCGGGTAGACGATCATGGCGGCGAAGTTTAGCCGACCTCAGCGGGTCACGCGGCAGAAGAAGGCCTTGAGATAGCGCGTCTCCGGGATGGCGGGATGCACGGGATGATCGGGTGACTGGCCGCCGGCCTCGAGGATCTGCACGAAGCGGCCGGTGTGGCGGGCGGCCGTCTGAATGGACGTCACGAGCTCTTCCGGGGCGAGATGATACGAGCACGAGCAGGAGACGAGGAGCCCTTCACCCTCGATGAGCGCGAGCGCCAGCTGATTGAGCTTGCGGTATGCGGCCTGTCCCTGCGGGATGTCCTTCTTGCGCTTGATGAAAGCCGGCGGGTCGAGCACCACGACATCGAAGCGCTCGCCCTGCTCGTGAAGTGTCTTCAGTGCCTCGAACGCATCCGAACGGATGGCCTCGAGCGTGAGTCCGTTGGCCTGCGCGTTGCGGCGGGCGTAGTCGAGTGCCGCCTCAGAGGAATCGATGCACGTTGCCGCGGCGGCGCCCGCTTTCAGGGCCGTGACGCCCCAGGCGCCCACATAGCTGCATACGTCCAGGACGCGTGCGCCAGGCCAGAGGTAGCGCACCAGCCGTGCGCGGTTGTGCGTCTGGTCGTAGAACCAGCCCGTCTTCTGTCCGTGCGCGAGCGGCGCCGCGAAGCGCAGTCCCGCCTCGATGGCGGTGATGTCGGCGGGTATCTCACCGAAAGCCGCTTCCGCCAGTTGCGGCAACTGCTCGAGCTGCCGCGCGCCGGAATCGTTCTTCCAGTAGAGCGCGGCGGGCGAGAACAGTGAGCGCACCGCCTCGACGACGGTATCCTTGAGCGCTTCCATGCCGGCGGTTGCGATCTGCCCGACCAGCACCTCGCCATAGCGGTCGAGCACCAGTCCCGGCAAACCGTCGGACTCTCCGAAAACGAGCCGGTAGTAAGGCTCGCGGTAGAGACGCTCCCGCAGGGTGAGCGCGGCGCGCAACCGCACTTCGATGAGCTCGCGGTCGATCGGATGCGCGGCATCGTGGCTGAGGATTCGGGCACAGATCAGGGCATGTGGATTGACGTAGGCATGCCCCAGGAACTGACCGCGATGCGAGATGATCTGCGCGAGATCTCCGGGCGCGAGCGCCGTCAGCGGCGTGGCGTCGGTGTCGATCTCATTGCTGAAGACCCACAGATGTCCACCGGCGAGGCGTCGCTCTTCGCCGCGCTTCAGGCGCAGCTCGCGAGCGCGGCCGGCATCGGCGCGAAGTGACGGAGAAGGTGAGGTCAAGGCGGGTTCGATGGGCAGTTCGGCGGCGGGCAGTATACAGAATCGACTATGGGGGTATTCTTCCAGGCGGCATGGAGACCCTGCACCTCAATCCGGACGGCAGCCCGAAATACACCAACCGGCTGAAATCCGAGACCAGCCCGTACTTGCGCCAGCACGCGCACAACCCCGTCGACTGGTATCCGTGGGGCGAAGAGGCCTTCACGCGTGCACTGAAGGAACGCAAGCCCATTCACCTCAGCGTCGGATATGCGGCCTGCCACTGGTGTCACGTCCTCGCTGCCGAGAGCTTCGAAGATGAGGCGACGGCGCAAGCGCTGAACGAGCTCTATGTCAACATCAAGGTGGACCGGGAAGAGCGGCCGGACATCGACCGCATCTACCAGATCGCCCAGCAGATGCTGACGCAGCGCTCCGGGGGCTGGCCGCTCACCATGTTTTTGACACCGGACGACCGGCGGCCGTTCTTCGGCGGGACTTATTTCCCCAAGGAGGCGCGTTTCGGGCTACCGGCTTTCAGGGATCTGCTGCTGCGCGTGTCTCAGTACTATCGCGAGCACGAGGCGGAGCTGCGGCAGCAGAACGAGGCACTCATGGCGGCCTTCGTGCAGCTCGACCCGCCGCCCCCGGCGGGGGCGATCGAGCTCACCGATGCGCCGCTGCGTCTCTGCCGCCAGAGGCTCGAGCGAACGTTCGACACCCGCTTCGGCGGCTTCGGCGGCGCGCCGAAATTCCCGCACCCGAGCTCGCTCGAGCTGCTGTTGCGCGAGTGGCGCGCCAGTGCCGAAGGTGACACGCCCGACCTGCACGCGCTCTACATGGCAGGCCTCACTCTGCGACGGATGGGTGACGGCGGTATCAACGATCAGCTCGCGGGCGGATTTTGCCGCTACTCGGTCGACGAGTACTGGATGGTTCCGCACTTCGAGAAGATGCTCTACGACAACGGCAGCCTGCTCGCGGTGTATGCCGATGCTTATGTCGCGACCGGCGATGCCTTCTACGGCAGGGTCGCCGGCGAGACGGCCGACTGGGTACGGCGGGAAATGCAGTCTCCTGAAGGCGGGTATTACTCGAGCCTCGATGCGGACTCGGAAGGACACGAGGGCAAGTTCTACCTCTGGGAGCGCGAGCAGGTACAGGGCGCGTTGACGGCGGAGGAATATGCCGCATTCGCTCCCCGCTACGGGCTCGATCGGGAGCCCAACTTCGAGGGCCGCTGGCACCTGCGGGTGTCCCGATCGGTGGACGAGATCGCCGCCACGCTGGAGCAGGCGCAGGAGAGTGTTGAGTCAATGCTGGCGTCGGCGCGTGAGAAGCTGCTGCGCCTTCGGGGTGAGCGGGTTCGGCCCGGCCGCGACGACAAGATTCTTGCGTCCTGGAACGGTCTCATGATCCGCGGCATGGCCGTCGCGGCGAGAGCGCTCGCCCGTGACGACCTGGCGGAGTCCGCCGGGCGTGCGCTCGATTTCGCGCGTCGCACGCTCTGGCGTGAAGGCCGACTGCTGGCGACTTACAACGACGGTCGCGCCCATCTCAACGCGTATCTCGACGATTACGCCTACCTCGCCGATGCGATTCTCGAGCTGCAGCAGGTACGCTTCCGGGCCGGGGAGCTCGAGCTCGCCCGCGAGCTCATCGAGGTGCTGCTGCAGCACTACGCCGATGAGCGCACCGGCGGATTCTTCTTCACTTCCGATGATCACGAGCAGTTGATCCAGCGACCGAAGTCGTTCGCAGATGACGCGACTCCTGCAGGCAACGGGATTGCGGCCTTCGTGCTGATGCGCATGGGCTATCTCCTCGGGGAGCCGCGTTACCTCGAGGCTGCCGAGCGGACCCTCCAGGGTGCGTGGGCGATGATGGAGAAGTACCCGCAGGCGCACACGAGCCTGCTCATCGCCCTGGAGGAGCTGTTGCATCCGCCGGAGATCGTCATCCTGCGCGGCGAAACGGCTGCCATCGAGCCCTGGCGGCGCGAGCTGGCCAGGCTCTATTCACCGCGGCGGATGGTGCTCGCGATCCCGGCCGAGGCGGCGCGGCTGCCTGCCGCCCTGGGAGAGAAGGCGCCCAGAGGTCCCGCCATCGCCTATGTGTGCCGCGGCAACGTCTGCGGCGAGCCCATCGCTTCGTTTGCCGATCTGACTGAGGCACTGCGCGGGTAGTCTGAAGCGCTGGATCCGGGCTCCTGCCCGGCCCAGCGCGCGTTGAGCCAAAAAGCGTGGTTTTTGGCTCAACGTCCGCCACCTGCGGCGGCGGGGCACCTCCCTGTGCCTAGCCCGTCAACGGCAAGTGAGCGAGCCGCAATCAGGACAACAATTCCACCGTGCCGCCGATCGCCGCGGTATTGATGGTCAACGTGCGCTCGGTCGCGAAGCGCTGCAGGTAGTTCGGGCCGCCGGCCTTCGGTCCCGTTCCCGAAAGGCCCTGACCCCCAAACGGCTGCACACCGACGACTGCGCCGATCATGTTGCGATTGACGTAGGTGTTGCCCACGGGGAGCGCGCGGAAGACGTGCTCGGCGAGACTCTCGAGCCGGCTGTGCACGCCCAGCGTCAGGCCGAACCCCGTCGAGCGGACGGCCTGCAACACGTGCGGCAGCTGCTCGCCGCGATAGCGGTACACGTGGAGGATCGGCCCGAACTCCTCGGTCCGCTGTTGGTCGGGGGAGTGGAGCTCGAAGAGCCGCGGGCCGAAGAAATGGCCCTCGGACTCACAGTGCCCGACCGGGCACGCATAGAGGAGCTTTGCCTCGACATTCATCCGCTCGGCGTGTCTGCGCAGGCGCTGCCGCGCCTCCTCGGAGATCACGGGGCCGACATCCGTCGCAGGGTCTGCAGGGTCGCCGATGATCAGACACTTCATCGCGCCAATCAGCATCTCGATCACCCGGTCGGCGATGTCCTCCTGCAGGTACAGGACGCGCAGCGCCGAGCACCGCTGCCCTGCGCTGGTGAACGCCGAGCCGACGACATCGTCTACGACCTGCTCCGGCAGCGCGGTCGCATCGACGATCATCGCATTCACGCCGCCGGTCTCGGCGATCAGGGGTACGATGGGGCCTTCGCGTCCGGCAAGCGTGCGATTGATGGTCGCGGCCGTAGCCGTCGAGCCGGTGAACGCGACGCCGGCGAGCGCCGGATGAGTGAGTGCCGTTGCGCCGAAAAGAGGCCCGTCTGCCGGCACTAGCTGCAGCACGTCGCTGGGAATACCCGCCTCGTGAAGGAGGCGTGTCATCGCGTGCGCGATCAGCGTGGTGGCTGGAGCGGGCTTGGCGACGACTGCATTGCCTGCCATCAAAGCTGCAGTGATCTGTCCTGCGAAGATGGCAAGCGGGAAGTTCCACGGGCTGATACACGCAAAGACGCCACGACCCTGTAGCGACAGCAGGTTGCTCTCGCCCACCGGGCCCTCGAGCGCCTGGGGTGCCGAAAACAGCTCGCGGCCGCGCAGGGCGTAGTAGCGGCAGAAGTCTGCCGCCTCGCGGATCTCGGCGATTGCATCGGGGAGTGTCTTGCCGGCCTCGCGGACCAGCAGGTGGAGGAAGAGGCCGCGACGTTTCTCCAGCAGGTCGGCGGCACGGTCCAGGCAGGCCGCACGCTCCGTGGCGGGCGTTGCATCCCAGGCGCGTTGGGCGCGCGCGCCGGTTGCCATGGCACCGATGATTTCCGCATCCGTCGCATCCCGCGTGAGACCTACGGCCTCACCCGCACTCGCCGGCGAGAGCACCGGGACATTGGGCTCGATCGACTCGCCGTTGCTGAGGATGGGGCCGCCGCGGTAGGACACGGCCGCGGCTGCTTTGAGCTCCTGCTGGAGGGTCGCAAGCTCTTCCGGATTGCCGAAATCGGCGCCCCGGGAATTGCGCCGTGAACGGTAGAGTGCCTGCGGCTCGCGGATTCGCGCGGTATTGCCGTCGCCTCCAGGCCCGGCGGGGTTCGGAATGAGACTGTCCAGGGTTTGGCCCACGACCTGCTCCACGGGAATCTGTTTGTTGAGAAAATGATGTACGAATGAGCTGTTGGCGCCGTTCTCGAGCAATCGCCGCACGAGGTACGGCAGCAACTCCTCGTGCGTGCCGACGGGTGCGTATACCCGCACCGGCGGCAAATCCGGCCTGTCGGCGCGGACGGCGTCGTAGAGGGCCTGTCCCATGCCGTGCAGGCGCTGGAACTCATAGACCGCCCCCCGCGGGGCGAGGGCCATCACCGCACCCACCGTCAACGCGTTGTGCGTGGCGAACTGCGGGTAAATGAGCTCACGGAAGCTGAACAGACGCTGGGCGCAGACGAGGTAATTCGCATCGGTGGCAGCCTTCGAGGTGTAGACCGGGAAGCTTTCGAGTCCCCGCTCCTGCGCGCGTTTGATCTCCGCATCCCAATACGCGCCCTTCACCAGCCGCACCGTCATTCGCCGGCCGGTCTGATCGGCAAGCGCGGCAACCCAATCCAACACCAGCGGCGCCCGCCGGCCGTAGGCCTGGACCGCAAGGCCGAGCCCGCTCCAGCCCCGCGTGACCGGATCGCGCGCCAGCGCCTCGATGACATCGAGCGACAGATCGAGCCGGTCCGCCTCCTCGGCATCAATCGTCAGGCCGATTCCGGCGCTGCAGGCGCGCCGCGCGAGGCTGATCATCCGCGGCGCGAGCTTCTCCATGACTCTGGCGCGCTGAGTGAGCGCATAGCGCGGCTCCAGCGCGGAGAGCTTCACCGAGATGCCGGAGCGGGCGTGGACGGAGCCTGCGCGCTGCGCCCTCAGGGCATCGATTGCACGCTCGTAGGAGATAAAGTATCGCTCGGCGTCCGCTTCGGACCTCGCTCCCTCGCCCAGCACGTCGAAAGAGCACAGCGACAGATCGCGATCTCGCCGGCCACGCGCCAGTGCCGACTCGATCGATTCACCGACGATGAAGGCCCGTCCCAACATCCGCATGGCGCGCCTCAGCACACCACGCACCACGGGTGTCACAAACGGCGTCAGCACCCGGCGTCGAGCATCTCCCTCGAGCGTCGAGTGTGCATCAGGCAACAACCTGCTCGCGGTGCCGAGCAACACCATGGCCAGACGGACAGTGAGCTCCGAGCTGGGCGCGCCGGCATCGCGCAGCGCGGTCAGCCGCTCGGCAATCAATCGGTCTGCGGAGCGCGGGTCCGGTGTACGCAGCAGCGCCTCAGCCAGGCTCATGAGCGCCTTGCCCTGCCGGCTGTCGAGCGGGAACTGCTCCAGGAGCGATTCGGCGAGCGGCCTCGAGCGGCTGCCGTTGCGCGCCGTCTCGATCCACTTCATGGCGCTCACACGGGCCGCCGTGAGCGTATCCGCGAGAGGCAGCAAGGCCGCGCGCATCTCCGCGACCCCCGCCCCCTCTGGACGCAGCGTCGCGGCACGGACGTGTTCGCGCAAGGTGCCGAGGTCGTGTGCCTCGGGTGCGCAGGTGGAACGGGTTTCGGACACTGCAGCGACCATCATCATCCGCCAGGCGACCAGTTGATTGTCCCTATGATATCGGGATACATAGATGATATTTTTCCGTTTTGGCGGCTATAGCAGTAAACTTTGCTGCCGTGCTACCCCAAAAGCCCCCCCGACAGCACAAGACCCCAACTGCGGACCGGTCGCTTGACCGGCATCTCGATCGGATAGATCGCCGCCTTTTGGTACGGCTTCAGCAGGACGGGCGCATGCCGATCTCCAAGCTCGCGCGCGAGGTCAATCTGACGGTCACCCCGACCCTGGAGCGGGTGCGGCGGCTCGAGGCGGGGGGCTTCATCGACGGCTACTTCGCCCGGCTCAATGCCCTGAAGCTCGGACTTGGCCTTTTGGCCTATGTGGAGGTCTCGCTCGACCGCACGACTCCGGAGGCCTTCGAGCACTTCAAGGAGGTCGTACGGGCGCACGACGAGATCATGGAATGCCACATGGTTGCCGGCGGCTTCGACTATCTCCTCAAGGTGCGTGTCGAGGACATGGAGGCCTACCGAACGCTGCTGGGCGATACCATTGCCTCCGTCCGCGGCGTGCAGCAGACCCATACGTACTTCGTCATGGAGGAGGTCAAGTCGACGCACACGCTGGTGATACCGGAGTGAACGCCGCTCGGGCGCGGCACGCCGTCCCTGATTTGCTATTGAATGAAACATGGCATATCCTTTCTTCTGAAATTGGAGAAAGTTCCATGTCGCTGCCCGCTGCCAAGGCCCAGAGCGCCCCGTCGGTTCTGTCCAAGGCGACCGTACGCGCGGCCGAGCAATTGGACGTCCGCCAGGCACAGCTCGCCAAAGTGCTGGGTCTGAGCGCCGCGACCACCTCGCGTCTGGCCGCCGGAACGTGGCTCCTGCCCGAAGACAGCAAGGCCTGGGAGCTCGCGGCAGCGTTCGTGCGCCTGTACCGCTCCCTTGCGGCAATCACGGGCGGGAAGGCGCAGACCATGCGTGACTGGCTGCACTCGGCGAATGAGGCATTGGGGGCGGAGCCGGCACAACGGATTCTCACGGCTGAAGGACTCTTCCATGTCGTCCAGTACCTGGACGCCTCCCGCGGTCGCATCTGAGTCGAAGGCCTGCGAGCTGACGCTCTGGCGCGCTGTCGAGGCGCAGCACGTCGTCGCGACCCGCACGCTGGTCGACAGCATCGCTGAGCACGAGATTCTGGAGTCGGTGCTCGAGGCCTCGAAGCCTCCCTTGCCCTCCCCCTGCGCCGGCCTCGACTATCTCCTCTACACACCCTTCCGCTATCCGCCGTCCTGGCGCGGCTCGCGTTTCCGCAGTTACGACGATTCCGGTGTCTGGTACGGCGCGGAGGCCGTGCGCACGAGTTGCGCCGAGTTGGGTTACTGGCGCTGGCGCTTTGCGCGCGACAGCCACGGCCTCACGCGACTCGATGGTGTACCCCATACTGTCTTTCTAGCGGTGGCACGCGGGGCGAGTATCGATCTGCGGAAAGCGCCATTCGTGCGCGATGCAGGGATGTGGGGCCATCCGGAGGACTACGGCGCCTGTCAGGCTCTGGCCCGAAGCGCCCGTAGAGCGGAAACGAAGATCATCCGCTACGCATCGGTCCGCGATCCCGACCACGGCGGTTGCGGGGCAGTGCTCGACTGTAGCGCCTTCTCAGGCATGGGCGGCGTGCGCCAACGACAATCGTGGTTCCTCACCGTCGATCGACAGCGCGCCTCGTGGGTTCGCTCGGGAACGCACCGCAGCGCCACCTATGAGTTCGTATTCGAGCCGGACGCTGTCGGCGAAGACAGTGCGGCCTAGGATCCACCCGATGTCCGCCCTCCACGACTTCATCGCCCGACACCGCAGGCTTTTCGTCCTGACCGGGGCCGGCTGCAGCACGGATTCAGGCATCCCGGACTACCGGGATCGGACGGGCAACTGGAAGCGCTCGCCCCCGGTCGGCTTTCAGGCTTTCATGGGCAGTGCAGCCGTCCGCCAACGCTACTGGGCACGCAGCCTCGTCGGCTGGCAGCGCTTCCGTCGGGCATCTCCCAACGGAGCGCACGACGCTCTGGTGAGATTCGAGCGGCAGAATCGTGTGGAGCTGCTGGTCACACAGAACGTCGACGGCCTGCATCAGGCTGCCGGGAGCACAAAGGTGCTGGATCTACACGGGCGCCTCGACCGGGTTCGATGTATGGATTGTTATGACCTCCTGTCTCGGCAGGAACTGCAGGAAGAGCTGCTGCGGTCCAATTCTGCCTGGGGCCGACTGGAAGGAGCGGCAGCCCCCGATGGCGATGCTGACATCGATGGGCTGCCCTTCGACGAATTCACCGTGCCATCCTGCTCTCGCTGCGGCGGAGTGTTGAAACCCGACGTCGTGTTTTTTGGCGAGAGCGTCCCTCGCGAACGGGTCGCAACGGCGATGCAGAGCCTCGGGCGAGCCGATGCCGTGCTCGTGGTTGGCTCCTCGCTCATGGTGTATTCCGGCTATCGCTTCGTAGAGGCGGCCGCGCAGGCAGGTAAGCCGGTCGCAGCGATCAATCTGGGCCACACGCGCGCAGATGGACTGCTCGCCCTGAAGGTCTCCGAGCCCTGCGCCTCGGCATTGGCCTCCCTGTCGGCCGGCTTCTACGATAAATTGCCCTCAGCGGCGGGAAACAACGCCGCGGGCCTGTGGGGGGAACCATGCTGAAATCCGGGGAGTCTCAAACACCGCAGTTCGCGACGGCCGAGTACACGGCCGACACACCCGCCCTGAAGTGCGCCGCGTGCAAGGAAGCGATCGGTGGCTCCTACTTTCAGGTCAAGGGAGCGCCGGTCTGTCCGGGCTGCGCGGAGAAGATCCGCGCCCAGATCCCCCAGGACACGCATGCAGCGTTCATACGGGCGCTCGCGTTGGGTATCGCGGGTGCCCTGGTCGGACTTGCGCTGTACGTGATCTTCGCGCTCAGTACCGGTCTCGTGATCGGTTGGGCATCCGTGGCGGTGGGTTACCTCGTCGGCAAGGCGATGCACCTGGGATCGCGTGGCGCCGGTGGCCGCCGTTATCAGATCGTGGCGGTACTGCTCACGTATCTCGCCGTATCGATGTCCGCCGTGCCGATTGCGATCGAGCAAAGCCGACAGCACCAGGCGCAAGGGCAATCGGCAGAAACCGCCGCGCAGCACCGGGCTCAGGGACAATCGGGCGAAGCCGTCGTGCGGCCTCGGGCCCATGTCGGTTACGGCAAGGCCATTGCCACACTGGCCTGGGTCGGCATCGCCTCACCGATTCTCGAGCTGCAGGACCCGGTGAACGGCCTCCTCGGACTCATCATCCTCTTCGTGGGTCTGCGCTTCGCCTGGCAATTCACCGCCAGCCGATGGGCGAAGATATCCGGGCCCTACAGCGTGGCGGTCGCAGCGGCCGCCGGAAGTGGATAGGCCTTGTCTGTCCTAACGGCACCCGACAACTGTGGTCGTTGCGGCGCGGCGCTGGCGCCTGGCAGTCTCATCTGCACTCAGTGCCAGGGGTTGGCGCACGCCCGCAGACTCGAGGACCTCGCGACCAGTGCACGCGGCCATGCGCAACGGAACGAGCCGGCCGCCGCACGGGCGGCCTGGCAAGCCGCGCTCGAGCTGCTCCCCGCCGACTCCTCCCAGGCGGCGTGGGTGCGCTCCAGGGTGGCCGAGCTGGCCCAAGACGGCGCCAAGAGCGTGGTGGGCAGCGACCGGCCTGCATGGGCGCGCAAGTTAGGCCCGCTGGCGCCCCTCGCGCTGCTGCTGGTCAAAGCGAAGCTCTTCCTCTCGCTACTGAAGCTTCCGTTCCTGCTGAGCTTCGTGAGCTTCGCCGGCCTTTACTGGGGTCTCTACGGAGCGAGCTTCGGTGTCGGATTTGCCGTGCTCGTCCTGGCCCACGAGCTAGGCCATTACATCGAGCTGCGCAGGCGCGGTCTGGCAGCCAACCTTCCCATGTTCATTCCCGGCTTCGGTGCCTATGTACGCTGGAACGCCGCAAGCATCAGCGCCGAGACGCGCTCACTCGTGAGTCTCGCCGGGCCGCTCGCCGGCGCTATTGCGGCGGCGGTGTGTGCGCTGATCTGGCTGCAGACGCAGGACCGTCTGTGGATCGCCCTCGCGAGCTTCTCGGCCTTCATCAACCTCCTGAACCTGATCCCCGTCTGGCGGCTGGACGGCGGACAGGCCATCGAGGCCATTGGCCGCGCCGGGTGCATCGGCATCGCGCTCGCGGCGCTTCTCCTCGCCGCCTGCTTCTCTCAGCTCATCCTGCTGTTGGTAGCCGGCGCCGCAATCTATCGTGCTTATACCAAGAGCCCGTCAGCCGAAGCGCCACCCAACCTTGGGCTAACCGCATACTTCATCGCCCTGCTCGCAGCGCTGAGTTATCTGTCCACATTGGCTCCGCTCGGCGCACCGCCCGCCTGACGGGATCACATCAGAAGGGACGTCAATGATCACCCATCAGGCAGATGATTCTCAGGCGACCCGGGCGACATCGACCTTACGGATGTCGTCGATGCCGTAGCGGAGCATCGCGAACCGCTCCAGGCCGTAACCGACACCCATGGCGACATGGCGCTGCGGATCGCCGCCGAGATAGCTCACGATCCGATCGGTGAAGACTCCCCAGGCCAGCACCTCGACCCACTCTCCGCTCTCCTCGACCCCAAGCTCCCAGGCGCGCGAGCACATCGGATACTGAACGGGCATGATCTTGACTGAACGGCCGGACAGCGCCCGATCCACTGACTGCAGAACGCGTCCGGTCAGCTGCCACGGATCGAGCTTTTTCTGCTCGTCGAGCCACAGCGCCTCGAACTGATGGAATGCCTCCAGATGCGTGCCATCGGCCTGGCACACCCGATATACCTTGCCGGACGAGCACATTCGGATCGGGCGCCCTTCGTAATGGACGGAGAGCAGCATGGGTAGCGTCAGGTCATACCGCAGGATCCTGTCCGCATCGACGCGGTGCAACTCGCTGGCCTGCACGTACATCGCGTCTCTCGTGATCTCCTGCGCCTGCGTGAGATCCACCATTTCGGGCAACGACAGCTCGGTGGACTCCGGATAGACCTCGCGCAGCTCTTCAAGCATCCGGCCGACCGGGTTCTCCGGTATGTCAGTCAGGCGCGGCCTGGCGAGGAGCTCGACTATCTTGCCGGGGAGATGTGTTCCCATGTCTACCGGATCAACTCCACGCACTTTCATCATTTCGATCTCCTCGCCTTCGATGATTTGGCGCAGCCTGTCGCGAATGCGTTGCAGGCGTTTGCGCATCGCCGCCTCGGTCGTTCCGGCAGCCTCCGCGAGGCGGGCAAGCGACCAGCCGCCGTGGTACCGCCTGTCGCAGATACGTCGTTCCTCCGCGTCCAGTGCGAGCAGGGCGGTGGCCAGGCGCTGCCGTTGCAGATCGGACCATCGTGTCTCGGTCTCGTCGAGCACCGGGACGCTCGCGATGTCCTCCAGGCTGAGCAGCGTGACCCTGCGGGTGCGCCGAAGGTTTAGCGCAACAGTAATCACGATACGACGCAGCCAGCCGCGGAACGCCGCCGGATCCTCCAGGTCTCCCAGCATCCGATAGGCACGAAGGTAGGCTTCCTGAACGGCATCCTCGGCACCCACCGAGTCGCGTAGGACGTTCAGGGCGACGGCCAGCGCCATATCCTGCGTCGTGCGAACGAGCCGGCCATACGCCGCTACATCACCGCGCCGGGCGGCGCTGATCAGATCGCTGAGGCAATCGCAGTCACGGTCTGCCATACCCTTGAAGACACATGATTCCGCGGAAGGTGACACCGAGGATAGACTTTATTCAGTGGCTGACGGAGCTCGCTCACGCAAGGCTGCCGGACTGACCCGGCGTACGCGAACTGAGCTCGATCGGGCAGGTGCTATGATGTGTCCTGGCTACGCTAGGGGATTATCGAGAGGCGTCCCATGTCTGAACCCCGTCGTCACTTCAAACTCACCGGATGGGCTGCGCTGGCCGGCACCTTGCTGCTGCTCGGTGGCTGCGGCATCAACACCATCCCGACCTACAAGCAGCAGGCCGATGCGGCCTGGAGCCAGGTGCTCAACGAGTACCAGCGGCGCACCGACCTGATTCCGAACCTGGTGGCCACGGTCAAGGGGTACGCAGCCCATGAGGCGAGCGTCTTGGAGGCGGTGACCGAGGCCCGCGCCAAAGTCACGCAAACCCGCATCCCGTCGGACATCCTGACCAATCCGAAGGCGTTTCAGAGCTTCGAGCAGAACCAGGCGAGCCTAAGTGGGGCCCTGTCGCGCCTCATGGTCGTGACCGAGAATTATCCCAACCTCAAGGCCGACCAGAACTTCCTCGCCCTGCAGGCACAGCTCGAGGGGACCGAGAATCGGATCGCCGTGGCGCGCCGCGACTACATCCTGGCGGTGCAGCAATACGATACCGAGCTCGCCACCATCCCCGGCCGCTGGTACCACTCGCTCTTCTATGGCAGCTACCAGCCGATGCAGAACTTCACGATTTCGGAGCAGGCGCAGCAGGCTCCCGCGGTGAAGTTCTAGGGATCGAATGAGCCGCAACGCAGAGCGTGGCGTTCGTCAAGCGATCATGTCCGGCGTGAACGGCAGGCCGAGGGCCGGCGCTGCCCGATGGCCGCGATGGGGTGGGCGGCTCCTCGGCTCCCTACTCTGTCTGGCAGCCGTTTCGATGGCGGCGTTCGCGGTGCGCTCCGCTTCCGCGGCGCAGAATTCTGCCGATGCCGGCATGCCGCCCTTTCCCGCACTGACCGGCCCGGTCGTGGACCAAGCGCACCTGCTTCCCCAGGACGTATTCGACCAGCTCTCACAAAAGCTCGCGGCCTATTCCCAAGCAAACGGTACGCAGGTCGTGGTGGTCACGCTTCCAACCCTCAATGGGTACCCCATTGACTACTACGGCTACCAGCTCGGCCGTCACTGGGCCATAGGTGAGAAAGGCAAGAATAACGGCGTACTGCTGATCGTCGATGCAGGGGAGAGGCAGATGCGCATCGATGTGGGTTATGGCCTCGAGGGCACGCTCACCGACGCGCAGAGCGTGCTGATCATTCACGACGTGATCGCCCCGCACTTCCGCAAAGGGGACTATGCGGGCGGCATCACCGCCGGGACCGACGCGATCCTCTCGGTGCTGGGCGGTCATCAGCTCGCAGCGCAGCGGAGGCAGGTACGGGACCAGGGCGGGACCGGATTCCTGATGTTCCTCATCCTCATCTTCGTTTTCCTACCCCTGCTGCGCGCCATGCTGGGCCGTGGGTGGAGTGGCCCCATGCGGTCGCGAGGCGGCTGGCTGGGCTGGCTCCTTCTCGGCATGCTGAGCGGAGGTCGCGGTCGTGGCGGCGGTTGGGGCGGAGGAGGTTTCGGCGGTGGGGGGTTTGGGGGTGGAGGGGGATTCTCGGGCGGTGGCGGATCATTCGGAGGCGGCGGCGCCTCGGGGGGCTGGTGACCCGTGATTCGCTTCTCCCCCGAAGACAAGGCCAGGATCACCGCAGCAATTCACGCCGCGGAAAAGAACACGAGCGGGGAGTTCGTGGCCGTGGTCGCGCGCGCGAGCGATCACTACGTCCTGCTGCCCCTCCTCTGGTCGGCAATCGTCGCGCTGCTCATTCCGGGTGTCTGCCTGCTCACCAGAGTTTCGTTGCGCTGGGTACACCTTTATCAGATCCAGCTGCTCGTCTTCATCGCTCTGGTGGTGCTGCTCCTGTCCGTGCCCTGGTTGCATCTGGCTCTGGTCCCCACCCGCGCGAAGCACGCGCGCGCCAGTCTACTCGCGCACGCCCAGTTTTATGAGCAGGGCGTGCAGCTCACCTCGCATCACTCCGGCGTGCTGTTCTTCGTCTCGCTTGCCGAGCGCTACGTCGAGATCGTGGCGGACAAGGGGATCCACGAAAAGCTGGGCGAAGCCCACTGGCAGGGCATCATCGACCTGTTCGTCAGCCAGGTGCGCCGCGGCAAGGTGGTGGACGGCTTCGTGGAGGCAATCGGCGCGTGCGGTGCCGCCATGGCCGGCCACTATCCGCCGGATCCCAACGATGTCAGTGAGCTCTCCGACGGGCTGATCGAGATATGAAAAAAAGGGCGGGGTTGACCCCCGCCCTTTCTGCTTCCCGAACCGTTCGGCTACGGCTAATCCCGAACGTCATCCTCAAATGTCGGGCACGGATTGAACGGCACGACCCGGCGAAAGTCCTCGAGGATCTGCCGCGACCGACCATCGCTCGCCGGATAGGTGAGAGCCAGCGGCTTGGTGCCGTACTCCGTCTGCGACTTGCGGCCGAAGGCGTACAACGTTGCTGGGGAGAACGGCCCGCTCTCCTGCCATAGACAACCATTGCGCTCATCGAACCGCAGGCTGTAGATCGGGTAGAAATCCGCGCCAACCGGCGGGTTGACGCAGCCCGCGCCCGGATGCGGATCCGACGGGTTGGTCAGGTGCCGCTGGCACGGCGGAACGGTGCCGGACTCGATGCGCGGCATGTCGGACTCGAAAGCCACGCGGCTGAAGTTCTCCCTGTGACCCGTCCTGTCGGTGAACAGTGGGCTCGAGAAGAGTATCGGCTCGGCATGGAACTGCGCGTCGAGGACCGGATCTTGGAATGAGCCCGGCCAGGTGTTGTTCCGATACGGAACGCCGTCGAAGTCCGTGTCGGAATCGACGCAGCCCCCGATCTGAACGAGCTCCGGCGGAATGAGTCGGCGACCGATGCAGAAATTGTCGTCGGCGGTCGGCGACGGCGGATCACCCGCCGCGTCCGAGGCGCACGGACCGACGCCCTTCGGTACCGAGCTGCAATACTCGAAGTGTCCAATCTCATCGGAGAAAGCGATGTTATAAGAATGCGCCGCCCCGGGCACCCGCGTGCGCTCACTGGACGTCGCATAGGTGGG
>DASUHA010000065.1:0-8679 GCA_036273735.1 Steroidobacteraceae bacterium | reverse complement strand
GGGAGGGCGCAGAGCTTGAGTTCGAACCGCCAAGCCCGACTATAGGAACTGAGGCAGGAGGCCAAGCGTCCATACATGATGAGGAGTGCTACGCAATGCAGCAGACAAGCAAGGTCGGACGGAACCCGCCAGCCGTTGTGGATTACAGCGCAGCGAGGGCGAGGGCCATTGCGTGGCTGGGCGACCGCTACCTGCTCGCACGGCCCGTCAACCGTAAACCATTTCCCCCGCCCAACGTGCCATTATCAACCCCCGTCACGTTGGGACTCCTGCCGGCGGGACAGACCGCCCGCCGGCCTTTTAACCACGGTCGGGTTGTAGGAGGCTCGTATGAATCGTCAAATGATTCTGTTGCGGGTGGAACAGGGAGTCTGGGAAGGCTGGCAGTGGATGGCGCTGGATGATTTCCTGCAGCGCGTCCGCCTCGACGCCTGGAAGGCGGACGAGGAGTCCATGGTCGGAATGATCCTGCCGGCCGGCCGTCAGGGAATGCTGAATTGACGAACTGATGGTGAGTCTCTCCGGCGTACATTGCCGGAGCAGGCCTGCCTTTTTTCCGCGTACTGCGCTCACGGTGGCGCTTGGATACCCGGACCGGGCGTCCTATCCTCCGTTGATTCCCCGCAAGTGATGAGGAGCGCTCATGAGAATCGGCTTCATCGGGCTCGGTAACATGGGCAGCGCCATGGCCGGCCGCCTCCTCGAGGCGGGACATGCCGTGACGGCCTGGAACCGCTCGCCCGAGCCCGCGCGTCGAGTCGCGGAGCGCGGCGCAAAGATAGCCTCCACTGCGGAAGAAGCGTTCCGTGGTGACGTCGTGATCTCGATGCTGAGCGACGATGAGGTCACGCGCACTGTGTTGGTTGACAGTGGCATCCTCGCCCGCGCCACTCCCGATGCCGTCCACAATCACGTCAACATGGCCACCATCTCGGCGGCGCTGGGCGATGAGCTTGCCGAGCGCCACCGTGAGCGCGGAATCGGTTATGTTGCTGCGCCCGTGCTCGGGCGTCCGGATATCGCCGCCGCCGGCAAAGTCACCGTGCTCGCGGCTGGCCCACGCCAGGCCTTCGATGCCGTCGGGCCGCTCCTCGAGACCCTCGGGCAGAAGGTCTGCCGCTTCGGCGAGCAGCCCTCACGGGCGAATGTGGTGAAGCTCGCCGTCAACTTCATGCTGGCCGCTGCGATCGAGTCGATGGGCGAGGCCGCCGCACTCGCCGCGGCCTACGGCGTCGAGCCGCGCGACCTCTTCGAGCTCATCGGCCAGAGTCTTTTCCCCGGGCCGGTCTATCAGGGCTATGGGCGTCTGATCGCCGATGGCCGGGCGGAGCCTGCGGGCTTCAAGGCGCGCCTAGGCCTGAAGGACGTACGGCTCGCACTCGCAGCAGCCGAGGCCGTTACCACACCGATGCCGGTGGGCAGCCTCATCCGTGACTCCATGCTCGAGGCGCTGGCTCGCGGCGAGGGCGACAAGGAGTTCGGCGTGGTGCTCGGTCGGGCCGCGATGCGCCGCGCGGGCAGGTAGGGGCGGGGCGAGGGCGACGCTCGACTATAATTGCCCGATGCCGCATCAGCACCCGGCCGCATGACCGATCGCCCGGTCGTCCTCATCACCGACTATGCCTGGCCCGATGTCGCCATCGAGTCGGGCATCCTCGAAGAGGCGGGCTTGCGCCTCGTGACCGGGCCGGCCAAGCCTGCAACGGCACAGGTGATCGCAGCGCTTGCCGCCGAGCACCGGCCTGCTGCCATCCTGACCAACTGGGCGCCGGTGAGCGCCGCCGCGATCGCGGCCAGTGACCGGCTGCGCATCGTCACCCGACTCGGCGTCGGCCTCGATAACATCGCCGTCGATGAGGCGACGCGCCGCGGCGTCTGGGTCACCAACGTGCCGGATTATTGCATCGAGGAAGTGTCGGATCACGCCGTCGGGATGCTGCTTGCCTGGGCGCGCGGCCTGCCGTACTTCGATCACGAGGTGAAGGCGGGGCGCTGGGACCCGGCCAGCGCGCGCCTGCGGCGCATTCGCGAACTGACCTGCGGCATCATCGGCCTCGGGCGCACCGGACGGCGCACGGCCGAAAAACTGCGCGGCTTCGGCGTGCGCCTGCTGGGACACGCCCGGCGACCCGAGAGCCCCATCTCCGGTATCGAGATGACGACGCTCGAGGCTCTTTTGAGCCGCTCGGATGCGGTCATCGTTCATCTCCCGCTGACTCCGGCAACCCGGCACCTGCTCGACCGAGAGCGCCTGGCGCTCATGAAGCCGGGCGCCGTTCTGATCAACGTAAGCCGCGGCGCGGTGCTCGATACGCAGGCCCTCATCGAAGGGCTCGAAAGCGGCAGACTCTCCGGTGCGGCGCTCGATGTGTTGGAAAGTGAGCCTACGGTTCCGGCCGGACTGATGCGCCCCGACGTGATCCTGACACCGCACATAGCATTTTCATCCGATGCCTCACTGCGCGAGCTGCGCCGCAAGGCGAGTGAGGAAGTGGTGCGGGTCCTGCGCGGCGGGCGTCCCGAGCAGGCCTGCAACCAGCCGCAATAGCCGATCGCGCAAACTTGTCCAGGGTCACCTCATGATGTCCAGAGCGCTTCTCGTAGGCCTCGCCGGTGCGACCTTGATCGTCGTGGCACAGGCCTGCGGAGCGACGTCTCTCGAGACACGTGTGGACGGCGGAATCGTCCGAGGTGCCGTCGAGCACGGGGTTATCGCGTTCAAAGGCATTCCGTACGCGGCGCCGCCCGTCGGGAACGGCAGGTGGGCGCCGCCGCAGCCGGTCAAGGCCTGGAGCGGCGTTCGCAGAGCTCAGCATTTCGCGCCGGATTGCATGCAGCTGCCGACGCCAGGAGATGCCGCGCCGCTGCGCACGATTTCGAAGGAGGATTGTCTGTACCTCAACGTGTGGCGGCCACTGAAGACGGCCACCCGCCTTCCGGTCATGGTGTGGATCTATGGCGGCGGGTTCGTCGATGGTGGCACTTCACCCGCGGTGTATGACGGCACGGCGTTCGCTCGCGACGGCATCGTTCTCGTGAGCTTCAACTATCGACTGGGCAACTTCGGATTCTTCGTATTTCCGGAGATCGAGCGCCGAGCGGACGGAGGACTCCTCGGCAACTACACCTTCATGGATCAGATCGCTGCACTCAGATGGGTGCAGCGCAACGTGGCGGCGTTTGGCGGCGACCCGCAGAACGTGACGCTCTTCGGTGAGTCTGCCGGGGGCATGTCGGTGAATGCGCTGCTCACTACACCGCTCGCGCGCGGGCTCTTCCAGAAGGCCATCGTCGAGTCGGGCGCAGGCCGTCCCAACATCTATCCGGCGCGGCGTCTGTCCGGATCGGGAGGATCCGCCGAGGCGATGGGCCTGAAGCTGGCTGCGCATCTGGGGGTCGCAGGGAGAGGCGCCGCCGCACTGGCCGACCTGCGCGCACTGCCGGCGGCGAAGCTGGTGGACGGCCTCAACCTGGCGACGCGGGCCGACGATCCCACTTACGTGGGCGGTCCCATCATCGATGGCAGGCTCTATGCCGGCGCACCTACGCAGGTCTATGCAGCCGGCGGCGGTGCCCGCATTCCGGTCCTGATCGGCGCAAACACGGACGAGATCGGCCCGCCGACTCCATCCTCTCTGCAGGCCCTCTGGGCAGGCTTCGGTCCGGATGCCACAGCGGCGCGCGCCGCGTACGACCCCAATGGTCGGCGAACCTTGGACGAAGTGTCATCCGCGGTGGGCGGCGATCAATGGATGGTCGAGCCGGCCCGCGCGATCGCACGGCAACTGTCGGCGCGCGGCCAACGCGTGTATGAATATCGCTTTGACTACGTGGCGAGCGCTCTTCGCAGGACGCAGTCCGGTGCGCCGCATGCTTCCGAAATCCCGTTCGTTTTCGATACCGTGTCCGCGCGCTATGGGAAGACGATCTCTCGAGCCGACGAAGCCATGGCTCACGTCATGCACGCGTACTGGGTCGCGTTTGCCCGGTGGGGTCGTCCGGATCCGCGAGCAGAGCCGGTCTGGCCCGCGTATGACGCGCGCACCGACAGGCTCATGATCTTCACCGATCGCGGACCGGTGTCCGAGCCGGACCCCTGGAAGCGCCGTCTGGACCTGGCTCAACGCATTGCAGAGCGTAGGCATTGAGTTAGCGCCGCCGCGCAGAGTGCGCAGCGGCTGCGACACAGGCGGGCGGCGGATCGAGGTGAAAGGCGTATTGCGACCGGCATGCGCGCAGGAAGCCCGTTGCGGTGTAGCCCGCATGGCCTAACACCTTCCGATGAGAGAGCCATACGGCGCAGGCGGCGCCGCAGTAGAAGGCGCGATGGGTCAGCCGCAGCAGTGCCCGCAGGGCGGGCGGCTTCTGCGCCCGCAGCTCGAGGATGAGCTCTGACTCATAGCCGATATGCGCGAGCTCGTCGGCGAGCAGCGCGCGGCACAGGACTCGCAGACGCTGACAGCCGGTCGCGGCCTCGAGCGCGCGGTAGTAGACGTTGCCGATCAACTCGGCCGTGATGAGGACGTGGAGGTAGAGCTCGAACCCGGCGAGCCGGCGTACACGGCGGAATATGCCATCGGTCCAGTGTCGGCGCCTCGCCGGGATGCCGTGCTCCTCCATGAACTCGCGCAGCAGGCGCGCATGGCGCTGCTCCTCACGAATGAAGAGCTCCGTGATCCGCGGCAGGAGCTCATCGCCGTGGGTAGCCGCAAAGCGGCAGGCCGCCCGCAGGAGGCCGCCGCCCTCCGATTGCTCGCCGAGTTGGAATGTGGCGAGGGAGCGGGCGATGAGCCGGCGCTCCTCGGGTCTGAGAGCGCTCGCCGCGCCGCCGGCAGCGCCGCGCGGCTGCTCCGCGTGATACTCGAAATGGTTCAGCCAGACCCTGAGATTCGTGAGCATGGTAATGTCCGCCTTCGAGCCTGAGAGAGAGTCTCGGCTGCGATCCGGATGGCGGCATGGCGCAATTGTGGCGAAATCGGGCGGCTGGCGCCGGAACCCAAGGGCCTGATCGCGGGTCAAGCTCGATGAACTAGAAGGCTTTTCTGGCGGAGGGCATATGAGGCATCTCGGCGGGGTGGCTGCAGCCGTGTGTGCGCTGGCGCTCCTCGGGCCGGGGGCGGCGGGCACCAGTGCGGTGGCGCGCGGGATGACCGAGGCTCGGCCTGCAGCGGCAACGGCAACGGCAAGGGGTGGGTCGCACGGCAGTACGGCTGCTGCACAGCCCGCTCTCTGGCGGACGTACGACATGATCGTCAATCTGCAGAATCTGCCGCGAACCTACACCTGCGATGAGCTCTGGTACGAGTTCCACGGCATCCTGCTGCAGTTGGGAGCGTGGTCCTACAGCATCAACGTCCTCCCCTATCACTGCAGTCCGACACCGAGCGGCGACATGAAATCACCGGACGTGCAGGTGCATTTCCAGCTGCCGTTCTTCCTGCAGGGGCCGGCTGCAAAAAACGCAACCGCCAAGGCCATCGAGCGCACCGTACGACTCTCGCCCGGAGAGCCGAAGACCCTGCACCCTGCCGACTGCGAGCTCATGCAGCAGATCAGTCAGACCCTGCTGGCATCGCTGCCCGTGAAACTCGACCAGCAGCATTTCGACTGCGCGGCAGCACCGCGGCGGGCGGCAGCTTTCAAAGTCGCAGTGACTTTGCCGGTGGCCGTGGCTGCGCTCAATGGCGCGGGGTCCGCTGCATCTAATGCGGGGCGGGCCCCTCACTGACTCTCACCAGATCATCGGGCCGCATCCATTTGCGGAAGGCCGCCTCGATCTCAGCCGGACCAATGGCCACGTAGCGCTGAGCGGCGATCGTCGGCTCATCGAGCGGCAGGCCGAGATCGACCCGACTGATCATGCCGCCGGCAATCGCATCGACGCTCGACTCGCCGAGCGGAATCTGCCGCACCATGAGCTCCTTCACACGCAGTAGCTCTTCCTCGCCGACAGGGGAGTGCTGCATGTCGGCGATCTCGCGCCGGACCATGGCGGCAGCTTTGGCGACGTTGGGCGGATCGCACGCGTACTCGACGAGGTAGGCGCCGCGGGTTCTGCCTGCCTCGAGCGTCGAGTCGACCGAATAGACGAGCCCGCTCTGCTTGCGCAGCGCAATGCTCAGGCGTGTGGAGTAGAAGCTGCCGCCGAGCACGGCATTGCCGAGCTCCAACGGGTAGTAGTCGGGATTGCTGCGCGAGAGCGGCAGGGTCTGCGCGAGGACCACGATGTCCTGTACGCGACTGGCGTCAGGCACGGCCACGACATTCGGCCGATTCGGCGGCACCTGCGGCAGCTCTGTCGGCGGCTTCGGGCCTGTCGCCTTCCATGATCCGAAGTATTTCTCGATGACCGCGAGCGCTTGCCGGGGCGTCACCTTCCCGATCACGACAACGGTGGTGAGGTCGGGCCGAAAGGCGTCGTGATAGTAAGCCTGCACCTGATGGGACGTGAGCGCGCGGATGGTGGCCGGGGTCGCGATGCGCAGGCTCGGGTCTGCGCTCGGGAACAGCGCCTGGCGCAAAGAGTGGCGGGTCAGGAATCCGGGGCTCTCGTTGCGTGCCGCTACGCTTTCTGCGAGCTGGCCGCGGAAGACCGCAAGGGCATTGTCGGGCAGATAGGGGTCGAGCTCGTTCCCGGCGAGCAGCTGCACTCCGCGATCGAGATTCTCCGGCAGCACCTGGAGGCTGAAATCCGAGCCGGCCTGCTCGCTCGCACCGATGGCATCCAGTGCCTGCTGAAACTGCAGACGGTGCAGCCCGTTGCTGCCGAACATGAACATGCGATCCAGCAGATCGCTCACGCCCTCCTCACCGTGCGGCTCCTCGAGGCCAGGCTCGTTGCGGATGTGTCCGTAGACGCTCACGGTGTTGCTGACATCCTCGGCTTGCACGATCAGTGTCAGCCCATTGGGCAGGCGGGTGACGACCGGATGAAGGGTCGATGGGGGTACCGAGAGGCGGCGCAGCGCGACGGCTGCCCAGGCCGGCAGCTCGGTCGGCTTCGCGGCACCAAGAGAGATCGACTCCTGACCGCCGAAGCCGCCGCGCGAGGGGACGGGCTTGCCCGATCCGCGGGGCAACATCACCGCCGTGAGCGCGTGGTCGAGGTCGAGGTATTTCCTCGCCACCCGATCGACGTCCTGCACGGTGACCTTGTCGATCCGAGCCAGCTCCTCGTCGGGCGAGGCGACTTCGTAGAGCGCGAGCGCATCGGACCAGTCGGAGGCGAAGCCTGCAATCGAGTTCTTCTGGAACTCCGCGGCGCGACGCTCCTGCAGCTTGGCCGCCGCAACGAGCTCAGCGGGAACGCCGTTCTTGACGACCTCGGCGAGGATCGAGCGGATGTCACCCGTGAGCGTCTTCGGGTTCTCGCCGGCGGCGAACGAAACGGCCGCATAGGCGATCCCGGCCTTGGGGAGTGGATCGAGCGCAAAGTCCGCCTCCAGTGCTTTGCCCTTTGGCACGAGACCGAAGAGCGCGAAGCGTCGACTGTCGAGGACGTCCGAGAGCACCTCGAGCGCAGCGAAATCGGGGCTGTCGAGCCCGGGTGTCCGGATCGCGAGCATGGCGAGGCCGTTCGGCTGATCGGTGCTCAGGTTGAAAGAGGCGGCATGCGGCGGTCCGAGCCGTACCTCGGGGCGCGCCGGCAGCTTCTTCGGCTGGATGTTGCCAAAGAGCTCCTTCACCTCGAGCAGGGTGCTCTTCGGATCCACGTCCCCGGCGATCACCAGGATGGCATTGTTCGGTGCATACCAGCGGTCGTGGAACTGCTGCAGCATACCGGCCGTGGTGCCATCGAATGAGGGGCGCGTGCCGAGCGCGTCGTGGGCATAAGGAGTGCCCGCAAACATGTGTGCGCGCATCTTCTCGTAGAGGATGTATTCAGGGTCGGAGAGATCCTGCGCCACCTCCTGCTCGATCGCGCCGCGCTCGCGCTTCCATTCGCCTGCGGAGTCGTTCAAGCCGCGCATCCGAGTCGCCTCGACGTGCAAGGCGACGTCCAGATCTTCCGCAGGAACCGTGAACAGGTATTGCGTCACGCTTTCGCGCGTGTTGGCATTGAAGTTGCCTCCCATGACGCTGCCGATATCGGCGAGCTGGTCCGCCGTGAGTCCCGGACTGCCGCGAAACATCATGTGCTCGAGCGCATGCGCCGTCCCCGGGAACCCCTTGGGGGTCTCATCACCGCCCACCAGGTAATTGACCGAGGTGGCCACTACCGGCGCCAGTGGATCCCGCACCACTACGACCCGCAGCCCGTTCGCCAGCGTCTCCCGGGCGACCTGCGTGCCGAGCGAGCCGGCCGCAGCCGCGTGCGACTGAGGTGCCGCCCATCCCAGGATGCAGAGGGCGAGGGCGAAAATCAGAATTACGCGCATGTGTTTCTTTCGGCACCGTGCGAAAGCAAGTGAAGCGCGACCCCGGGCCGTTCCCGGGGTCGCGGGATGAATCCCGTCAGAGGGTTGGCCGCGCAAAGCGGCAGGATGCCGCTCTTTGCGCCAATAAAAAAGGGAGCCTGCCCGCGTAATAGCAGGCTGGCTCCCCGCTCTCGATGCCGTTTGCGGCCGGGACTAACCCACGATCGGCCGCTCGCGGCATCACACATCGGACCTCTGCGGCGCCCATTCGTTCTGTCGTCAATTGGGCCGCAGTCGCCTGGCGGCGCTGCGAGCGAGCGCG
>DASUHA010000064.1:0-8058 GCA_036273735.1 Steroidobacteraceae bacterium | reverse complement strand
CCCTTGACTTCGATCCCGCTCATGGGGAGACATCATTGAGCACGCAGTGGATATTCTGCGGTGCGGCGCTCGCCGCTCTCGCAGCGCTATCCCTTCCAAAGGCGCATGCGGTGAGTCCGCCGCCTTCCTGCAGCGGTCCGTCAGGCTTTCTGGCCGTGATCGATCGGCCGACCGTCGAGGACTCCGGCTGCGTGGTTCCGCAGGGGATGCTCGACCTCGAGGCAGGTGCGATCGCAGGCAACCTATATCCGGCGCCCGGCGGCAGGTTCTACATGCTGCCGAATCTCGCGCTGCGCTGGGGTCTGCCGGACAATTCGGAGCTCGTCTGGTTGCCGCCCGATTTCCAGCATCAGTCGGTCCATGGCGCACCGGACAGTCCGCCGGTGACGCTACGCGGGTTCGGGCCGACCACGATCGGCATCAAACACGTGCTCGGCTACAGCGAGCACTGGCAGTGGACCGCGGAAGCGCTCACGACGCTGCCTTCGGGCGACGGCACGTTCGGCAGCCACGGGGTCGGCGGCGCGCTCAATGCGATCGTCAGCTACGGCAATGGTCCGCTCGGCCTGTCGCTGATGGTCGGCGCAACCTCGCAGACCGAGCCCACGGCGGCAGGCGGTCGGCGCTTCCAGAGCTTCAATCCCGATCTGGTGGTGACGTGGGCGGCGAGCTCACGGGTGCAGCTCTTTGCCGAGGTCTACGCGCAGTCGCACTCAGGGTACCACCAGGGCTCGGGGATCAACGCCGACGGCGGGCTCCAATACCTCGTCACTCCCGACCTCGTCGTGGACGTGGAGGAGGGCGTGCGCCTCCGGGGCAGTCTCGGCGGCTTCTCCAACTACACCGGAGTGGGCCTCGGGCTGATGCTCTGACGCATCCAGCTCTTTATACCTGCAGCCTGTCTCCGGCGCGCGCCACCAGCAGATAGAGCGCCGGCGCCACGAAGACCCCGATCACGAGGCGGGAGATCATGCCCGTCACGATCACCAGGGCGAACGGTCGCTGCGAGTCGGTGCCGACTCCTGTTGCGATCGCAGCCGGCAGGAGTCCGAGCGCCGCAACGAGCGCGGTCATCACGATCGGGCGTAGCCGCAGCACTGCGGCCTCGCGGGTAGCCTGCACGATCTCCATGCCGCCGAGCCGCAGCTCGTTGACACAGGAGGTGTAGATCACCCCCGTCAGTACCGAGACGCCGAACAGGACGATGAAGCCGATTCCCGAGGACACCGAGAACGCGGTGCCGGTGAGCCACATGGCGAGCACCGCTCCGAAAGGCGCCGACAGCAGTACGCCCACGATGACGATCAGAGGGAACTTGAAGTTGCCGTAGAGAACGAATAACAGCCCGAAGATCACCACCACGGTGAGCGGCAGGATGATGCGCATTTGTGCGCGCGAGGTGGTGTACTGCAGGTACTCGCCGCCCCATTCGATGCGATAGCCCTGCGGCATCTTCACCCGCCCTGCGACCTGATGGATCGCATCCCCGACCGCGCCGGCGAGGTCCCGTCCGGTGACCGAGAACTGCACGCCGATGTAGCGCGAGTCGGCCTCCCGGTAGATGAAGGAGGCGCCGTTCTCGACCCGTATGCTCGCGAGCTCCTTGAGCGGCACCTCCTGCCCGCCGGGTGTCGCGACCGGGATATCTCCGATCTGAAGGGGGTTGCTGCGGAACTGCGGCTGCAGCCGCACCACGAGGTCGAACTCCTTCTCGCCCTGAACGACCTCCGTGGCGACATCGCCACCGATCGCGGCATCAATGACGTTGTTGATGTCATCGACGTTGAGCCCGTAGCGCGCAATTCGGGCGCGGTCGATGTCGATCGCCAGGTTGGGCTGGCCGAGCTCGTGCACCAGCGTGAGGTCCGTAATCCCGCGCACGCGTGTCATCACCGCTTTGACCGACCGTGCGAGGCTCTGAAGCTTCTGCAGGTTGGGGCCGTAGATCTTCACCGCAAGCGCACTCTTGAGGCCCGTCTCAGCCTCGTCCACCGCGTCCTCGGCCGGCTGGGTGTAGTTGAACTGGATGCCGGGGAACTTCTGCAGCTTGGCATCGATCGCCGCGATCAGCGCCGGCTTGTCGCGGTACCGGCCATGCCATTGGGAGTAGGGCTTCAGCCCGACGAAGAACTCGTCGTTGAAGAAGCCGGTGGAATCGGTGCCGTCGTCGGGGCGGCCGAGCTCGGAGGTGACCGTGGTGACGACCGGGAATGAGCGCAGCACATCGCTTATCTGCGGCGAGATCTGCGCGGCCTTCTCGAAGGAAATGGTGTATGGCATCGTCGCCCGGACCCACAGGGCGCCCTCATCGAGGGTCGGCATGAACTCCGCGCCGATGCCGGCCGTCATCACCAGCGCGAGGAGCAGCAGCACCAGCGGAATCACGACCGCCCGCCACGGTGCACGCAACGAATCCCGCAACACGCGCGCATATCCGGCCTTGGCCCTCTCATAGAGCGGGTTGAGGCGCTCGCGCACGCCTTTGCGCATGAAGAAACCGCACAACACCGGCAGCAGCGTGAGGGTCACGACCAGCGAGCCGATCAGCGCGAAGATCATGGTGTCGGCCATCGGCCTGAAGAGCGTCCCGGACGGCCCGGTGAGGAAGTAGATCGGCAGGAAGCTCGCCACGATCACGGCAACCGAGTACACCAAGGGGCGGTCGATCTCTGCAGCGGCGCTGAGGATCACGTCCCTGATCCGGTACTCCGTGCCGCGTCGCGCGGCCAGCTCGCGGAAAATGTTCTCGACCATGAAGATCGCGCCGTCCACCAGAATCCCGAAGTCGACGGCGCCGATGGACAAGAGATTTGCCGACGCGTTCTTCAGGTCGAGCAACAGGAAGGCGCACAGGAGCGAGAGCGGAATGGTGATGGCGACGATGAGCCCGGCGCGCACGTCGTACAGGAAGAAAATCAGCACGACGATCACCAGCACCATGCCGATCGTGAGGTTGCGCAGCACGACCTGCTTGGTCTGCTGGATCAGCGTGGTGAGGTCGTAGAAGGGATGGATCTTCACGTCCTTGGGCAGGATCTCATCGTTGAGCTCCTGCGTCTTGGCCTCGACCCGCTGCAGCACGTCCTGGGTCTTGCTGCCCGTCAGTGCCAGAATCACACCTTCGACGGCGTCAGGCTGGCTCATGTAGCCGAACTCGCCCAGGCGAGGCGCGATGCCGATGCTCACCTGGCCGACGTCCTTCACCAGGATCGGCGTGCCATCGTGCACCGCGAGCACGGTGTTGCCGATGTCCTCCAAGGTACGAATGCGGCCGAGGCCCCGGACGTAGAAGAACTGTCCGCCCTGAGCGTAGAAGCCACCGCCGCCATTGCTGTTGTTGGCGCCGATGGCCGTCTGCACCTGTGTAACGGTCAGGCCGAGCGCCGCGATCTTCACGGGATCGAGCAACACCTGGTACTGCATGTTGCCGCCGCCGAAGGCGGAATCGTCGGCGACACCGGGCACGGAGCGGTATTGCGGCGCGATCACCCAGTCTTCGATGGTCTTGAGGTCCATCGGCGAGCGATCGGAGCTCTGCAGGACATAGCGATACACGAGCCCCGAGGGCGGCGACATCGGCGACAAGGATGGGGAGACGCCGTTCGGCAGGGTGATGCCGGGCAGGCGGTTGTATACGAGTTGGCGAGCGAAGTAGTCCGTTACATCGTCAGCGAACGTCAGTGTGACGTCAGACAGGCCGTAGAGGGAGATCGAGCGCTTGGTCGTGAGCCCGGGAATTGCATTCATCGCGCGCTCTGTCGGCACGGTGATCAGCCGCTCGACCTCCTCGGCCGAATGCCCCGGCCACTGCGAGATGATCTCCACGTTCGGCGGTGATAGGTTGGGATACGCGTCCATCGGCAGGACTTCGTAGGCCCATACGCCGCCGGCCGCGAGCGCGAGCGCCAGCAGCACGACCAGGAGTCTCTGATCGAGCCCGAACGCGACGATGCGGTTGATCAGGGAAGCCTCGCGCCGGGCTTCCTCGGGAGGCGGCTGAGCGCTCATTGTGTTTCGATGAACTGCAGGAAGATGCTGCCGTCCACCACTACCTTGTCGCCGGTTCGCAGCCCCTGTGGGATCACGTAGCGCTCGCCTACGCGCGTGCCCAGCGTTACCGATCGCCTGGCATAGCTGCCGTCCGGGGCGAGCACGTACACGAAAGGTAAATTCTCGTCGTTGCGCAGTACCGCGGACACCGGGACCAGCAGTCCCTCACTCGGCTCGTGCGACTGGATTTGGACCTGGACGTACATCTGTCGTTTGAGCATGCCATTCGGGTTATCGATCGGCACGCGCGCGGTCACCGAGCGCGTGTCCGGGTCGACCACCGCGCCGACGTTGGTGACCGTACCGGTCAGTGGCGCTCCGCCGTCTCCGGTGCTGACCGTGGCGCTGTCCCCAACGTGTACCCGCGAGACGTCGGCGCCAAACACCTGCGCCATCACCCACATCCTGGAGGTATCGGCGATCGTGAAGCAGGGCGAGGTGCCGGCCGAGAGCGTCTGTCCCGGGGCGATCGCCTTTTCCACCACGGTGCCCGCGATCGGCGCACGAATCACGCCCTGCCCGAGCGCGGGCGGCTTGCCGGCGCGCAGCGTCGCGAGCGTTTTCGGATCCACGTGCAGGGCGAGCAGCCCCTGCAGCGCGGCTGTGCGATCGGCGTCGGCGCCGACTGCCGTGGCCTGGGCATCCGCGTTCTCACGCTGTGAGATCGCCTGGTGCGCGTAAAGAAAGCGGTCGTTACTGGCGACCGCATCTGCCGCCGATGCCGTGATCAGCGCCTTGCGATAGGCACCGACCGCAGTCGTGAAATCCGGCGAATTCACCGTGGCCAGAGCCTGGCCGGCGGCCACGTGATCGCCTAGTGTCGCCATCACGCGCGTCACCGGTCCGGAGAAAGGCGCCAGCACCGACGTCGAGCGGTCGTGATCGAGATCCACGATCGCAGTGGTCGTGATGTTGGTCCGGTAAGTCGCAGGACCGACCGTGAGCAGATGAATGCTCCCGCGCTGCGCGGCCGTCAGTGTCACGTTCTGCGGCGTGTCGGCCTGAGAAGCCGGATCGGACGTCCTCGAGGAGCAGCCGGTAAGCGATGCCAGAGCGAGGATGAGCCAGGCGCCGGTCCGGCGGCCGGCGCGCGGCAGAGCGGTTCTGCGAGCATATTGCGGCGGCTTCGTGATCATGGTTCGTTCAATCCCGCGTTGTGCCACCAACCACCCCCGAGCGCCTGGTAGAGCGCCGCGGTATCGGCGAAACGATTGGCCTGGTTCTGCACCAGGGTCATCTGCGCCTGCTGATAGGCCTGCTCGGTAGCAAGCAACTCGAACACGCCGATGTAGCCGTGGTGCAATTGAAGTTGCGACAGATCGAGCGTGCGCGTCGCAGCGCGCGCCGCTGTCGCCCCCGCCTGCAGCGCTTGCGCATCTTCCTGCAGCGCCACCAGCGTGTCGGCCACGTTCTGGAACGCCGTGAGGACGGCACCGCGATACTGTTGCGCGGCTTGAACGTATGCCGCCTTGGCAGCGCGTTCCTGATGCAGCAGCTGGCCACCCTGGAAGATGGGCGTCGTCAGCGATGCGGCGATCCCCCAAAAGCCGGTGCCGGAGGTGAACACCTGTGAGATCGCGAGCGCGCTGCTGCCGGCATCCGCAGTCAGTTGGATGTTCGGAAGCCGCTGGGCGGCAGCGATGCCGATCTGCGCGCTGGCGGCGTGCAGGTTGGCACGCGCCTGGCGCACATCGGGGCGCTGCGCCACCAGCGCCGAGGGCACGCTGAGCGGCAGCTCCCCGGGCAGATGCAGGTCTGCCAGCGAGAAGGTCACCAGCGGCTGCTGATCGGGGAAGCGGCCGGTCAGCACCGCGAGCGCATGCTCCGTCTGCCGCAACTGCTTCACGAGCGTCGTCAGCCCGGCCTGCGCCTGCGCGAGTTGGGACTGCTGCGCGGACACATCGAGTCCGCTGGCATCGCCCCGCTGAAACCGCAGTTGCAGGATCGCAAGACTCCGCTTCTCGAGGTCGATCAGCTTGCGGGTCGCCGCGACCTGCTCCTGCAGAGATGCGACCTGTACCGCAGTGACCACGACGTTGCTGCTCAGCGTGGTCCAGGTGGCGATCATCTGGAACCGCGCAGCCTGCTCCTGTGCCTGCAACGACTCGAAGGTGCGGCGGTTGAGGCCGAAGATGTCAGGCTCATACGAGATCGTGAGCTGCGGGGTGAACAGGTTGTACTGAAACTCGCTCGAGACCGTCGGGAAGTTGGGTACGGGCGCGAGCAATTCCGATTGCTTCTGACGGCTCGCACCCATGCTCGCCGAGAGGGCCGGCACGAACGCACCGCGCTGTGCCCGCACGTTCTCGTAGGCGACCTGCAGCGCCGCCTGCGCCGCCTTCAGGTCGGAGTTGTTCTCGAGGGCAGCCGCGATGAGCGCGTCGAGTGACTTCGAATGAAAGAGCCGCCACCAGTCAGCGGGAATGCCCGCCGCGGGCTGGAAGTGCTGCGCCTCCCCCCCGGCAAGCCCAGGCGTGGCGGCGATCGGCTGCAGAGGCGCCTCGGTGTATCCCTTGACGGATGGCGCCGGCGGCGGTTTGAAGTTGGGCCCGGCCGCGCATCCGGCGGCGAGCAAAGCGGTGCAGCCTGCAATGCAACGCAGCCTGCGCCACTCGTCGATGGGTGAGCTCATAGGGATCAGCCGCAATGGGTTTGCCATGCCGGCCGCGGGCGAGCTGCAGCGGACGATGCGGTGCGCGCCCCGCGCGCAGTCCGAAGTCAGCCGGAGCAGGCCGCAGATGCCATCGGTTTTCGCCGCCGGGTTAGCGGCGGGGACTCGACCGATCGCCACGCTCGACACGCGAGCGCGGCGGGCCTCGGGTCAGCCGATTGAGCGCGGAGGAGGGGGGGCGCGTGCGAGGTGGGCGCGGAGCCTGCGGATGCTGGGAGAAGCAGTTGCCGCAAGGGGCTGCACCAGCCAGCGTGCGAGGATGGGCTTGGCGACCGGGACGGGATGGGGCGCGGAGCCGGCGACCCCCAGAAAGTGCGTGGTCCAGTCGCAATGGCACGAGTGGCCCGCGCTGCTGACCGGATCATGCGCAATGTAGCCGCACATGACCACGATCATCGCCACTGCCGCGACGAGGGCGATCAGACGGTTGCGGCGCAGTGTGGGGCTCATGAGCATCGCATGGTGAGTGAATAAGCCTAGCCGTAGGAGCGCGGCCGGGCAAGGGCATCTGGAATGCCCGATAATGTCGTGTCATCGCATTTGCGGCAGGCTCCGTTGAAGCTCACCCCTGACTCCCTGACCAGCCATCTCGAGCAGCACCTTCTGCCGGCCTACCTCATTTCCGGCGATGAGCCGCTGCTCGCCGGGGAGGCGGCCGATGCGATTCGCGCCCGGGCGCGCGCCGCCGGCTTCACGGAGCGCGAGGTGCATTTCCTCGAGCGGGGCTCGGACTGGGACGACGTGCGGGCCTCGGCAAGCAATCTATCGCTGTTCGGCTCCCGCCGGCTCATCGAGCTGCGCCTGCCCACTGGCCGGCCCGGTGTCGCCGGCAACAACGCGCTCCTCAAGCTGCTGGAGCGGGACGATCCCGACACGCTGCTCCTGATCCTGGCGCCGCGTCTCGATCGCGATGCACAGGCCGCACAATGGTTTCGCGCCCTGGAATCCCGGGGTGGCTGGATGGCGGTCTGGCCGGTGGAGGCGCAGCGGCTCGTCGGCTGGCTGCGCGGGCGCTGCCGGCGGCTGCGGCTCGAGGTCGACGATGAGGCCCTCGTCCTCCTCGCCGAGCGCACCGAGGGCAACCTCCTCGCGGCTCACCAGGAGTTGGAAAAGCTGCGGCTGCTGGCGCCGGCGGGCTCCCTAACTCTCGATTTACTGCTCGCGAGCGTGGCCGACAGCGCGCGCTTCGATGTCTTTCGACTGTCAGAAGCCGTCCTCGAAGGGGAGGCCGACCGTGCCCTGCGAGTGCTCGCCGGGCTGCGTTCCGAGGGAACGGAACAGACGCTGGTACTCTGGGCCCTCACCAAGGCGCTGCGCGATGTCTGGGGCGCGGTCGC
>DASUHA010000063.1:0-3662 GCA_036273735.1 Steroidobacteraceae bacterium | reverse complement strand
AGAGCCTGAGTGATCAAGGCACGCCGTGTCAGTGTCATTTTCGCATCGCCGAGCCAGGATGCCCGGAGCCCCTTTGCGGAGTACGACTGGCGCAGGCGGTGTTTCCGGTAGCCCTGGCGACAAAAATTTTGCCTTGCCGGTGTTGCGAATCTGCACTAGCCTCGTTGTTCCTGGGGGCGTAATGGGGGTCTTGCGCTTACCTGCCGGTGGTCGATACGGGCACTACAGCTTGGTTTTCAGAAGTCCTGGCGCACGAACGGGATTTGCGCGCTTTCCTGGGCCGCTACCTGCCCCGTAGGGATGACGTTTCGGACGTCCTCCAGGAGACCTATACCCGTCTGCTCGCCCTCTCCCCGGAACGGCGCAGCGCCGTCCGCACGTGGAGGGCATTCCTCTTCGCGACGGCACGCAACGTCGCCATGGATCATCTGCGTTGGCCGGAGAGCGTTTCGCTCGATGCGCTACCGGAAATCGATGGCGCGGACGTCGTATCGCGAGGAGGCGAAGAGCAGAGCCCGGATGAGATCGTGAATCTGACTCAGGAGCAGGACCTGCTTGCGCGGGTGATCGCATCGCTCCCGGACAAGTGCCGGGAGGTGCTGACGTTGCGCAAGATTCACGGCCTGTCGCAGAAGGAGATCGCGCAGCGCTTGGGGATAGCCGAGCACACCGTTGAGAAGCACATCAGCCATGGCGTCCGGCTGTGCGCCGAACGCGTGCTCGAGGCGATGGTCGAACCCCCATCTGAGACCGATCCTGCCGTTGGGGGACGTGGACGAGCGCATGGCACTGGGTGAGGACATCGAGATCCGCGCCGCGGATTGGCTGGCGAGTCTCGACCGGCCGGATACGCCTGCGGCGGTGCACGCCGCTTTCGAAGACTGGTGCAGGGCCGATGCTCGCCATCTGGCGGCCTACCTGCGAGTGCTCGAAGTATGGAATCGGTTGGACGCCCTCAAAGCGCCGGACCCTGCTTTTGCTGACGCCCCTGCCGTCGCAGCGAGACTGGCCGGCCCTCCCGGAGGCGTAGCGGGGCGGCCGCTGCGCGCCCGCCTCATTCTCACGATGGCGCTTGCAGCGGCGTTGATCGCCATCGCCGTGGGACTTGCGTGGTGGCAGTGGTCGACGCCATTCGGGCTTTCGCTCGGCGGGCAGCGCTATGTCACGACGCTGGGGGGGTTCCAGGAGATCAGGCTCGCGGACGGGTCGGTGGTGCAACTCAACACCAACAGCGAGCTTCGCGTCAGGTTGCGCGGCACCCGGCGAGAGATCACGCTGCTTCGTGGAGAGGCGACATTCGAGGTTGCGCCTGACAAATTGCGTCCCTTCATCGTCGTGGCAGGAAATACGGCCGTGCGCGCCGTAGGTACCGTCTTCAACGTGGAGGAGGCCGACGCGGGCGTCGAAGTGCTCGTGACGAAAGGCGTGGTGGCGGTAGGCCTGCCGCTGGAGGTGGTGGCGCATCGCGGCACGCCGGCGATGGTCGACGCCGGACAGATGGCAATCGCCGGACTGTCGCAGGTGAAGGTCCAGAGCGTCGACCAGGACGAGATCGAGCGCCGCCTCGCCTGGCATCAGGGCATGCTAGTGTTCGATGGTCAGTCGCTCGCGGACGTGGCTTCCGAGTTCAATCGGTACAACGAGCGCAAGCTGGTGATCGCCGATCCGGTCGTCGGGCGTGTTCGCATCGGCGGTTACTTTCGCGCTACGGACATCGGCGCCTTCGTCCGGGTCCTGCAGGAGCGCTTTGGGATAGTGGCGATGGAGGAGCCGGGACGGACCCTGCTGCGCCGGTGAGCTGAGCCACCCGTCGCTTGCCCACCGTAGCGTAGTGTGCTACGGCTATATGGATGAGGGGGCGATTGGCGATCGCTGGCGCGTGCACCGAGCAACCGCGTCGTGACCGGCACGTGCGCGCTTTGGGAATTGCGTTCGCCGTGGCGATTGCGCTCGGCCCGTGGCGCGCGGCTCTGGCAACCCCCAAGCCCTTCGCTATTGCGGCCCGCAATGCCGCAGCGGCGCTCGCCGAATTCGGCCGTCAATCCGGGCGCGAGATCCTGTTCGAATACGACCTCATCGTAGGTCAGCACACCAATCCCATTTCGGGGCTCTACGAGCCCATCGAGGCCCTGCGTCGCATGACCGCAGGTACGAATCTGCGGGTGAGTGAATCCACCGACGGCGTCCTCGTCGTGGAATGCAGCTGCGCCAGAGCCGGCCGCGGCGCTGCGCGGGGCGATGGACGGGCTCAGTCCGCGGCACCTCTCGCGCCGTCGGCCGCTGGCCCTGGCTCGAGCCCGTCCGCGGGCCCACGCGCGCAGGCGGCAATGCCGGCGGAGTGGGGCAGCGCAGACCGGATGCAGGAGGTCGTCGTAACGGGCAGCCACATCCCGCAGGACAGCTCTTCCGCGCCGATGCCCCTCACGAGCATGGGTCAGGAGTTCATCGCGGATACCGGTAACGCGAACATCGCTGCGGCCATCGTGAAGCTGCCCTCGGTCAGCGTGGGGCAGGGGCTTTCCAACACCCAGTCGCTGGTCGTCGGCGCCGGGTTGAGTCTCGTCAGCCTGCGCGGCCTCGGCAGCTCGCGCACGCTGGTGCTGGTCGACGGCCGGCGGCAGGTGTCCGGCTCGCCGTTGTCGGCCGCAGTCGACCTCAACACCATTCCGGCGGAGCTGGTGGATCGGGTCGAGGTGGTCACCGGCGGTACCTCGGCGATCTACGGCGCCGATGCGATCGGCGGTGTGATCAACGTAATTCTCAAGAAGCACTTCGAGGGTGTGAGCGTGCGTACCCACGGTGGCATATCCTCGCGGGGCGATGCCGCCTCGCGCGGGATATCGCTGACGGTAGGCAAGGCATTCGACCTCGGAAGCCGTCCCGGCAACGCGACGCTCAACTTCGTCTACGACAGCGCTCAGGGTGTGCGCGCGGCCTCGCGGCTCTATGCATCGGACGGCCTGGGTCTCATTTCCAATCCTGCTTACCAGGGTCCGAACGGCGCCGCGCCGGCCTTCCTGACGAGGGTCAACACCGGAGTCAACACGGTGAGCAACGCCGGCGACTTCACGGTAGGCGGCCAGACCTGGATATTCGCGAATGACGGGGGCTCGATACGGCCTTACGATCTCGGGCCGCTCGGCGACCGGTCGGGCGAGTCCATCGGCGGCGACAGTGTCAATCCGGAGCCGCCGCAGTTGCTCCTCGAGCCGATCGAGCGCGAGGTTTTCGGTGGCACGTTGCATCAGTCGCTGTCCGGCTCAGCGGAGCTCCTGCTCCAGACCCGCATCGCGCACAGCTCGGTGCAGACGCAGTTCCAGCCGACCTTCGATACGGGCGACGTCTCTCTTCGCATCGACAATCCATTCCTGCCTGCTGCCGCTGTCGCGCTGATGCAGGCCAACAATGTCGATTCCGTACCGTTTCATCGCATCGTCAACGAGATGGGGGTGCGCGGCACGGACAATGACCGACTGATGCAGCAGTACGTGGCCGGAATCGATGGCACGCTGCCCAATCAATGGATCTACGACGTGTCCTACTCGTACGGGCACACTGTCGAAAGAACGGTGGATACGAACGATCGAAACAACGCCCTTTTCATCCAATCGCTCGATGCGGTGCGCGATCCCGCGGGACAGATCGTCTGCCGGGATCCCTCG
>DASUHA010000062.1:0-14278 GCA_036273735.1 Steroidobacteraceae bacterium | reverse complement strand
CGTTTACCTAGGTTCGAATCCTAGTCCCCCAGCCAATACGAGAGAGGCCCGCCAACCGGCGGGCCTCGTCGTTTTGGCAACGGGACTGGGATGAGAACGAAGTTCGACAAATTTGCCGGGAGCAAATTTGAACGACAAGCGTCTTCGCTTGGCGGCCGCCGAAGGCGGCGAGGCCCAGGAGGGGCCGAGCAATCCTAGTCCCCCAGCCAATACGAGAGAGGCCCGCCAACCGGCGGGCCTCGTCGTTTTGGCAACGGGATCGAGAGCCTACCCGTTGGCGATCTGCTTGCGCATGGCCTTGATGGTCGCCGCGTAATCCTTGCTCCCGAAAATCGCCGACCCGGCCACGAACGTATCCGCCCCCGCAGCCGCGATCTCTCTGATGTTCTCCGTCTTGACGCCCCCATCGATCTCCAGCCGGATGTCGCGGCCGGTGGCATCGATACGGCGGCGAGCCTCGGCGAGTTTGCGCAACGCTGTCGGAATGAACTTCTGGCCGCCGAAGCCGGGGTTGACCGACATGATGAGCACGAGGTCGAGCTTCTCCAGGGTGTAATCGAGATAATCGAGCGGTGTCGCGGGGTTGAATACCAGACCCGGGCGGCAACCCTGCTCGCGGATGTGCTCGATGGTACGGTCGATGTGCTCCGTCGCCTCGGGGTGGAAGGAGATGTAGCTCGCGCCCGCGGCAGCGAAGTCCGGAATGATCCGGTCCACGGGGCTGACCATCAGATGCACGTCGATCGGGGCACTCACGCCATGTTTGCGCAGCGCCTCGCAAACCATCGGGCCGATGGTGAGGTTCGGCACGTAATGGTTGTCCATCACGTCGAAATGGACGAGGTCGGCGCCAGCGGCGAGCACCGCATCGACTTCCTCGCCGAGTCGAGCGAAGTCGGCGGAGAGGATGGACGGGGCGATCCACGGAGAAGCCATGGGGCGAGTTTACGCGGCTGGTCTGGTGAGGAGAATGCGCCTTGCCTGAAGATCGGGGCGAGCCCGGCTCATTGAGCCGATCAGGAACACCGGCCGTCCCGTGGATGGCGCGGCGCGCTCATCGTGTCAGCCGGGTCAGGGCTTCCCGATACTTCTCGCTGGTGCGGGCGATGATCTCCGCCGGAAGCTTCGGGCCGGGCGCCTTCTTGTTCCAGTCGAGCGTCTCCAGGTAGTCGCGCACGAATTGCTTGTCGAAGCTCGGCGGGCTCATGCCCGGACGATAGGTGTCGGTGGGCCAGAAACGCGACGAGTCCGGCGTGAGCGCCTCGTCGATGAGCGTCAGCGTGCCGCTGTCATCGACACCGAACTCGAACTTGGTGTCGGCAATGATGATGCCGCGGCTCAGAGCATGCGCCGCGGCGAACTCATAGAGCGCGATGGCGGTGTCGCGGACGCGGGCGGCGAGCGGCCCACCGATGAGCTTCTCGACCTCGGCGAAAGAGATGTTCTCGTCGTGCTCACCGGCAGCCGCTTTCGTTGCCGGTGTGAATACGGGCGCCGGCAGGCGTGCCGCGAGCGGCAGATTGGGCGGTAGCTCGACACCACTCACGCGGGCGGTGCTCCGGTAATCCTTCCAGCCCGAGCCGATGAGATACCCGCGCACGACGGCTTCGAGCGGCAGTGCCTTCAGACGCCGCACGATGACCGAGCGCCCTGCGAGCGCTGCGCGCTCAGCGGGGTCACTGACCAGGTCGGTGACGGGACGGCCCGTGAGATGGTTCGGCACGATGTGGCGCGTGCGCTCGAACCAGAAGTTTGAGATCTCGTTGAGAACGTGCCCTTTGCCGGGGATGGGGTCCGGCAACACCACGTCGAAGGCCGACAAGCGGTCGCTGGTCACGATGAGGAGCGCATCGGCGCCTGCCGAGTAGATGTCGCGCACCTTGCCCTCGTGGAGCTTCTCGAGCCCGCGCAGCGAGGTGCGGAAAACCGTTTGCGTATCCATGCTTGCTACTATAGCAGCGCATATGCGCTACACCGGTAAGGTCGTTGGGGGCTTGATCGGCTTGTTCTCGGGCCTCGGGCCGCTCGGGGCCGTGGCGGGCGTGCTGCTCGGGCATCAGGTCGATGAGCACCTCGACCGCCAGGATGCGCAGCTGCCGCCTCCGGAGGAGCTCGCTGCCATCGGCGAGCGGTTCTTCCGCGCCACTTTCCGTGTGATGGGTTACGTCGCCAAAGCCGACGGCCGGGTCTCGGAGCACGAGATCTCCGCGGCGCGCGCGGTGATGGCGGAGCTGCGGCTCGATTCCGCGCGGGTACAGCAGGCCATCGACTGCTTCACCGCGGGCAAGCAGTCCGGCTTCGATCTCGCCACGGAGCTGACCGATCTCGGCCGAGCCTGTGGTGGCCGGCCTGACCTCGTGCGTGTCTTCGTCGAGATCCAGGTGCGTGCAGCGCTGAGCGGCAACAACCTCGACGGCCCGGTGCGGCCATTGATGAATCGCATCGCCAGCCGTCTCGGTGTGTCGCCGTTCGAGTTGGCGCAGATCGAGGCGGTGCTGCGGATCCGCGGCGGCACGTTCCGCTACGCTGCGGGCGGCGCCGAGCCGCGAGTGACCGAGGCGCAGAAGCTCGATCAGGCCTACAAGGTCCTCGAAGTCGCCCCCCAGGACAGCGATCAGGACGTCATCAAAAGCTACCGCCGCCAGTTGAGCCGTCATCATCCCGACAAGCTGAAGGCCAACGGTCTGCCGGAATCGATGGTCGAGCATGCCAAGCAGCGCACTCAGCAGATCATCGAGGCCTACGAGCTCATTCGCGAGCGGCGGGGGATCTAGGTCGTCCTTCTGGCCCATTCCTCGATCGTCTGCTGCAGGGCGAGGAGCCCGTCGGTGAGCGCCGCAGGCCCGGGCTGCAGGATGATGGGAGATTTGATCTCGCGCACGAAGCCGCTCTGCACCGCGGGAATCGAGTTCCAACCTGGTCGTGCCGTCACTTCCTCCGGCCGGAATTTCTTGCCGCACCAGGAACCGAAAATGATGTCGGGTGCGCGTCGGGGCACTTCCAGCACATCGGCAATGATCCGCTGACGACCGAGGGGCTGCACGGACATCTCAGGGAAACAATCGTCCCCTCCGGCGATGCCGATGAGCTCCGAGACCCAGCGGATGCCGCAGATGAGCGGCCCGTCCCATTCTTCGAAGTACACCCGCGGGCGACGCGCAAGGGTGCTGGCGCGAGCACGGACCGCTTCGACTCCGTCCTCGAGCCGACTGACCAGCTCGGCCGTGCGCGCCTCGCAGCCGATCATGCCACCCAACGTGCGGATCATGCGGAAGATCTCGGCGACGCTGCGCTGGTTGAAGAGGTGTACATCGAGTCCGGCGCGTACCAATTGTGCGGCGATGTCCGCCTGCAGGTCAGAGAAGCCGAGGACCAGGTCGGGTTGTAGCGCCAGGATGCGATCTATCTTCGCGCTCGTGAATGCGGACACGCGCGGCTTCTCCTTACGCGCGCGCGGCGGGCGCACGGTGAAGCCGGAGATCCCGACGATGCGGTCCTCCTCGCCGAGGAGATAGAGCGTCTCGGTCGTCTCCTCGGTGAGGCAGACGATCCGTTCGGGAAATCCGTGAGCCATGGTGGACATGCTGCTTGCGCGGGATCATAGCAGGCACATGGACGTGCCCGGCCGCCGCAGGTGGCGGAGGCGCGGGCAAAAACCACGCTGTTGCTCGGCCCATCCTGGGCCTCGCCCGTTCGGGGCCGACGCTGCGCGTCGTCCAAGATCGCTCCAGGCGATTTTGTGCTCGCGGCGCGCTGGGCCGGGCAGGAGCCCGGATCCAGCGCTTCAACAATGTTAACCTTGTCGGCGATGTGGGCGCGATTCTGGACCTTTCTCGACTGGGGCTTCTTCGGCCCCGTTTCGCTCGGCGCCGGAAGAGGGGCGCGGCTGCTTCGCGGCTTACGCTACCCGTACGCGGTCGTGCGCGATCTGTCGCGCGGGGACATCAACCTGCGCGCCATGGGGCTCGTCTACACCACGCTGTTGTCGCTCATTCCGCTCGCCGCCTTCAGCTTTGCGATCCTCGAGATCTTCGGGGCGCGGCGCGACCTGGCACCCGTGGTCTACGAGCTCTTCAGCGCACTGGGGCCGAGCGGTGCGAGCCAGGTGACTGCGCGCATCATGGAGTTTGCCAACAGCGTGAGCGGCGGGGTCGTCGGCTCGGTAGGCTTTGCGCTGCTGGCGTGGACCCTGGTCGGCACGATCAAGAAGGTGGAGGACAGCTTCAATTTCCTATGGCGGGTGCAGCAGCCGCGCAGCTTCGCCCGGAGGGTGAGCGAGTACCTGACGCTCATCGTCGTCGGACCGGTCATCCTCGTGGTCTTCATCGGGATGTCCCGCCGTGCGTTGGACAGCGCTTCGATTCGTGTGCTCGCTCACCTGCCTCTGCTCGACATGCTCACGGCGGCGGGGCTGAAGCTGGCGCCGTACGTCATGGTCAGCGCGTTCTTCTTCGCGCTGTATCTGTTCGTCCCGAACACCCGGGTTCGATGGCGGCCTGCCCTCATCGGCGCCCTGGTCGCAGGCGTGGTGTGGGCGGCCGTGGGTCGTGGATTCACGGCATTCGTGGTGCACTCGACCCGGCTTACGATCGTCTATGCCGGTTTTGCCTTCATCGTTGCAGCCCTGCTGTGGACCTATTTCGGTTGGCTGATCCTGCTCGCCGGCGCCCAGCTCTCCTTCTACATTCAGAATCCGACGTACCTGCGGCTCGGTCTTTCGGAGCTGAGGCTCTCCAGTAACGAAATCGAGCAGCTCGCGCTGCGGCTCATGTACTTCGTCGGGCGCACGTACGTCACGGGCGGTAAGCGCTGGAGCCTGAACTCGCTCTCGGCGGAGCTCGGCCTGCCGGGCATCGCTCTCGCGCAGATGGTGACGACATTGGAGAGCGCAGGCCTGCTCGTGGTGACCGAAGAGGATGAGCTCCTGCCGGCGCGCGATATCGGCCGCATTCCGGTCAGCGAGATATTGGACATCGCGCGCAATCAACGTAGCGGCCACTTCAGTCCGCGCACGGTTTCCATTCCGCCCGTGGACCGTCTCATAGCGACGATAGACGAGGCGCGCCGCACTCGCTGCGGTGACTTGACGCTACGTGATCTTGTGGAAGAGCCGCCGCGGCCGACGCTTACGCTAGCTGCGGGTAAGCGCTAGTCACAGCGTCAACGTCCCTTGGTCGGTTCCGACCAGCAGGACGTCCGCCGGACGTCTCGCGAATAGCCCCACCGTCACCACGCCCGTGAGACTCGTGAGCTCACCCTCGAGCGCCTGCGGGTCGGGAATGGAAAGACCGTGCACATCGAGGATGTCATTGCCGTTGTCGGTGATGCATCCTTTGCGCCAGATCGGCCGCGCGCCCCGCTTCTCGAGCTGCCGTGCGACGAGGGCGCGCGCCATCGGGATCACCTCGATGGGCAGCGGGAAGGCGCCGAGCGCGCTGACGAGCTTGCTGTCATCGATGATGCAGAGGAAGCGTGCGGCAGCAGCAGCGATGATTTTTTCGCGGGTGAGCGCGCCGCCGCCGCCCTTGATGAGGTGACGCGCGCGGGTCGCCTCGTCGGCTCCATCGACGTAGAGATGCAGGTCTGCGACATCGTTGAGGTCGAGGACCGGAATGCCTGCTGCATCGAGGAGTGCAGTGCTGGCGTTGGAGCTCGATACCGCGGCGCGCACCTGTCCGGGACGTGCTGCCAGTGCTTCGATGAGGAAGCGCACCGTGGAGCCGGTGCCGACGCCGAGTACGGAGCCTGCGGGAATGTGCGCCAGAGCGGCCTCAGCGGCGCGCCGCTTCTTCGCATCGGCCATTGACGCGGCCATGGTGAAACCGCCCTCCGGAAATGAACGTGCCCGCCGGAGCGGGCACGAGAATCTCGATTCGTCTTACTCGGCGGCCGCCGAAGCGGCCGCCGAGCAAAGGCCTTACTTTTTCTTCGAAGCTTTCTTCTTGGCCTTCTTTTTCGCCTTCGCCATGTTGGCTCTCCAGTTGTCGGGTTAGTCCGAGGTCGGAGTATATACAGGTGAAACAAAAATACAAGCAAGGGGGGAGGAGATGTGCTAGCCGCGTACGCAACGTGTGACGCCGCGCTCAGTGACTACGAGGTCGAGCGGCACATCGTGCGCAGCGGGTGCGATGCTCTCCACCTCCTGCGACGCGTAACCGATTCCGACGAGTGACGGCGCATGCCAGACGGTGCGCAGCCGCCTGAAGCCGAACGCGCGATCGTAGTAGCCGCCGCCCATGCCGAGCCGCATCCCGTGACGATCGAAGCCGACGAGCGGCAGGAACACGACATCGAGCAGGCGCGCGCTCGCGAGTGCAGGTCCTTCGAGCTCGATGATGCCGAAGCGATTCATGCGATGAGAGCGCGCCATCGCGAAGGTCCGCTCCGTGATTTCAACGAAGCGCATGGCGCGTACTCGCGCGCGGCGGTCGATGCGCGGCAGATATACGCGGCAGCCACGGCGCAGCGCGAGCGCGATCAGGCAGGAGGTATCGAGCTCTTCGGCGGTTGCCGCGTAGATGCCGATGCGCTGATCGGCACGGAGATTGAGGGCGTGATCGGCATGGCGCGCAACCAGGCTGGCGGCACGCATGCGCTCTGCGGCGGGTATGGCGCGGCGCCTCGCCCGGAGTGACGCCCGCAGCGATCTGCGGGCGTCAGTCAGGCTGGAATCAGAAAGCGCCACCCGCCTGTGCCGGTGCGGACCGTTGCTCTCGAACCAGAGCAACAAAGTGGGACGAGCTGTGACAGGTAAGGCTTTCCGCTCATGGCGGACTTGCACAGTGCTGCCCTCGAGCCCTGCCCCGTGGGTGTTTCAATTAGGGTCCGAGGTAACCCGGCCCGCTTGTCGAACACCGCAGGCGACGCCCGGAGCCACTCTACACCAACGCTGGCCGCTTGGGACAGTGGCGTGTCTCACAGCTCGAGTTGCTGCGCTCTCTCGAGCGCGGTCTCGACCCGCTCGCGCAGCGCACGGACCTTGCTGCCGGCTTCGCCTTCGACCTTGGTATCGCGGCCGCGCATGAGCAGCAGCTCGTGGGCCATGTTGAGCGCCACCATGACGGCGATGCGGTCGAGACCGACGATCTTGCCGCTGTCGCGGATCTCGCGCATGCGGCCGTTCAGGTACTCCGCCGCATCGAGCAGCGCCGAGCGCTCATCGTAGGGGCAGGCGACTACGTACTCTTTCTCCATGATGCGCACGCTGACGCGCGCCTGATCCTGACTGCTCATGCGCCATGCTCCAGGGTTTTCAGCCTGCCGATCATGGCCTCGACGCGGGCGCGTACCTGCTCGTTCTTCGAGAGAAGAGAGGCGCGCTCGGTCGTCAGCGACTCATGCCGCTGACGCAGTGCGCGGTTCTCCTCCCGCAGGTGATCCACGGTGGTCACCAGCTCCTCGATACGTCGCGCGAGGCGAGCCAGCTCGAGGTCGAGCTGCGATTTGACGGTGTCGCTCATGTGGCTGCGACTATAGTGCCGCGCTCTCGGCGGGGTCAATCGTAAGTGGAGGGTAAGTGGAGGGGGTTTGGGGGTTTCCAGGTGCGCGTCATTACACGGTGGCGGAACTCAGGGGATTCCAAAGGGCATATACTGTTCGTGTCCATGGTCCAAGCTATCTACGCCGACATTCAGCGCGTTCTCACGGACGAGCGCGCGTTGGCCGATGCCGCCGAGGCGCACGGCACGCTCACGGGGTGCCTGTGCACGGCGGTCGGCTATCGGTTCGAGGACTGGTTGCTCGAGATCCTGCCGGAGGGGCGGGCGCAGCCGCTCGCCGCGGCCACCCTGCGCGAGCTGTATACCGAGACCTCCGGATCCCTGCGTGCCCCCGACATGGAGTTCGATCTGCTGCTGCCCGAGGATGCACTGTCGATCGATGCGCGGGCCGCGGCGCTCGCACAATGGTGTCAGGGGTTCCTTTACGGCCTGGGGTCGGGTGCCGTTCAGGATGCCAGCAGTCTTCCCGGCGACGTGGGAGAGATCGTGCGCGACCTCACGGAGATCAGCCGCGTCGGCGTTGATATCGCACAGACCGAGGAGTCGAACGAGAGCGCCTACGCCGAGCTCGTGGAGTTCGTACGCGTGAGCGTGCAGGTCGTATTCGAGGAGCTCGAGCCCATGAGGGCCGCACCGTCCTCACCCGGAGCACCACTGCATTGATTCGCCATAAAACCGTCGCCCGGCGCGCCGCGCCTCCCCATGTCGCGCGGACCTCGAGCGCGAGCCGACAGGATCTGCGCACCGAGTTCGCGCGCCGCCGCCGGGCGCTGCGCAAGGTCATGGGCCGCGACTCCATCGCGATCCTACCCTCGGCGCCGGTGCGGCACCGCAACAACGATGTCGAGTATGCGTATCGGCAGGACAGCGACTTCTATTATCTGACCGGCTTCGATGAGCCGGAGTCGGTAGCGGTCCTGGTCCCCGGGCGGGACCATGCCGAATACATTCTCTTCGTGCGTGAGCGCGACCCGCTGCGCGAGACCTGGGATGGGCGGCGCGCCGGCCCTGCAGGGGCACGCCGAGCCTATGGTGCCGATGATGCGTTCCCCATCACCGATATCGACGAGATCCTGCCCGGCCTCATGGAGAATCGGGCCCGCGTGTTCTACTCCATGGGCATGTATCCGGAGTTCGACCAGCGGCTGGTAGGTTGGGTGAACGGCCTGCGCACCCAGGCGCGCAACGGCCGCCACCCGCCGCAGGAGATCGTCGCGCTCGATCATTTCCTGCACGACATGCGACTCTACAAGTCGCGTGTCGAGGTCGGTCTCATGCGCCAGGCAGCGCGGATCGCCGCCGCGGCGCACGTGCGCGCGATGCGTATCTGCCGGCCGGGACTGCGGGAATACGAGGTGATGGCGGAGATCATCCATGAGTTCCGCCTGCACAACGCCGACACCTCCTACCAGCCCATCGTCGGCGGCGGCGCCAACAGCTGCATTCTGCATTACCGGGACAACGATCAGCCGCTCAAGGCGGGCGATATCCTGCTGGTGGATGCCGGGTGCGAGTATGAATCCTACGCATCGGATATCACTCGGACCTTTCCCGTCAGTGGCCGCTTTACACCGCAGCAGCGTGCCGTTTACGAGATCGTGCTCGAAGCCAACCGGGCTGCAATCGCCAAAGTGCGTCCGGGCAACCATTGGAACGAGCCACACGAGGCTGCTGTCCGCGTCGTCACGCACGGCCTCGTGAAGCTCGGGCTGCTGAAGGGACGGCCGGCGAAGCTCGAGCGCGATGGCGCCTACCGGCGTTTCTTCATGCACCGAACGGGCCATTGGCTCGGCATGGACGTGCACGACGTCGGGGACTACAAGATCGGTGACGAGTGGCGTGTGCTCGAGCCGGGAATGGCGCTCACCATTGAGCCCGGGATTTACATCCCTGCGGGCGCCCGCGGCGTACCGAAGGGCTTCCAGCGTATCGGTGTCCGCATCGAGGATGACGTCGTCGTGACGAAGAGCGGCGTGGAAGTGCTGACGGACGGGGTCCCCAAGGATGTCGCTGCGATCGAGCGGTTGATGTCCAGAGGTGCTGCAGCGGATGCCTGAGCCCGGGAGTACCGCCGCCATCCCCGCACACGCTGCACCGCGAGAGTTCGAAGTTGCCATCGTCGGCGGTGGCCTCGTCGGGGCCAGCCTGGCGCTTGGACTTCAGGGCACGGGTGTACGCGTGCTCCTGATCGAGGGTGTCGCGCCGGACTCGGCGGCGCAGCCGAGCTTCGATGAGCGCACCACGGCCCTCGGCAACGCCAGCCGGCGAATCTTCCAGGGCCTCGGCGTGTGGGATGCGGTGTCGCGCGAGGCCGCTGCGATCCGCGCCATCCACGTTTCCGATGCAGGGCGATTTGGTTTCGCGCGACTCAAGGCCGAAGAGCACGGCATCGATGCGCTCGGCTATGTCGTCCCCAACAGGGTGCTGGGCACCGCACTGTGGGATCGGCTCTCGGGTGCGCGCGGAATTGAGGTCCGGGTACCTGCCGCCATCGAGAACCTCGACATCACGACGGAGCACGCCTACTTCACGGTGGTCGCGGCGACAGGTCTGCGCGAGGTCATATCAGCGCGCCTGCTGGTCGCCGCGGACGGAGCGCAATCGGCGGTGCGGGCGGCGGCAGGTATTGCAGCCGCCATCGAAGATTACGAGCAGGTCGCGATCGCCGCTGCCGTCATGGCAGACCGCGCGCACGATGGCACGGCCTACGAGCGCTTCACGCCCTCAGGGCCGCTGGCCGTACTGCCCCTTCGTGGTGGCGGCTACGGAACGATCTGGTCGTGCACGCCGCAGCGCGCGGCGGAGCTGCTTGCGCTCACGGACGATGCCTACCTGCGCGAGCTGCAGAGCCGCTTCGGCTGGCGCGCCAGCCGGTTCCTCCGCATTGGCCGGCGCGCATCCTATCCGTTGAAGCTGACTCGGGCGGTGACCAGCGTCGCGCAACGCACCGTGCTCATCGGCAATGCCGCCCAGGCGCTGCATCCGATCGCCGGCCAGGGTTTCAACCTCGGGTTGCGCGATGCCGCTCTGCTCGCTGAGGTGATCGCCGGCGCCGGTGGTGATGCAGGATCGGCGGAGGTACTGCGCAGGTTCTCCGAGTGGCGCGCGGCCGATCGCGGCGGGGTCGTGCGCTTCACCGATTCGCTCGTGAAGCTCTTCGGGAGCCGGCGGCCCGCGATCAGCCTCCTGCGCAACATCGGGCTGCTCGCGTTCGATCTCTCTCCGCCCGCCAAGCGCGCCCTCGCACGGGTGAGTCTCGGGTTCGGCGGACCGACACCACGGCTGGCGCGGGGCTTGCCGCTGCAATGAGCGCTGTAACTAAAGCCGCGGGGCCGGGAGAGCCGCTGGATGTGTTGATCGTCGGCGGCGGACCGGTCGGCGCGAGCGCCGCGGCGCTGCTGCAAGCCGGCGCGCGAACTGCGCGTCGCCCGCTGCGAGTGGCCGTCCTCGAACCCAACAGGCCTGCGGTGACCCTGACCGATGCCGCCCTCGATTCGCGCGTCTCTGCGCTGTCACGCGCCAGCGAGCGCATTCTGACCGCGATCGGCGCGTGGCCCCTGATACCGCAGTCGCGAATGCAACCCTACGAGCGCATGCGCGTCTGGCACGAGAGTGTGCAGCCGCGAAGCCTCGAGGTGCTGGAGTTCGACGCTGCCTACGCCGGAGAGCCCAACCTCGGCTACATCATCGAGAACCGTCTCATCCAGATTGCTGCCCTCACAGCCTTCGAGGCTGCGGGCGGCAGCGTCATCGCGGGCGAGCTCTCGCGCCTGCGCGTACGCGATCAGCACGTGGAGCTCGAGACGAGCGCAGGCACTTTCGCGTGCGGCCTCGTCGTCGGTGCGGACGGCGCCCGCTCATCCGTGCGCGAGTCGATAGGCCTCACAGCGGAAACCTCCAGCTACCGCCAGACTGCGATCGTAGCCAACGTGCGCACTGAGCTCTCACACGAGCGCACCGCATGGCAGCGCTTTCTGCGCACCGGCACGCTCGCTTTCCTGCCGCTCGCTGACGGGTGTAGCTCCATCGTCTGGTCCGCCGATGACTCTGCAGCAGCATCACTTCTCGCCATGCCGCAGAGCGCGTTCGAGGAGGAGCTGCTGCGTCAATCGGACGCCGTGTTAGGCGCTGTAAAGCTACGGACGGATCGTCTGTCGTTTCCGCTGCACAAATTGACCGCAACCCGGTTCACGGCGCATCGCTGTGCCCTGATCGGCGACGCCGCGCACGTCGTACATCCGCTCGCCGGACAAGGCGTCAATCTGGGCCTGTTGGATGCCGCGGCGCTCTGCGAGCTCATCTCTGCAGCCCGACGCATAGGCGAAGACCCCGGCGCCCAGAGCGTGCTGCGTCGCTATGAGCGCTGGCGCAAAAGTGAAATCGAGCCCATAGCCCTGGCGATCGACGGCTTCAATCGCTACCTCGCGCACGGTGTCGGCCCGCTATCGCGTATCGCGCAGCGCGGCCTCGCGCTGGTGAACCGGAGCGATGAGGTCAAACGCTTCTTCATCACCCGGGCGCTCGGCCTGGGCGGCGAGCTGCCCCAAATCGCGCGCCAGGCGTCCTCGGCAGCCCCTGCGCCGCCCCTCAACTGAGCGGAATCGCGTCGATCTTCGCCGCGCAGATGAAGTCGTTCTCCGAGAGCCCCTTGATCGCATGCGTGGTGAACTGCACGCGGCAGTAGTTGTACCCCACCTCGAGGTCCGGATGATGGTCCTCGATGTTGGCGATATGGGCGAGCGCGTTGACGAAGCTCATCGTCCGATAGAAATCCTTGAACTTGAACTCCCGCCGCAAGTAAGGCCCTTCCTTCGATAGTACCCACTCTCTTGCGAGCTGCTTCATGAGCTCCTCCGCCTGCTCGCGCGAGTAAGGCGCCACCCCACCTTCACAAGGCTTGCAATGCTTCTCAGAAAGGTCGGACATGGGTATCTCCTCGCGCAGTAGTCAGGAGCGCATCGCATAATGATCCTGGCCGGAAGCTGATCGCCAGGACGGCGATCCGCTAGCCTACATGGACGTATTTACGGCGTTCCGGACAGGGTCATTATGCGGTGCGCTCCCTCAAGCCAAAGCAGCCCCTGCAGTGACATTCTTCCTGCTGAACCGCCTAGCCACATACCTCTCCAGCAAGTCCTGGAACTCCTCAGCGATCCGATCACCCTTCAACGTGACCGTCTTCTCCCCATCCTCATAGACAGGCGCCACCGGCCGCTCCCCCGTCCCCGGCAAGCTGATGCCAATGTTGGCGTGCTTACTCTCCCCCGGCCCATTGACGACACACCCCATCACCGCCACGGTCATGTCCTCGACCCCTTCATATTCCCGACGCCACTCCGGCATCCGATGACGAATGTGCGACTGAATGCTTTGCGCAAGTTCCTGAAACACCGTGCTCGTAGTACGCCCACAGCCCGGGCATGCCGTCACCAAAGGCAGGAACGAGCGCAGCCCCATGGTCTGCAAAATCTCCTGTGCCACGATGACCTCCTGCGTCCGATCGCCTCCAGGCTCCGGCGTGAGCGACACGCGGATGGTGTCCCCGATGCCCTGCTGCAGCAGCACCGCCATGCCCGCCGTCGAGGCCACGATGCCCTTCGACCCCATGCCGGCCTCGGTCAGGCCGAGGTGCAGCGGGTAATCGCAGCGCCCCCCCAGGTCGCGATAGATCGCAATCAGATCCTGCACCCCGCTCACCTTGGCCGAGAGAATGATCCGGTCGTGAGTCATCCCCAGCTCTTCGGCGCGCCGCGCGCTCTCGAGCGCCGAGAGCACGACTGCATTGCGCATGATCTGCTGCGCGCTCAGCGGCTCGGCGCGGGATGAGTTTTCATCCATCAATCGGGTGAGCAATTCCTGATCGAGGCTGCCCCAGTTGACACCGATGCGGACCGGCTTGCCGTACCGGCAGGCCGTCTCGATCATCTCCGCGAACTGCGGGTCGCGCTTGCTGCCGCGACCCACGTTGCCCGGATTGATGCGGTACTTGGCGAGCGCCTCGGCGCAGCCCGGGTGCTCGCGCAGAAGCTTGTGGCCGTTGAAGTGGAAGTCGCCGATCAACGGCACGGCCACCCCGACCTGATCCAATCGGTTACGGATGTGCGGGACTGCCTCCGCAGCTTCCGCTGTATTTACCGTAATGCGCACCAGCTCCGACCCCGCGCGCGCGAGGGACTTCACCTGCTGCACGGTGCCCTCGATGTCTGCCGTATCGGTGTTCGTCATCGACTGGACGACGATCGGTGCCGTACCGCCCACCCGGATGGGGCCGATGGACACTGGTACGGAATTGCGGCGCTGGATGGACGACATGGTCTGCTCAGAGGCTCCTGGGATCGGCCATTTTACATGCTATGATGCGCGCACCCCATAATCGGTCTGTCCGGAGAGGGTCCGGCCAACGCCGGAACGCCGAAGGCGCAAGCTCCGCCCGGAAACGCTCAGGCACACGAACGGCAGATCGCGGGGGCTCTGGAGAGTGGTGGCAGCACACGCGGCCACCCACCGAAGGGGAGCGGCGCCGTCGGCGCCCGATCTCTCAGGTCACCGGACAGAGGGCGGCAGAGGCATCGTATGCCCGCCGTTCTTGTGGATTCCGGAGTGCCTGTGACACGACGAACCCCGCTATTCGACCTGCATCAGAAGCTCGGCGCCAGGATGGTGGACTTCGGCGGCTGGGATATGCCGCTGCAGTATGGCTCCCAGATTGCAGAGCATCATGCCGTGCGCCGCGGCGCGGGCGTCTTCGACGTCTCGCACATGTGCGTCGTCGACCTCAA
>DASUHA010000061.1:0-75914 GCA_036273735.1 Steroidobacteraceae bacterium | reverse complement strand
CGGAGCCCCAAAGTCGATTGTCCGAATGTCAGCCGCCGCTACCGGAAGACGGCGCTGCAGGGGCGGATGGCGCCGCCGCCGGCGCTGCTGCCGGCGCGTCCGGCGCGCCGCTCTTGCCGCTGCCCTCACTGTCGGTCTTGGCATCGAGGAAGGTCTCGACCTTCGCCTGCTTCAGCAGGCCATCGGTGTAGGCGCGGAATTTCTTCGCCTGCACGACCTGCACCAGACGCTGCTTCACCTGGTCGAAAGGCGGCGGGCTCACCGGCCGCGTACCGAGCAGCTGGATCACGTGCCAGCCATACTGTGTCTGGACCGGGTCGGTCGTGTATTGGCCGTTCTTGAGGTTGCCGACCGCGTCGGCAAACGGCTTCACCATGTGATCGAGCGTGAACCATCCGAGATCACCGCCGTTGGTCTTCGAGGAGTCCATCGACTCCGCCTTGGCGAGGTCCTCGAACTTCTCGCCCTTCTTCAGGCGATCGACGATCTTTTCCGCGAACGGCTGCGTCGCGACCAGGATGTGCCTCGCGTGGTACTCGGTCTTCGGCAGCTTCGCCACCTCCGCGTCGTACTCCGCCTTCAGCTCATCGTCGGTCGGCTGCTTGTCTCCCAGCACCTTCTGTGAGAGCGCCTGCTCGAGGATGTTGAGCCGCTCCATCTTGATGAGCTGCGCGGTCTCGGGCTGCTTGTCCAGGCCTTGCTTCTCCGCCTGCTGAGAGAGCAGCTGCGCGCGGATCAGGTTGTCGAGGGCCTGCGTGCGCTGCTCCGGCGAGAGATCGCTCGAAGTCTTACCGGTGATCCCCTTGATGTAGAACTCGTAGGCGTCGCGGTCGATCGGGGTGCCGTCGACAGTCGCGACCGTGGGGGACGCTGCAGGAGAGGACGAGCTGCTCTGGCCTGTCGTGGAGGAGTTCTGCTGGCAGGCGGCCAGCGCGACCAGCGCGGCAGTGAGGCCGAGGATCCTAAGATGCTTCATGGGGCTCTCGTTGGTTTGAAGACGATGAGGTGCGACAGGGCCCGCATCGCGGGCAGGTTATCAGTGCGAAAGAGACTCGTTGGGTGCATGCGCAATGATGCTGAGCGCGTGAATACCTTGGCCCATCAGAGGCGCGACCGCCGAATAGACCATCCGATGCCGCTCGAGTTGCGGGCGTCCCGTGAAGGCCGCAGCGACCAGCGTCACGCGGTAATGGCCGCCTTCACGGGCGCCTGCATGGCCCGCGTGGCGGGCGCTGTCATCGACCACCTCGATCGATACCGGCGCGAGCGCCTGTTCCAGGGCAGCGCGGATCTCTCCGGCGGTGGGTTTGCGCGTAAGCGTTTGCGTAGGTGGCGGCTCTCAAAGGGCTGCTGGCTCAAAAAGGTCGCGTATCATAGCGTTTCCTGGGAAATATCGTTACCAATAAGCGCCCCGGGGCCCGCAGGAGCCACTTGAGCCAATACCTCGAGCTCCATCCCACCACGCCTCAGGTGCGCCTCATCCGTCGGGCCGCGGAGATCGTGCGCGCGGGGGGCGTGATTGCCTATCCGACCGATTCGTGCTACGCGCTCGGCTGGCACATCGGCGACAAGAACGCGCTCGAGCGGGTGCGGCGCATCCGCAAAGCCGATCGCCATCACCACTTCACGCTGGTCTGCGCCGACCTGGCCCAGGTCGGGCGATTCGCGCGGCTCGAGACTTGGCAGTTCCGCCTGCTCAAATCCTGTCTGCCGGGTCCGTATACTTTCCTTCTCGGGGCGTCGCGCGAGATGCCCCGCCGGTTGCAGCACGAGAAGCGGCGGACCATCGGCGTGCGCATTCCGGATCATCAGGTGCCGCTGATGCTGCTGCGCGAGCTCGGCGAGCCGCTGATGAGCTCGACACTCATCCTGCCCGATGAGCGCGCGCATCTTCCGTTGACCTCGGGGCGCGAGATCCAGGAGCGCCTCGGTCAGGAGATCGACGCAGTGCTCGATGGCGGAGATTGCGGCATCGTGCCCACCACGGTCGTCGACTTGTCGGTCAATCCGCCCGCACTGGTACGCGAGGGAAGAGGGCCCCTCGAACGCATCGTCGGACAGTAGCGGAAGTACCCCAGAACCTTCCGGAAACGTATACTGCCGGTTTGAGGACGACCGAGCGAAAGTGTCGATAGATTCCAACCTGGCGATGAGCGCGCGCGTCTCGGGCGGACGCGTGCTCTCGGGCATGCGGCCGACCGGGCGGCTGCACCTCGGCAACTACCACGGCGCCCTGCGCAACTGGGTACAGCTACAGTACCGCTACGAGTGCTTCTTCTTCATTGCCGACTGGCACATGCTGACCACCGGCTACGAGGACACGCGGCGCCTGCCGGAGTTCGTGCGCGAGGTGTTGATCGACTGGCTGGCCGCGGGCCTCAATCCCGGCGTCGCGACGCTCTTCATCCAATCGCAGGTGCCGGAGCACGCGGAGCTCCATCTGCTGCTCTCCATGATCACCCCGCTCGGCTGGCTCGAGCGCGTCCCGAGCTACAAGGATCAGCAGGAGCAGCTCAAGGACAGGGACCTGGCCACTTACGGCTTTCTCGGTTATCCGCTGTTGCAGGCTGCCGACATCCTCGTCTATCGCGCTGCGCACGTGCCCGTGGGCGAGGACCAGGTTGCCCACGTCGAGCTGACACGTGAGGCTGCGCGTCGCTTCAATCACATCTATGGCAGGGAGCCGGACTTCGAGGAGAAGGCGGAGCGGGCCGTCAAGAGTCTGGGCGGCCGCAACACGACGCTCTACCGGCAGCTGCGCCGCCGCTTCCAGGAAAGCGGCGAGCGCGAAGCGCTCGAGCGTGCCCGCGCGCTGGTGCAGAGCAACAACCGCATCACCGTGGCCGATCGCGAGCGCCTGTTGGGATATCTCGAGGGCACCGGCGTCGCGATCCTGCCCGAGCCGCAGGCGATGCTCACCGAGACTCCGAAAGTCCCCGGCACCGATGGCCGCAAGATGTCGAAATCCTACGGCAACACCATCGAGATCCGCGAGGAGCCGGAGTCGGTGACCAAGAAGCTGCGCGCCATGCAGACCGATCCGGCGCGCGTGCGTCGCACCGATCCCGGCGATCCGGACAAGTGCCCGGTGTGGGACCTGCACAAGATCTACTCCGATGAGACCACGCGCAAATGGGCGGCGGAAGGCTGCCGCACGGCGGGCATCGGCTGCCTCGACTGCAAGCAGCCGGTGATCGACAAGATCGTCGCGGAAGTGACCGAGATGCGCCGCCGCGCGCAGGAATACGTCGAGAATCCCGAGCTGCTGCGCAGCATCGTGGCCGAGGGCGCAGAGAAGGCGCGCGAGGTGGCCCGTGAGACCCTGGAAGAGGTGCGCCGCACCATGCATCTGCGGGCGGATTGAGGCATAGCGTCATGGCCCATCTCAAACCAGAGCTGACCATCGTCGTCTCCAACCCGACCATCGAGGCGCATCAGAGCGCCCCGCCGGAGCAGGTGGAGATGCCCTTCGCCGTCGTCAACGGCGAGCCGGTAACGGAGCTCCCGCGCGATCTCTACATTCCCCCGCAGGCGCTCGAGGTGTTCCTCGAGGCGTTCGAGGGGCCACTCGATCTGCTGCTCTACCTCATCCGGCGGCAGAACCTCGACATCCTCGATATCCCACTCGCCGAGATCACTCGCCAGTACATGCGCTACATCGAGCTCATGCAGGACCTGCAGCTCGAGCTCGCGGGCGAGTACCTGGTGATGGCGGCAACGCTCGCCGAGATCAAGTCACGCATGCTGTTGCCGCGGCCGAAGACCGCGGGCGATGGACTGGAGGAGGATCCGCGCGCCGAGCTCGTGCGCCGGCTGCAGGAATACGAGCGCTTCAAGCGCGCGGCCGAGGGCATCGATGCGCTGCCGCGGCTCGAGCGCGATGTCTGGGCAGCCTCCGCGGATCTCAAGGACCGACAAGTGACGCGGGTGCTGCCGCAGATCACCCTGCAGGAGATGCTGGTCGCCTTTCAGGAAGTCGTGGTGCGCGCCGAGATGTTCGCGCATCATCACATCCAGCGCGAGCGGCTGTCTGTGCGCGAGCGCATGGGCGATATTCTCTCTGCACTCGAGAGTACGAGCTTCGTCGAGTTCGTGCGCCTCTTCCGGCCGGAGGAGGGACGCATGGGCGTCACGGTCACCTTCATGGCGGTCCTGGAGCTCGTGCGCGAGGGCCTGATCGACATCGTGCAGGCGGAGCCCTATGCGCCGCTGCACGTGCGGGCCGCGGCCCCGGCGCGCAGGCTCCGGGTGGTCGCCGACAACGATGAGCCGCGCTCGAGCGAGGCCCTCACCAGCGAGCCGGCCGGTGAGCCGGCGGCGGCGGGGAGCGACTCCGGGACGGACTCAGGCGAGGAGGGCGCGACAAGCGAATGAACGAGCACTATTTGCGCAACGTGATCGAGGCGGCGCTGCTCGCCGCGGGCCGGCCGGTGCAGCCGGCGGAGCTGGTCCAACTTTTCGATGAGAGCGCGCGCCCGACAAGCGAGCAGTTGCGCACCGTGCTCGATGCGCTCGCCGCCGAGTATGGCGCGCGTGGCATCGAGCTCAAGGAGACCGCCGGGGGCGTGCGCATCCAGGTGCGCCGTGAGCTCGCCGGGGAGGTCTCGCGGCTCTGGCCGGAGCGCCCGGCCCGTTACTCGCGCGCTCTGCTCGAGACACTGGCGCTCATCGCCTATCGCCAACCGATCACCCGCGGTGAGATCGAGGCGGTGCGCGGGGTCGCAGTCAATCCCAACATCGTGAAGACCCTGCTCGAGCGCACCTGGGTGCGCGTGGTCGGCCACCGCGACGTCCCCGGGCGACCGGAGCTGCTCGGCACCACCCGGGACTTTCTCGATTACTTCGGCCTGAAGAGCCTGGATGAGCTGCCCGCGCTCTCGGAGCTGAAGGCCGTGGGCGACTTCAATCTGCAGCTGGACCTTTCGGCGGACGCGGGCGAGGGCTCCCGGGCCGGGGGTGGTGCTGGCGAGGCAGCGGTTGCAACCGCAGCGGACGCAGGTGGCGGTTCGCAGCCCGCCGCCGAGGGGTCCGCCCCTGCCGGTGACGAATCCGGCGCGCGTGCGGCAGGCGCTGGCGAGTTGCCGAGCGACGAGACCCTGCTCGAAGGGTCCGCCGAAAACGCCGGTGAAGACGATGACGAGCGCGACGACGGTGATGAGCTGTCGGCCGAAGGCGGCGATTCCCGTGAGCTGGTTGCCGCACCGCGCGACAACGGCGACTGAGTCCTATGCACAGGCAGCGCGGCGAGCCGGAGCGGCTACAGAAAGTCCTCGCCCGCGCCGGACTCGCCTCCCGTCGGGAAGCCGAGGAGTGGATCAGGGCAGGGCGGCTCACCATCAACGGACAGGCCGCCTCGCTCGGAGTGCGCGTAGGCCCCGAGGATGAGGTGCGGCTCGACGGCCGCGTAGTTCACCAGCGGGCGCCGCAGTCGGGCGGCCGCGCCTACATCTATCACCGCTCACCGGGTGAGAGCCTGGATGTCCCTCCTGCGGACAATCCGGATGCGGTTCCCCTTCTTTCCAGGCTGCCGAAGCGCGCCGGCAGACGATTCACGGTGGTGAGCCCCATGCCGCGCATCGACGGCGGGCTCGAGATCGTCTGCGGCGACGGCGAGCTCGCAGCCCGCCTGCAGCGCGCCGTCCACCGGCTCTCGAGCGAGCTCAGTGTCAGAGTGCGCGGGGAGCTCATCGAGCAGCAGATCGAGGGCATCCTGGGCGGTGTGCTCGACAGTGGCGAGAAGCTGGCCGTGCTCGCCTGCGAGGCTGCCGGCGGGGAGGGCGCCAACCGGTGGTATGCCATCACCGCCCGCGGCGCGAGCGGCAAGGACGTGCGGCAACTCTTCGAGCGTCAGGGCGCGATCGTGAGCCGGGTGTTGCGCACGCGGCTCGGGTCCCTCGCATTGGAGCGCTCACTTGCGCGCGGTCACTACCGTGAGCTTGCGCGCGAGGAGCTCGAGGCATTGATGTCAGAAGGCGTTGCAGCGGATTCGTCAGTTGCCGTCGGCAGCGAGACGTCTTCCCGACGGGACGGGTCAGCGCAAACGCAGGCGGCCCCTCGTCGCCGCTCTCGCGGCTCGCCACGCATGCCAGTTGGCCGCCGCCGCACTCGCGACTGACGCGGCCGGCGGGCGCGGCAAGGATCGCTCGGTGCGAAAGGATGTCTGCCAGGCGAGCGCTGCCCAGACGAGAAGTCCGCGGGAGCTCTGTTGGGCGCCGGGCGAAAGACCCGCGACGGCCGCCGCGAGCTGCCGCCGAAGCGTCTGATGGCGCGCGCTGATGATTGCCCGCAATTCCCGCGGCCATGGCGGTACCGCGACTGCCGCCGGCGCGACCGCCGCCTGCTCGAGCTCATCGAGCGGAATGCGCAGTCTCCCGGAGTGGGCGTCCGGTGCGAGCCGGCCGAGGAGCTCGAGCTCGCAGAGCGCCGAGCCGACCTCGCTCCACGCGGCTCTCGCGCCGCTCCCGTCTGCTTCGCCATTGCGATCGCCGCCATCAGCGGCAAGGGGTGTCACCATCGCAGCCGACCAGCGCCGGCAGTAGGCCGTCAGCTCCTCGCGCCGGCCGAAGGTGGCGCCCGCAAGATCCCACGCGGCGATGTCCACCAGCCCGCCGAGGCCGGCGAGGCGCGAGTCAACTCCTGCCGTGGGCTGGGCCCGCTGCAGATGCGCGCGCAGCTCCCGGGTGAGCGGGTGAGAGGGGCTGCCGGCAGCGCACCGGCGGCACTCTTCCCGCCACCATTCCAGCCGCGTGTGCGCCACGTGATGATCGACGCCGGGCCGCAGGCTCGCGCCGATCTCCCGCTCGATGCCGCAGAGCGCCGCGAGCACCGGCTGTTGGGAAGGTGTCGAGTAGAGCCAGGCGAGAAAGCGGGGAGTGTGAGCCTCAGGCGTCTCGGGCATCGCTCTGCTCGGCGGCAGCGGCGATCGGCCGCAGCGGCTGCTCGATGGCGCCGAGCTCGGGCAGCGGAGCATCGGCGGTGACGCCGAGATCGGGAAAGCGCCGCGCCTGCGGGAGCACTTGGCGCTCGAGCGAGCCCACCGCCGAGTTGTAGGCATCCACGGCGGCTCCGAGCCGTGAGCCGAGCCGCTCGAGATGGCCGGTGAAGGCGCCGAGGCGGCGATAGAGCTCCTGACCGAGATCGCGGATCAACTGCGCGTTCTCCGCCACGGCCGTCTGGCGCCAGCCGTGCGCCACGGTCTTCAGGAGCGCGATCAGGGTGGAGGGTGTTGCGATGATGACGCCCTGCTTGAGGGCGCCGTCGAGCAGCTCCGGCCGCTCCGCGAGCGCCGCCGACAGGAACTGATCGCCAGGCAGGAAGAGCACCGCGAATTCCGGGCTGCGCTCGAACTGCGCCCAGTAGGCCTTGGAGGCGAGCTGCCTGACACGCGCCTCGACCTGCTGAGCGTGCTTCTTCATTGCCTGTTGCCTGCCTTCGTCCGTCGGCGCCTCGAGCGCCTCGAGATAGGCATCGAGAGGGGTCTTCACATCGACGACGAGATCGCGGGAGTCGGGCATGTGCACGACGAGGTCGGGCCGCAGTGCTCCTTCCTGGCCAAAGAGGTGGAGCTGTTCGGTGAAGTCGCAATGCTCACTGAGCCCGGCGAGCTCCACCAGCCGCCGCAGCGTGAGCTCACCCCAACGCCCGCGTACTTCCGGACGGCGAAGCGCAGTGACGAGGTTGCGCGTCTCGCGCTGCAGCTGGCTCTGACCGCTCGCCAGTGACTCGATCTGCGTGCGCAGGGCCGTGTAGGCCTCCTGTCGCTCGCGCTCGAGCGCGTGCGCCTGCTGCTCGGTCCGCTCGAGCGAGACGCGCAGCGGCTCGACGAGCTGCGCGATGGCGGCCTCGCGCTCCTTGAGGCTGCCCTGCGCGAGTGTCTGCTCACGCCCGAGCGACTCACGCGCGAGGCGCAGGAAGAGCTCGCTGTTGGCGCGCAGCGTCTCGCCGGCGAGTGAGTCGAACGAGGCGCGCAGGCGCGCCTCCGACTGCTCGACGAAAGCGGCGCGCTCGGCTTCCTGATGCACCGCGGCCTCCAGGCGCACCCGCGCGGCTTCGAGCTCGACGCGCAGCGATTCGATGCGCCCGACGGCGCGGATCTGCCCGAGGAGGAATCCGAGCACCACGCCGAGTACGAGCGAGGTCACCGTGATCGCTACGAGGAGCATCGCTCGGCTAGGCGTGCACCCGCTCGAGGTGCATCAGATAGTTGACGGACGGATCGCGAGTCAGGCGGCAGGTCTCCGTGTAGGGATTGAGCTCGATGCCGGCTATGGTGCGCGGCATGAGACCCGCGCCGCGGGCCCAGCGCGCGAGCTCCGAGGGGCGGATGAGCCGCTCGTATTCGTGTGTGCCGCGCGGCAGGAGCTTGAGCACGTACTCGGCGCCCACGATCGCGAGCAGGAAAGCCTTGAGATTGCGGTTGAGCGTCGAGACGAACACAGAGCCGCCCGGACGCACGAGTGTGGCGAGCGTCGTGAGCGTCTGCTGCGGCTGCGGCACGTGCTCGAGCATCGCCATGCAGGTGATGACATCGAAGCTCGCACAGAGACCTGCAGCGAGCGTCTCCGCCGCAGCGACCTGGTAGTCGACGTCGAGAATCACTTCCGCGGCATGCAATCGCGCCACCTCGACCATGCCGGGGGCGAGGTCGATTCCCGTGACGATGGCGCCTTTGCGCGACAGTGCCTCGCTGAGGAGGCCGCCGCCGCAGCCGACATCGAGCGCGCGAGCGCCTGCGAGGCTCGCATGCTCGGCGATGAACCCGAGCCGCACGGGATTCAGCAGATGCAGCGGGCGGAACTCCCCGTGCGGGTCCCAGAAGCGGTGCGCCAGCGCGTCGAATTTCGACAGCTCGCTGCGGTCGGCATTGGGCGGGAGTTCCTGAGGACTGCTCATGACCCCTATATGCTAACATTCCCGGATGCCCGAGATCGCCCGAGAAATCCTGCCGGTCAGCCTCGAAGATGAGATGCGGCAGTCCTACCTCGACTATGCCATGAGCGTCATAGTCGGGCGTGCGCGGCCCGACGTCCGCGATGGCCTGAAGCCCGTACACCGGCGCGTGCTCTACGCGATGCGGGAGCTCGGCAACGACTGGAGCAAGCCCTACAAGAAGTCTGCGCGCGTCGTGGGCGATGTCATCGGCAAGTACCACCCGCACGGTGACACGGCGGTGTACGACACGATCGTACGCATGGCCCAGCCCTTCTCGATGCGCTATCTGCTGGTCGATGGCCAGGGCAATTTCGGCTCCGTCGACGGGGACATGCCGGCGGCCATGCGCTATACCGAGGTGCGCATGTCGCGCATCGCGCACGAGCTGCTCGCCGACATCGACAAGGGAACCGTCGATTTCACGCCGAATTACGACGAGTCGGAGGTCGAGCCCTCGGTCCTGCCGGCGCGCATCCCGCATCTGCTCGTCAATGGCCAGACCGGCATCGCGGTCGGCATGGCCACCAACATCCCGCCGCACAACCTCACGGAGATCGTCAATGCGTGTCTCGCACTCCTCGACGATCCGGCGCTGCCGCTCGCCGCGCTCATGCAGCACGTGCCGGGTCCGGACTTCCCGACGGGCGGCATCATCAATGGCGCGCAGGAGATCGCGACCGCCTATCGCACCGGCCGCGGGCGGCTCTCGGTGCGTGCGCGGGTCAACATCGAAGAGGTCGGCAAGGCCGACCGCCAGGCGATCGTCATCACCGAGCTTCCCTACCAGGTCAACAAAGCCCGCCTGATCGAGCGCATCGCGCAGCTCGTGCGCGAGAAACAGATCGACGGCATTGCGAGCGATGGCCTGCGAGATGAGTCGGACAAGGACGGCATGCGTGTCGTCATCGAGCTGAAGCGCGGTGAGGTGAGCGAGATCGTCCTCAACAACCTCTACGCCCAGACGCCGATGGAGACGGTGTTCGGCATCAACATGGTCGCGCTGCAGGACGGGCAGCCGAAGCTGATGTCGCTGAAGGAAATGCTGGACGCGTTCATCCGGCACCGGCGCGAGGTGGTCACCCGCCGCACCATCTTCGATCTCGCCAAGGCCCGCGAGCGCGCGCACATCCTCGAGGGACTCGCCGTCGCGCTCGCCAACATCGATGAGATGATCGCGCTCATCAAGGCGGCTCCGGCGCCCGCCGAGGCGCGCGTGGCCCTGATGGGATGCGGCTGGCCGCCGGGCGCCGTCACCGATCTGCTCGCCCGCGCGGGTGAGATCTCGACCCGGCCGAGCGGCCTCGCCGCGGGCGCGGGGCTCGACGGCGGGCCCGATGGGCAATACCGGCTGTCGGAGGCGCAGGCACAGGCCATCCTCGACATGCGGCTCAACCGCCTGACCGGCCTCGAGCAGGACAAGATCATCGCCGAGTATCAGGAGCTGCTCACGCGCATCGCCGACCTCGGTGACATCCTGGCACGGCCGGAGCGCCTCACCCAGGTGGTACGCGAAGAGCTCATCGAGATGCGCGAGGCCTATGGCGATGCCCGCCGCACCGAGATCAACCGCGAGCATCTCGATCTCAGCACCGAGGATCTCATCGAGCCGCAGGATGTGGTCGTGACGCTCTCGCACACGGGCTACGCCAAGTCGCAGCCGCTCTCGGAGTACCAGACGCAGCGCCGCGGCGGGCGCGGCAAGGCCGCCACCGCCGTGAAGGATGCGGACTTCGTCGAGAAGCTCTTCGTCGCCCACACCCACGACACGGTGCTGTGCTTCTCGAGTCGCGGCAAGGTCTACTGGCTGAAGGTCTACGAGCTGCCGCAGGCCGGGCGCAGCTCCCTCGGCAAGCCCATGGTGAACCTGCTGCCGCTCGAGCCGGGCGAGAAAATCAACGCGCTGCTGCCGGTGAAGCAGTATGACGAGCAGCACTACATCTTCATGGCGACCAGCCAGGGGACCGTGAAGAAGACACCGCTCACTGCCTTCTCGCGCCCGCGCCCGAGCGGCATCATCGCGGTCGATCTGCACGATGAGGACCGCCTGGTCGGGGTTGCGATCACCGACGGCGAGCGTGAGATCATGTTGGTTTCGAGCGGCGGCAAGGCCATCCGCTTCCCCGAGAGCGAGGTCCGGCCCATGGGCCGCGAGGCCGCGGGCGTGCGTGGCATCAAGCTCGCGGATGCACAGGAGGTCATCGCGCTCATCGTGGTGGGGCAGGGCGAGAGCCGCGGCTCGGTGCTCACGGCCTCGGCCTCGGGCTACGGCAAGCGCACGCCCGTCGAGGATTTCCCCGTGCACGGACGCGGCGGCCAAGGTGTCATCGCGATGCAGACCTCGGACCGTAACGGCACCACGGTGGCGGCGCTGCAGGTGCTCCCGGGTCAGGAAATCATGCTCATCAGCTCGACCGGAACCCTGGTGCGCACCGCGGTGGACGAGGTATCGGTGCTCGGCCGCAACACCCAGGGCGTACGGCTCATCCGTCTCTCCGACGGCGAGCGCCTGGTCGGCATCGAGCGGATCGAGAGCCTGGAAGGCGAGCCGGCGGAAGAGAGCGGCTCCGGCGAGAGCGACCAGCCCCCCGCCGGCTGAGAGCTATATACCCAATAGTTATGAGCCATAGCAGGCCAGGGCCGTTCCCTGGCCCGCGGCAATCGTGTAGGGTCATGCGGACAAATCGTCTCGACCCCCAGGGCACTGCACAGCGGGCCAGGGCCGCTCCCTGGCCCGCGGCGAAAGGTGTAGGGTCTCGCGGAAATCGTCTCGACGATTTCCGCCAATAGATATAGAAGAGAGCATTCGTGCGCGTATTCAATTTCGCCGCCGGACCCGCGGCGCTGCCCCTGGAAGTCCTCGAGCAGGCTCGTGAGGAGCTGACCGACTGGCGTGGCAGCGGCACCTCGGTGATGGAAGTCAGTCACCGCAGCAAGGCCTTCATCGCCGTCGCCGAGGAGGCGGAGAGCCTGATGCGCTCGCTCCTCGCCGTGCCGAAGAGCTACAAGGTGCTCTTCCTCCAGGGCGGCGCGACCGGTCAGTTCGCCGCCATCCCGATGAATTTGAGCGCCCCCGGGGCCGTTGCCGACTATCTCAACACCGGCACTTGGTCGAAGAAGGCGATCGGCGAGGCGAAGCGCCTGCAGCTCAAGGTCAACATCGCCGGCGATGAGACGGCATCGGGTTATTGCCGCGTACCGGATGAAGGAAGCCTGAAGCTGACCGCCGGTGCCGCTTACGTGCACTACACGCCGAATGAGACGATAGGCGGTGTGGAGTTTCCATACGTGCCGCAGACGGGCACGGTGCCGCTGGTCGCGGACATGTCTTCGACGATCCTCTCCCGGCCGATCGATGTCGGGCAGTTCGGGCTCATCTACGCCGGCGCACAGAAGAATATCGGCCCGTCGGGCCTTTGCGTGGTGATCATTCGTGAGGATCTCCTCGGCAAGGCTCGCCCGGGTACCCCGTCCGTGTGGGACTACCAGGCCATGGCTGCCGAGGGCTCGATGCTCAACACCCCGCCCACGTTCGGCTGGTACGTCTGCGGGCTGGTGCTCAAGTGGGTGCAGGCCCAGGGCGGCCTCGAGGCGATGGCGGCGCGCAACCGGGCAAAGGCCGAGCTTCTCTACCGGGCGATCGACGACTCCGGCTTCTACCGAAACCCGGTGGCCAAGCCGTGCCGCTCGTGGATGAACGTCCCCTTCACGCTCGCACGGCCGGAGCTCGATTCCACGTTCCTCACCGAGGCGCGGGCGGCGGGTCTCGTGAGCCTCGAGGGCCACCGCTCGGTCGGCGGCATGCGCGCCAGCATCTACAACGCCATGCCGCTCGCGGGCGTGCAGGCGCTCGTCGCCTTCATGCAGGATTTCCAGCGCCGCCACGGCTGAGGCGTCGTCCCCCATGAAATATCGCATCCTGACTCTCAACAACATCAGCGCGCGCGGCCTCGAGCGCCTGCCACGCGACCGCTACGAGGTCGCCTCGGGGCTCGAGCGCCCGGATGCCATCCTGGTGCGCTCGGCGGACATGCACGGGCTCAGCCTCCCCGACACGGTGCGTGCGGTCGGCCGGGCCGGCGCCGGCACCAACAACATCCCGGTGGCGGAGCTGAGCCGCCGCGGCATCCCGGTCTTCAATGCCCCGGGGGCCAACGCCAATGCGGTCAAGGAGCTCGTGCTCGCGAGTCTCCTGCTCGCCGCGCGCAACATCTGCCAGGCCTGGGCCTTCGCCCGCTCGCTGAGCGGCGATGATCAGGCCCTCGACGAGGCGGTCGAGAAGGGCAAGAAGGGCTTCGTCGGCTTCGAGCTCCCCGGGCGTACGCTCGGGGTGGTGGGCCTCGGTGCGATCGGCGTCGAAGTGGCCAATTCCGCCGAGGCGCTCGGCATGAGCGTGCTCGGCTACGATCCGCAGATCACCGTGCAGCGTGCCTGGCAGCTCTCCTCGAGCGTCGAGCAGGCGCTCTCGCTCGATGACCTCTTCGCGCGCTCCGATGCGGTGACCGTGCACGTGCCGCTCAACGACCAGACCCGGCGGCTGGTCAACGAGGCGCGCCTGCGCCTGATGAAAAAGGGCGGGGTGCTCCTCAACTTCGCCCGCCCGGGAATCGTCGATGACCCGGCCGTCGTCGCGGCGCTCGACACTGGGCGCCTGCACGGCTACGTCTGTGACTTCCCGACCAACCTCCTCAAAGACCATGCCAGGGTGGTCACGCTGCCGCACCTCGGCGCCTCGACGGGCGAGGCGGAGGAGAACTGCGCCATCATGGTGGCCGACCAGGTGCGCGACTTTCTGGAGAACGGCAACGTGCGCAACAGCGTCAACTATCCCGAGGCGGTACTGTCCCGGGTGCCCGGCACGACGCGGATCGCCATAGCCAACAGCAACGTTCCCAACATGGTGGGGCAGATCTCGACCTGTCTAGCCGAGGCCAGGATCAACATCGCCGATCTGCTCAACAAGTCCCGGGGCGAGTACGCTTACACGCTCATCGACGTCGACGGCGCGGTCGGCACGGACCTCCTTGGGAGGATCGGTGGCATCCAGGGCGTCCTTTCGGCACGATTCATCTGACGCCGCCGCCATGCCCGTAAAGAAAACTTCCCGCCGGGGCCGGCCCTCGCGCGTGACGAGTGCGCAAACCGCCGCCGGCACCACGAAGCTGGAAGCCGTCCGAGCGCGCATCGATGGCGTCGATGAGCAGATTCAGCGCCTCATCAATGAGCGCGCCAAGCTCGCGCAGCTCGTCGGCATTTCCAAGAGCCGTGACGGACACACCGTCGATTTCTACCGCCCGGAGCGCGAGGCGCAAGTACTCCGCAGGGCGCGCGAACGCAACCGCGGTCCGCTGCGCGACGAAGAGGTCGTTCGGCTCTTCCGCGAGATCATGTCTGCGTGCCTCGCGCAGCAGGAGCCGCTCAAGGTGGCCTACCTCGGGCCCGAGGCTACCTTCAGCCAGACCGCCGTGCTCACGCACTTCGGTCATTCGGTGCGGGCTCTGCCGCTCGGCTCGATCGATGAAGTGTTTCACGAGGTGGAGTCCGCCGCGGCGGACTTCGGTGTGGTGCCGATCGAGAACTCGACCGAAGGTACGGTCAACCACACGCTCGACCGGCTCGTCGGCTCGCCGCTCAAGATCTGCGGCGAGGTGGAGCTGCGCGTTCATCATTATCTCATGGGTAACATGAATGCCCTCGGACGGATCGTGCGCGTCTGCTCGCACCCGCAGTCGCTCGCACAGTGTCGCGCGTGGCTGCACGAGCATCTGCCGACCGTCGAGTTGGTGCCGGTGTCGAGCAACGGGGAGGCTGCACGCCGTGCACGCGATGAGCGTGGTACGGCCGCGATTGCAGGGGAAACCGCAGCGGAGGTCTACGGGCTGAAGACATTGGCGGCGGAGATCGAGGACCGAGCCGACAACACCACGCGCTTCCTCGTGCTCGGTCGCAAGCTGCTCGCCGCGAGCGGCGACGATCGTACGACGCTGCTCGTGTCCGTATCGCACACTGATTCACCGGGCGCGCTGCATCGCCTGCTCGAGCCGCTGGCGCGCCATCGCGTCAGCATGACGCGCATCGAGTCACGCCCCTCGCACCGGCGCAAGTGGGACTACGTCTTTTTCATCGACATCGATGGGCACGCCGAGGACACGCACGTGGCCCGTGCGCTCGAGGCGCTGAAGCAGCGCTGCTCGCTTTTCCGGGTGCTCGGCTCCTATCCGCGCGCGGTGCTGTAGAGTGACGCCATGACGGCTTCCGGCACAACGGCACACTATCGGGTCGAGCCCGGCGGTGAGATTGCAGGCGAGATCACCGTGCCCGGTGACAAATCCATCTCGCACCGGGCGCTGATGTTCGGTGGCATCGCCGAGGGCAACACCGAGATCACGGGCTTCCTCGCCGGCGAGGACTGCCTGGCGACCCTGCGGGCGCTGCAGGCACTCGGCGTGCAGATCGAGCGGCCACAGCCGCAGCGGGTGCTCGTCCGTGGGCGAGGGCTCGAAGGCCTCACCGCCGCCGCGACCGCTCTCGACATGGGCAACGCCGGCACGGCGATGCGTCTTTTCATGGGGCTGCTCGCGCCGCAGGCGTTCGCCTCCACTCTGATCGGCGATGCATCGCTCATGCGCCGGCCGATGGAGCGGGTGGCCGGGCCGCTGCGGCTCATGGGCGCCGATATCCGAACCCAGGACGGGCGGCCGCCCGTCGAGATCCACGGCAATACGAAGCTGAGTGCGATCGACTACGCGCTGCCGGTGGCGAGCGCACAGGTCAAGTCGGCCGTGCTGCTCGCCGGCCTCAGGGCTTTCGGGCGCACGCGCCTCACGGAGCCGGCGCCGTCCCGGGACCACAGCGAGCGCATGTTGAGCGCCTTCGGGGTCGAGGTCCTGAGGGATGGCGCGACGGTTGCCATCGAGGGTGGCCAGCGGCTCAACGGCACCGCCGTCGCGGTGCCCGCGGATTTCTCATCTGCCGCCTTTTTTCTGGTCGCAGGATGTCTCGCCGCCGAGCAGGGTCTGCTGCTGCGCAACGTCGGCATCAACCCGACACGCACCGGGCTGCTCGAGATGCTGGGGCTCATGGGGGCCCAGATCCGCGTGCACGCTCATCGGCGGGATACGCCCCCGAGCGGCGAGCCGGTTGCGGACATCGAGGTGCGCAAGAGCCGGCTGAAGGGTATCCGGGTGCCGGAATCGCTGGTGCCGCTCGCGATCGATGAGTTTCCGGTGTTCTTCATCGCGGCCGCCGTGGCCGAAGGCGAGACCCTGGTGCGCGGGGCGCTCGAGCTGCGCATCAAGGAGAGCGATCGTCTCGCCGCCATGGCAGAGGGTCTCGGCGTGCTCGGAGTCGAGAACCACCTGCTCGACGATGGACTCTGGATCCGCGGCGGCTCGGGGCTGGGCGGGGGGGTCATCGAGAGCCACGGCGATCACCGGATCGCCATGGCCTTCGCGGTTGCCGGACTCGTCGCGCGTGGCGCGATCGAGATCCGCGATGTCGCGAACGTCGCGACCTCCTTCCCAGGTTTCCTCGAGATCGCACGCTCGGCCGGGCTACAGATCGAGACGCTATGACCGACGAGGCGCCTGTCGTCACGATCGACGGCCCCAGCGGCTCGGGTAAGGGCACCATCAGCCGGGCGGTGGCGCAGCATGTCGGGTGGCACTTACTCGATAGCGGGACGCTCTACCGGCTGGTGGCCTATGCAGGGGGCGATCGGGGCCTCGATCCTGCCGATATCGAGGGCCATGCGCGGCTCGCCGCCAGCATGCAGGTGGCTTTCGGGGTAGGCCCCGACGGCAGCGAGCGAGTTACGCTCGAGGCGCGCGACGTCACCCGGGCTATTCGTACCGAGACGGCGGGCCAGGGCGCCTCACGGGTCGCGGCCTGGCCGACGGTCCGGACCGCCCTCCTGGCGCGCCAGAGGGCCTTTGCCCGGCCCCCGGGGCTCGTGGCCGATGGCAGGGACATGGGGACCGTCATCTTCCCGGGCGCCCGCCTCAAGATCTACCTCACGGCCAGCGCCGAGGAGCGCGCCCGCAGGCGCTATAAGCAGTTGAAAGACAAGGGGTCCGGTGCTAGCCTTTCCGCCCTTTCGCGCGAGATCACCGAGCGGGACGCGAGGGATTCCACCCGGGCGGTGGCCCCCCTCATTCCCGCCTCCGATGCGGAGGTGATCGACTCGACGGGTCTTACGATCGAGGAGGTCGTCGACCGCGTGCTGGATCTTGGAATCCAGCGGTCGCTGTGGCCTCGGACCTGAGGCTCTGAGCTCGCTGAAAGTTTTTCCGGGTCGGTGCGCTGCATGAAGTGCGCGCCGTATTTGCATCTGCCTGGGCCGCAGGGAGCACGAGGCGCCAGTTGAACGACGTGCATGGGCCCACGGGCCTGGCCGTCAGAGTACGACAGAAAGTATGACTGAAAGTTTTGCGCAGCTTTTCGAGCAGAGTCTCGCCAACCAACGCATCCGCCCCGGGATGATCCTCACCGGGCTGGTGGTCGATGTCACCCCCGACGTCGTCGTCGTGAATGTGGGCCTGAAGTCCGAGGCCGTCATTCCCATCGAACAGTTCAAGAACGAGCGCGGTGAGGTCGAGGTCAAGTCGGGCGATGAGGTGGAGGTTGCCCTCGACTCGGTCGAGGACGGCACCGGGGAGACGCGTCTCTCACGCGAGAAGGCGAAACGCGCCCGTACCTGGACGCGGCTCGAGGAAGCATTCAACAAGTCGGAGATCGTCACCGGCATCATCACCGGCCGCGTCAAAGGCGGCTTCACCGTCGAGCTCGACAACGTACGCGCGTTCCTTCCGGGATCGCTCGTCGATGTGCGTCCGGTCCGCGATACCTCCTACCTCGAAGGCAAGCCGCTCGAGTTCAAGGTGATCAAGCTCGACCAGAAGCGCAACAACGTGGTGGTCTCGCGCCGCGCGGTGGTGGAGCAGGAGTTCTCCGCGGAGCGCAGCGCGCTGCTCGAGAATCTGCAGGAAGGCTCGGTCGTGCACGGCACGGTCAAGAACCTCACCGACTACGGTGCGTTCGTGGACCTGGGCGGCATCGATGGCCTGCTGCACATCACCGACATGGCGTGGAAGCGCGTCAAGCACCCCTCCGAAGTGGTGAAGGTCGGCGATGAGATCGACGTGCGGATCCTGAAGTTCGATCGCGAGCGCTCGCGCGTAAGCCTGGGCCTCAAGCAACTCGGCGCCGATCCGTGGGAGAACATAGCCCGCCGCTATCCGCCGCATACGCGCGTCTTCGGCAAGGTCACCAACATTGCCGATTACGGCGCCTTCGTCGAGATCGAGGATGGCGTCGAGGGTCTGGTGCACGTGTCGGAGATGGACTGGACCAACAAGAACGTCAACCCGGCGAAGGTCGTGCACACCGGCCAGGAAGTCGAGGTGATGGTGCTCGACGTCGACGAGGATCGCCGCCGCATCTCCCTCGGCCTGAAGCAGTGCAAGGCCAATCCGTGGAAGGAATTCGCGGAGAACTACAACCGCGGCGACAAGGTGAGCGGTCAGATCAAGTCGATCACCGACTTCGGCATCTTCATCGGGCTCTCGGGCAACATCGATGGCCTTGTGCACCTCTCCGACATCTCCTGGGACGTTCCGGGCGAAGAGGCGGTGCGCAACTACCAGAAGGGCCAGCAGCTCGAGGCCATGGTGCTCACCATCGACCCGGAGCGCGAGCGCATCAGCCTGGGGGTCAAGCAGCTCGCCAAGGATCCGTTCTCGAGCTACATCGCCGAGAACCCCAAGGGCACGATCATCAAGGGCGTGGTCAAGGAAGTTGACGCCCGCGGTGCGGTCATCGATCTCGGCAACGGCGTCGAAGGGCAGCTGCGTGCATCGGAGCTCGGCCGGGACCGCATCGAGGATGCGCGCACGGTGCTCAAGGTGGGCGATGAGGTGGAGGCGAAGTTCACGGGCGTCGACCGCAAGTCACGCACGATCTCGCTCTCGATCAAGGCGAAGGAAGCGCACGAGGAGGCGGAGGCGGTACAGAGCTACCGCTCTTCGGAGGCGGCGCCGACCGGCACCAGCCTCGGAGACCTCCTGAAGGAGCACATCGGGGACCGCAGCTGAAACAGAGCCGTCAACTCTCTCACCAGGGCCGCCGCGCGGCGGCCCTGGACGGAGAAGGCGTTGGTTCGAACATGACGAAGTCTGAGCTCATCGAGATCATCACGGCGAAGCAGAAGCATCTGCCCTCCAAGGATGTCGAGCTCGCGCTGAAACAGATCCTCGAGATCATGAGCGATTCGCTCTCGGAGGGCGATCGCATCGAGATCCGGGGGTTCGGCAGTTTCTGCCTGCACTTCCGGCCCCCGCGCCAGGGACGCAACCCGAAGACCGGGGAGGCGGTGGCGCTCTCGGGCAAGTACGTGCCCCACTTCAAGCCCGGCAAGGATCTTCGCGAGCGCGTCAACGACGGGGCGGACAATCCCATCAGGGATTAATCCCTTGCGCTTTGGCGCGCAAAGTTCCCCGCGCAGCGCATAATGAGACCGTGATCGAGCTGCCTGCTCTGCTGCTTGCGCTGGCCTTTGTCGCCGTCGGGCTGGCGGCTTGGTTTCTCGGGCGGATGACCTGCCCGGCGCGCACCGTGAGGTTGCCGCGCGACTATTACGTCGGGCTCGATCACCTCATCAACGACCGGTTCGATCACGCGGTGGAGATCTTCGCGCGCATGGCAGCGGCGGACGGAGATGCCGCGGAGATTCAATTCGCTCTCGGCAGCCTCTTCAGGCGTCGCGGCGAGGTCGATCGGGCGATTGCGATCCACTCGCGCATGCGCGAGCAGGGCGGCTCGTCGTTTCACGACAAGGCGGCATTCGCGCTGGCGCTCGACTACCTGAGCGCAGGCCTCATGGACCGTGCGGAGCGGCTCCTCGAGGAGCTCTCGGCCTCGAGGGAGTATCGCAAGGCGGCGCTCGATCATCTGGTACGGATCTACGAGGCGCAGGGCGACTGGGCCAATGCGCTCAAGATCTTCCATGCCCTGCCGCAGGCGGTGCAGCTCGAGCGGCGGCGGGTGGCGGCGCACTATCTCTGCGAGCTCGCCGAGCAGGCGCTCGTGCAGGGGGATGCGGAGCGGGCGCGGACGCTCCTGCGACAGGCGCGCACCCACCAGGCGGACCTGCCGCGGGCGGATGTGCTCACTGCGCGCATCACCGAGCTCGCGGGTGACTCGGCCGGGGCTTTGGCGCTTTACCTCAAGGCCCTGGAGGAATCGCCGGGGCTGGCGCTGGAGATCATTCCGCGGGTGCTCGGGCTCTGGGGCAACGCCCGCGGCGCCGATGTTCTCTCGGAGATTGCGGGGAGGCTGCGCCGCAACGGCACGATCAGCTCCCGGCAACTCGCGTGGCTGCTCGCGACGGCGCTGCCGCCGCAGGAGGTACGCCGGCTGCCTGACATTGCCGGTGAGGCGGGCTCCGAGACCGAGTCGGCGGCGGATGCCCGCTCCCTCGGGGCGCTGCTGACGCGAATCGGGGACACCGGCGGGCGTTACCAGTGCGATGACTGCGGCCTGCTCAGTGTCGGCTGGTATTGGCGCTGCCCGAAATGCCGCTCGTGGGACAGCATGCGCCCGGCGGTCTTCAAGTGGGCCGAAAAGAGCGAGGAGCGAGCCTTTCCGTGACCTGCGGCATGCGGCTTGCGAAGATGATGGCGAAGCCTGTGGTACCCATTTACACGATACACTTGGCGGTGAGCCAGGAGTTATTCGCGGGAGAGATGCGATGAGGATGACACCGAAGTCCGTGATCCGTACCGCCGTCTTTCCGGTGGCCGGACGCGGCACTCGCTTCCTGCCCGCCACCAAGGCGAGCCCGAAGGAGATGCTGCCCGTAGTCGACAAGCCACTCATCCAGTATGCGGTGGAGGAGGCCCTGGCAGCGGGCGCGACGCGCCTGGTGTTCGTCACCGGCGCCTCCAAGCGGGCCATCGAGGATCATTTCGATTCCGACCAGGAGCTCGAGCAGCTCCTCGAGCGTCAGGGCAAGAGCGATCTCCTCAACCAGCTGCAAAGCGTTCTGCCGTCCTATGCCTCCTGCATCTACATCCGCCAGCCCGCTCCCCTGGGCCTCGGGCACGCGGTCCTCTGCGCGCAGCCGGCGGTCGGCGCCGAGCCTTTCTTCGTGCACCTGGCCGACGATCTGATCAAGAGCCAGAAGGCGTGTCTTGCGCAGATGGCGGAGGTCTACGAGTCCAAGCGTGCGAGCATCCTCGGGGTGCAGGTGGTGCCGCGCGCGGATACCGACAAGTACGGCATCGTCGCGGTGGAGGCGGACAAATCCAACACCAGCCGGGTGCGCAGCATCATCGAGAAGCCCAAGCCGGCCGTGGCTCCGTCCAATCTCGCGGTCGTCGGCCGTTATGTGTTGGCTCCGGCGATTTTCGAGCATCTCGAGCGGCTCGGGCAGGGCGCGGGCGGGGAGATTCAGCTGACCGACGGCATAGCGGCCCTCATGCGCGAGGAGGCCGTATACGCCTACCGCTTCAACGGCAAGCGCTACGACTGCGGCAGCAAGCTCGGTTATCTACAGGCGACCGTGGAATATGCCATGGGGCACCCGGCGCTGGGCAGGGAGTTCCGCCGGTATCTGAAGGGGCTCGACGTCGATGCGACGGAATTCAAGGAGAGCGGCCTCGCGCAGAAAGCCGCCGAGAATGGCGCCGGGCGCGGCCGTGCCGCCCGCCATCGCTCCGTCGGCAATGGCAGCTCCACCAACGGCAGCGGTGCTGGCCGTCCCACTGCGCCCGGTGGCCGCCGCGGACGTTCCTCGCGGCGGGGCCTGACCCAGCGTCCTACTTGACCGTCTCGACGTCTTTCACATCGCCGCAGCCGGAGCTCACCCACTTCCCGTCGAGGACCTGATGGATCGTCATCGGCTTCTCGGCGCTCGATACGACCACGTCGACGGTGCCCGTGATGTGGTGCGGATCGGTCATGTGGAAGATCGCATGCTCAGTGTGGGACTCGCCGCCGCCCCCTGAGCACACCTTGCGGTACTCGAACTCGGTGCGCGTGTTGCGGACCACCGAGGCTTTGCACTGCGCCGACTCGTCTTCCTTACCGAAGCCCCGAGACAACCGCTCCGGGGTCACGCATTCCCGGAACACGTGCCCGCGCTGCGCATCCGCCATCGCCCCCTGCATCGCGGCCTCGAAGCGCTCGCGCTGCTCGGGCGGCAGCTTCTGCAATTGCTCCTGCAATTGCGGCGGCACCGCCGGGCCGCTCGTCTCGGCATGAGCCGCCACTTCCCACAACCCCATCTCGATCCCGATGTTGACCGGCTCGGCGGCCCAGGCTGTCAGTGCGACAGCCGCCGCGGCCAGCGCAAAGCCCGCTGCCGCTCGTTGAGTTGCCATTGAGTTATCTCCTGTTTGCCTGCTTGCGGTGATGGAGGGTTGCGTTCAGGCGCACTGTGCGATGCGCTGAGCGAGATCGACCTGGCGCCGGGTGCCGGTCTTGTCGAATACGTGCTGCAGGTGCGTCTTGACCGTGGCCTCTTTGATCCCGAGTGCCTTGGCGGCACCGCCGATCGTGCAGCCGGTGAGGAGCACACCGACGACTCGCGATTCAGCCGGTGTGAGCGCGTAGAGTCTCGCCGCCAACTGGAGGCGATGCGGTAGATCGGATGGCTGTTGCGAGACGATGATGGCCGCGGCGGCGGCGCAGGGCGCCGCGGCACGGCCGCGCGTACCGGTCGCCAGGGGCAGGATCTGGACCGTGATGCGGTCTCCATTGTAAGCGCCGTGCACGAACGAGAGCGCACAGCACCCCAGGCAGGGCTCGCGCTGGTGCATTGCCTCCAAAACCATATCCAGGTGCGCCGCCGCACGTCCATCCCGGGGCCGCGGCCTGCCATCGGACCAACTCAACAGGTCGCTCATCGTCAGCATCCGGATGGCGGGCCCATTCGCGTGGATGAGCCGGCCATCGCGGTCGACGAAGACCACGCCGGCAGACAACCGCTCGAGAACCTCGCCGAGCGCCCCTAGCGCCTCACCGTATATATCGCTGATGAGACCGGCAATCCGCTCTGCGTCGGACATTTCCGCCCCCTCCCGGTCCGGATCTTACGCCTTGCGCGAATCGGGCGCTTCCCCCCAAGCCATCACGCCCCGCAGCGTCGGCTGACCTCGACGCGCCGATTGTGGGCACGTCCCGGATCGGTTGCATTGCTCTCCACCGGTCGAGTGAGGCCATAACCCTTCGCCTTGAGCTTTGCGGCCGCCACGCCGAAGCGGCCGACCAGTGCCTGGCGTACTGATTCAGCCCGGCGGGTCGAGAGGTCGAGGTTGTATTCGGCCGATCCGATGTTGTCCGTGTGGCCCTCTATGGTGAGGTCCCATTCCGGGTGTTGCGCGATGAGCGCCGCGAAGCGCTGTAGCGCCGGCATGGAGACATCGAGCACCTGTGCGCTGCCCGTGGTGAAGTAGACCCCGGTCAGCTCGGCGCGGCAGGCACGGCTGGTGAGCCCGGCCGCCACCGGGGCCGCGCCCCCAGCTCCGCTGCCACCCTGCGCCGGCGGCGGCCGGTCGATTCGGGTGACGATCTCGTAGCTGCCGCCGATCGCCCATTTCAGCGTAAGCGGATTCCCCGGCTCATCCAGCCACCAGAGCTCCGGTGTGATCGTCCGGTCGGCGAATTTCAACTCTCCGCGGACGTGTACCGCCGGCAGGATCGATCGCCGGCCGTCGAGGAGCACGGAAAACGGCTCGTCCCTGCCGACCCGCGTGAGGACTCCGCGATAGTAATGTCGCGCGGGCGATCCGAGCAGCATCTGCAGCCCGGAGGTGAATATCGGAGAGACGCCGGTCCCGGAGCTTGCGTCCGGCAGCGCGCCCGCCACGCTGCTGAGTCCCGCCAACCCCTGCTCGGGCTCATTGATGCCGAGCACGAAGGCGACCTTGCCGGAGCCTGCCAGCGCGGCGAGGACGGCGGCCGAGGTGCCGGCAAACGTCTGCCCCGGGAGCAACTCGGGATCATCGCTGCCGAAGAGGACCTTCTCACGCATCGCGGATTGCAGGTCCTCGCGCCTCACGATCCGCGTGAAACTCTTGGGCGCAGGCTCGATGAGCTTCCCGGCAGCCGTGCCGCTTGCGGCGCTGAGTAGGAAGTGCAGGGTGACCCGGTTCGCGTCCGCTGCGGCGACGGAGTAGACGATCTCCGTGTCGGCCACCGGCACGGAGCCGCGATTCGTGACCAGCCCGACGTGGGAGGTGACGGTGAAAACCAGGCCTTGCGCGAGCGGGACCAGCTTGGCGGCCGGCTCCAGCTGATCGGCCGCGCGAGCGGCCGCGGTTGCAGGCAGCGGAGCGGCCAGCGCCAGGGCTGCAAGACTCATCGCCAGCGCCTCAACGGCGCACGCGCCGAGTGCACCGCGAGCGAATATCAACCACAACCGTCCGTGCGGCGGAGTTCTCATCCCCCGATCTCGCACGCCTTGATCGGCGGCTCGAGCTGCTCACTCTTGACGTCGAAGATCTTCTCCTTGTGGCTCAGCTTCTTCGCGATCTTCTGCACGCTCTCGATCGGAATAGGTACCGCCTGCGTCTCGATACCCACATCTCCCACGGCCTGGTAAGTCGTCCGCAGACACGGTGGAGCAGCCAGGCCGATCGCCTCGTCTGCCGACTTGGTCATGGTGAATACATGGATGATGTCGAAGTAGGCGAGCGAGGAGACATCCCACATCCCCAAGCCGAACCCCCAGCGCGGGAGCTGGATCGCGAGCACCACGGCGGATACACCAGGGCTCGCACCCCGGGACAGCGAGATAACCGGCTTACTCGTAGCGGCAAGCGTGTCGTCGTAGGAGGATTGACTCTTGCCGTAGGTAAACCCGTCCGTGCCGTTGTACTGGAACTGACCTGTCAGGTTCAGCGTGGCGTGGTAGCCCGCGAGATACACGTTGATGAGGAAGTCGGTGCCGATCTGACAGACGAACGGGATGCCGCCGATCGGCATCGGCAGGTCGAATACGATCGGGATGTCGACGACCGGGATCTTGCTGCCCTCGTTGCCGGGCTTGCCGAGGCGTGCGATGAAGTCGGTCTTCACGGAGCCGTTCAGGTTCTTCAGTTGCAGCTGGGCCTTCTCGATGTCGCCGTCTACGAACTGATAGGTTCCGGCGACGTCGAAGCCGTTGAGCTCGGCATCCGCCTTGAAGCGAATGTCCAGGTTCTCCGAGACGATGTCGAAGAGCTCTTTCCCGGCCGCCTTGCCGAACGCTTTGCCGAGCGCGGCGAGCTGATGGCGCAGATCCGATTTCTTGATTTCCGCCTCGGCGAGGATCTGGCTCACCTGTTGCTGCTTCTGCAGCTCGATGCTGCGTTGCTTCTCGTGTTGTGCGGTGAGCTTCGCTTCCATGGCCGCTTCGGTGAGCGGCGTCCCGTTGGAATCGGTCGGGTGCGGGGGCGGAGTGGGACCGGTGTAGCTCGGGTCGTGGCGGTCCTTTTCGTCCTGGCGCATCTGATCGAGCTCCTTCTCGTAGCTCTCATCGAGCTGGTTCAAGCCCTCCTGCTGCTCGAACTCCTCCTGGTGAAGCTTCGTGATCTCCGCCTTCACCTCCTTTTCGTTCTTCTCGAGCTCCTCGTGCTTCTCCTTGATTTCCTCGGTATCCCGCTTGGCTTCCTCTTTCTCCTCTTCGTCCTCCTCGGCCTTGCGCGCCTCGAGCCGGAATCTCAGGCCGTCGTCCCCACTCGGCGCATAGCCGATCGAGACGTCGTAGTGCTTGAGCTCCGTACTGTAGGTGTTCCCCTGGAAGTGATCTTCCTCCTCGTCATCTGCATCGTCGTCGTCCGCATCCTCGTTGGTGTTGCTGTCAGGCGTATCCTGGTTCTGTCCGTCGGTATTCGACTGCGGCTCTTGCGGCGGGTTACTCGAGCCGTATAGCCGGTAGAGCACGGGCCGCACTCTCCAGGCCTGGCTCGCGTCGCTGGTTCGCGCCGGCGCCCCCGAGCCCGTGGGCGGCGTGCCAGCAGGCGCAGCGGCCCCCGGCGGAGCCATGTCGGCAGGGCGTCCGGACAACAGGAACTGGCTGAGCGGCGCGCGGGCGTCGAATTCGATGTCGGCGTCCGGAATCGCTTCGGTGAGCGTGACAGGTATCGTGTGGACGCGTGTCATGCCTGCGACCGTCGTGACCCCATCGACTTTGCGTACGGCCAAGTCCCATACCCACAGAATGCTGCCCGCCTTCAGCCGTCCGACCGCCGGCTCGCTGGCCGCGAACACGAAGGTCGACCCGTCGTGGCTCACGCTGCGCAACGAGCGTAGCGCTGCCTGTTTGTCGATGGCGACGGTGGCCGGATTCCAGCGCACGCGGAATCGGATCGGCTTCACCTCCCGGACGGTGAGCAGGTACTGCCGCAAAGCCTGCGGGTCGCCGCCCCGCAGGGCGTGCCCGGCCCAGGGCGGGGCCGTGCCGCCGGTTGCCGCGCCGACCGCGCCGGTCGCTGGCGAGGTAGTGGTGCCCGGGGCTGGCGCGCCATGGCGCGCGCAGGACGTGAAGGCGAGCGCCGCCAGGGCGAGGCAGGACGCCAGGGTGCGTCGTTTCATGAGCGCCGCACTCTATTGACGCGAGGTCCACCTGACATCAACCGAACGGTGGATGCGCGTACCCGGCTGTGCAGGGATTATTCGCGGCGCACTATCTCGAGCCGGAAACTCGTCATGTCGCACCGAATCTTTGCCGTGCCCTCCCGCTCCCGCTCCCGGGCAGGACCGCAGACTGCACGGCCCTGGCTCGTGCTCGGGGCCATGCTGGGCATGCTTGCGCTGGCAGCGTGCGGTAGCCGCCACTCACCGTCACCGGCTGCCGCTACCGAGACGAGCGCCGCGGATGAGGAGGACCCGAGCGACAAGCAGCAGGATCCCTGCTCATTGCTGGATCCGAAGGAAGTCGAGGCGGCGCTCGGCGCGCCGCTTGCCACTGCGCCTTTTCGGACCTCCAACGGTGATCCTTTCGCCAATGGCGACGAATGTACCTACGAGGATGCGCACTTCCATCGCATCCTGGTCAAGGTCGATTGGGACGGCGCAACCGTCAGCTGGAAGATGCTGGGCAACATCCAGTCCATGATCAATCAGGGGCCGACCAAGGGCATGCTGCACCTCGCCGATGGCAGCGATCTCGCCGGCACGTGGGATGAGGCGCGCGTTCAGGGGTGCTGTGAGTTCGCGACATTGCTCGGCGATCAGGGCGTGACCGTCGATGCATCAGATTCCAACGTCGGTATTATGGCAGCGGCGAAACTGGCGGACGCGGCGCTCAAGCGACTGGACAAACCCCTGTCTATTGATGGGCGCGCGGGCATCGCTGCGGCCAAGGCGTATGCGGCTGCGCATCGGGTGCAGCGGCGCGGTCCCTGCAGCTTCCTCAGCCGGGCCGAGGCGGAGGCGATCATCGGAACGCTGTCGGCGGATCCGAAGAATGACGGTGACGATGTCTGCGAGTACGACCGGATGATCGACAGCCCGGCCGGCGGCAAGCTGCACACGCAAGTGTCCATCCGCCTCTACTGGACTTACGGTTACCAGGAGCTGCGCGAGGATGCCTCGATCAGGCAGGGGTTCTTGAACGGGATTACCGCCGGATTGCCGCATGCTCAGGAAGTGAAGGCGGGTCTGAGCGGCAGCGAGCTGCCTCCGAGCCCGTACTGGGAGGTGGCCTATTCGGGTGCCACCCGGGCCGGCGGGCTGGCAGCCGTGAAGAACGATGTGATGATCGGCGTCGACGGGCTCGGGATTCCCCGCGAGCAGATGCTCAGCGTGCTCGAGAAAGCGATGTCCAAGCTGTGAGGTGATGCTGCGGTGCCGGTATTCCAGCGGATCGAGCGGGCGGCGACTGAGAATCCCGCCCTGCAGATGGGCGGAGCAGCCGCCCGGGTGCGGCCCCATGCTGTTCTCGGGCGGGTCGTGCTGCATGCGTGCAATCTCGTGATTGCTGCCGGTGCTCTCGCCTCGTATGAGCATTTCAGCCTCCAGGGATCCTCGGGCCCTGCGCTGGCGAGCCTGCTGGTGGCAGGTGGCTTCGGGTTCGCGCCGATCCGAGCGCTACTGCATGCTGTATTCGCATTGGAGCGTGGCGTGCTGCACGTCGTACACGGGATCGGTGGCCTCGCGATCGTCGGCCTCGCTGCCGGAGGTGCGACCTCGGGCAGCCCGGTCCTGAGCCACGCCGCGCTCGCTCCGTTCGCCATGATGGGTGCGGCTCAGGCCCTCATGCATGCGAATCATCCGCGCAATGCGCGGCAGGCGGAGGAGCTGCGCCGCTTCGTGACGAGTCTGCCCGAGGCCGAGCATGTGGCTCGCGCACAGAACCTGACCTCACCGACAGGTGTCGCACACGCGGCAGCCGCGCTGAGCGACATCATCGGCAAGGCGCGCTCGCTCGGCGAGAGCGAGCTCGAGGCGGACCCCGGATTCCAGAGCGCGTTGCGGCGTGTGACTACCCGCACCGGACTCACGCTGGGTCTCGACACCGTGGATCGTGCGATCGGTCGACTCGCGGCGAGTCCGGCTGCCGGCCCACAGGTGGCTGCATTGCGACGCGAGCTCGCCGCCGCGCGCAAGACGCTCGCTGCCCACTAGATCGGTGGCAAGTGCGCCGTGGACTAAATTTGGGCTAGGGCAAGTGAATGGAGACGATCGCGCCGCCGCCGGATCGGTTGGCGAGGGTGATGCGGCCGCCGTGCGCTTCGACGATTTCGCGGCAGAGGGTGAGGCCGAGACCGGTGCCCGAGGCCTTGGTGGAGAAAAAGGGCAGCAGGGCATCGCGCAGCACCTGCTCCGAGAGGCCCGCGCCGCGATCGGCAACTTCGATCAGAAAGCCTTGCGCACGCGGGTGAACGCTGACCGTGATCGCATCGGATGGCGAGCCGGATTCGGCGGCGTTCTTCAGGAGATTGATCATCACCTGCTCGAGCTGGACGACATCGAAGCTCGCCTCGCGCTGCGGCAGAGCCCCTTCGATCCGGAAGGTGTGGGTTGCGGCAATCCGGTCGATGAAGGCCGGCCAGGCGACGGGCGCGGGCCGGGGCTTCGGCAGCTTGGCAAACTTCGCATAGCCCTCGATGAACGTGGCGAGGTGGGATGCGCGCTCGCCGATGGTGGCGAACACCTTTTCGAGCCGCGCGCTCTCGGGCCCGGCCGCGAGGAGGCTCCCCGAGTGGGCGAGAGAGCGGATCGGCGCGAGGGAGTTGTTGAGCTCGTGCGCGATGACGCGGATGACCTTCTTCCACACGACCACTTCCTGGGCGGCGAGCTCACGCGTGAGCTGCTTGAGGAGGATGAGCTCGTGCGGCTGGCCGTTGAGCACGAAGCTGCGCCTGGAGAGATGGTAAACCTCAGGCTCGCCGCCGATCTCCATCGTGAAGAGCGTATCGCCGACGCACTTCAGCGCCTCGAGCAGGGCGGCCGGGGATTCCTCGAGCAGTGCATCGAGGGCGAGCCCCTCGAGCTTGCGCCCGCCGCGCAGGAGCTGGCGCGCGGCGATGTTGCCGTAGACGATCCAGCCGGCGGCGTTGGTCAGGACGAGGGCGAGCGGCGTCGTCTGCAATACGGTATCGAGGAGGAGCTCACGCTGGTAGATGTCGAGTCTCTCGCGGCGCAACACGTCGCCGAGAGAGTTGTAGGCCGTCACGAGATCGATGAGCTCCCGCCCGCCGGTCGGTGTGATGCTGACGCTGAAATCCCGGTCGCGAAGTCCCGCAATACCGCTGCTCACCGCATCGAGCACGTGAGTCCAGGGTTTCGATACCCGCATCCCGAGCCACACCGCTGCGGGCGCGCTCAGCAGCACGGCCGTGAGGAAGCCGAGCGGCACGGACTTCAGGTCGTGGCCCGCCAGCGCGCCGGCCGCGCCCGCGATGCCTGTCGCGAGCGTCAGTGCTGCGGCCACCCTCGCCGAGAGAGACCTGAGAATCATTCAGTCCGACTTGATGCCGAGCTTTTCCATCCGGCGGTAGAGTGCCTGACGGGAGAGGCCCAGGTCACGCGCAGCGTGCGCCACCACGCCGGCGGCTCGCTGCAGCGCCTGCTCGATGGCAGCGCGGTCGACGACCGGCTCACCCGCAGCCTCGATGTGCTCCGGGGCGGGAAGTCCCAACGCCTCCGCCCCGATCGAGGGCGTGCTCGAGAGCAGACAGGCGCGTCGGATCACGTTCTGCAGCTCGCGCACGTTGCCCGGCCAGGAGTGCCTCGTGAGCGCCCGCTCCGCCTCCGCGGAAAGCTCCCGCCCGCTGGCGAGAAAATGCCGCGCAAGAGGCAGGATGTCTTCCCGGCGCCGGGAGAGAGGCGGCAGCTCGAGCTCGATGACGTTGAGCCGATAGTACAGATCCTCCCGGAACCGCCCTTCGCGAATGGCGGCGCGCAGGTCGGTGTTCGTGGCGGCGATCATCCGGACCTGGGTATGGCGGGTCTGGTTCGATCCGAGCCGCTGCAGCTCGCCAGTCTGCAGGACGCGCAGCAGCTTCGCCTGCCCGGGCGCCGACAGGTTGCCGAGCTCATCGAGAAAGAGCGTGCCGCCATTGGCCGCTTCGAATCGGCCCACGCGGGCGCGCGCGCCGGTGAACGCGCCGGCCTCCGTGCCGAAGAGCTCGGCCTCGATCAGCTCCTGCGGCAACGCACCGAGATTGACCTTGAGGTAGGGCCCCGATTTGACGGAGGAGTTGGCGTGGACGATGTCTGCGAGCACCTCCTTGCCGGCTCCGTTGGGCCCGGTGATGAGAATCGGCACGTCGGCGTGGGCCACCTGAGTCGCCATGGCAACCAGGGTGTGCATCGAATCGCTCTCGTATATGGCGCCGCGCAAATCGAAGCGCGAAGCCAGGGCCTGACGCGCCTGGCGGCGCTGGTTCTGGACGCGGGCGGTCTCTGCGCGCGCCCGCCTCAGGTCGAGCAGATTTCGCAGCGTAGTGAGCAAGCGTGCATCGTCCCAAGGCTTTGCTACGTAGTCGGCCGCCCCGGACTTGACGAGCTCGACGGCGGTCTCGAGGTGCGTCCATGCCGTCAGCAGAATGATCGGAACCTCAGAATGGCGCTTCCTCACCTCGTGAAAGAGCTGCACCCCTTCCTCGCCGCTCGTCGCCTCGCGGCGGAAGTTCATGTCCTGGATGAGGATGTCCACCGGCTGTCTATCGAGCGCCTCCAGTGCCTCGGCCGGCGATGCCGCCTGAAGTACGCGGGCGCCGTGCAGCGACAGCAGCACTTCGAGCGCAGTCCGCACCGCCTCGTTGTCGTCGGTCACCAGGATCAGGCCGTCGTCCAGGCTCGAGCGCGAACGCTCTGAAGGAATGCCGCTCATGTTCGAAATCCTACCGGAATGGCGTCATACCGTGCGCGTGGCTACCGACGGCGGCACCGATGCGGCGCGCCGAGCCGGATGCCAGGCGGCGAGCTGACCCACCACCCAGAGAGCCACGACGCCGCTGACCAGGTAATAAAGGTCGAGGCGGGGCAATCCGTACCGCAGGGAGAGCCAGTAGCCGACCGCCAGTGCGAGCGCGCAACCGGTGAGCACACCCGTCGTGAGGACGATTGCGTTCTCGACCATGAAGTGAGCCACGACGTCGCGCCTGCGCGCGCCGACGGCACGCAGGGTGCCGATCTGCTTGGTCCGGCTGCTGACATTGAAGGTCACCAGCCCGAAAATGCCGAGGCAGGTGATCGCCAGCAGGAGTGCGGTGATCACGGTCAGGCAGATCGCCGTATTGCGATCCTCCGCATCGGCGTTCCATTTGAAGAAGGTGAGCGGGCGTGCCCAGTTGATCACCCGGTCGGGATTGGAATCGGCGAGATGCAGGGCGGCATCGCGCATCACCGCATCGCGCTCACCGGCGCGGGTGCGCACGAGATAATCGACTGTGGACGTTGCGCTCGGCAGGCTGGGGAAAATGGCCAGCAAGTCGCCCGCGGACGCGGAGGCTCGGGCTACCCGCAAGTCATCGATGATTCCGATGATGGTCACAGGCCGATCGTTCTCGAAATACACCACCTTGCCAACGGCGGCGCCGCTCGGAAAGAGCGCTCGGGCAAACGCACGGCTCACGATCAGCTCCGACACGAAGTCGCCCAGATCGTCCGCCGTGTCGGGCGGCCGGATCTCCTCGGGCTTGAAGTTGCGGCCCGCGAGCAGATGCGCGCCCAGGGTTCCGAGCCCGGCCGAGTCCATGATCAGATAGCGGGGATTGAGCTCCCGCCCCTGGTGGCCCGGTCGGAGCCAAATGCCGATGTTGCCGCCCAGGTTGAATGGCACGCTATTGCTCGCGGTCGCGGAAATGACGTTCGGGAGGCTGCGCAGGTAGGCGAGATCCTCCTCGATGGCATGCCCGGCATCGGGACGGCTCGCGAGACTGGAGCTCGAGATCACGAAAAGATGGGTCACGTCGATACCGGTCGGTCGCACGATCCAGGTGACACGCTGTTGCACGATGTAGACCGCGTTGACCATTATCGCCAGAGCGATGGCCACTTGCAGCGCCACCAGGACGGCTCCGGCGCGCCTGCGGAGCAGGGCAGAGGTCAGGGATCGGAGATTCAGACTCATCGGTGATCTCGCGACCCGCCTCACTGGGATTTCAGGTAGGTCGCTGGCGGCAGGCGGCCGATGCGCCACGCCGGATAGAGTCCCGCGGCGAAGGTCGAGAGGAATGCGAGCGCCAGAGCCCAGGCGAGACCTGCAGGATCGAAGTGTGTGAGCTCCTGATAGCCGGAGTTGTCCACGGTGTTGATCGCGTACAGCCAGTGCATCGCCCGCAGCCCGAGCGCGCCAAGAGCGAGGCCGAGCCCGGAGCCTGCGAGCGACAGCGCCGCGACCTCGATGAGGTACTGTAGGAAAATCTGCGCGCGTGTCGCGCCGAGCGCCCGGCGGACGCCGGCGGTCGGTGCCGCTCGCAGAAACTTCGCGAGCAGGATGCCCGCGGTGTTGATGAGGCTGACCGCGAGGAACGCGAATGCGAGGCGCAGGAGGAGCCGGCTGTCGTTGGTGACGACCCCCTGCTCGGCGAGCCACTGACTGACCCGGGTCAGGCGGTTGTCGAGGGGCCGCCGAAAGCGGCCGGATTTGCGCTGCGACACTGCATACGCGTTCATCAGCGCAAGCATCCTGTCTCGGCTCGCCGCATTCGGCAACTCGACCCACATCTGGATCCAGCTGCACTCCCCGCCCAAAAATCCTGCGTAGGTGTCGTGCGATGTATCACCCCAGCAGGCCACCATTCCGACCGGCAGCTGCTGCAGTGCCGGTCCCCAGCCGAAGGGCACGTAGACATCCTCCGGTTTGTCGAAGGCGCCGTTGATGACATCGTAAAACCTGGGTTTTGGCCACCAGCCTCCCATTACCCCCACGATGCGGAAAGGGTGGCCATTCCAGAGAATGGTGTGTCCGACGCTGTCGGCACCCCCGAAGAGCCTTTCGTTCTCCTCGTGACTGATCACGACCACCGGGTCCGGACCGCGGTCCGCCGCCGCATCCCACGCGCCGCCGTATTCGAACGACACGTCGAACATCGCGAAGAAATCCGCTGTCGTGGCCCGGGTCAGAACCGGCGCCGGGTGGCGCTGGCCCGGGGCGCCACTCAGGACGCCCTTGATCGGGTACATCATGACCTTGCGCTGCGGAATCGCGGACTGGAACAGGTAGCTCGCATCTCTGTAGGTGAGCTGCGGCGGCGGCAGCGCCGGCCGGTCCGAATCGAAGGGCGCTCGCGGCGCCCAGGTGTCCATGGTCACCGCATAGAGGACGTTGTTCTTCCACCAGATGGGGTTGCCTGACATCGCGTGATAGATCGTGAGCATCACGATACAGGCCGCGATTCCGAAACCGATGGCGCACATCATGAGCGCCGTGAGGCCGGGCGTTCGCGCGAGGCTCTTCAGCGCGAGGCGCAGGTAGTAGCCGATGCGCATCCCGGGCTCGCGAGTGGCAAAAGTCAAACCGTGCGGGTCGCCACGGATGGCGGCACGGATGCCGCGCGTCGCGCGGGCTGCCAGGCTGCGAGCTGGCCCACGATCGCGACGCCGATGACGCCCACGGCGAGGTAGACGAGGTCGAGGCGCGGCAGCTGGTATTGAGCGGTCAGCCAGTACGCAGCGCCGAGCGCGAGCGTGCACCCCACCAGGACGCCCGCTATCAGGACGATCGCGTTCTCGATCATGAAGTGAGCCACGACGTCGCGGCGGCGCGCGCCGATGGCGCGCATGGTGCCGATCTGTTTCGTGCGCGCGCTGACGTTGAAGGTGGTGAGACCAAAGATACCGAGACAGGCGACGGCGAGGACGAGGGCCGTGATGGTCGTCAGGAAGATCACCACATTGCGATTCTCGGCATCGAGTCGCTGCTTGAAGTAGTCGAAGGGGTGCGCGAAGGTGATGACGCGGTCCAGACTCGAGGGGGCGATGTGGTCTACTACCGCCTGCATTAGCGCCTGTGTCTTTCCGGGCCGGGTGCGCACGAGAATATAGTAGAACCCGTCGGTCCCGGGAGTCTGTGGGAACACGAGCGTGTCGTACGACGGATCGGCGCGCACCACCGAGCCCATGAAGTCGTTGGTAATCCCGATGATCGTGACGAGATTGTCGCTCCCCGTGTAGAGGGCCTTGCCGAGCGCATCGCCACCCGGAAAGAGTTTGCGGGCGAGCGACTGCGTGATCAGCGCCTCATGAGCCAGTCGCGAATAGTCGTTGAAATACGGCACGATATCGGCTGCGGTGAAGTCACGGCCGGCGACTATGTGCGCTCCCAGAGTCTTTAGGCCGTTCTCATCCATCTGCATGGTGCGGGGGTTGATCATGGCTCCCCGCTGCTCGGGGCTTTTCCAGAAGAAGTCCCCCTGACCATGCGCAGCCAGCGGAACTCCGGAAGCGACCGACGCGGATACGACCCCGGGGAGGCTGCGCACATAGGCGAGATCCGCCTGTTCTGCGGCGGACGGATTGAAGTCGCCCGTGACCCCGGCGATGCCGATCGCGAACATGTTGTGGTAGTCGATCCCGGTCGGCGTCTCGATCGCATGGACGCGTTGCGCGACGATCCAGGCGGCATTGACCATTACTGCGAGCGCAATCGCGATCTCCAGGGCCACCAGCATTGCGCCGGCGCGATTGTGCCGCAGCGCCGAAACGACGGGTTTGACGTTAAGACTCATGGATGTTTCTCCGTCATCGCTCCAAAAGGGGCGCTAGCGACTCTTCAGGTACACCGCGGGCGGCACCCTGCCGGCCGTGAGTGCGGGATAAAGACCCGCGGCAAGCGTCGACAGCGCCGCGAGAGCCAGTGCCCAGGCCACTCCCAAGGGGTCGAAATGAGCGAGCGCCCCGTACTGGTCTGCCTCTCCGTAGAGCGCCCGCACCGCCAGCAGCCCGAATGCGCCGAGCGCGAGGCCCAGCGTTCCACCGGCAAGCGAGACCATTGAAACTTCCACGATGTGCTGCAGGAAGATCTGGATGCGCCGGGCTCCGAGTGCGCGCCGCAGGCCGGTGAGCGGTGCACCGCGCAGGAACTTGGTCAGCAGGATGCCGACGGTGTTGATCAGGCAGACTGCGAGGAAGGCGAAGGCGACGCGCAGCAGAATGCGGCTGTCGCTGCTGACGACGCCGTTGATCTGCAGCCATTGGTCGACTGTGGTCAGATGATTGTTGAGCGGGCGAGGGAAACGTCCGGCCCGGTGTTGCGCCGCCCAGTACGCGTCCATGAAGGCCTGAAAGCGATGGCGGCTGGCGGCAGTCGGCAGCTCGACCCACATTTCGGTCCAGACGCACTCCGAGCCGAGGAAGTCGCGGAACGTCCGCTCTTTGGTCGTGCTCGGGCAGTCGGTGTTACCGGTAGGGAACTGCTGCATGATCGCCGTCCAGGCGAACGGAACGAAGACGTCCTCAGGCGCAGCGAACGGGCCGTTGTCGATCAGATCGTAGAATTTGGGCAGGGGTTGCCAGTCGGCGAGGACGCCGGTCACGCGAAACTGGTGGCCGCTCCAGACCACGGTCTTTCCGACACTGTCGCGGCCGCCGAAGAGCGTGTCGTTCATCGCCTTGCTGAGCACGATGACGGGCTCGGGTCCCTTGTCAGCCTCGGCGCGCCAGGGTCCTCCGTATTGGAAGGGCACGTCGAACATCGCAAAGAAGTCTCCTGTCGTGGCGCGCGTCAACGCGTTGACCGGCAGCCTCTGCCCGGCAACACCGCTCAGACTTCCGTGCAGCTGCGCCATGACGACCGAGCGCTTCGGGATATTCGACTGCGCGAGATAGGTGGCATCCTTGTAGGTCATTTGCCACGGCGGCAGCGTCGGGTGCTCCGGATCGTAAGGCCGGGCGGCCTCCCAGGAATCCATGGTCACGGCGTAAAGGACGTTGTTCTTCCACCAGATCGGATTGCCTGACATGGCGTGGTACACCGTCAGCGTCACGATGCAGGCGCCGATCCCCAACGCAATGGCGCAGACCATGAGGGCGGTGAGACCGGGAGTACGCCGGAGGCTCTTGAGGGAAAGGCGAAGATAGTATCCGAGCATGAGTGAGCTCCTTGGCGGGCCCTCAAACCGTGCGTGTGGCGACCGACGGCGGCACCGAAGCTGCCCGCCGCGCCGGTTGCCACGCGGCGAGCTGACCGATGGCAGCGAGGATGAAGACGCCCGCGGCGAGAAAATAGAGGTCGAGCCGGGGCATCCCGTATGCCCTGGAGAGCCAGTAACCGACGCCGAGTGTCAGCGTGCAGCCGACCAACACGCCGAGCGCAACGATGATCGCGTTCTCAAGCAGGAAGTGGCTGACCACGTCGCGCTTTCGGGCGCCGACGGCGCGCATGGTGCCGATCTGCTTGGTACGGGTGCTCACGTTGAAGGTCGTCAGCCCGAAGATACCGAGGCAGGTGATGGCCAGGATGAGTGCGGTGACCGCGACGAGAAAGATCGCCATATTGCGATTCTCGGAATCGAGCTGACCCTTGAAGTAGTCGAGCGTGTGCGCATAGAAGATCACGCGGGTGGTGTTGCGCACCGCCAGCTCCCGCTCTGCCCGCCGCATGATCGCCTCGGCTCTCCCGGGCTCGGTACGCACGAGACAGTAGTATCCGCCGAACGCTCCCGCCAGCTGCGGCATCAGTGCGACGTTATAGGGAGGAGTCCCGGCACCCACCTGACCCTTGAAGTCGCGTGTGATGCCGATGATCGTCATGGGCCGATTCCGCACGTCGTATACCACCTGGCCGAGCGCCTGACGCCCCGGAAAGAGTGCCCTGGCCAATGACTGGGTCACGATGATTTCAGGCACTGCCTGGTCGATTGCATGCGACCAGGGAAGGATCTCGGTGGGGCGGAAGTTGCGTCCTGCAATCAGAGTCGCTCCCAGGGTGCTCATGCCCTGCTCGTCGGTCTGCAATGTGGTGTACACCGCAGAATTGCCGTGCTGGCCGGTCTGGGCATAGAGCACGCCGTTCCCGCCGTCGCCGCTCAGCGGTATCGAGCCGACGGGCGAGGCACTTACGACACCAGGCATGCTCCGGAGGTACGCCATATCGGATGCGACCGAGCTCGGAAGACTGAAGTCCTTGGTGAACCCCGCCATCGTGACGGCAAACATGTCGTGGTAGTCGAGGCCGGTGGGCTCATCGATCATGGCGATGCGCTGGCCGACGATGAAGGCCGCATTCACGAGGACCGCAAGCGCGATCGCGATCTCGAGTGCTACCAGGACCGCACCCATGCGGTTGCGCAACAGTGCCGAGACCACCGGTTTGATGTTCATGCTAGCGGCTCTTGAGATATAGGGAGGGCGGAAGTCTGCCGATGGCCCACGCCGGGTACAGTCCCGCGGCAAGCGTCGAGACGGCCGCGAGGGCCAGCGCCCAGAGGATCCCGATGGGGTCGAATCGGGCCAGCACGCCGTAAGCTCCGCCGTACGTATACATGGCATGCACTCCGACGAGGCCGGCCGCGCCCAACGCCAGGCCCAGGGCCGCCCCGACGAAAGAGAGCGTCGCGACCTCGGCGAGATGCTGCAGGAATATCTGTCGGCGGCTCGCACCCAGCGCCCGCCTCAAGCCGGTCGTCGGCGCCGCCCGAAGGAACTTGGCGAGGAGTATGCCGACCGTGTTGATCAGGCAGACGATCAGGAATGCGAAGGCCAGCCGCAGCAGGATCCGGCTGTCACTGCTCACCACGCCGTTCACCTTGAGCCAATCGCTGACGTCGGTGAGGTGATTGTTGAGCGGCCGCGCGAACCGCCCGGCCTTGCGCTGCACCGCCCAGTAGGAGTCCATGTAGGCCTGCATCCGCTCTCGCGCCTGGGCGGTGGGCAGCTCGGCCCACATCTCGATCCACACGCACTCCGAGCCGAGGTAGTCCTGATACGTGGTCACGGGGTCTCCCCAGCAGCTGCTGTTTCCTCCGGGGAGGATCTGCAGCGCGGGTCCCCATTGAAAGGGTACGTAGGCATCGTCCGGCTCGCCCCAGCGCCGGGTGGTCATGTCATAGAATCTGGGCAGCGGCCGCCAGTTCTTGAGGACGCCGACTATGCGGAAGCGGTGATCGTTCCAGAGAATCGTCTGACCGACGCTGTCGGCTCCGCCGAAGAGCTTATCGTTCTGTTCCTTGCTCAACACGATCACCGGCTCGGGCCCGCTGTCTGCAGAAGCACTCCACCCGCCGCCGTACTCGAATGGAACGTCAAACATCGAAAAGAAGTCTCGCGTGACCGCATGCGTCATCACATGCACCGGCGCAGTCTCTCCCGGCGCGCCGCTCAATACCCCGAGCAGCTGCGTGATCAGGACCTTGCGCCGCGGTATGGTCGACTGATACAGGTACTGCGCGTCCCGGTAAGTGAGCTGCGGCGGGGCCAGTTGCGGATGAGCCGGATCATATGGGTCTGACGGACTGGGGTCCCACCCATCCATGGTGACGGCATAGAGTATGTTGTTCTTCCACCAGATGGGATTGCCGGACATCGCGTGATAGACGGTCAGCGTGACGATGCAGGTGGAGATGCCGAGCGCGATCGCGCCCACCATGAGGGCGGTGAGGCCCGGATTGCGTCTGAAACTCTTTGCTGCCAGCCAGAGGTAATAACCCAACATCTTGCGCTCCCGGCTGCCTCAGCCGGCGAGCGAGCCGGCGGCATCGGTGCCGGCGCGGCGCTCGTACGGAGGGGGAGAGTCGATCACCAGCCCGTCGACGATGTGGATGTTCCGTTGTGCGCGCCGGGCGAGCTCCGGATCATGAGTGACGAGCACGATGGTGGTGCCCATCTCGTTGATCTGCTCGAGGAGGTCCATCACCTGCCGCGCCATGAGTGAGTCGAGATTGCCCGTGGGCTCATCGGCGAAGATCAGGGCCGGGTCGCCTGCGATGGCGCGTGCGATGGCGACGCGCTGTTGCTGCCCGCCGGAGAGCTGCGAGGGCATGTGCTTCATGCGCGAAGCGAGGCCGACCAGCTCCAGGGCCTTGGTGATGCGGGAATGGCGCTCTGCGGCCTTCATCCGCCGATAGCGCAGCGGAACATCGACGTTGTCGTAGATGTCGAGGTCGGGAATGAGGTTGAAGCTCTGGAAGATGAAGCCGATCTTCTCGTTGCGCATGCGTGAGCGCGCATCGTCCGAGAGCCGGCTCACATCCTCGCCGCCGAGCTCGTAGACGCCGGTATCGAAGGTCTCGAGGAGCCCTGCGACGTTGAGGAAGGTCGTCTTGCCGGAGCCGGACGGGCCGCTCACGGCCACGAACTGACCGGACTTCACCTCCAGGGAGAAATTGCGCAGCGCGTGCGTCTCGATGAGATCGGTCCGGTAGACCTTACTGATGTCTTGCATCTTCAGCATGTGAGCCTCTTGGCGTTGGGTTCGGGTCGTCGTGCCGCTTCAGTGCGCGATGCGCAGCTCCGGCGCGTCGTTGAAGTCCTGGGTGTCGGAAATCACCACTCGATCACCGTCGTTGAGCCCGCGCAGTACTTCGATCTCGGAGACGGAGGCGGCACCCAGCTCCACCGGGATGCGAGTCGCCTGGTCGCCGCGAACGACGTAAACGGCGCGGGTGGTCGCATCGAGGAAAGCTCCCCGCTCGACCTTGAGGACATTCTTGTGCTCACCCATGACGATGCGCACCGCGGCCTGCTCGTTCTGCCGCAGGCCCACCGGCTGCGAGCCGGCGAATTTCGCGCGTCCGGTGACCCAGCCGTCGCGTACGTCGGGAGAGACCTGGGTGACCACTCCATGCAGCGTCTGGCCGTCGACGGTGATGTCCGCGGGGAGGCCTGGGGTGATGCCGCCGGCGAAGGACTCCGCGACCTGAAACTGGATGGCGAGTGCCGAGAGATCGACCACCGTGACGAGCGGCATGCTGCTGCCGACGTGCGATTGATCCGGCTGGGCGAGGTCCGCGACCATGCCGTTGACGGGCGAGCGGACGGTGAGCGCCTCGAGCTTCTGCTTCAAGCCATCGACGAGCAGGGATTGCGCGTTGCGCGCGAGCTGCCGGGTGCGCAGGTCCAACAGGATCCGCTCGCGCTCGAGGCCGGCATTCTGGTTGGCGTGCTCATAGCTCAACCGCGCCATCGAGTAAGTGTCATAAGCGGCGTCGTATTCGTGCTCGCTGATGACATGGACGTTCCAGGCAGCCTGCAGGCGCTGCAGCTCGCGCAACTGCTGGCTCATCGTGACTGCCGCGAGGTCCGCGCGCTGGCGGTTCTCCAGGAGCTTCTGTTGCAGCTCGACCTTCTGCTGCGATAGGGCGGCATCCATGCTCTCGAGCGTGGTGTGCTCACGCGCGTACTGATTCTCGAGCTCGGGACTCGAGAGACGCGCCAGGACTTCTCCTTTGCTCACCCTGTCGCCGGCGTGGACGAGGTAGGTCACGGTACCCGCAGCGGTCGAGGAGAGCGTCGGGCTCACCGCCGCGATGATCGTTCCGCGCGCTGCGGCGTCCTGCACAAAGTCCCCGCGCGTGACGGTGGCGATCTCCAGGCTCTGGCTGGAGACAACATGCCCGGAGTTCGCCCAACTGTGCGCGAGCCAGAAGAGGATCGCGCACAGCGCGAGGCCGCCCCCGGCCGAGTAGTGGACAACTCTCCGCCGATACCACGCCTGCTGCGATGTCGCGCGTGTGACGTCTTGCGCCGCAGTGTTGCGGATCGTCGCAGGCGCCTCAGTCGAGGGGGAGGGCGGTTTGAGATTGGTGATGTTCATAGCGGTCCTCGAGCACCCTTTTGCAGCTCGCATGCCAACACGCCAGCGCCGCGGTAAGCGCTTGATATCGACAGTAATTTCACTGATCGCGAGGGACGGTCGGCAGCGGTGCGCGCGTCCGCTGCGCGGACAGCGGACACTCGTGCGGACACTCTGCGGTCGCGCTTCTGGCCTGGCTTGCATGGTGGGCAGGCAGCCTGCAAGCTCGCGCCGTTCAAGCGCTGCGCGCAGGAATCGACAGGAGCTGCGGCGGGTGGGTCGTCGTCGCCGGGCCCTGCGACGCGCCGCGCATCAACTCAAGGAGCATTTGCATGGCCACTCGTCGCACCACCGGGCCTCGTACCCCAGAGTCCTCGCAGCCCGCCGAAAAGGTCGCCCCGCGCCGCCGCGCGCCCGCTGCGAGCGCCGCCCCGGCAGCCCCCGCCACTGCCGCCATCACGGTCTCCGAGGAAGCGCGCCGAGCGATGATTGCCCAGGCGGCCTATCTGCGCGCCGAGCGCCGCGGCTTCACGCCCGGAAACGAGGTCGAGGATTGGATGGCCGCGGAAGCGGAAGTCGACGCCCTGCTCAGGGCCGGCAACGGTCGTCCTCCGCAGTAGCGCGGTGAGGGCCGGCCACAGGCAGGTGTACGACCAGCCGGCCGAGTCCGGGTAGGAAGCGCGCATCGCCGCCGTGGCTGCGAGCCACGTGGCGCACGATCGCGAGACCGAGCCCCGAGCCTGGGGCATCGGCGTTGAGGCGGCGGAAGCGTTGAAAGACTGCTTCTTCTTGGCCGGCGGGAACCCCGGGACCTTCGTCCGCCACATCGATCACGACGAGGCCGGTGCCCTCCCGCGGCATCTCGATCCGCGCGCTCACCTTGCCGCGGCCATGCAGAACGGCGTTCTCGAGCAGGTTTCGCAGCATATCGCGCAGGTCATCGCAATTGCCGCGGACCTCGACGGTGTCCGGCACATCGACCTCGAGACTGTGGCCGGAGGCCTCGAGCAGCGGCAATATCATGGCTGCCGCTTCCCGCACCACACGGGAAAGATTGACTATGGGTAGCTCCTCCGTCCGCCGCTCCCGCGAAAGCGCCTCCTTGCGGGCGAGATCGAGCAGCTGATCGACGAGCCGCCCCATTTGAGCCAGCTCGCGCTCGACCGCGTCCCAATCGGTGTTGCCGGTGATCTGTGCGCGCTGCAGTCGCAGATTGAGCACGGCGAGCGGCGTGCGCAGCTCATGGGCGGCATCCGCGGTGAGGCGCCGCTCCGTGGCATAGGCGCGGGAGAGACGGTCCAGGGCGCCGTTGACCGCCTCGACCAGAGGTTGGATCTCGCGCGGCAGGCCATGGAGCGAGATGCGCATGTCGGGATGCGCGGGTCCTACCCGCCCCGCCTCGCGTGATGCCCGTGCGATCGGCCGCAGGCTCCACCCGCTGATGAGCCAGATGAGGACCAGCCCGAGGAGCGCAAACGGTACGATGATGGTGAGCTGCTCCGAGCCCTCCTCGAAGAGGCTGTCGACGAGCTCGTCGCGGTCCATGTTGCTGCGCCCGATGAGGACGGTCGTGCCTCGAGGGCCGTGGGCTGCAATGATGGCCCGGCGGGCGGCGCCGGCCCCGATGAATTCCACCGGTCCCAACTCGCCGTGCGAGTCCACCGGAATGTACGGCAGCGGCGTGTCGAGGTTGGCTGACCAGGCAAGCGGGTGGTGAGTGGCATCGAACACCGTATAGACGAACTGCCTCGACGGGTCGCGGTAGGCCTGTTGCCAGTCGGGGGGCGCAGGCACCCGCAGAGCCCCGTCGCTACGGACGCTCAGCACATCTAACAGTTCCCGTGCCTGGTTCTCGAGCGTCCGCGTACGCAGATCGCGAGTGATCTTGTGCACCTCGGTGCGATAGGAGAGCAGGGCCGCCCCGAGTCCCAGCACGAATACGACCACCATGGCCCCGAGGAGGCGCAGCCTCAGGCTGTGTGCCCGGCTCAATCGGGGCTGCCTTCGGGCACACCGGCGATCAGGCGATAGCCGATGCCCCATTTGGTCTCGATCTGCAGGGCGGCCCGCGCTGCTGCCAGCTTGCGCCGCAGGCGCGATACCGCCGCCTCGAGCGCGTTGGCGCTGCCCGCATCCTCCAGTGCATAGAGCCGGTCCTCGAGCCGGTCCTTCGTGATGACCTGTCCCGGGACGCGAATGAGCTCCTCGAGAAGGGCCGCTTCGCGGCGCGTGAGGTCGAGCGATTTGCCGAAAGCCGCCGCTTCCCGGGTGACGGTATCGAAGGTCACGCCTCCGAGGGAGTAGGTCGTGCCGCGGGTGTTGCCGCTGCGGCGCAGCACGGCGCGCAGGCGCGCCTCGAGCTCGAGGAGGTTGAAGGGCTTGACGATGTAGTCATCGGCGCCGGAGTTCAGGCCGAGCAGCCGATCATCGACGCTGTCACGCGCCGTCAGGATGATTGCCGGCAGCTCCGGATGGGCGGCCCGCAGCGAAGTCAACACATCCAGGCCGTCCATGTCGGGCAGGCCGAGGTCCAGAATCACGGCGTCCACCGGGGCGACCGCCGCCGCGGCGATCGCCTGCTCGCCGCGGCCCACCGCATCGACCGCAAAGCCGCGCTCCCTGAGATGATCGGCGATCATCTCGCGCATCGCCCGGTGATCTTCGACCAGCAACACCCGCATTCGGCTTTGGGCTCCGGCGCGTAACTTGCGCTCCATGCCATATTATCGGGTTAAGACTGACGAAGTGCTGACGGGGAGGGGCGGGCGACGGCATATACAGTGCTGGCCGTCCCTGGCAGGGTCTGAGACACGCCCTACGAAGACGGAAGTCTTACTGGAAACGTCAGGAATTGGTCAGTAACCCCAGTCATGCTGTCCCTGTTGGGCTGAGGGCCTCCATTAGTGCGATCCGGGTCTAGAGGAATTCGAGCATTGCGCCCCTGGGCGCTCGCCGTGGCGTTGGGCGGCGAGGCGCTGCTGGGCGGCTGTGCGCTCTATCACCCGCTGCCGCTTGCCCGCGCACCCGACCTCGTCGGGGGGCTCTCGGGGCTCCGGACGCAGATTCCTGCCACTCGGCCAGGCGAGGCCGGGCGCCGGATCGACATCGAGAAGCCCGTCGGCATCGACGACGTCGGCCTGCTCGCGGTGCTCAACGATCCCGAGCTGCGCGCCGAGCAGGGCCAGGCCGATCTCGCCCAGGCGAATCTCCTTCAGGCCTCGCTCCTGCCGAACCCATCCGCTAGCGTGAGCTATGCCCGACTCCTCGGCGGGACCGACGTTGCGCCCGCATGGACCGCCTCCCTCTCGCAGGACGTCAAGTCCATCTTGACGTATCACACTCACAAGAAGTCCGCGCGCTTCCAGGCGCAGCAGGTGAATGCCGATCTGCTGTGGCAGGAGTGGCAGGTCGCCCAGAAGGCGCGGCTTTTGGCGCTCGATCTTTACTACGGGCGGCAGTCCCTCGACCTTAGTCGCCGCGAGCTCCACCTCCTGGATCAGGAGGTAAAGAAAGTGCAGCGCGCCATCCAGACTCGAAACCTCGACTTCACGGCGCTGGCACCGCTCCTGACCGCCAAAGCCGCCGCGGAGCAGGCCGTCGCCTCGCTCGGCCTCACTCAACTGCAGAACTGGCAATCGCTCGATGCCGTGCTCGGCCTCGATCCCGAGGTGCGGTTTGCCATCGCGACGCCTTCCCTGTCACCGCTGCCGGCGGATCTGACGGCGCTGCTCACCAGCCTTCCTGACCGCCGCCCCGATCTCGTCGCCCTGCAGCTTGGGTATCGCTCCGCGGATGAGGACGTGCGTACGGCCATCATCGGCCAGTTCCCGGCCTTCGTGTTGGGCGGCCAGTGGGGTCAGGATACGAGCAACGTCCGCTCGGCAGGTCCGCTCGCCACCTTCGACCTGCCGATCTTCGACCGCAATCAGGGCCAGGTCGCGCAGACGCGCGCCACCCGCCTCGTGCTGCACGAGCAGTACCAGGCTCGACTCGATGATGCCTTTGCAAGTGTCAGAGGGCTCGATGCACAGGTCCGGCGTCTCACCGAAGACCTCGACAACGCCTCGGGCGCGGCAGCGGCGGCCGAGACGATGTCGCAATCCGCCCGGAAGGCGTACGCCCAGGGAAACATGGATCAGCGGTCCCTCGCCGACTTCGAGACCACGGCTGTCGATCGCAGGGTCGAGGCGCTCGCGCTGGCACGCTCACTCGGCGAGGCACAGATCACGCTGACCGTCGAGTTGGGACTGGGACTGCCGCCAACCCGCCTCGCCACGGCTGTGAAGTAAGAGGAAACCATGCGTCGCCGATCACTCGTATGGGCCGCTGCACTGACGCTCAGCGCTGTGTTTGTCTTGCTCCCTGCGTACGCCGACGATGCGCCCGATGCCAACGCCAGCGTGCTCGTCACACTGACACGCCTTCAGGAGGGCAGCCTGCCGCACGTCATCGTCGGGTATGGCACCGTGGAGCCCTCGGCCGCCGGTCACAAGACGATCATGGCTCCCGTGTCCGCCGTCGTCGCAGAGATCGACGTGCGGCTGGGTGAGGAGGTGCCTGCGGGCGCGCCCCTCATCCGGCTGACACCCAGTCCGGCAACGGCGGCTTCCTACAGCCAGGCGAAGTCTGCCTCCTCGGTCGCCGAGCGTCTGGTGGCGAGCACCCGCAAGCTGGTCGCCGGCCATCTCGCCACGGCGCAACAGCTCGCGGACGCCGAGAAATCGGAGTCTGATGCCCGCTCGCAGCTGCAGGCGCTCGATGCCGAAGGTGCAGGCGGCGTACACGTCATTCGCGCTCCGTTTCGCGCGATCGTGACGAGCCTCTCGACGACTTCCGGAGCCATCGTTGCAGAAGGGGCGGCACTCCTCGAGCTCGCGGCACCCGGGAATCTCGTGCTCAACGTGGGCGTGGTACCCGCACAGGCGGCCGACATTCACGCCAACGACAGGGCCAGCGTGCAGCTCTTCGGGGCGAGTCAGTCCGTTGCCACCAAGGTCCTGTTGCGCGGCGCGGTGGCGGAGGCGGATACCGGTCTCGTTCCTGTGCAGCTCGCGTTGCCACCCGGCCGCTTCCTGCCCGGCGAGATGGCCCAGGCAACCATCACCGCCGGCGAAATGCGTGGTTACGTGGTGCCGCATGAGGCGGTGCTCGTCAACGATAGCGGTCAGCCGTACGTCGTACAGGCGATCAATGGCGTAGCGCACAAGGTGCTTGTCCACGTGCTCGTTGCGCATGGCAATCGAGACGTCATCTCCGGCGCCCTCAACGCCCGGGCGCCGTTGGTGCTGACTGGCAATCACCAGCTGGACGATGGCATGAAGGTTCGCCTGGCCGACACTCCGCGATCCGGGGCCGGCAGCAAATGAGCTTCTCTGCGTGGGTGGAGAGCCACCGCCGCTCTCTCCTTACGATCGTATTCGCGCTGGCGCTCGCGGGCGTCTTCGCCGCGGTCTCTCTGCCGGTCGGGCTCTTTCCGGTCACGAGCTTTCCGCGGATCCGCGTGGAGGTCGATGCGGGCACCATGCCGGCGCGGCAGATGCTCGTGGAGGTGACTGAGCCGCTCGAGCAGGTGGCTCGTGCGGTACCGGGGGCACAGGAAGTCATTTCGACGACCTCGCGGGGATCGGCCGAGATCTTCGTCAACTTTCCCTGGCACTACGACATGAGCCAGGCGCTGCTCGCGGTCGATGCCGCCTTCGCGCAGAAGCTCCCATCGCTTCCCCAGGGCACGACCTACGACATCATCCAGATGAGCCCGAACGTCATCATGCCGTTCGTTTCCTACGCGCTCATCTCGAAGAGCACTTCTCCATCCGCTCTGCGCCAGCTCGCCGAGTATCAGATCGTCCCGCTGCTCTCGGGCATCGCGGGTGTCAGAAGGGTAGGGGTGCTGGGCGGCCAGACGCCCGAGGTCGAAGTCTCGGTCGATGCGAACAGGCTCCGCGCTTATGGCCTCACTCTCGCCGATGTCTCGAATGCACTCTCACAGACCAACAGCATCCAGGCGGTAGGACGGCTCGAGGACAACGATCTGCTCTACCTGGCGATCAACAACAATACCTTCACGTCGCTCCAGTCCGTGCGCGATGTCGCGCTGCACACGGGTTCCGACGGGATCGTGAAGCTGGGTGACATCGCCAGGATCACCATGGGGACGGTGCCCCAGTGGATGCTGGTGGACGACAACGGCAAGCCGGCCGTCACCTTCGATGTCTACCAGCAGGATAGCGCCGACTCGATCTCGCTCGCCAAAGAGGTGCAGCAGCGGCTCGATGGCTTCATGAAGAGCCAGCCGAAATCGATAGAGCTCTACAAGTGGTACGACCAGACGCAGCTCGTGAGCTCCTCGGTCTCCGCGCTCGAGGAAGCGATCCTGATCGGCCTCGTGTTCGCGGCGCTCGTGCTGCTCGCGTTTCTGCGCGACTGGCGCGTGGCGCTGGTGGCGATGATGGTCGTACCGCTCTCGGTCCTCATCACCGTGCTGCTCCTTTCGCTCCTCGGCCTGACGCTCAACATCATGACGTTGGGCGGCATCGCCGCGGCGATCGGCCTCCTGATCGATGATGCGATCGTCATGATCGAGCACATCGCGCGCCGTACCGGCGTGCCGGGCCTGCAGAATCCCCAGGCGACGGTGCTCGAGGCGGCGCGCGAATTCCTGAGTCCGCTCTTCGGCTCGAGTCTCGCGACCATCGTCGTCTTCGCGCCGCTTGCCTTCCTCTCGGGCATCACCGGGGCCTTCTTCAAGTTTCTGTCGCTGACCATGGCCTCGGCCCTGGTCATTTCCTTCATCCTCAGTGCCCTGGCGGTGCCGCTGCTCGCACGCGGCATCATCGACTTCGGCAGATTCAGGGACCCTTCCCATGGGAAGGACACCTGGCTCAAGCGCACGCATGGGCGCCTGCTCACGCGGCTCTTCGAGCGCCCGGTCCTCATCCTGCCGGGGATAGCCGTGCTGGTGGCGGTCGGCTACCTCGGCTACGCGCATCTCGGCAGCGGCTTCCTGCCCAACATGGATGAGGGCGGCTTCGTGCTCGATTACTACACCGCACCGGGAACCTCGCTCGCCGAGACCAATCGCGAGCTCTCGGAGGTGGAAGGCATTCTCAGGACCAATCCCTACGTCTACACCTACTCGCGTCGCACCGGCGCGGGGCTCGGCGGCGATTTGAAGGAGGCGTATCAGGGCGATTTCTTCGTCCGCCTCATCGATCCATCGCGGCGGCCGCCGATCGAGAAGGTGATGGACGATCTCACGGGCGAGATCACCGCCAAGGTGCCGGGCATCAATCTGGATCCTCACCAGCTCATCAATGACATGATCGGCGACATGGTCGGCCGCCCGCAGCCGATCGTCGTCTCACTCAGCGCCGGTGACCCGTCGGTCCTCCCCGGGGTCGCCACCAAAGTCGCCGATGCGATCTCCAAAGTGCCGGGGATTCAGTCCTCCTCGGTCAACAATGGGGTGGTGCCGGCCGGCGATGCGCTCGAGATCCACGTCGACCCCGCGACGGCGGCCATGGAGGGATTGACCGCGACGGAGGTCGCGAGCCAGGTGAACCAGTATCTCTACGGCTCTGTCGTGACTCAGTATCTCGGCACCGTGCAGGATGTTGGAGTGCGGCTGTGGCTGGATCCCCCGCAGGCAAGACTCTACCGGGATGAGCTCGGCAACCTTCCCATCCGCTCCGCCAACGGCAAGGTCCTGAGACTCGCCACGGTCGCGCAGGTCACGTTCGTCGCCGGTCAGCCGGAGCTCAACCGTGACAACCTCGCGCAGGTGGTGCCCGTGACGGCCGAGATCGGCGGGGGACACGACCTCGGCTCCACGGCGGCCGCCGTGCGCAAGGCGCTGGCGGCGCCAGGCCTGCTGCCCCGCGGGGTGTATTACACGCTCGGCGGCCAGTACCAACAGCAGCAGGAGGCGGTGCACGGGATGGTGCGGGTGTTCGGCGCCGCGCTCGTCGCCGAGCTCATCCTGCTCCTTTTCCTTTATGAGCGGTTCTGGCTGCCGGCCATCATCATCGCGAGCTCCCTCATCTCGACGGGTGCGGTGTTCATCGGCCTCTGGCTGACCGGCGTCGAGCTCAACATCACGGCGATGATGGGCATGGTGATGATCATCGGCATCTCCACCGAGATGGCGATCTTCCTCATCTCGGAATATCTCGAGCTCGAGCGGTCGATGCCCCCGCGGCAGGCGCTCCACGAGGCTGCGCTCAACCGGCTGCGGCCGATCGCCATGAGCACGATCGCCATGATTCTCGCGCTGGTGCCGCTCGGTGCCGCGATCAGCGGCTCGGGCGATCAGATGCTGCAGCCGCTCGCGATTGCCATCATCGCAGGGGCCCTGGTGCAGCTGCCGCTCGTGCTGCTCGCGATGCCCGTTGCCGTGGGGCTCACGCGGCGCGAGTGACGGGTCCCCTCCGCGGATGATATGTTTGCGGCGAGAATCACCAACAAAGGCAGCACCATGACGACTACTCTCAAGCGCGCCACCGCGTTCGCCGCGGCCATGTTGCTCGCAGCCGGCGTCGGACTCGCGAGCGCGGCGACGGTTCACGTCAAACTCACGGGCAAGCACGAAGTCCCGGCGGTCAAGACGATGGCCCACGGCTCCGGCGTAATCGAGGTTGCGGCCGACGGCACGGTGACCGGCAAGGTCACCACCCACGGAATGAAGGGCATCATGGCGCACATCCACGAGGGCGCGCCGGGTGAGGATGGCAAGCCGATCATCGCCCTCGCCCAGGGACCGGATGGCACCTGGACAGTCCCTGCAGGCTCCAAGCTCTCTGCGGATCAGTACAAGGAATTCCTCGCCGGACACCTCTACGTCAATGTGCACAGCGATGCGCACAAGGGCGGGGAGATTCGCGGGCAGCTCAAGCCGTAGACGAAGAAACACTAATAAGTTATTGATAACGCTGCGGCTATTAATGTACCGCAGAGCTTGCGGCTGCGCTTGATTCACTGGCTGGATCTTGGAGCGCATCACGCCGGACTCGGCGGAACGAGCATATTGTGAGTGGCATGAATATGTCGCCCCCGAGCCTCGAGGGCTTGCACGATTCACCCTATGCGGCGGAGCTGCGCAGGGCGCATCCGGGGTCGCGCTTCGCGGCGGCCATGGAGAGCGATTATCGGCAGGGCTTTCTGCGGGACAGCCGTACGCTGGTGCGGCTCTCCTGCACGCTCGCGGTGCTGCTCATTGCTTTGCGCGGCCTCGAGGTTCTGATCGGCATCGGCACCGGCGAGCCCTTACTGCCGGCCTATCTGAGTGCGCTCGCCGACTCGTTCATCCTCGTGTGGCTCGCCTGGAGCCGCGGCTATGAGCGCTTCTACCCCTCGTGGGCCCCGGTCCTCATCCTGCTGAGAAGCTGCCTCGTCGCGACCGAGCTCGTGCGTGTGGCCGCTCACGGACAGCTCGATGTGCTGATGCTGTTGCCGCTGCTGCTCATCGGTCCCTTCTTCTTCATGGGCCTGCGGTACCGGACGGCGCTGGTCATCGTCTGCGTGACCGGCGCCTCGATGCTGGCCGCGGCCGTTATCTACCATTTGCCGCCGGCCGTCGCCTTTCACTGCGGGGCGTTCGCGGTGATTTCGATCGCCACCCTGGCCGTCGCGGCCCAGCAGATCGAGAAGCGCTCGCGCCGAGCCTTCCTCGAGAGCCGCCTGGTTGCCGAGCTGGCGCAGCACGACGTACTCACCTGGACCAAGAACCGGCGCGTATTCGATGAGTACCTGCCGCGCCTCTGGCGCCAGGCCTCCGAGGACGGGCGCTCGCTCGCGATCCTGTTGCTCGATGTCGATCACTTCAAGCCCTACAACGATCGCTACGGCCACCAGGCGGGCGATGTCGCGCTGCGCAAGGTCGCGCACGCCATCCAGGCCTGCGTGCGCCGGCCGCTCGATCTGGTCGCCCGCTACGGGGGTGAGGAGTTCACGGCCATCCTCTACGACACGGATGCCAGTCGTACCGCGAGCGCCGCGGAGCGCATCCGCAAGGCCGTCGAGGAGTTGGCCATCGAGCATCGGGGCTCTCGCGCAGGTCCCATACTGACGATCAGCATCGGCGCCGCGGTGATCGCGCCCGACCCCAGGCGCAGCCCGAGCGGCGCGCTGCAGCTCGCCGATGAGGCTTTGTATCGGGCCAAGTCGAAAGGCCGCAATCGCATCGAGATCATGGACGATACCGAGTACCGGCTGCTCGTCACCGGGGTGTTCTCCAAGGATCTGGCGGACACGCTCAAGCAGGGCGCGGGCCGGCGCTAGGCCAGGACCGGCGCTTGCCGCGTGAGCGGCATGGCCGACAAGACGTCCCGGCGCGCGCAGGACTCCCGAGGTCCGGGGCGCAAATCAACACCCCATCCGCCACGGAGAGCATCGCCGGACGGATCCGGCAGCGGCCCGCAGCCGTTTCGGGTCGGGCCGCTCTCGTGGCTGATACTGGCCCTCCTCATCGTCTGGAATGCCTGGGCATTCATGCCTCATCCCAGTGTCGAGGTGCCGCTCCCGTACAGCGAGTTCCTGGATCAGGTCGCCGCCGGCAATGTGAGGGCGGTGAGCATCGTGGGCGCGGCGATTACGGGAGGCTTCGCGCATCCGCTCACCTGGCCGCCGCCGAAAGCGCAGGCGCATCCTGCTGCAGCGGGGAGCAAGCCGACGAAGCAGGGCGACGGCGCGAGGCACGCCTATTCCCGGTTCAGCACGACTTATCCGAGCGAAATCGGCGACCCTACGCTGATGCCGCTCCTGCGCTCGCATCATGTCGTCATCGACGTGCAGGCGCCGTCACCGCCGTGGCTGGCGCTGCTCCTGACCAACGGCCTCCCGGTCGTGCTCATGTTGGGGGTGTTGGTCTGGATGGGGCGTCAGGCGGCCCGCTCGCAGTCGGCGGGTGGGGTGTTCGGGTTCGCGCGCAACCGCGCCCGGCGCTACACCGAGGATCGGCCCCGGGTCACCTTCGCCGACGTTGCCGGCGCGGATGAGGCGAAGCAGGATCTGCGGGAAGTCGTCGATTTCCTGAGCCATCCCTCGAAATATCTCGCGATCGGTGCGCGCATACCGCGAGGCGTTCTGCTCGTGGGGCCTCCGGGCACGGGGAAGACGCTGCTCGCGCGCGCGGTGGCGGGTGAGGCGGGGGTGCCGTTCTTCCACATCAGCGGCTCGGAATTCGTGGAGATGTTCGTCGGTGTCGGGGCGAGCCGGGTGCGTGATCTTTTCTCACAGGCCAAGACTGCGCAGCCCGCGATCGTGTTCGTGGACGAGCTCGATGCCGTCGGGCGCCGACGCGGCGCGGGTGTTGGCACGGTGAACGAGGAGCGCGAGCAGACCCTCAACCAGCTGCTCGTGGAGATGGACGGATTCGATCAGAGCCAGCAGATCATTCTGCTCGCGGCCACCAACCGCCCGGATGTGCTCGACCCGGCGTTGCTGCGGCCGGGCCGCTTCGACCGGCAGGTCATGGTGCCGCTGCCGGACTGGCGGGGCCGGGAGGGGATCCTGCGCATCCACACGCGGCACCTGCAGCTTGCGCAGGATGTCAATCTCGAGCGCCTGGCCCGCACGGCCACCGGACTCTCGGGGGCCGACCTCGCCAACCTCTGCAACGAGGCCGCGCTGATGGCCGCGCGCGAGAACCGCAAGCAGGTCGGCATGGAGGATTTCGAGCGCGCCTGGGATAAGACCGTGCTCGGCGCGGAGCGGCAGTTGGTGATGACGCCGAAGGACCGCCAGGTCACGGCCTATCACGAGAGCGGCCATGCAGTGGTTGCGTGGCTCACCGCGGCCGCCGATCCGGTGCGCAAGGTCAGCATCGTGCCTCACGGACGGGCGCTCGGGGTCACCGAGCAGCTTCCACAGGAGGACCGCTACAATATGAGCCGCGCGGAACTGGTGGCACGGCTCGATGTCATGTTGGGCGGGCGCTCTTCGGAGAGCCTGGTCTTCGGGGAGATCACGACCGGCGCCGAGAACGATCTCGTACAGGCGACGCGGCTCGCCCGCCGCATGATCACCCGCTGGGGGATGGGTACGCTCGGCCCGGTAGCGTTCGATGGACAGGATGAGCAGCCCTTCCTCGGCTACCATATCGGAGAGCGGCGCGAGTACAGCGAGGCCACGGCTGCCCGCGTCGATCACGAGGTGGAGCGGCTCCTCGCGCAGCGCCAGAGCGTCGTGCTGCGCCTGCTGAGCTCGGCGCGGGACCGGCTCGATTCGCTGGTGGAAGCGCTGCTGCGCGAGGAAACCCTCGGCATGGAGGAGCTTGGGCGCATCCTCGGGGTACGGCCGGCGGCTGGTGACGCGCCGTCCACGCCCGGCTGCGAGCCGAAGGCAAGCTCGAGCGTGGCCTGATGCCCGTGGACGCCGCTGGCGCCCGCGACCGACTGTCCCGGAGGTGCGCAATGACGGATCCACTTTCCCCGGAATTGCTGCGTCGGATGGATGCGTACTGGCGGGCTGCCAACTATCTGTCGGTCGGCCAGATCTATCTCTATGACAACCCGCTGCTGCGCCGGCCGCTCGAGGCGCGGCACGTGAAGCCGCGCCTGCTCGGCCATTGGGGCACGACACCCGGGCAGAACTTCATCTACGTGCATCTCAACCGCATCATCCGCCAGTACGAGCTGCGGATGATCTACATCGCAGGGCCCGGCCATGGCGGACCGGCGCTGGTCGGCAACACCTATCTCGAGGGCAGCTACACCGAGCGCTACCCCAACATCACCCGGGACGAGGACGGCTTGGCCAAGCTCTTCAAGCAGTTCTCCTTCCCGGGTGGCATTCCGAGCCACGTGGCGCCGGAGACGCCGGGGTCCATCCACGAGGGGGGCGAGCTCGGCTATTCGCTGAGTCACGCGTTCGGGGCGGTGTTCGACAATCCCGACCTCATCGTCGCCTGCGTGATCGGCGATGGCGAAGCGGAGACCGGACCGCTCGCCGCCGGCTGGCACAGCAACAAGTTCCTGAATGCCGCGACCGATGGGGCGGTGCTGCCCATCCTGCACCTGAACGGCTACAAGATCGCCAACCCAACGGTGCTCGCCCGCATCGGCAACGAAGAGCTCGGCGAGTATCTGCGCGGCTGCGGCTACAAGCCCTATTTCGTCGAGGGCGATGACCCGGCACGGATGCACCCGCTCATGGCCGCAACGCTCGACACGGTGATCGGGGAAGTGCGCAGCATTCAGGACAAGGCGCGCTCGGGCGCAGTCCAGGATCGCGCGCGTTGGCCGATGATCGTACTGCGCACACCCAAGGGGTGGACCGGACCCAAGGTCGTCGACGGTGAGCAAGTCGAGGGCACGTTCCGCGCGCACCAGGTGCCCCTAGCGGAGGTGCGCACCAACCCGCTGCATCTCGAGATGCTCGAACAATGGATGCGCAGCTATCGGCCCGAGGAGCTGTTCGACGACCGCGGGACCCTCAGGCCCGAGATTGCAGCGCTCGCCCCCGAAGGCGAGCGGCGAATGGGATCGAACCCGCACGCCAATGGAGGCCTCCTCCTCAGGGATCTGGCCCTTCCGGACTTTCGCGAGTACGCCGTCGAGGTACCGCGGCCGGGCGCAGTCGATGCGGAGGACACGCGGGTGCTCGGACGATTCCTGCGGGATGTGGTGAGGCTCAATCAACGCCCGAGGATCTTCCGCCTCTTCGGGCCCGATGAGATCAACTCCAACCGGCTGGGCGCCGTGTTCGAGGTGACGGAGCGGCAGTGGGTGGCGGAGCGTATCCCGGGCGATGACCACCTGGCGCCGGAGGGCAGCGTCATGGAGGTGCTGAGCGAGCACCAGTGTCAGGGCTGGCTCGAGGGCTACCTGCTCACCGGCCGGCACGGCGTTTTCAACTCCTACGAGGCGTTCGTGCACATCGTCGACTCGATGTTCAATCAGCACGCCAAGTGGCTCAAGGTGACGCGGGAGATTCCGTGGCGGCGGCCGCTCGCCTCACTCAACTATCTGCTCTCCTCGCACGTATGGCGGCAGGATCACAACGGCTTCACGCACCAGGACCCGGGGTTCCTCGACCTCGTGGTGAACAAGAAGGCCGATGTCATCCGCGTCTATCTGCCGCCGGATGCCAACTGCCTGCTGTCGGTGATGGATCACTGCCTGCGTAGCCGTCACTACGTCAACGTGGTGGTGGCCGGAAAGCATCCGGCGCCGCAGTGGCTCACCATGGAGCAGGCGGTCAAGCACTGCACGGCGGGAATCGGCATCTGGGAGTGGGCGAGCACGGACCGCGGGAGCGAGCCGGATGTCATCATGGCTTGTGCGGGGGACGTGCCGACGCTCGAGACGCTCGCGGCGGTGAAGCTGCTGCGCAGCCTCGTGCCCGAGCTCAAGATCAGGACGATCAACGTGGTCGACCTCATGAAGCTCGTGCCGGAGACGGAGCATCCGCATGGGCTCAGCGACCGCGACTTCGATGCGCTCTTCACGCGCGACAAACCGGTCATCTTCGCCTTTCACGGCTATCCATGGCTGATTCACCGGTTGGCTTATCGCCGCGCGAATCACGTCAACTTTCACGTGCGCGGCTACAAGGAGGAGGGCACGATCACGACGCCGTTCGACATGGCGGTGCTCAACGACCTCGACCGGTTCCATCTGGTCTCGGACACGATCGACCGGCTGCCGCAGCTCGCCTCGCGCGCGGGCTACATCAAGCAGGCGATGCGCGAGAAGCTGATCGAGCACCGCCAGTACATTCGCGAGGCGGGGGAGGACATGCCCGAGATCCTTTCCTGGCGGTGGCTCACGTAGCGGCCATCCAGCGCTCGCCGACGCGACGGGCGCTCTGTTCGTCCCCGAGCTTGAGGAGGTGCGCGAGCAGGGACCGCTCGGCCAGGGAGTGGAGTTGGGGTGGAACGTCATCGTAGACCCGCCGGACCAGGGTGGCGAGATCGGCCGGATGCTCGCGCGGCAGGGCGCTCAGCACTTTGGCCTCACGGCGCAGGCGATGTTGGATCAGGGCTGCGATCGCGGAGTGGGGCTCTGCGATGAGCGTGCCGTGGCCGGGGGCGAGGTTCTCGAGGGGCTCCCGCAGGAGCGCATCGAGGGAGGCGATGTAGGCGGCCATGTCGCCATCGGGAGGATCGATCACCACCGTCGATCCCTGGATGATGTGATCGCCCGTGAAGAGCACGCGCTGCGCTTCCAGCAGGAAGCACAGATGGTTGGAAGCGTGCCCCGGAGTGTGGATGACCCGCAGTGTCACGCCGCCGCCGAACGTGAGGCGGTCATCGTGGCGCAGCTCCCGATCGGGCGCGAAGGTGCCGTCCTGCCAGTGGGGGTGGACCGTCACGCGACCGAGCAGGGTCGCTCCGGTAGCCGCCTTCAGAGTCGCTGCGCCAGGTGAGTGATCCTTGTGTGTGTGGGTGACCAGGATGTGTCGGATGGCTCCGGGAGCCGCCGCGATGAGCGCGCTGACGTGCTGATCATCGGCCGGGCCGGGATCGATGACGGCCCAGTCTTCGTCCGCTCCGATGAGATAACTGTTGGTGCCAGGCCCGGTCATCATGCCCGGATTGCGCGCGGTGAGGCGCCAGAGATGGCTCGAGAGGCGCACGGCAACGCCGGGCTGAATGCCTGGGTCGCGAAGAGGGCATGACGCTTCGCTCTGCTTCCCGGTCATATCGCTCATGCTAGCACGGCCGCCGAAGGCGCCGGCTGAGCCCGCGCGGCGCTGAACGATGGTCATGCCAGCCTTGGCGAGACCCGCGCTCTGCCGGCGAAGTATCCGGGGCGGATGATGGCCTTTCGGGGGCGTGGCAGGCCGCGCAGGTCCTCGAGGAGGGCCGCCCTGGGATCGCGGGAATCGTTGCGTCACGAACTCTCGTGTGTCAGATTTGATGCATGAAAAATGCCTTTCTCTGCGATGCCGTGCGCACGCCCATCGGCCGTTACGGCGGCGTTCTCTCCGCGGTGCGGACCGATGATCTTGCTGCCATCCCCATTCGTGCGCTGCTTTCCCGGCAGCCGAAGGTCGATTGGGGCGCGCTCGATGACCTCGTTTACGGATGCGCCAATCAGGCTGGCGAGGACAATCGCAACGTCGCACGTATGGCGCTGCTGCTTGCCGGGCTGCCGCAGGAAGTCCCGGGGGCGACGGTCAATCGCCTATGCGGGTCGGGGCTCGATGCGGTCGCGATAGCCGCCCGCGCGATCGGCTCGGGGGAAGCGGAGCTCATGATTGCCGGCGGCGTCGAGAGCATGAGCCGGGCTCCGTTCGTGGTATCCAAGGCGCAGGCTCCATTTGCACGCGACATGGAGTTCCACGACACGACGATCGGCTGGCGCTTCGTCAATCCCATCATCAAGGAGCAGTACGGCATCGACTCCATGCCGGAGACGGCGGAGAACGTCGCCGAGCAATGTCGGATCAGTCGCGCGGATCAGGATGCGTTTGCGCTACGCAGTCAACAGCGTGCTGCGGCCGCTCAAGCCAACGGCAACCTCGCACAGGAGATCGTGCCGGTCTCCATCCCTGCGCGCAAAGGCGACCCGACGATCGTCGAGCGCGACGAGCATCCCCGCGCAACCAGCCTGGAAGCGCTGGCGAAGCTCGGTACGCCCTTTCGCCGCGGCGGCACAGTGACTGCAGGAAATGCCTCGGGCGTCAATGACGGCGCCTGCGCATTGCTGCTGGCCAGCGAAGCGGCCGTGGCAAAATATGGACTCACTCCGCGGGCGAGAGTGCTCGGCGCCGCCGCGGCAGGCGTGCCGCCGCGCGTCATGGGTCTCGGACCCTTACCGGCCACACGGCGCCTGTTGGATCGGCTCGGGTTGGCCATCGGCGATTTCGATCTCGTGGAGCTCAACGAGGCATTTGCGGCGCAGGCGTTGGCCGTCCTGCGCGAGCTTGGGATCGCCGACGACGCTGCGCACGTCAATCCTCAAGGGGGCGCAATCGCGCTCGGTCATCCCCTCGGCATGAGCGGTGCACGCCTCGCCACCACCGCGATGTATCAGCTGCAGCGCTCCGGCGGCCGGCGGGCGCTCTGCACGATGTGCATCGGCGTGGGCCAGGGCATCGCGCTCGCGCTGGAGCGAGTCTGAGGTGAGCGCACCATCGGTTACTTTCTCGGATATCGGGGCCGCAGCGAAGCGGCTCGAGGGCATCGCGCACCGCACACCGGTCATGACGTCGCGTACGGCTGATGCGAAGGCGGACGGCAAGCTCTTTTTCAAGTGTGAGAATCTACAGCGCGGCGGCGCGTTCAAGTTTCGCGGGGCATACAACGCCATTGCGATGCTGACCGAGGAGCAGCGTCGTCATGGAGTGATTGCCTACTCATCGGGCAATCATGCGCAGGCAGTGGCGCTCGCGGGACGTCTGCAGAGCGTCGCAACGACGATCGTGATGCCGAAGGATGCACCGGCGGCGAAGGTGAGCGCGACTCGGGAGTACGGTGGGGAGATCATCTTCTATGACCGCTACACGGAAAGCCGCGAAGAGATCTGCGCGGCACTCGCGGCCGAGCGGGGCCTGAGCGTCATCCCGCCGTACGACAATCCGCGCGTGATCGCCGGACAGGGCACGGCCGCGCGTGAGCTCTTCGAGTCGAGCGGTGAGCTCGATGTGCTGCTGGTCAGCCTGGGAGGAGGGGGCCTGCTCGCCGGCTGCGCGCTCGCCGCGAAGGCGCTGAGTCCGCGCTGCCGCGTGATCGGCGTCGAGCCGGAGGCAGGCAACGATGGACAGCAGTCGTTTCGCGCCGGCAAGGTGATTCGCATCCCGGTGCCGCGCTCCATCGCCGATGGGGCGCTCACCACCTTCATCGGAGAAAACAACTTCCCGATCATCCGTGCGCTGGTTCATGACGTCGTCACGGTGAGCGATCGGATGCTGATCGATGCCATGCGATTTTTCGCCGAGCGGATGAAAATCGTGGTCGAGCCGACGGGCTGCCTGGGCACCGCCGCCGCGCTCTCCCGGCAGTTTCACCGGCCGGGAGAGCGCGTCGGCATCCTGATCAGCGGCGGCAACATCGACCTTCCCCGCTACGCCGAGCTCCTGCGCTGAGATCCCGTGGGCGATCGATGAGTGAGCGCCTATGGCCGCGCGCCGTGCTTTGCGCCGTGCTGGCAGTGTATTTCTCGCCGGCGGGCGTCCGGGCGAACGGGGTTCCAACGGGGGGCTGGGTCGGGTCGTGGGCCTCCTCGCAGCAGATCCCGGAAGCTGCGAACGCCCTTCCCGCCGAGGCGCTGCGGGATGCGACGCTGCGGCAGATCGTCCATCTGACGGCCGGGGGCCGGGAGCTGCGCGTGCGGGTGTCGAATGCCTTTGGAACGGCGCCGCTCTCGATCCTTGCCGTCCACGTTGCGCGGCCGGTATCCAGGCAAGCGGGAAGCATCGATGCCGCAACCGACAGAGCTCTGACATTCGCCGGCAGCCCGTCGGTGACGATCCCGGCCGGCGCAGAGTACGACTCCGATCCCATCACCTTCGATGCGCACGCACTTTCTGACCTCGCGATCACGCTCTATCTGGAGGAGCCACCTGAGCAGCAGACGAGCCATCCGGGCTCGCGGGAGACCTCCTTCCTGGTGCACGGCAATCATGTGGCGGATGCCACGCTGACAGGCGCGACCACAGTCGAGCACTGGTTCATGATCTCGGCCGTTGACGTTCGCGACAGCGCCGCTCGGGCTGCGATCGTCGCGCTCGGCGATTCGATCACGGACGGGCATGCGACGGTGACCAACACCGACACGCGCTGGCCCGATGACTTGGCGCGGCGCCTCCAGGCCGCGCCCGCCACGCGCGAGCTGAGCGTGCTCAATGCCGGGATAGGAGGCAATCGCCTGCTCCTCGATGGTCTCGGCCCCAATGCCCTGGCGCGCTTCGATCGCGATGTGCTCGCGCAGGCCGGCGTGCGCTATCTGATTCTGCTCGAAGGCGTGAACGACCTCGGCGAGTCCGCGAGGCTGGCGCCGATCTCCGCGACGCAGCACACGATGCTCGTTCGCCAGATCATCGGTGCCTACGAGCAAATCATTCTGCGCGCACACGCGCACGGCATCACCGCCATTGGCGCAACGATCACGCCCTACACGGGATCAGACTACTACCATCCCGCGGCCGCGAGCGAGGCCGATCGACAGGCGATCAATGCCTGGATCCGGCAACCGGGGCACTTCGATGCCGTCATCGACTTCGACCGCGTGGTGCGGGATCCCAAACATCCGGACCGTCTGCTGCCGGCCTACGATTGCGGCGACCATCTGCATCCTTCACCGGCCGGGTATCGCGCCATGGCGGCAGCCATTCCACTCGAGCTCTTCACACGCCGGCCGCCTTTGGCATCGAGGCCGCAGAGCCGCTGAAGCGCCTCGTTGTGAGGCGCTGAGCCAGCCGCTCGAGCTATGCGCGGGCTGTCCGGCTCGAGCGCGGGGCTCGTGGCTGGTCTGCGGCCGCTTCGAGCAGCCCGCGGATCTGCCGTTCCGGTACCGGCCTGCCGAAGAGGTAGCCTTGCATCGCGCTACACCCGAGCTCGTGGAGCACGTCGCGCTGCGCTTCGGTCTCGACACCCTCCGCCACGGCCAGCTTGTCGAGGCCTTGCGTCATGCGCAGGATGGTCCGCACCAACTGCAGGGCGATCAGGCTGTCCGGCAGCTCCACGATGAACGAACGGTCGATCTTCACCACATCGAAGGGCAGCCGCTGCAGTTGGCTCAGCGAAGAATAGCCGGTGCCGAAGTCATCGAGCGCCAGGCGCAGTCCGAGATCGTGAAGTCTCTCGAGTGTTGCGATGACCTGAGGCCCATTGGCGATGGCCCCTTCGGTGACCTCCAGTTGTATCTCAGCGGCATCCATCCCCCGCTCACTCATGTGCACATGCAATTGCTCGAGGAAGCCGCTCGACTGCAGCTGCTTGGGCGCGACATTGATGGAGACATAGCCCGGTGCGATGCCGGCACTGCGCCATTGGGCGAAGTCTGCGCATGCCCGCTCCAGAACCCAGTCGCCGATCTTGAGGATGAGGCCGCTCTGCTCGGCGATCGGAATGAACTCGCCGGGGCCGATCTCGGCTCCGGCGGGGCGTGCCCAGCGTACCAGAGCCTCGACGCCCGCGAGCTGTCCGGCGCGCATGATCGGCTGATAGTAGAGCCGCAACTCGCCGTGGGCGACGGCCGCCTGCAGTGCGACCTCGATCGAGATCCGCTCCTCCATCCGGCGATGCATCTCGGGCGAGAAGAGCGCCATGCCGTTGCGGCCCTGCTCCTTCGCGTGATACATCGCAATATCCGCGTTGCGCAGCAGCAGGTCGACGGTGGTCCCATCGGCTGGAATCAAAGCGACGCCGATGCTGGCGGAGACGCGCCGCTCTGCGCCGGCAACGGCGATCGGCGTCTGCATGGCCTCGAGGATTCGCGCTGCGGCTGCGGCCGCCGCGCCTGCGCCACTGGCGAGCATGATTGCGAATTCGTCGCCCCCCAGGCGAGCCACCGCATCATCCTGCTGCGCGCAGCACCTCAGCCTGTCCGCCACCTCTTTCAACAGCGTGTCGCCGGCCTCGTGACCTGCGCTGTCGTTGACTTTCTTGAATTCATCGAGGTCGATGTAGAGCAGGGCGGAGGTCTGTCCGGATGAGAGACACTCGCGCAGCTGCTGCCGGAAGAAGTCGCGATTGCTGAGTCCGGTCAGCCCATCGATATGGGCCCGTCGCTCCAGCTCGCGATGCTGGTCACGCAGACTGCGGGCCATGCGGTTGAAATCCTCGCCGAGATCGGCCAGCTCGTCGCCGGTTCGTATGCGGACTTCGACCTCGAAGTTGCTCTCACCGAGCTGACGCGTCGCCGCCGTCAGGGTCGCGAGAGGCCCGAGATAACGACGAAGCTGCGCGATGGCGAGCCAGATCGCGAATGCCATGGTTCCGAGCAGCATCAGCGGAATCGTGAGCCGCAATCCGGCAAGGCCGACGACCGAGTTGGTATTGGGCTCGCAGATGATGACGCGGATCGGCGGGGCGGCGAAACCGCTCTGCAGAAAGAGATTCCAGGCGCTTCCGCGCCAACTTCCATCCCGGCCGCGCCAGAAGGTCGCGAGCGAGCCGTGGGCGGCAGCCTCTGTCATCCGCCGGAACACTCGCGGGGGCACGGAGTCGCTTGCGCCGCGGATGAGTGCGAACGTGGCGGTGCTGTCGGCGAGCGCAATGCCGGTGCCGGAGTCGGGCGGACGCGCCTGATCGAGCATTCGTGGCGTGTCGAGCGAGCCGAACGCCAGCCGCGATCGGAAGAGTTGCGGCCGTATCAGCCAGAGCTGCGGACGGCCATGAGCGGATCGCCTCCAGATGAGCACCGGCTGCCCCGCCATGAGCGGCGTCCGCATCCGCTCGGATACCGTTGCAAGCGCGCTCGCCCATTGCGAGCGCGTGCCGACGGGGACGAATGAGATGGCAGTGAACGGATATGGCCAGGACGCAGGCGTGCCGACCGATCCCGGCGCGTTCGGATTGACGAGCGCCAGCTCCGCGCTGGCGGCCTGCAACTGCGAGAGGAAGCTCAGCGCAGATTCCTTGGCCTCCTCGTGCAGAGTGCGAGCCCGCGCAGCATCGGCGCCGCGGATGAGCTGGCGATAGCCTAGAAAGCTCGTGAGCAGTACGGGGGTGACGGAGGCGAGGACGAACACCAACAGCAGCCGGCGCGCCAGGCGGCCGCCCAGATGAGTATCACTGAGCCGAAGCCGCACGGTCAGTAATCCGAGGCCATACCGATGAAGCCGCCGTCGTTCGCGCGAACCACATCATCGTGGCTCACCGGGGCGGTGAGGGGCGGCAGGGTCGAACCGTCGTGGCCGGCGCTGTAGAGATCGTAGTCACTGTTGATGGGAACGAGATTGTGATCCTTGCGCATCTGCCCCGGGCCGCGCAGACCGGTGAAATCGAGATAGCGGTACGGGTGTCCCCAGGGATCGAGCAGCGCGGCCTCACCGATCTGCGCCAGCGACGTCGGCGGATCGCTGTTGGTCGTCTCGTAGGTGGCGATCCGGGCCTCGATGGAGGTGAGGTCCTGCTCGGCTCGGCTCACCCTGGCCTGCTCCATGTAGGACGAATAGGCAGCGATCGCCAGAGTGGCGAGCGTCGCCATCACCACGACTGCCAGCAGCAGCTCGAGCAGAGTGAAGCCTCGGATGCGCTCGCGTGTTCCGCGAAGACGTGCGGGAGCGCTCAAGCGCATGGGTGGGCTTCTCCAGCGGGCAATGTACTCCCCTCTCACGCCACCCTGTATTAGGTGAAATCCATTGCGGATCGGTTCTGAATCGGACTTGGACCTTAGCGGCGTCCACCTCTCTTTCTTGAGACCAGGCGCTCGGCGGATTCACCCCGCGAGACCCGTTCTGCAGGTCCGATAAGCTATGATTCAGTGGCCTTCGTGACGGCATGCGCTTTGCAAAAAGAAACCCCATGAGCCTCTGGCCTCTGCTCGGGATCGCCGTCCTCGTGATCGGCTTTGCCGCGGGCCTCAACCCGCTCATCGTCATCGTGGCATCCGCGCTCACGACCGGCCTCGCCGCAGGCCTCGCGCCGCTACACATCATTGGCGCCCTCGGCAAGGCCTTCAACGACAACCGCTACGTATCGATCATCTGGCTCATCCTGCCGGTGATCGGCCTGCTCGAGCGCGAGGGGTTGCAGGAGCGTGCCCGGATAGTGATCGGGCAGGTGCAGGCCGCGACCGTGGGCCGGCTGTTGATTGCGTATCTCGCGCTGCGGCAGGTCACCGTGGCGATCGGACTGACGTCCCTCTGCGGCCAGGCGCAGACCGTCCGCCCGCTGATTGCGCCCATGGCCGAGGCGGCCGCCGAAGTGAAGCTCGGGCCCATTTCCGATCGGCTGCGCCATCTCATCCGGGCCTACGCGGCGTCCGCCGACAATGTGGGCGCATTCTTTGGCGAGGACATCTTCATCGCGGTCTCCTCCATCCTCCTCATCAAGGGCTTCCTGCAGCAGAGCGGCTTCGATATCCCGCCGCTGCGGCTGTCGCTATGGGCCATTCCTACGGCGCTCATGGCGTTCGCGATTCACGGCGTGCGTCTCTGGCGGCTCGATACGCGGCTCAAGCGGCTTGCCGCGGAGAAGCAGCCCTGATCGGCCTCGAGCAGGTCTATTGGCTCGCGGGCGCCATGTTCGCTGCCGTTTCCGTGCGCAGCTTTGGCGATCGCGCCAACCGCAGGCGCATCGGCAACGGCGCCTTCTGGGCTCTGCTCGCGGTGAGCTTTCTCTTCGGCTCGGAGTTGGGCGATGTGGCCAACGGCATACTCGTGCTGGCACTCATGGTGCTGGGCTCGAGCGCCATGGGACTGGGATCGCCCAAGACCACCTCCGTCGCGGAGCGCGAGGCGAGCGCCAGGGTCAAAGGCAATTCCATCCTCACTCCTGCGCTCCTCATCCCGGCGATCGCCATTGTCGGAACATTGACGCTGGGCAGGCTCGGCATTCATGGGACGCCGCTCGCCGATCCGAAACAGGTGACCTTGATCGCCCTCGCCCTCGGCATCGTCGTTGCGCTGCTCGTCGCCGTGTTGCGATTCAGGCCGCCGCCGCTCGCGCCCGTGGAGGAGGGGCGGCGCCTCTGCGATGCGATCGGTTGGGCGATCATCCTGCCGCAGCTGCTGGCCTCGCTCGGTGCGGTGTTCGCGATCTCCGGCGTCGGGGCAGCGGTCGGACACATCGCGATCACGTGGCTGCCGCTCGGCCATCCGCTTGCGGCGGTAGTCGCTTATTGTGTCGGCATGGCGCTCTTCACGATGGTGATGGGGAATGCCTTCGCCGCGTTCCCCGTGATGACGGCGGCCATCGGAGTCCCGCTCATCGTACATCGCTTCGGCGGTGATCCGGCTATCATGGGTGCCGTCGGTATGCTCGCCGGATACTGCGGAACGCTGGCCACGCCCATGGCAGCCAACTACAACATCGTACCGGCCGCGCTGCTCGAGCTCCCCGACCGCAACGGGGTGATCCGTGTGCAGATCCCGACCGCGATTCCGCTCCTCGTCTGCAACATCATCCTGATGTACCTGCTGGTATTTCGATTCTGACCGAGGTGCCTCGTGCCACAGACCCTGACCCCGGAATTCGCCGCGCGCTTCGCCGGCATCGCACTCGGCCACCTCACACGCGAGTTTCCCAACAAGCTCGATCACGTGATGACCGGGCCCCAGGACCTCAAGACCCCCCGCACGCTGCACCCGATCTTCTTCGGCAGCTTCGACTGGCACTCGTGCGTGCACGGTCACTGGCTCCTCGCCCGGCTCTACCGGCGGTTTCCCCATCTGCCGGAAGCAGCTCCGATCCGCGCGCTGCTCGATGAGCAGCTCACGGCGGAGAAAGTGGCCGGTGAGCTGCGCTATCTCGAGCAGCCCGCGACGCGGGGCTTCGAGCGGCCCTATGGGTGGGCCTGGGCGCTCGCGCTCCAGGCCGAGCTGCTGCGGCACGAGACCGCAGAAGGACGGCGCTGGGCCGGGACCCTCGCGCCCCTTGCGAAAGAGTTCGTCCGCCGCTTCGAGGCGTATCTGCCGCTTGCAACCTATCCGGTGCGCGCGGGAGCTCACGCGAACACGGCCTTCGCGCTTCTCCTTGCCCGCGAATACGCGGTTGCGGCGCGCAACTTCGGGTTCGCCGGCCTCTGCGGCGATGCCGCCCTGCGCTGGTATCAGGCGGATAGCGGCTGCCCTGCCTGGGAGCCGTCTCAAGACGAGTTCCTGTCACCGGCGCTCATGGAAGCGGCGCTCATGGCCGACGTCCTCCCGAAGGAGGAGTTTGCCGCCTGGTTCGCCGCATTCCTGCCGGAGGCGGGGCGCGGGGAGCCTGCGACCCTCTTCACGCCTGCCACGGTCAGCGACCGCGGTGACGGCAAGATCGCGCACCTCGACGGCCTGAATCTCTCCCGCGCCTGGTGCTGGCGGTGCATCGTGGCGGACCGGCCTGCGGCCGATCCATTGCGGGAAAGGGCCGAGGCGGCGATCGATGCGCATCTCACGAGCGCCCTTGGCCACCTCGCCGGCAACTACGCGGGCGAGCACTGGCTCGCCACCTATGCGCTGCTCGCGCTCGATTCGGATCGGCAATAGTCCGTCCCGCGGGCGCTGTACCCGTCCGCCGGCTCTTTGAACGGCGAGCGCACACCCGGGCACTCAACCGCAGTGCGGCCCGGCTTTGCGCCTGACGGCCGTCTGCCGGTGAACCCGGCAGTGGTCTCAGGGAACTCAAATAAGCGATGCCATGCCAGCCTGAATCGTCATTGCAGCCGGGAGGCGAGCTGCTGCGCAAGCCGCGCCTGAAGGTGCTGCTCTACAACCCCTGCGCCGTTTTCTTCACGATGCCTCTCGCCCTGCTGGCGATCGGCTCTCACCTCGATCCGAGCCTCTACGAGGTGGTCATCGTCGACGGTCGCCTCGAGGAGGACCCGGAGCGAGCCGTTCTCGCGCACCTCGATGGGGCCGTGTGTCTGGGCGTGACCGTCCTCACGGGCGCGCCGATCCTGGATGCGCTGCAAATATCGCGCGCAGCGAAACGGGCGCGGCCGGATCTGCCGGTGATCTGGGGAGGCTGGCATCCGTCGATGTTTGGTCGCGAATGCCTGGCGGAGTCTGCCGTCGATGTGACGGTGCAGGGGCAGGGCGAAGAGACGTTCGCGGAGATCGTCCAGCGGCTCGCCGAGGGGCGCGAATTGCGGGACTGCGCCGGCTGCACGGTCAAGCTGCCGGACGGGTCGATCCAGGAGAATCCACGCCGGCCGCTGGCACCGCTCGATCACTTCCGTGCTCATGACTACGGCTTGATTCCGGTGAGCCGCTATTACGAGCTGAAGGGTAAGCGGCAGCTCGATTACATCTCTTCGCAAGGCTGCAACTTCCGCTGCGCATTCTGTTCCGACCCCTTCGTATATGGCCGTCGCTGGGTGGGCCTCGAGCCGACCCGCATGGCCCTGCGGCTCAAGGAGCTGTGGGATCGATATCACTTCGATGACGTCAATTTTCAGGACGAGACGTTCTTCACGAAGCGCGAGCGCGTGCGGGCAATGGCGCAGCAGATGATCGACAGCGGGTTGAAGGTGACGTGGGCGGCGACCATGCGCGCGGATCAGGGCGTGCGGCTGCCGGAGGAGATCTGGGCACTCTGCAAACAGTCCGGGTGCCGGCGTCTGCTCGTCGGGGTGGAGTCCGGCTCCAACGAAATGCTCAAGCGCATCCGCAAGGACATCACCATCGAGCAGGTATTCCATACCGCGGAAAAGATGCTGCAACACGATATCGCGGGACACTTCCCCTTCATCGTCGGCTTTCCGGAGGAAAGTGCGGCCAGCATCCAGGCGAGCCTGGATGTTGCAAAGAAGCTGCGCTCGATGAGCCCGCAGTTTCTGACGCCGATCTTCTACTTCAAGCCCTATCCCGGCAGTGAGCTGGTCATCGAGGCCGTAGAGCGCGGATATCGCCTCCCGCAGACTCTGGAGGCCTGGGCGGTATTCGACTATGTCGCCGGCGAGCCGGGTCCATGGGTCTCCACGGAGAAATTCCGCCTGATCGAGCGCTTCAAGTTCTTTCACGAGCTCGCGTGGATGCCGGCCAACGGCGTCAAGCGGCTGCTGCAGCGACTCGCCCGCTACCGCTGCAGCAAGGACGCCTATCATTGGCCCCTCGAGATGCTCTTCAGCCGCGCGCTCGTACCTACGAGGAAGCTCTCCTGATGGCGTCGTACAACGGACGAACGTCGCTGGAGCGGCTGCCGCTCGTGACGCTATTCCTCAGTGAGCGTTGTAATTCCCGCTGCGTGAGCTGTGACTATTGGAGGCACGGACGGGTCGACCTCGATTTGGAAGCCGTCAACCGCCTGCTGCCGAGCCTCGAGCGGCTGGGAACCGAAGTGGTGCTGATCTCGGGCGGTGAGCCGTTGCTCAATCCCGAGTGGCAGCAGATCGCCGCCGTTCTCGGGCAACAGGGTCTGAAGGTATGGCTGCTGACATCGGGTCTCTCGCTCGCCAAGCATGCCTCGCGGGCATCGATGCTCTTCGATGCGATCACGGTGTCCCTCGACGGAACGGATAGCGGTACTTACGCCGCAATCCGCGGAGTCGACGCGTTCGATGTCGTCTGCCGGGGCGTCCGGGCCGCGGTCGGCGCGAACGCAGTCGTCACGCTGCGCGTAACCGTGCAGCGTGGCAACTTCCGCCAGTTGCCCGGCTTCGTCGAGCTCGCCCGGGAGTTGGGTGTTGCACAAGTCTCCTTCCTCGCGGTCGATGTCGCCAACTCGCACGCTTTCAAGCGGCACGAGGATTTTGCCGCCGATCTGGCGTTGCGCGCGGAGGATCTGCCGGAGCTGCAAAGGATCCTGGTGGGCCTCGAACGTGATCATGCGGAGGATTTTCGCACGGGATTCATCGCAGAGAATCCGGAGAAGCTGCGCCGGCAGCTGCTGGCCTACTTCACGGCGGTCTGCGGGCTCGGACGCTTTCCGCCGGTGCGCTGCAATGCGCCGGAGTTCTCTGCCGTCATCGATGCCCGTCGGCACGTCAGCCCCTGCTTTTTCATCGGCGGACCACACCAAGCCGTAGTGACGGATGATCTGGGCTCGGCGCTCGACGGGGAGGACATGATCGCCTTGCGCGCTTCCATTCGACGCGGGGAGCGCGCCGAATGCTCACGATGCGTCTGCTCTATATGGCGCGATCCGGGTCACGTGGCCGCGGCCGATCGCGAGTTGCTTCCCATGCGTCGGGGCGCGAGGCAATGATGGAAGACGTTGGCACAGAGCGCGCAGCGAACGCCGCGACCCCTGTCAGCTTTTCCGCGGCCACCCGCGCGCTCGTCAAGCTGCTGCGTCTCTTTCACCACCTGCGTGGCTTCGACCGCTACGACGAATTCATCGTCGAGCAGGTATACGGTACTCCGATACTCGTGACGCCCAGCGTTTTCAATCCGAAGCGGATGCGGACGGGGGAGTTCTTCGTCTCGCAGCTCGACTCGAGTCGGATCGGGCCAGAGACGGAAGTGCTGGACATGGGTACCGGCTCGGGAGTGTGCGCGGTGTTCGCGGCGAGGCATGCCCGCCGGGTCGTCGCGGTCGACATCAACGCTTCTGCCGTGCGTTGCGCGCGGATCAACGCGCTCATCAACCGTGCCGAAGGCACGGTCGACGTGCGCCATGGCGATCTCTTCGAGCCGATCGTCGGGGAGCGCTTCGACCTCATATTGTTCAACCCGCCGTTCAAGACCGGCGAGGCGCGCAACGACCGCGACCGCGCCTGGCGGGCGAATGGCCTGGGGGAGCGTTTCGCCGAGGGGCTGCATCGGCATCTCAAGCCGGGTGGCACGGCGTTGTTGCTGTTGTCGACTTTTGGTGATGCGCAGGTATTCCTCGGGCCGCTGCGCCGGGGTGGCCACGGCATATCGCCGCTGGCGGAGCGCCGGTATTTCGGTGAGCACCTCACGCTCTACGGCGTCACTGCCGGTAACACGACAGGAGCGGCGTGATGGCCGGCGATCCGGGTACGGTGCTGCTCGTCAACCCGACGATCACCAAACAGCGCAATGCGCGCTGGCCGCTGGCCGTGCTGAGTCTGGCGGCGGCGCTCGAGGGCCGATATCCGTGGCGCATTCTCGACGGCAACGTGGACCGCGATTTCATCGCGACCGCGCTGCGAATCATGGCGGAGACACCGATACGCGCCGTCGGGCTGACCGTGATGGGCGGGCCGCAGCTGCGCTCGGCGATCGCCGCTTCCAAGGCCATTCGGGAGAGGTTCCCGGCCGTGCCGATCGTCTGGGGCGGGGCATTCCCCACCAACTGTCCACAGGCCGCGTTGAACGCCTCCTATGTCGACTTCGTCGTGCGCGCACAGGGTGAGCAGACCTTCACTCATCTGCTCGATAGCCTGGGCGAAGCCGGCAGCTCGCTCGCCGCGATACCCGGACTCAGCTGGCGGCGCGATGGAGTGATCGTGCACAACGGGCGGCGCCCGTTCACGGCGGCGAGTCTCGCCTCGAGACTCCCCTACGAGCTGCTCGGCGATCCGCGAAGGTATCTGCCGCAGACTTACCTCGGCCGCCGCACCGCAGGCTACCAGGCGGCCCTCGGTTGCCGTTACCGCTGCACCTTCTGCGGCGTCGCGGGCATGTTTCGCGGCAAGACGGCGCTGCCGACGCCGGCGCGGCTCGAGGAAGACCTGCGCTTTCTCACCGGGCAGCTCGGCGTCGATGGCATCCAGTTCTACGATCACAACTTCTTCGATCGGGAAGTGGACATGCAGCCGCTCCTCGAGATTCTCGCCAGGCACGAGCTCTCCTGGTGGTCATTCGCCCGCTCGGACGCCATGTTGAATCTGTCCGAGCGCTCGTGGGCGCTGCTCAGAAAGAGCGGGCTGCGCATGGCCTACATCGGGGCGGAGTCGCCGAGCGAGTGGCTGCTGCACGATATCCGCAAGGGAACCCGCCCCGATCAGACCCTGGCCGCGATTGAGGCCTGCCGCGGGCATGGGGTCGTCGCGGAGCTGTCGTTCATGGTGGCGCCGCCGCGCGATCCGGAAGGCGAGACGGAGAAGACCTTCGATTTCATCCGGCTGATCAAGCGCCGCTATCCCGAAACGGAGGTCATGATCTACGTCTACACACCGGTGCCGCCGGCGCCCGACCGGGCAGAGCCGGCGGTCACCCGCTCCATGGCGGAGCTTCGCGATTGCGACGGCGCGCCGGTCGTGTTTCCGAGCAGCGCCGAGGAATGGGCCGAGCCATTCTGGCATGGCTACTGGTGCCACTCGCGGGCGCCCTGGCTATCGGAGCGGCTGCGCACCCGCATTCGCGATTTCACGACGGTGCTCGGCTGCCGCTTTCCCACCGTGATGGACGTGCATGCTCCGCGGTGGGGCAAGGTTACACTGCAGGGACTCGCTTCCTGGCGGTTTCGGTATGGCAAATACGGACGGCCCTGGGAGCTCGACCTGTGGAAGCGGATGATCAGTCTGCGTGATCCACGGGTAATGAGTCTCTGACCCGGGCTCGGGCCCGGCGGGCTCTCTTGAGCAACCCGAGCAGTGCCCGGGGCATCAACACCAGCGCGATCGCTGCCAGCGCGCCAGGCAAAAACTGCGGATAGCGCCCGAAATATCGAACGCCCGGGATCAGGGTAGCCAGCGCATCGCGACGCTGACCCGCTGCCGCACGGCTTCGGGCGAGGCCGACGACGACCCGCGCGCGCTGCCGCAACAAAACGGGGCGAAGGTGCTCGACGTCCGGACTGCGCAGCTGCCTCTCGATCACGCAGCGCGCGGCTTGAAAGGCCTCGATCGGCTTGGCGGAAAAGTGCTGGTCGTGACGCCGTACCAGCGTGAGAAGCTCATCGATCGCGTCGATCTCGCTGCGCCGCGCCAGGCGTAACCACAGCTCGTAATCTTCCGTATCGCTCAACTGCTCGTCGAAGCCTCCAGCTTCCTCGAGCAGCCGGCGGGAAGCGACCACGCTCGGCAGCGCGATGACGGTTTCGCCTCTGATCAGTTGGTCGAGTATCCAGCCACCGGGGGTCGGCCACCCGCCCGTGCGCAGACTCCACGCGGTCGGCGCACCCGATACGTCAACCAGTTGATATTTGGTGTGGCTCCAGGCGCGCTCAGGATTGCGCCGCAGCGAGCCGATCTGGATCTCGAGCTTGCTCGGCAGCCACAAATCGTCTGAGTCCTGAAACGCGATGTACTCGCCCCGTGCCACGCGCAACGCGGCGTTGCGTACAACCGATGCACGACCGCTGTGCCGCAGCCAGAGCACCCGCACGCGCCCGCTCTCGAGCGACCCGATGAACCGCTTCGTCGGCTCGTCCGAGCCGTCATCGGCGATGATGAGCTCCCAGTCGCGGAACGTCTGGCTCAAGACCGAATCCACCGACGACCGCAGCAATTCCAGGCGGTTGAAGGTCGCCAAGACGATCGAGACGGCAGGTGTCATGCGCGGCCGATCAAAGAGCGAAGCCGACTTTGGGGCATGCGCGTGAAATGCGCCAGCCGGGGCAACAGATGCACCGGCCGCGCCTTGCGCAGGATCTCGCTGCGAAAGGGGTAGTATCGGATCGAAACAGCCTGCGATGCATATTTGGCCAACATCGCCTGTTTGCGCATCAATTCGCTCTGATCGACCGGCGTCGGCGCGCACTCGAAGTCCGGCACGTAGGGATCGGAGGCAAACCGGGCCTCCGAAATCGGCTGGCCACCAGGCGCCTCGCTGTTGTATTCGGCCCACTCGAATATCGGCTCGATTCGCAGGCGGGTGCTGACTTGCTGTACGACGAAGGCAGTCACGTCGTGGTCGCGGTGCCCACCCTCCATGGCGTGCACGTAAATCATGTGGGGGCCGATCGCCCGGATGAGAGTTGCGATGTCATCGCTTGCCTCTGGAATGTACCTGTGCAGCCCCCCATCCGGAAACCCGAGGCACACGATCTCCGCAGCATCGATGCCGATGACGGCGAGCGCGTCGCATGCCTCTTTGAATCGAGCGGCGGATACTGCTCGTTGCACCGCGTTGCTCTCCTTCCAGTTTCCACCCGCGCCATTCGTCGTGAAAACGACCATCACGCGATCGCGATTGCTTCGGTGTCTGGCGAGGGTCAATCCCAGGCCGAGAACCTCATCATCCTGGTGCGCGGCGAATACGAGAATGCCGCCCCCGCCGTGACAGGGTGGCGGAAAGTTGCGTCGCCCGATGAGTGCTCGGGGATAACGTATTCCACGCGCGCGTTCGACCAGGCGAACGATCGTGTCGGGTACGGCCGTGCGCTGCAGCGATTTCCTCAACTGTGTGTTAATGGCGAGCATCGGAAGCGCGGCGGGCTACAGCCCGCAGGCGATTGACCAGGCGGGTGATGAGGGGTCTGGCCTTGGCCGCCGCCGGGAGGAAGCGGGACTGGAACTCATCGAGAGAGATCCGGACGGCGTGCTCGCATGCGCGATAGGAGTCGAAGATCGCATCCAAGGCGCTCGTGTCCAGAGACTCGTCCCGGGCCGCCCCCGACAGAGCGGCGTAGACGGGGGAAACCCATTGCTCGCCAAAGACTCGCGAAGTCCGGGCGCCACGGTGCTGGCGTTGCAGGGTCGGCGAGAGGAAGTCATCGATTGCGGCTTCGTCCCGGACCGACAGGTCGATGGACAGCGCGGCCTCGATCCGCGAGGTTTCGGCGCGCCAGTCCCGCAGGAGATTCGAGTACTCGACGAAAACACGCGGCAGATCACGCGAGTGTCGCTCCGCCAGCAAGTTGTACTTCAGCCACAAGATGCTCGCCAGCTCCGATGACATCCCGTACCGCGCCGTCAGCGATGCCGATACCTCTTCCGGATGGCGAACGGGAATTGCGGCCGCGGGGCAGAATCCGGTCTGCCGCGCGGCATCGAGCCAGAAGTCGGAGAGCGCCGTGATCCTGGGCTCCTTGATGATGTGCAGGGGTGCCGGCGGCAACGCGCGGAGGAATGCCTTTATCCGATCCAGGAAGATGTCCCGCTCGGCGCTGCTGATGACAACCTCGCTCTGCAGCCGCAGCGTGGGATCGAACCAGGTACTGCCGTGCCGCCTCAGGAATCCGTCGTTGAGGTGCAGGGCGTTCAGCGGCTCCCAATGTCCCTTCTGATTGCTGTCGTCCGCGCCCACAAGCGTGGCGGGCAGGGCACCCCCGCACAGGGAAAGCGCTCTAGTGAGCGCCGACGTTCCCGACCTCCCCATGCCTAGGACGAACACGATGACGGGGGAGTCGCCGGGTGGCGAGCCCCCTCGAGGTCGCACGATCACCCTATCGAGCCGCCGCTCTGGGTCGAGGACATCCACTGCCGCGAATCCTCCCATTTTCGAGCTCGAACACCACATCGCACGATCGCACCATTCGCGACCCATGGGCGATCAGGATGACCGTGCAGCGCCCTCGCAGCCCGACGAGCGTTGCGATCAGCTCACTTTCGGCAGCCTCATCGAGCGCGCTCGTTGCCTCGTCCAGCAGCAATACCGGTCGATCTCTGTAGAGCGCGCGCGCGATGCCGATTCTCTGTCGTTGTCCTGCGCTCAACACGACTCCCCGCTCACCGAGGCGGTGCTCGTAGCCGCCGGGCAGCGCCCGTACGAGCTCCTCGAGCTGCGCCAGGCGGGCCGCCTCGGTCAGCCGGCGCACGTCGATCGCTGAGCGGCTGACGCCGAATGCGATGTTTTCCGCAATGCTCGCATCCAGAATAAACGTATTCTGGGGGACGTAGGCGATCCGAGTGCGCCACGCCGGCCGATTCGCCTCGTCCAGCAAAACGCCATCGACCCTGAGCTCGCCGCTCGTCGGCGCAAGAAGCCCCGCGATCAGGTCCATCAAGGTGGTCTTGCCCGAGCCATTCGCGCCAATCAGGCCGACGATGGCACGGGCGGGAATGCGCAGGTCGACGTCCTGCAATGCCGGCGCGCGCTCTGCTCCGTACTGAAACGACAGATGCTCGAGAGCGATCTCATCGCGCGGGCAATGTTGCCATTGCAGCGGCGCCGTTGCCGCCTGGGCTTGCGCCAAGCGGCCGGCGCCGCACTGCGCGAGCCGCAGGTCATCGAGGACCAGCGCGAATCCAGCCCGATCCGCGCCGATCCTCACGATCGCGACGAACGCCTGTTGCATGATCGGCAGCAACCGGTACGCCGCGAATGCCACGAATGTCAGCTTCCCCAGCCAGTTGCCCGCCCGCGCATCGCCGCCCAGCGCCAGGGCAATCCCCACGAGGGCCGAGACCGCCAGGCATTCCATGATGTATCGGGGAGTCTGGCCAAAGAATTGAATACGCGAGTCCGCTTCCGAAATGATCCGGCTGCCGCGCTCGAAGCCCTCGCGGAAGACTCGCCGGTCCTCCAGGAGGAGGATCTCCTTGATGGCGCCGAAACTCTCGGTGACGGTCCTGGTCTGCTCGGCCCAAGCGCTCGAGCGGGTGCGCCCGAGGAGCCGCAGGCGCTTGCGCACACGCAGATAGATCAGAGTGTAGCCGCCGCCGAGGCAGAAGAGCATCACGATCGAGATCGCGGGATTCAACAGCAGCACGGAGAGAATGATGAGGAGGCCGGCGGCGGTGTTGGTCACCAGTAGGAAGCCGTTCTGTATTATCCCGCCACTGAATCGGCGCGGCTCGTACATGACGTTGCTGAAGAGTGTCGCGCTGTGCGTGCGCGCGTGAAACAAGTAAGGCCGCGAGAGGTACTCGTCGAAAAGAGCCGACTGCAACTGATCGCCAATCTCATATGCAATGCGAATCATCGACTGCGAGCCGACCGCATTGATGAAATTGGAAATCAGTACGGCGGCGATGAACCCCATGCCGAGAGTCGCCACGAAAGCGTATTTCCCGGAAAAATCGCCGTGAGCGTACAGCCACTGCAGAAGCGGATGTCGATCGATCTCGCCGGGATCACCCAGCACGGCAAAGAAGGGAACGATCGCCGCGATGCCGGTGACGGTGGAAATGGCCATGGCGAAGGAAATCAACTGCGCCGCAAGCACATGCCGTCTCTGCCGCCGGTTGAGCACGCTCCAGATGTCGGACACGAAACTCATCGCGCAATCGCCATTCGGCGCTCGCGCAGGCGCCCGTTGATCGTCGTTTTCAGCCTCCTCCAAAGCCATGTCGGCAAAACGGCCGCCGCTGCCGCGGCCGTTGCGCCAATCCACCATTGCCGGCAATGCCACGAGTAGCGCGCGCTCGCGGCGAGCGTGGCCAGGGTGCGAAATCGTCTTCCGGAGGTCGCATAGCCTCTGGCAAGACCCGCCGCGACCTCGGCGCGGCGCCTGCGCAAAAGGGTGTCCATGTGAGGGGCCACTCGCAAGCGCCGCAGC
>DASUHA010000060.1:0-32922 GCA_036273735.1 Steroidobacteraceae bacterium | reverse complement strand
ACATGCCGACCCAGGCGCTGTTCAACAACTTCGCGCCGCAGACCCTCGGCAGCTTCATCGCCGATGAGATCGCGGGCACCAACGCCGATCCTGCGGCGATGGCGGCGGCCGGCGCGGCTCCCTTCGTCAGTGGCAGTGCCGCAGTCGTCGGAACGGGCGCCGCGGCGGGGCCGGGGACCGAAGTGGTATCGCTCGGCTTCTGGATCGTGGACAAGACGATCCGCGCGTTCACCGATGATCTGCGCTTCAGCCGGACGCTCTTCCCCGGCAACAGCGCGACGCTCGGCGGGTACTTCGCAAGCTACTCCTCGGACGATACCTGGTACCTCGGCAACGACGAGCTCATGACCGCTGCGCCGAATGCGCGGCTCATCGACGTGTCGCTCTACACCGCCGCGGGCTCGAGGGGACCTGTGGCCCAGGTGACTCAGAACGGGATCCTGAGCGGCGCGTTCTATGCCCTCGTCGACCGCTTCGATGGCCGCAACGCCGCGATCTTCTTTTCCGACCAGTGGCGCATCGGACGCTGGCGGCTCGACGCCGAGTATCGAGCCGAGAATGAGGTCATCGACGGCATCGTCGAAGGCACTTCGATGATGGACCTCGACGCCAACCCGCTCACGCTCTACAACAACGACACTGACGTCACGAACGGCGAGTGGCAGCCGGCCGCATACGACCACACGCTGGGGTCATGGAGTGCGGGGGTGAACTACGAGATCAACCGGCACATGAGCGTTTACGGGCGTATCAACGGCGGCATCCACTTTCCGAGCTTCGATGACCTGCGCGACGGCGCACCCGCGTCCCAGGAGATCGAGAACTACCAGCTCGGCTACAAGGTGCAGACCGATTTGCTCTATGTATCGATAGACGCCTTCCATCGGCTCTTCCGCGGAGTCCCGTTCCAGGCGTTTCTCGGCAACGGTACGCAGGTCACCGCCAACTTTGGCGCGCGCTCCTGGGGAATGGACTTCCAGGCGGACTGGTTTCCGATGGAGCGCCTGAGCGTCGGGCTCACGGGTGACTGGCAGCATTCCGTCTACACCCACTTCAGCTCTTTCGCCGGGCTCGGCGAGGGCGGATTCGACAACGACGGCAACATCCTGCAGCGCCAGCCGAGCCTGCAGGTGAGATTCACGCCGGAGTACACCATGCCCATGCCGTGGGGCGAGCTCAAGGCGTTCGCGACCGTGAGCTACGTCGATCTGCGCTACTCCGATCCGGAGAACACGCAGGTGCTCCCGTCCTACACCACGCTCGATGCCGGCCTGGTGGGCGACATCGGACCGCACCTCGAAGCGCGACTTCAGGGCACCAACCTCACCAATGAGGTGGGACTGACCGAGGGCAACTCCCGTAGCCTCACCTCCGGCATCTCAACCGGCGTCGAGATGGCCCGGCCGATCTTCGGCCGCGAGGTGCAGGCGCAGCTGAAATACTCGTTCTAGGCGGGGCTCACCAGCGATTGAAGATGCTGCCCACGAGATCACTCGCGAGCCCGAACCCGGCGCCGAGGCCGAGCCCGGACACGACATTGCTCATGAATCCGCCGCCGCTGCCCGCGTAGGGCTGGGCCGCCCAGCCCCGGGTCTGATAGGCCGGATAATTCGGATAGGCCTGCGGCAGCGAGCTCACGTGAGTCTCGAGCGAGTGGATGTACTCCGCCATCTGCTGGATGAGTATCAGCGCCGACTGGTTCTGCCGCTGAATGGCGAGCGCCGTCTCCCGCAGATCGAGCATCAGCTCGCGCGCAAGCGCCGCATCGGGCACTTTGGACTGCAGCTTCTCGGCGAGCGCCTTGACGCTCTGGCCGACCTGATCGGCCTGCTGCTGCAGCTGGATGGCCTGGTTCTCGGCAGTCTGGTAATCCACGATGCGTCCTCGGTAAAGGCTCGAGCTCGGCTCGGTACCGAGTTCGACCGGCGAACCGCCGGCGCGTTCCACCCATCCTATGCAGTCTGGGCGATGTGTCGCGCGCCAACGGCGGGCCCGGGGACAGTGGGGGCAGTACCCTGGAGGCAGCTCTCGTATAGTTCTTCTAGCCGGGCGACGCTGCGCTCCCAGGTGAAGAGCTGGCGCACGCGCTCCCGACCGGCGGCGCCCATTCGCTCGCGCAGATGCCCGTCCGAAAGCAATCTGGAGATAGCTGCCGCCAGTCCCTCGCTGTCGCCGCGTTCGACCAGGATGCCCGTCTCGCCGTCCACCACCACCTCCGGCAGGGCACCGGCCCGTGTTGCAACCACCGGCAGGCCGGCGGCCATCGCCTCGACGACGGGGATGCCGAACGGCTCGTGCCAGAGCGAGGGGAAGACGAAGATGCCAGCCCGCGCGTAGTGCGAGCTGATCTCTGAGTTCGGCGTGCGGCCGTGGAGGAATGCACGGCCCCCGAGCGCGCTCACCTGGCGGCAGATGAGGTCGTAGTAGGACCCCGGATGACGGTAGTAGCGCTCCAGGCCGCTGAAGATCGGATCGCAGTCATGTGGATCCACGAAGTCCTTGGGCGCCACATCGAGCGGACCCACCAAGCTCAGGCTCGCATGTGGATGCGACCGCGACACCTCGTCCATCGCCGAAAGCAGCACATGCACGCCTTTCTCGGGGCAGAGGCGGCCCACGAAGAGCACGGTGCGCGAGGCGGCCGGATCCGGGGTGACTTCGAGGAAGCGGTGATCGACTCCGTTGTAGAGCGCATGACAGCGGCCGGCGGCGGCAGGGTAGCGTCGCCGGATCTCCTCTGCAACGTACTGACTGCAGGCGAGGACCAGCGCCACCTCTTCGAGCCGCGGTGCGATCACCTCGGGATCGAAGTCGGCGAGTGAGTGATCGTGCATGTGCAGGACGATCCGCGCGTGCGGATTGGCGCGGCGGATCGGCCCGATGAAGTTGGAGATGGTGTGCAGATGAACGAGGTCGCAGCCACGCTCGCGGATGTCGCGGGCCACCTCACGCGCGTAGTGCGCGTAGTAGAAGGGGCCCAGCCTGAAGGGCCGGCGGCGGTTGAGGAGCCCGGTGGCATCGAGAATCTTGAGGCCGTTCAGCGCTCGATCGATGCCCTCGGGAATGCGCCGGTAAGTCACGCCCTCGTGGCGCTCGATCTGGCGCTCACCGGGCAGCCACTTCGGATAGGTTATGACCTCATTGCGCCGCGCCAGACGCCGGCCGAGCTCGTAGTTGACGATCGCGAGCGCGTCGTAGAGCCGCGCATGCGGTAGCGGGATATCGGCGTGAGGATAGACCTGGGCGATGCGGATGGCCACGGTTCCGCCCACGGAGCAAACGCCATGCCCGGTCACGGGCGCCTTGCGAGCGGCTGCGGCCGCAAGGCCGATCAACCGCGTTGCGCCGCCCGGTAGGCCTTCACTTGCGGCAGGTAGGCGAGACGCCGCGTCAGGCTTTCCGCCGACCATTGGCGCTCGATCTCATAGAACGCAGGAACCGCCGGCACGTCCTGCGGCAGGATCACCCAGGGCTGCTTCGAGGCCGTGAAGATATGAACGTCCGGACTGAGGATATCCGGAGTGTCGAGCGTCCCGACGCGGACGAAGCGGATGATCGGCCCCGCAGGGGCGTAGTGACTCCACACGGCAATGCGGCAATTCGGGCAGCGGGCAATCCTCTGTCCGTTACCGCTCTGGGAAGGGGTGTCGATGACCTCGGGCTCTGCTTTCAGGTGGATCAGGCGCTCCGCCTCGATGAGCGCATTGAGCGCGAAAGCGGTGCCGGTCTCGCGCTGACACCAGCGGCAGTGGCAGCAGTGCACGATGAGCGGCGCGGTCTCCATTCGATAACGGATCGAGCCGCAGTCGCAGCCCCCTTCGACGGGGAAGGCAGTGTTGGAGCTCATGAGCTGACCATAGTCCCGATGAGGATCCCCCGCTTGGGAAAAATTGCGGTTCGAGCGATCAGACGAGCGGCGGCCCCGCCCGTCCGTGCAGGTAGAATGCGAGCGCGTAGAGCGCAAGGACGGCGAGCAGCCGCCAGGCTCCGATCTCCGCCAGCGCAGGTCCCAGGCGGTTGCTACCGCGCGCAATGGCAGCGAACGGCACGCTGGAGGTGACCTGCGCGAACTTCTGCCACCCTTCGGGAAACTTACGGCGCCGCTTCGCATCGATCGAGGCCGGGCCGCCGAGGGCGAGTACGAGCAGCGTGCCGAAGAGAATGAGCGAGGCCATATCGCCGTTGAGCGCGAGGTGGATGGCGGCCCAGAGAGCCACCCCCCAGAGGAACGGATGGCGCGTGATGCGCACCATTCCGCGGGCGCCCTGCGGGTCGAGCCGCGACTCCATTCCGACCCTGGTCGGGCTCGGCGTCAGAATCCCGATCACCGCAAAGAAGAACGCGATGAAGACCAACACGTAGGCCGCCGGCCGCAATCCCAATTCCAGTCCCCAGGTGGGGATGAGGGGAGCGCGGCGGTAGGCGTAGATCATCCACGCAATGCCGATCAGCGAGGCGAGCGAGAAGAGGCCCCGGTACGCGCCCTCGCCGAGCTTAGCGGTGAGAGCATCGCGCAGACGGGTTCCGGAGATGCCGAAATGAATCAGCAGGAAATAGACGCACGCAGCGATCAGAGTCGGCATGTCAGGGCCCTCGTTCTTGTGGCTATACCGAATTGACGGGCCGGAATGCGCCAAATTGTACCGATGCGGTCACGCTTTACGCAATACCATATAAATTAGTCATTTACATACTAATACTAATGTTCTTTATCTCGTAACCGCGCTGATAGTTATGTATGTACTTCGGTGTCAGGCGGACTCATACTCATCCCCGTGCTTAACCGTTCTCAGGATCTGGACCGCCTGTTCCACGCTCTCGCCGATCCGGCCCGCCCCGCCATTCTCGAGCGGCTGGGGCGTGGACCCGCCCTGGAGCGTGGAGGTGATGACCGTGGCTCGAAATGACCGCCGCGCGCACGCTGTGGTACGCGCGAATTTTCACTCGAAATCCTGACCGGCATCGAGGCGGGCGAATGCCGGCGACACGCATTCATCCCTTCGCGCTCTTCTACGAGCACTATCTCGGCGAGCATCGGCATCCGATCTGCCGACTGCTGCATTTCATCGGCAGCTGGCTCGTCATCCTCGTGGTGCTGACTGCGATCCTGACGAGGCGGCCGCTCGTGCTGGTTGCAGCCCCGGTCATCGGCTACGGATTCGCCTGGGTCGGGCATTTCTTCTTCGAGCGCAATACGCCCGCCACCTTCCGCCAGCCCTGGTTCAGTCTCGCCGGTGACTGGGTGCTCTGGTGGCAGATCACGACCGGCAGGAGGTCTCTCTCGGGCCGCGAGTGAGGGCGCGGTCCGTGCCGAAAGCGATGGCGAGGGTCGCCGCACCGAGCGTCAGGTCGCGCGCTCGGCGGGCGAGGGAGGCGGCAACGGCAGCGGCAGGCGCAATGCCGAACACCGCACAGGCGAGCACGTAGCTCGCCTCCTGCACGCCGGCGGCGGCCGGCACCATGAAGACGAAGGTCCTGAGTCCGGCCACGACGCTGTCGACCACGAGCGCCTGAGGAAGGCTCACCGGCTTACCCAGGAGCTCGAAGACCAGCCACACCTCCAATGCGCCGAGGAGCCAACACAACACATGGAGCGAGAGCCCCGATGCCAGCCGCCCCCGGTGCCGCAGGATGTCATCGAGAACGGCGTTGACGTCACCGTCGAGATTCAGCTGCCGAAGCGAGGCCAGCACCGGCAATCGTTGCGAGACCCTGCGGATGAGGCGCTCGAGGGCGTTGCCGAGGCGGCGCCGCGCCAGTATCGGGGCGATCACCGCAAGGGCGGTCACGATGAGGCCGAGAGCGAGCGGCCGCATGAGCCCGGAGTGCGGCGCCAGCGCAAAGAGGGTCAGGCCTCCCGCGAGCACATAGGGAAGCTTCGCGCCGAGCTCAATGACCAGATCGACACTCATCGACAGCACGCCGCGCAGGGCCGCAGGACCGCTCACGCGCAGTGCGCGCACACCGAACACGAAGCCGCCGATCTGCGAGAAGGGCAGCGTTTCCGCTGCGGCATCGCGTACCTGGCGCGCCCACATGAACCTGCGTGCGGACGCCGTACGTGGGGTGCCCGAAGCGAGGTACCAGGCGAGCCCCATGAGCGCAATGATCGGCAGGTGCGCCAGCACGATGAGGAGGAGCCCGGTGAGGTGCAGGCCCTCCAGCGTGCGTCCCACAGCGCCCGCACCTGCATAGACCAGCGTGGCCGCGAGGACGCCCGCCCCAAGGATCAGCCCGACGGCCGGGCGCCACTTCACGGCATCAGTACCTGGCGTTGCGCGCTGCACGAGCCGCGGGCGGCCACTCGAGCTCGATTGCGAACGCATCGGTGTAGGGCTTGAACTGCGCGCGCAGTGTGTTGGGATCGAGTCCGAAGCTTTCGAGGTCGTAATGGCGCTGCCGGTGTCTGCGGTTGGAGCGGTTGCCGAGCCACTTGCGCATGCGCCGTGCAGCCTCGTCGCTCGAGGCATGTGCGCCGTGCCGGAAGAGCCGATCCGCCACTTTCTGCGGGTCCGCCACGATCTCCCGGTAGTGCAGGTGCAGAATGGAAGGCGAGGCCGCGGCCATGCGCATCATCCGCTCCGCGCCGTCGAGCCAGGAAGCGCAGACCTGCTGCCCGATCTCCGCACGGTCCACGCGATGCGAGAACGGACGCCGCAACACCTCCGTCAGACGGGCGACGGAAGCCAGCACTGCGACTGGATCGCGATGAATGAAGACCCACTGCGCATCCGGATAGACGACGTGGATCGCCTCCAACGCAAAGACGTGGTCGGGGGACTTGAGGATCCACCGACGCCCCGGTGCTTGGGCATCCAGATGCTGCAGGAAGCGCTTGTGGAACCGGTACGCCTCCACGTGGCCATGACGCTGCAGCCAGCTCTGGTAGCTCGGCACACGATACACACTGTCATAGCGCAGGCTCTGAAACACCTGCGCGGTGATGTCGGTGCATTCCTCAGGCTCACCCGCGGCCACTTCGTGCAGCGTGTTGAGCTCGGGTGCGAGGATGCGCATGAGATAGAACTGAGCCTGCACGCGCGCCCGGTTGAGGCCTTCCCCCAATCGCCCGGCTGCCGAAGGGTGGGGATGGACCAGGCGCCAGGAGAGGGGCGCGGCGACCAACGGATCGCGCACCAGCAGCCGGTGGAGGAAAGTCGAGCCGCTGCGTGGCATGCCGGTGATGAAGATCGGCCGCTCGATGGGCCGTCTGAGCAATGCGGGGTTCGAGCGCTCGCGGCGCTCGAACTCGAGCAGGTTGTGGAGACTCCTACGGATCTCGAACTTGACCGCCTGCCGTCCGAGGGAGTTGAGATCGCTCTCTCGGTTGCAGGAGGCAATCAGCCGCTCGAGGGCCGGAAAGAACGAGCGGTCATCGAAATGATCCCGGCCCGAGCGCTTGAGCGCTGCCGCGAGCATATCGTCCGCGCAAAGTGCCGGCCCGCCGGCTCGTCCGATGACACCCGGGTCCAGAATCCGATCCTGTCTATCCACCTGTCGCCCCTTCGCCGTGACTGCTCGCGCTGCGGCCGCGCACCCGCTTCCGTCAACGCGTGTCAGCCGACCACACGGTTGTGGCCGCAAGAACGCTGCCCGATCCACGAGCGCAGCGGGTGCGATCTCATGCCGCGGGTCACGAATCTAGGTCAATCGGTGGATTCGTGCCTTGAACCGGAAGCGCATGTGAGCCCTTGCGGACTAGTGAGAGACAGCGCCCAAAGCGCGCTCGATCCGCCGGTCGGGCACCAGCCAGATCATCGCGACGAGAGCGTAAGTTGCGACCGAGAGGTACGGCCATCGTCCGGAAAGCCCGATGGCGAGCAGGTAGAAAAAGGGCGAGATCTTACCTTTCCAGTCGCGACCTACCGCGCGCCGCAGGAGTGAATCGGCGCCCTGCGAGCGGATGATGAGCTGTTGCAGGACCCAATATGCAATGGCGGCCATGAGGAGGATGACCCCGTATGCCGCGACGGGCGTCGGCCCGAAATGGGTCTCATCCATCCAGGCGGTGCTCCAGGGGATGAGCGAGAGCCAGAAGAGCAGGTGCAGGTTCCCCCAGAGAATGGAGCCGGTCACCCGCGAGCTGGCGTGGAGCATGTGATGATGGTTGCTCCAGTAGATGCCCAGATACACGAAGCTCAGGACGTATGTCAGCAACACCGGCGCGAGCGGTGACAGTGCCGACCAGGCCCCGCCGGCCGGCACCCGCAGATCCAGCACCATGATGGTGATGAGGATGGCAATGACGCCGTCGCTGAACGCTTCGAGTCTGCCTTTGCCCATGGTGAACCCCCGCCGAGGTAAGCTTGCCTGGATCGTACAGACCGGAAGGTGAAGATGCGTATCGAGCTCGATTCCCTGGAAGCGCGCGTGATCGGTTGCCTCATCGAGAAACAGGTGACGACGCCCGATCAGTATCCGCTGTCGCTCAATGCCCTGGTCAACGCCTGCAACCAGAAAAGCAATCGCGACCCGGTGATGAGCGTGGATGAGCCGACCCTGCAGCGCACGATCGATGCGCTCTCGCGCAAGCACCTGGTGCTCGAGCGCTCGGGCTTCGGCAGCCGGGTGCCGAAGTATCAGCAGCTCTTCTGCAATACCGAATACGGCACCCTCAAGTTCTCCCCGCAGGAGCTCGCCGTCGTCTGCGAGCTGCTGCTGCGCGGCCCCCAGACGCCGGGAGAATTGCGCTCCCGCGCGAGCCGCATGGCCACCTTCACCGACGTCGGGGAGATCGAGGCCGTGCTGCAAAACCTGCTCGAGCGCGAGTCGGGACCACTCGTAGCCCGGCTGGCCCGCGAGCCGGGACGGCGCGAATCCCGCTACATGCAGCTCTTCAGCGGGGAGCCCTCGCCCCAGGCGCTCGCTTCGACCGCCGCCGCGGATGGCGCGCCGGAGAGCCCCGAGGCCGAGACCCTTGCGAGCCGGGTGGCGAGACTCGAAGACGAGGTGCGGCAGCTTCGGACTGAAGTGGAGGCGCTGAGGTCGCGGGCCGGATGAGACGAGCCGGTCTTCGCGCGGGAAATCCCGGCGAGGCGGGCATCATGATTCGACCGGCCGCCTCGAGTCTCGTATCGCTTCTCGCGCTCGGCCTGGGTCTTTCCGTTGCCCGTGCCGAGCTGCGGGGCACGGTTGCAACCTCGGATGTCGCCGTCGACCTCGAGGCCGGCGCAACGGCGCCCCGGTTGCTGCGGCTGCGTCCGACCAACGGGCCTCAGTGGGTCAATGCCGTAGCCGAGGAGCTGCCGTCTTCGATCGAGCGCGATGGAAAACGGCTGCCGCTTACCTGGCGGCTGCTGCCCAGCCTCTCCTCAGTGCAGGGAGAACGGATCGCCTACGTCTATGAATCGCAACGACCCCATCTGCGGCTCACCTGGGAATGGCGAGCGCCCGCCAGGTTCGGCCCGCTCGAGCACCGCATCCGCATCGCCAACCTCAGCGGCGATGAGTGCTGGCTCACGCCAATGGAAAGTCTGCATCTGAAGTGGCGCGTGCCCGCTCGCGAGCAGCTCACGCATCTCTACATCGACAAGGGCGGCGGCAAGCCAACAGAGGCGGGTACGCACGAAGTCAGGATCTCGCCGGGGTACCGCTGGACGGGATGGTCGAGCACCTTCTCGCATCCGGTGCCGGGAAGGCCGCGCGAGATCATTCCTTATGAAGCGGTGTTTCGGCCGGCAGATGGCGGGCGCGGTTGGTATGCCGGCATCGAATTCAGTGGACGCACCCGCGCGACGCTGCGGCGGACGGGCGGACGGCTGAGCAGCCTTCTCGGGCTCGATCCGCAGCCCGGCCCGGTGATGACGCGCCTCGCGCCCCGCGGTGGCTTCGAGACACCAACCGTGTTTCTCGGCGGCTTCTCGGGCGGCCCGGACGGTGCGGGGAATCAGCTGCGGCCGTGGGTGCGCACGGTGCTCGGCTCAGCGCGCACCTGGAGCAATCCCGACTATCCGCTCACGGTGAACAACAGCTGGGGCGCCGGCATGGAGATCAGCGAATCGGTCGCGAAAAAAATGATCGCCGATGCCGCCGCCCTGGGTTTCGAGATGTACCACCTCGATGCCGGCTGGTTCCGCGGCGTCGGCGACTGGTATCCCGATCCGCGCAAATTTCCACATGGGCTCACGCCATTGGCCGACGCCGCGCACGCGCACGGCATGAAATTCGGGCTGTGGGTGGACTGGGCGCAGGCGGGACTCGACAGGGAGCCCGGCGCGCTCGATGCGCGGGATCCCAAGGTAAGCGACTGGCTGGTGGCCGATGTCCCGCCCGACTGGAAGCCTCAGCCCTTCAAAGGTCAGACGATCGATATCGGAGCGCCCGGCGCCAGGAAGTATGCGCTGGGGGAGGTCAACCGCATCGTCAGGGATTATCACCTCGACATGCTGGAGCATGATGGCTATCTCGTCGCACAGGGGTGTGCGCGCAGAGATCATCCGCATGCACCACCAGACACACAGCGGATGAGCGTCGTGCACTACGACGGCGAGGACATCGTCACCAGTCAGAACTCAACCGACGTGAGTTATCACGCGGTGCGCGCCTACTACGACATCTACGAGCAACTGCGACGGCGACATCCGGGGCTGCTCCTGGAAATCTGCAACGACGGCGGGCGGATGGTCGACTTCGGCAGTGCCGCGCACGGGGATTACTTCTCGATCACCGATACCTACACCCCGCTTGCCAACCGCCGCGCCTTCTATGATGCGAGCTTCGTGCTGCCGCCGGCGATGCTCGAATCCTATGAGCAGCAGGGGCCGACGCCGACCACCACGGCCTTCCTCTACATGCTGCGCAGCGGAATGATGGGCTGGCTCACGGTGATGCAGAACACCACCGAGTGGACGGCGGATGAGAACGCTGCCGCGCGCAAGGCCATCGCGCTTTACAAGGAGCGCCTTCGCCCTCTGATTCGTGACGCTCGACTCTTTCACATCTCAGCGCGTCCGGATGGCGTGCATTGGGATGGAATGGAGTACTGGGATCCGACGCGCGGACAGGGCGTGGTCTTCGCTTTTCATGGCACGGACGCCGCGGAGCCGGAGCATCGGTTCGCGCTGGCAGGATTGAGTGCGCGAGCGGTCTATCACCTGCATTTCCAGGACGGAACCTCGCCGGACAGCCGGATGTCGGGGAAGGAGCTGATGACCTCGGGCGTGAGGGTCGTCCTGCGCGAGCCCTCGAGCTCGGAGCTGATCTTTCTCTCGACCCATTAGAGGCAGGGAAGCACGCGCGCCACGAGCTCGCGCAGAAACTCCTGCGGCCGATTCATCACGAAGAAATGATGACAGCCCTCGAAGAGCACGAGCTCCTTGTGCGGGGCGCGGATGGCGGTGAAATACTCCTCCACGAGCTCGATGGGCGTCGCCTGGTCACAGGTGCCGTGAAAGAGAAAGACAGGCATATCGAAAGTGAGCCCGAGAGCAGGCAGATCGACCGTCTCCAGCTCGTCGTAGAGCTCGCGCCGCGAGAACTCCACGCCCTTCATCAGCGTCGGGTATTCAGCCAAATTGTAGTCAGCCGCGAGCGGAGTCGGACGCGGCTGCACGGAATCCCCATCCCCATCGGCGAGCACGTCCGCCCATTCCCGCAGTACTTTCAGCGCCTCCCGATCGGCGAAGGGCGGTGGGCCGATTGCGCGCAGAGCGGCGAGCGCCTGCGCGTTGCCGGTGCTTTCCGCCTGTCTCATCTGCCGTTGATAGTTGAGCTCCTCGTTGCGCCGCTTGTTGACGAGCTGTCCCGTTCCCACGTAAGCGGAAAAGAGCTCCGGCCGCCGTCTGATGAGGTGCACGCCGAGCACGCCGCCCCAGGAGTGCCCGATGAGCACGACTTTTGTCCGGCCGAGCGTGGCGGTGAGATACTCGACGACGGCGACGGCATCATCCACCATGCGGCCGATCGTCAGACGGCCGCATCCGGCCTCGCCATTCTTCGCAAACGTGCGCCCCGCGCCCCGCTGGTCCCAATGCACGACGGTGAAGTATTCTTCCCAGGGCTTCCAGGCCTCCGAGACCGGCACGGACGTTCCGCCCGGTCCGCCATGCAGATAGAGCAGTACCGGGGTGTCCGGAGCTCCCCTCATCTGAATCCACTGCTCGATACCGCCGATCGACACGTACATCTGCACAATGTAATACGCCGCCGGATCGGCTGTGCGGACACCGGCGGCGATTTTTTTCTGCGCTGTCCGCGATCGCGCCGGAGCTGCGCATATAGTCGTTGATGATGAACGATCTCGAGCACCTCAAGCGGTGGATGCAGGCCGTGGAATTGCCGAAGACCCCGGCGGGGCAGGCGCTGGCGCTGAACCTCGTCACGAAGATGGACCTTCTGCGCCTGAAGGCGGTCGCACGACTGCTCGCCCGCGGTGTTCCTCCCGAGGTGGGCTGGTCCGATCTTCTTCAGGAGGCGTTTGCGCGTCTGCTCGATGGCTCGAGGAAGTGTCCCGAAGGCCTGTCGATGGTCGTGTTCCTCGCCGGCATCATGCGCAGCCTCAGGGCGCAATACTGCCGGCGCGCGCGCCTTATCGCAGCGCGGCTGCCTCAGATTCGGATCGAGCTGGACCTCGATGAGGGTCCCGACAGCGAGGCGACTGACCCGACTCCGGACCCGGAGCGCAGCCTCATCGCCATGCAGCAGCTCGCCGAGATCGACCGGTTGTTCGCCGATGATCCGCGGGCGCAGCAGGTCATCGAGGGTCTGTTCGAGGGCTGGTCACCCGAGCAGATCCGGTCGCGGTATGACATGTCGAAGACCGACTACGATTCGACACGCAAGCGGATGCGGCGAGCGCTCCTGAGAGAAGGGCTCAAGTGGGGCGAGCATGACAAATGACAACGCCGAGCGCTTCGAGCGCCTGCTCATCGCCCTCGAGCGGGACCTGATCGAAGCCAGCGATGAGGAGATCCTCGAGGCGGCAAGGGATCTGCGCATGAATCCCGAGATGAGAGGCTCGGCGGCATTCATCGGGCTCCTGCACGCGCCGCGATGGCCGCGCGAGCCTGACGCCCCGAGCGAGTCATCGGGCACGCCGCGCGCGCGGCGCAAGCCGGAGGAGGAGCCGCCGTGAGGAAGGTTACTTTCCGCCCGGCGGCATCGCATTGAGGAGCGTGAATGCGCGCTCCGTGGCATGGAAGGTGCCGAGCTTCGACACCAGGGTAACCGGCCGCTCGAGCAGCAAGACGTCACTCAGGATGATTCCCCGTCGGATGCCCTCCGGGCTCAGGAATTGGGACACAGAGTCTTTGGGTCACCGCGCGTGTAGTCCGATATCCAGTTGGTCTCCCACGTACGGTCGTCGTAGGAAAACGCCTGCTCCCATCGCACGTGATCGTGATCGAATACCGTCCACCTGACCCGCACTTTGACGGGCCGGCCTTTGCCATCCTCATCGGAACCGTAAAAATCACCCCGCGTACCGGTGAAGCCGCCGACGGTACCCGCGTCCGGTTGCCCCGTCTTCACGTTGATCCAATAGAGCGCCCACTGTTGCTTCGTCCGGTTATATCCAAAGAGGAAGAGTCCCGCGGGAGAGCCATCCGGAAAGCGACTCTGGTCCGCGAGCTCGATGCCGCCGAGGAGCGCCAGCGCACAATGCCGATTGGAAGGAGCGTCCTGCCAGTCGGAGCTGCCTGCTCCGGTGACCTTGAGGCGCTTCTGGTGAGTGATCCAGGCGCCGACCAGGTAGTCGAAATCATGACTGCCGCCGCGGCCTTCGGTCGAATAGCCGGGCGGGGCGCTCTGGGCTTGCGCACCAGCGGCGTGAGCGTCGGTCGCACCGCCGTACGCCGAGGAGATCACTACGCAACAGAGGCCACAAACGAGGCGCGGAAACGTGACGTGACGATTCATGCAGTGCTCTCCACAGCATCTACATACGTAGACGTTACAGTCTACACACGTAGTCATGAATGTCAAAAAGGCTGAGGCGGGAGTGCCTGCGACCGATCCAACAGGGGAGTGGCCAAAATGGTCCATTATTCTCACCGAGTGGACCATCGGCCGCTTGCGTTACTATGGAGATGAAATGGAAATGATCCCGTGTGGCTACGCTAGGTGAGGATTCGCATGTTCAAAGTTCTCGGCATCGATCATGTGGTGCTGCGCATCCGGGATCTGCAGCGATCCCTCGGCTTCTATCGGGACCTCCTCGGGCTGCACGTCGAGCGCGAGCAGGCGGGCATTCACCTCACCCAGCTTCGCGCCGGCCGCTCGCTCATCGATCTCATCCCCCGCGGGCAGGACGCCGGCGGCGCACCCAACGTCGAGCATTTCGCGCTCGAGATTCAGCCGTTCGATGAGCCAAAGCTGCGGGAATACTTCACCTCCCACGGCGTGAGCATCGTCGAATCCGGCCTGCGCTACGGAGCCGGAGGAGAGGGCCCCTCGATCTACATCCTCGATCCCGACGGCAACAAAGTCGAGCTCAAGTCCGCGCCAGCCAGTGGTCCGCCGTGAGACTGCGGACCACCGGCCGGATCCGCTACTTCCATTCCCAGATCTGAGTGTTGGTATTTCCAGCCTCGTCCACATCGAACTCGAACAAGCCCGCGATGTTGTTGAGGCGCGATAGCCGTTGAGAAATGGCCGTGAAGGTCAGCGCTCCGCGGTAGCTGACGGCGCCTCCCGGCTTCAGTCGTCCCGTACCGATCCCTTTCCATGTGATCACCTCACCGTCAGCGGACGCGAATAGCCCGCGTCCTTCTCCCACGACTGTTCCGTCCGGCCTGGGACTCGAGGTGTAGGTGCCGATATTGGCACCATCGAGCCCCAGGAGGGTGCCCTTGTCTTCGAACGAGACCTCCACGGTAAAAGGTTGTGTATCGAGGACCCGCCGTGCAGTGCGTTTGCCCTGACCGGTGTAGATTTGCTCGCCGAGCATTGTTGTGCCTCCCGTGATCGGGGGTTTCTCTGGGTACTCGAGGCCGTCGGCGAGGCCGGCAACCTCGAGACGCTAGGCTTATAGCTCCGATCGACACCGCCGCCAAGCGGCAGCGGGGCACCAGGCTTCCCACGCCCACCGTACAGTCGGCGGCGACGCTCGGTCCCCTGAAGGTTAGACCGAATCGAGATATATCTAGTATCTTCTTGACTTATCAGTATTTATTGTGGATGCCTCCCGGCTTCAGAAAACTTTCACCCGTCGTCCGCGAGACGCAGCGACGAATCCGCGCGACACTGCGGCTACGTGGGGCCTCACCGCTCAGCGGTCGCGCGCCACTGCAACGATCCCGAAACAAACCACATCGCAGGGGACAGCCATGCCGAAATTCGTCATCGAGCGCAACATTCCGGGCGCGGGCAAGTTGACCGCCGCCGAACTCAAGGCGATCTCACAGAAATCTTGCGGAGTTCTCAGCGACCTGGGACCCAGCATTCAGTGGATACAAAGCTACGTGACCGGCGACAAGATCTACTGCATCTATCAGGCACCCAATGAATCGCTCGTCAAGCAGCATGCCGAGATGGGCGGTTTCCCCGCCAACAAGATCTCGGCAGTGACCACGGTGATCGATCCGTCGACGGCCGAATAATCGGAGATCGTCAGCTACTGCGGTCGCGGACACTCGGGAGCCTCTGCCTCACGCGCCTGCCGTCACTGAGCCGGCAGGCGGGGAGTGCCTCTGCCGGGTGACGCGGGCAGTAGGGTTCGATAGCATTTCGGCATGATTCCCAGGATCGCCCGGCTGATTCGTCGCAACAGGGACTCGTCACTTGATCTCGGCATCATCGTGCTCGGGCTGCTGGTGACGGCTTTCATCTGCTACGAGATCGACCTCTTCGCGAGACAGGGATCGCTGCCGGGCAGCCGGAAAATCATCGACCTCGATGAGAGCCTGTTCCTCGGCATCCTCTTTGCCGTCGGCCTGTTCATTTACTCCGTGCGCCGGCTCATCGAGCAGAAGAAGGAATTGCGTCGTCGCATCAGTGCCGAGCAGCAGGCGAGGGAGCTCGCGCTGCAGGATCCTCTGACCGGGCTCGCCAACCGGCGCCAGTTCGACGAGGCGCTCGCGGCAGCCGTGCTGGCTCCGCCGGCCGCCGGCGCCGCGCATGTCGTCTTCCTGCTCGATCTCAATGGATTCAAACGCATCAACGATCTCCACGGACACGGAGCCGGGGATCAGGTTCTCATTGCCGTGGCGCAGCGCCTGCGCAGAGCCATAGGCGGCCAACACCTGGTGGCGCGGCTGGGAGGCGATGAGTTCGTGGTGCTCGCGCGTCATCTCGCGGGAGCAGAGTCGGCAACGGGCATTGCCACGCGCATCAGCCAGATCTTCGATCAGCCGGTCAGCATCGGAGGCGTCAAGCATGCGGTGGGGGCCGCCATCGGGATTTCCCTGCTACCGGACAACGCCCGGACTGCGCGCGAGGGCTTGCGTATGGCGGATGTGGCGCTCTACCGCGCCAAGTCCGAGCGGCGCACCGCGGTGCGCTTCTTCGATCCGGACATGGACAGGCACGTGTCCGAGCGCGGGGAGCTCGAAAGCGAGCTGCGAAGCGCGCTGGCTACGGGAGACATAGGAGTCCGCTTCCGGCCATCCTTCGATCTGCGCTCACGCAGAGTGGTGAGCTTCGATGCGATTCCCCACTGGGATCATGCGGTCCTCGGGCAGGTGGCGCCGGAGCGCTTCATTCCCATCGCCGAGGATACCGGCCTCATTCACGAGCTCGTCGAATACACACTCGCGAATGCCTGCGAGGCGGCCGCCGCCTGGCCGGCCGAGATCACGGTCGGCGTGGCGATGTTTCCGAGCCAGCTCGGCAATGAGGACTCGAAGGAGCGCATCGTCGCGGTACTCGGCCGCGCGGGAATATCGCCGTCGCGGCTCGAGATTCAGATCGCCGAAAGCGCCCTGGTGCAGGACCTGCCGGCAGCGCAGAAGACTCTCGGTGAGCTGCGGGCGCTCGGCGTGCGCGTCGCACTGGATAACTTCGGCACGGGGTACTCGACGCTCTATCATCTGCGCAACGTCAAGCTCGACAAGATCAAGATCGACCGCCGGTTCGTCGATCATCTCGGCTCGGAATTCGATGCCACCATGGTGATCTCGGCGCTCGTCGGCCTGGGTCACGGGCTGGGGCTCACCATTGCCGCGGATGGCATCGAGAATCATCGCCAGCAGCACTCGCTGGTGCGCGCGGGCTGCGAGGTCGGTCAGGGCGCGCTCTTCAGCGAGCTGCTGTCCGTTGCAGATGCCAACTCGCTCCTGTCGCAGGAGCGGAGCGATTCCGCTTGAGCCGCCTACCGGCTCCTTTGAGCCGGAGTGAAATGGGTCTCCTGTCCGCTGACGACCTGCCAGCGCGCATCGCGCCAGACGAACACGTCAGTGAATCGGGAATGGCTCACCGCTTCCGGGCTCGATGAGGATGCGGCCGTCGATGCTTTCGGAGCTCGCGTGATCACGAGACCGGTGACGATCGCGACCTCACCGCCAGCCACGAACCGCACCTTCGTGTCCTCGAAAGTCTGCTCGACCTGGCGGGGCGGGGCGGATGCCAGCTTCGCAAAATAGGCAAGGTACTGCGCTCGCGTGATCGCATCGCCCTGAAAGTCGGAATCGACGTACTCCTGCCCGAGGATGCGCGTGAGCGCCGTCACGTCATGCCGATTCAAAGCGGTGAGCCAGTCGTGCTCGACCGCCATCAAGGCGGCGGCAGTGCGTTCGCTTGCCGGACTGTGGGCCCAGGCGGATACGATCGACAGAGCCGTGGCAGCGATGCCGATGGCGACCGCCTTTGAGAACCTGTACATCGGGACGACTCCGTCGCACCAGGGGATGTCCGCGGGAATCGTAAGCGACCCGCTCGCCCCTGTACATGATCCTGCGCGGGCGCATGGGAGCACCCCGCGCAGCCCCGGGGGCGACGCATCTTTCTACGGTTCAATCGTGTAGCATCAGAATCGCATGCTCGATCGCAGGTCAGGACCGAAAACCCTCAGCGTTCTGCGTCCGCTTTGGCGTTGGACGCAGACCAAGTTTGCCCGGCAGCTGCCGTGGCGCGCGTTCGTCAGCTGGCAGACGTACTACGCCGTCTATCTGGGCAAGGATGCGGGTCATCCGTGGCTCCAGCACTCCGGGCCCTACGTGGGTGCCCCTCATCGGCAGACGGAGTTGATCGACGGAATGGGGGCGGGACGTGGTCCTGCCATCGTGTGGGCACCCCCGGGCTGCGGCAAGAGTCGCTTCGCGCTCGAGCTCGCGCAGCGAATCGAGCAGGCGTACCCGCGCTGGCAGGTCGTATTCGTCCGCCACGATGAGGCCCTCGTGCGGGAGGAGTTGCCTCAACTGACGCAGTTGAAGCACGTCGTCTTCATTGTGGACGATGCGCAGGAGTGTCCGGATCTCGTCGAGCTGCTGGCGGGTGCCTGCACTGAGACATCTGCAGCGGCGCCGCTACATCTGGTATGCCTGACGCGACCCACGGGCCGCGCAGCCGTGAGTCGCGCGATCCAGGGGACAAATCCACCGGGCGCGATCCAGGAGGTCGATCTCGGGCGCCCGGCCCCACAGCTCGTGCGCACGCTGATCGACCAGCTCCTCCCCCAATCGTCACCGCATCACCGCGAGACCATCGGCCGCTTCGTACGCCAGTCCTATTTCGGCGCCGTGTTGGTTTGCAGCATATTGCGCCGCGACGCCAAGCTCCCGCAGACCTTTCAGCGACAGGACCTGCGCGATCGGATCCGCCGTGAGCCTCTGCCGAAAGCGGCAGAGGGCGTGTGCCCGGTGGAGGCTGCGTTGCGCGCCCTGGCAGTCTACGCAGCGCTCTCGCCGGTGCCCAGGGCGAGCCCCGAGGTGCGCGAGTGGGCCGCTCAACTGAGCGGGCTCACGCCGGAGACGGTGGACACCCTGATCGCGCGCATGCTCGGGGCGGGTCTCTTCGAGGAATATGCCCAGGCCATCCGACCCATGCCGGACCTGCTGGGAGATCTGATTCTCGAGGAAGTCTGTTTGGATGCGCAGGGCAGGCCGAGCCCTTTCAGCTCTCAGTTGCTCGAGCCATTGCTCGAGGCGGAGCCGGTCGCCACCGTGCGCAACTGCGCGAGCGTGGGTCAGCTTTTCGGAACGTCCCAGGATGTCGATCTCATCAGCAACCTGCTGCTCGAGCGTGCCCGGGCGATCCCTGCCGGCAACCAGTGGGATGCGCTCAAGTTGCTGCGGACAGCGCAACCGCTCGCGGCGTGCCGCCCCGCGACCGTGGTGGAGCTGGCGCGGATCATGGCAGCCCGGGAGATTCTCCGCCGTGAGCCATCCGCTTCCGGGCTGGTCAGCACCGACAACGTCGAGATGACGACGTGCGAGCTGCTGATGAGCGCAGGAGAGGTGTACCCGACCGCTGTCCCCATAGCGCTGGGCCTCGGCCGCGAGCTGTACGCCGTCTCGCAGGAGGATGGGCATTCCGGGGAATACGTTCTCGGGCAGCTCCAAGCCTACTGTCGGCTCGAGAGGGGACGGAGCCTCGGGCACGCACAGGCGGTCGTGGACACTCTGCGCGGTTGGGTCAGCGAGCCGGATGTCGAGACGGCATCGCTTTCCGCCTCGTTGAACGCGCAATTCATAACTCTCGAGGTTCCGGGACCTCAGGTCTGGGCCGTGCGCGGTGTGGCCATAGACTCACTCACGCGTGCGATGGCGCACGATGATGCAACCGTCCAATGTGTTGCCATCGCAGCGCTCGGGCGCTATGTCGAGTCGCCGGAAACCCCGGGTCGGGCGTGGCCGGATCGTTGGTCGCCGCAGCTCGCCCAGGAGGCAGAGCGGCTCTCGGCAGCCCTCATCAAGCTGACGAAGGAGACCAGCCGCCTGCCCGTCTCAGCCTCAGCCGAGCGACAGGGCTGGCGCTGGTGGGCTCAGCGCCAGGAAGCGCTGCATCGCGAGGGACTCGCCATTCTCAAGTCGATTGCGGACACGGACGTCTATCGATTGTGGAAGTTGCTGCATGCGCCGGATCTCCCGGTGCGCACGACACTTCCCGAGCCCATACCCGCGCGGCCGGAGGATCGGCTGCAGTATGTCCAGGCACTCGCCGCAACGCGCGAGGAGGATCCGGTCGCGCAGGCTCGGCAGCTCTTTGACTCGCTCGATCCCCGATATGCGGACACCGCCTGGCATGCACTGTGGCTTGCCGTGCTGGCGCAGTCCCCGCAAAGGCCGGGGCACGGGCAGATCGGGGTCGTCGGTGGGGAGTTTGCACGCCGACACCCCGAGGTCGCCTGGTCGTTGGTCAATCGAGCAGATGCGGAAGGGCCTCTTTTCGAGTTGCAGCCGTTCCTATTGGCGGAGCTGGGCAATCTGGATCCTGCGCGGCGCTCGCAGGAGGCACGCAGTGTCCCTTCCGGTACACCTCTCGAGGAAGCCTGGCTGCGCGCGCTCTCGCTGGCGTCGGACCTGGGCGAGCCGGAGCGCGCGATATTGGCTCGCGGGCTCGAATCGGCTGATCCAGACACCGTGCACCGCGCGGCCGATGCACTCCTGGCTGCAGGCAGCGCCGACCGGTTGATGGCATTCAGGAGAGTCTTTGGCGTGATCGCGCATCATCCGGCTGACAGCGAGCTCTGGGAGGTGGCGCTCGAACGGTTCGTGGGTTGGGCCGACGTGGCGCTGCCGAGCCGGCCGGGCACCCCTACGGATGAGATGATGCAGGTCGCGGATCAACTGACAGCCCTGCTGCGAATGCAGGGCTCGCAGTTGCGGTGGGGATTCCAGCGCCATACCCGTCACCTCGCGACGGCACTGGCCATCGCCGCTGTGCTCGCTCCTCGACGTCTGCAGGACTGGATGCAGCGGGAGTGGGGCCAGCCCGAGCCCGCGGGCGGCCGATGGAGCGATGCGTCGCCATTGAGCGTGGACCGCCTCGCGGAAATCATGCGCGCCATCGTGGATTCTCCGGCGGCCGGGCAGTGGATCGAGACCTTCCTCGACTGGATGAGGCGCAGCCCGCAGCTCGCCGGCATCGGCGCGCTGGGTCTTGCCGAGCTCTGCTCACTCGATGACCCCCGCGTCAACGAATTGGCCCGCGTCATCCACACGCACCCCACGGACGCCTCGGAGAAGGCGCTCGCCGAATTCGTCAATCAGCGCAAGCGGCGCGAGCGGCCGGGCTCCGGAGTCGGCACAGGAGGTTGAAACGCCACGTCGTCAGCCGACGCTGCTTGCAGACGGTAAATTTCTTTTAGGCAGTTGCCGCGGACTCGCCGAGACCCCATCATTTCAGGTGTTGGATCATACGGAGTACGGGCCCATGACACTGCCCCGGCGCGATGCGTTCCACCACACCTATGCAGACTACTTCCGCTGGGATGACGAAAAGCGGTATGAGCTGATAGACGGTATCGCCTACGTCAAAGAGCCGCCAGCGCCCAGCCGGTTTCACCAGGAGCTGGTCGGGGAGTTGTATCACCAGGTCAAGCTGGCTCTCGAAGACCAGCCCTGGCGCACCTACGTCGCGCCCTTCGATGTCCGACTTCCGAAGGCCGGGGAGGCTGACGATCTGGTCGATACGGTGGTACAACCGGACGTCCTCATCGTCCGCGCCCTCAGCAAGCTCGATGGTCGCGGTATGCGAGGTGCTCCCGACTGGATCGCAGAGGTTCTCTCTCCTACGACTTCGAGGCACGACCGATTCGTCAAAATCCCGGTCTACGAGCGTGTTGGTGTCCTGGAAGTGTGGCTCATCCATCCCATCGAGCGGACGCTGACCGCCTACCGCCTCGAAAACGGACATTACGGGCGCCCCATCGTGCTCGAGCTGAAGGGACGCACGACAATCGGCGCGCTTCCCGGTGTTAGCATCGACTGGGATCGCATCCTGCCAATGCTCGAGTGAGCAGTTAGTCAACTCAGACTGGCACGCACCGGCACGACGTTTGCTGCGAACCGGGGCCCTCCGAATGGAGACTCCCAATGACCAGCAAGACATTCGACCCTTCCCGCCGGCGGCTCTTTCGTCAGAGCGCTGTAATCGCGAGCGGAGCAGCGCTCGGCGGACTGATGTTGAAGGCCGAGGTGCAGGCGCAGGCTGGCACGATTCCCAAGGCGACGGCGCAGTACCAGGACAAGCCGCATGGCTCCCAGCAGTGCGGCACCTGCCAGCAGTTCATTGCGGGGAAGGGCTCCAGCGGCACATGCAAAATCGTGCAGGGAGACGTCAGCGCGCAGGGCTGGTGCAAGTTCTTCACGCCGAAAAGCAGCTGACCGCTGCCGGGCACCGGGCGAAAATCCGGTGCCCGCGCCTGTCCATAGGCGGCAAACCGGTGGTGGTGGACTGAGCCACAACGCCGGAGTAGCATCCCTCAAAATAAAACGATGAGGGGTCCACAAAATGCCGCTGCGCCGCCAGAAGGGGATGACCCTCGGGGGTGACGCTGTGCCTCGCGTACAGCGTTCGCCGCTCTACCGCCCCGCCTGATGAGCGCCGCAGCTCCCCTTGAGCGCGACGCGACGCTCGATGAGGACGCATGGGATGACCTTCTGAGCTTCATCGAGGAGCGCAAGGTCATCCCGATCGTGGGGCCGGAGCTCCTGATGGTGACGACGGAGGATCGGCCGCGGCTGCTCTACGACTGGGTTGCCGAAAGGTTGGCGGCCAAGTTGGGTGTCGATACGCGCCGCCTGCCCCAACCTTATACGCTCAACGATGTGGTGTGCTGGTTTCTCGCCGACCGCGGGCGTCGCGAGGAAGCCTACGTTCGCCTGCGTGCGGTGCTCAAGGATGCCAACTTCGAGCCTCCGACAGCGTTGCGTCAGCTGGCCTCGATCACCGACTTCGACCTGTTTGTCTCCACCACCTTCGATCCGCTGCTCGAGACAGCGATCAACCTCGAGCGCTTCGGGGGCGCGCCCTCCACCGACGTAATCGGCTATACGCCGAACCGGGTGAACGATCTGCCGGCGGAGCGCGACCGGTTGACCCGGCCGGTGGTGTATCACCTGTTCGGCAAGCTCTCGGCATCACCCACCTACGTGATCTCGGACGAGGATCTGCTCGAGTTCCTCTGCGCCCTCCAAAGCGAGCACCTCGCGCCTGAACGCCTGTTTCACGAGCTCGAGCACAATCACCTGCTCGTGATCGGCAGCGGCATGACCAACTGGGTGGCGCGCTTCTTCCTGCGCATGGCCAAGCGGCAGCGCCTGTCGGCGCCGCGCGATGTGAGCGAAGTGCTCGCCGACGATCATACGGCCCAGGACGAGCGGCTGATGGCTTTCCTGCAGCAGGTGAGCGTTCATACGCGAATCTTCCGCGGCGCGGAGCGGTTCGCGGCCGAGCTCTCACAGCGCTGGCACGCGCGACGCAAAAAGCCCGCCTCAGGAGCGTCCGCCGGTCCCGCGCGCTTTCTACCGCCCGGACGCGAGATGGCCGACAATTCGGTGTTCATCAGCTACGCCCGCGAGGACCTCGGGGCAGTGCAGCAGTTGAAGGCAGGACTCGAAGCGGCGGGTGTGCCCACCTGGTTCGACATGGACCGGCTCGATGGCGGTGACGATTACGACCACAAAATCCAGCGCAACATCGGCCGCTGCTCGTACTTCATCCCGGTCATATCCTCCAACACCCAGCGTCGTCACGAAGCCTACTTCCGGCGAGAGTGGGGCTACGCGCTCGATCGCGCGCGCAACATGGCCGACGGTGCGCTCTTCATCCTGCCCGTCACGCTCGGTGAGATCAGCGCCGCCGAGGCGCTCGTGCCCGAGCGATTCAAGGCACTGCACTTCACGCAGTTGTCGGGCGGCGAGGTCACACCTGAGTTCGCCCGCCGACTGGCGGAATTCACGCGGGCGCGCGGCGTATGAACGCCCGTGCCCAGATTTCGGCCCACATCCCGGCCCCCGCTCCGGCACCGGATGCTCAATCGACGGTCGATCCGCACAACCCGTGGCTGGGCCTCGCCTCCTTCACGGAGGAAACCCGCGCGTTCTTCTTCGGGCGGGAAGAGGAGGTGGCCGAGCTGGCACGGCGCGTACAGCGCAAGCTCCTCACGATCCTTTTCGGCAAGTCCGGTCTGGGAAAGACCTCGATCCTGCGCGCGGGCCTCGTGCCGCGGCTGCGGGAGCACGGCTTCTGCCCGGTGTATGTGCGCATCGACTACAGTCGCGATACACCCGAGCCGGCGGAGCAGATCAAGGAAGCCATCCGCCGCGCCGCGAGCGCCTCCGGACAATGGACGCAGGTTGGCGTCGCTGCGGCCGGGGAGTCCCTATGGGAATTCCTGCATCACCGGGACGATGTGCTGCGCGACGCCTCCGGTACAACGATCATTCCGCTGCTCATCTTCGATCAGTTCGAAGAGCTGTTCACGCTCGCACAGAGCGATGACTTCGGACGCGCGCGGGCCGCCCGCTTCGTCGAAGAGCTCGCCGACCTGGTCGAGAACCGCGCGCCCAAGGAGCTCGAGGCGCAGATCGAGCGGGACGAGGCGGCGACCGAGCGTTTCGATTTCACTCGTGGCGATTACCGCGTCCTGATCTCGCTGCGGGAGGACTACCTCGCGCCGCTCGAGAGCCTCAAGCGGGCGATGCCGAGTATCTCGCAGAATCGCCTGCGGCTTGCCCCCATGACCGGCGACCAGGCCCTCCAGGCCGTGCTGCAACCTGGCCGGCGTCTGGTCTCGGATGAGGTCGCAGCGGCCATCGTGCGCTTCGTCGCGGGCGGGGCGGAGCTCGCGAATGCAGAAGTCGAGCCGTCCCTGCTCAGTCTCATTTGTCGCGAGCTCAACGATACGCGCATCGCCCAGGGCCGTACCGAAATCTCGCTCGACCTCCTCGCGGGCTCGCACGCGAGCATTCTCACCAACTTCTACGAGCGGGCGCTCGCCGACCAGCCGGCGGCCGTGCGCCGGGTCATCGAGGACGAGCTGCTGACGGAGTCAGGCTTTCGCGAGAACGTGGCCGAGGAGAATCTGCTGCGCCATTTCGAGGCGGCGGGCGCGGCACGCGATGCCCTCGCCACGCTCGTCAACCGCCGGCTGCTGCGCATCGAGGAACGCCTCGATATACGCCGCGTCGAGCTCACGCACGACGTGCTCTGCAGCGTCGTGCAGTCGAGTCGGGATCAGCGCAAAGCGCGTGAGGCACAAGAGGCAGCCGAACGCGCGCTAGCTGACCAGCGCGCGCGAGAAGAAGCGGCACAGCGTGCGCTGCGGCGGGCGCGTGCGATCGCCTCCGGTTGCATCCTGCTCGCGATCCTGGCGCTCTCCGCTGCAGTATTCGGTTATGTGAGCGCCCGGCGGGCGCAGCGCGCCGATCTCATGGCGCAACACAGTCGGCTCGTGGCCGAGCAGGCTCGCAGCCACGCCGAGCAGCTGCTCGGGTATCTCAGTGACACTTTCGCGCGAGAGCTGGAAAGCTTCGGACGGCTCGAGGTGCTGGAGCAGTTCACCCAGCGCGAGATCGACTACTTCCACTCGCTGCCGCCGGAGCTCAGGAGCCCCGACACCGTTCGTAGCGGCGCGCTTGCGCTCATCGATCATGCCAATACGGCGGGATATCTGGGCAAAATCCCCGCGGGAGTCGCGAACACCGGCGAAGCCATCGGGCTGCTCGAAGGCCTGCGCAGAGCCGGCGACCGGACCGATGCGACGCTCCTGGCGCTCGGCAAAGGCTACACGGTGCGCTGCCTTCTCCTCGGTAATCAGCAGGATCCGAGCGCCCCCGCGACGTGCCAGCGTGCCGAGACCCTTCTGCAACCGCTGGCCGAGAGGCCAGGCGCCTCATTCGCGGCTCGCCGCGTTTATCTGGAGACGCTGACGCGTACCGGTTTCGAGGATCTACAGTCCAACAACTTCGAAGGAACGCGGCGCGCCGAGGAGCAGGCCATGCAGATCGCCGCCGAGCTCGGCGGCAAGGATTTCCGCGATCTGCAGATCAGCGCCGATTACGCCGAGGCCGGCGGTTGGCGCGTGAATGGGCTCGTTGCGCTGGGCCGCAACGAAGAGGCGCTGCGGATCGGGAAGGAGGCCCTCACCGTAGCCGATGGGGTGCTGCGGCAACGTCCCGGCTATCGACTTGCGTTGCATGCGAAGCAGCTCACCGAGAGCCTGCTGAGCGCAGTCGCCCTCAGCGAGCTCAATCCGCTCGAAGCGCAGCAATACGCACTGCAGAGTCGACAGACTTCGCTGGTGCTGCTGCAGCTCGACCCGAACAACATCGGCATGCTGAACAATCTCACCGTCGCGATGTCGACGGTGGCCGGCACATTCTGGGCCCGGGGCCGTTTCGCTGAAGCCAACGACTGGAATCTGAGATCGCTGGGGCCCCTCGGCAAGACTGTGCAGGCCGGAAGCTTTTTCATCGCTAACTACGCAGGCTTTCTCGCCCAGACCGGATACTCGCAAGCCTTCTCGGGAGACCTGACCGGAGCGCTGCGCACGGCAACGAGCGGCCGGGCGTTCCTCGAGCGAAGCCGCCTCGGCATGTCGCAGGACAGCGGCGTGATGCGTCTGATGGATCAGTGGCCGCTGTGGGTACAGGCCATGGTGAGCTACGAGCGCAGTCAGTTCGCGGAAACGAGCCGACTCGCCGCTCAGGCCACCGAGCGGGTGCGCGATGCGAAGCTCGTGGGGGCCGTGCAGCAATCCTTCCGTCCCGGTCTTTTGTACTGGTGGTCGGACGTGGATGGACCGGCGGAGTATCAACTCGGTCACTTTGCCCAGGCGGAAACCGCCGGGCGCGCGGCGCTCAAGTGGGGCAAAGTGACCCTGAGCGAATCGATCGCCGACCAGCGACAAATGGTCAAGGATTCGACCTGGCTCGCGCTGTCGCTCGCGCGGCAGGGCAAGTCGAGTGAGGCGGCGCAGGTCATCGACCCGGTGGTGAAATTCGAGGAGGGGCTCCTCGCGCGCGACCACGGCGACGTCTGGGTTCCTTACGAGCTTGCGGGTGCACTCTACGCCCAGTCACTCGCCGAGCCCGCTCACCGCGCGCGCCTGCTATCGAGATCAGCGACGCTCCTGCGAGGGCTGGCTCCGCCGTTACAGAAGCTGCAGGACGTGCGGTGGATGCGTCAGTGGGTGACGCAGGCGATGCAGGCACGTTGACCGCAAGATAATCGTATAGCGCTGCAACATCCGGCCCCGGCGTGAGCCGGGAACTAGCGGCGTCCAGCGGGTCAAGAAAAATGGGGGTCGCGACAGCCCAACATCCGTCCATGGCGGCGTACGCCAGCCGTTATCGCGCCTATATCAGTTACAGCCATGCCGATCGCGCCTGGGCCGATTGGCTGCACAAGGCGCTGGAAACCTATCGCGTACCCTCGAGGTTGGTCGGTACACAGACCGCCGCTGGTGTCATTCCCCGACGCCTCATACCGGTATTCCGGGACCGCGCCGAGCTCGCCAGCGCGGCTGATCTGGCCACTCGGATCAACGAGGCGATGCAGCGGTCCGACAACATGATCGTCATCTGCTCGCCGCGCGCAGCCACTTCGCGTTGGGTCAACGAGGAAATTCTGGCTTTCAAACGCCTCAGCCGGGAAGGGCGCATCTTCTGCCTGATCGTGGATGGCGAGCCCAATGCCAGCGATCTGCCCGGGCGTGAAGCCGAGGAGTGCTTCGCCCCGGCATTGCGGTATCACCTCGGCGCCGACGGCGCCTCGAGCGACCGGCGCGCCGAGCCCATCGCCGCAGACGCGCGCCCCGGCAAGGACGGGAGAACCAATTCCAAGCTCAAGCTGATAGCGGGACTGCTGGATATCGGCTTCGACACCCTCAAGCAGCGCGAGCAAGTGCGCCGCATGCGTCGCATGGCTGCGATCACTTCCACCGCATTGGTTGTGACGGCGCTGACCACCGTATTGGCGATCGGCGCGCTGATCGAGCGTCACGCGGCGGTGGTCGCCCAACAGGCAGCCGTGCGTCGTCAGAAGCAGGCGGACAACCTCGTCCGCTTCATGCTCGGCGACCTATATGACAAGCTCGTCCAAGTGGGTCGCCTCGATGTCATGGAGGCAGTGGACGACAAGGCGATGGCGTACTTCCAGTCTTTGCCCACCGCCGATGTCACCGACCTGGCATTGACGCAGCGGGTCAAGGCGCTGCAGGAGATCGGGGCCGCGCGTGAGACGGAGGGTGCACTCGCCAAAGCGCTGGCGTCCTACCAATCCGCCTCGGTCCTGGCGGCGCAGCTGCTACGACGTGCGCCCACAGACGCGATGCGTCAGGCGACCTACGCCAATACCCTGGTCTGGATCGGAAGGGTCGATTGGTATCAGGGCAAGCTCCCGCAGGCTACGCAGAAATTTCGTGCGGCAAGTGAGCTACTGCGCAAGGTCGCCACAGCCCGGCCTGGCGATGCCCAACTCGCCGCGCAACTCAGCTCAGCGCTGATCAACACGGGGCGCGTGTTGGAAGCGCATGGTGATTTCGGCGCAGCCAAGCCGTACTACGAGGCTGCACGGGACAATTATGCGCGGTTGAGCAAACGAGATCCGACGGATCCGCAGTGGCCGCTGCAACTGGCTTACGCCTACAACAATCTCGGCAAGCTTGCGCTCGAACAGGGCCGGCTCGATCGCGCGGTCGAGGGCTATCGTGCCGATCAGGGCCTCAAGGCCACGCTGGTGGCGCGGGATCCGAACAACCGGGAAGTCGGAGAGGGGCTTCTCGTCAGCGATGCGATACTCGGACGCATGCTGGGCTGGTGTGACGACATGACATCGGCCCAACACTTCACCGGCCTTGCAGTAGCCAGCGCCCGGAAATTGATGGCGTTCGACCCGAAGAATGACGCCTGGGCCGACTTTTTCGCCCTGTACAGCCAGCAGATGGGTGGCCTGCTGCGGCAGGGCGGTCAATCGGATATGGCCGCCGCTGCCGATGCTGATGCGGTGCGCGTACTGTCCGGCCTGGTCGCCCGCGACTCGGGCAACGCCTCGTGGCAGCAGGATCTCGCGCAGAGCCGCCTCGAGCTGTCGCGGCTGCAACTGGTACGCAACGACACCGCCGGTGCGGCCTCCGCGGCATCTGCCTCAAAGATGTCCGCCGAACGATTGCTCGAGGCCAGTCCAGGCGACCGCAGCCTGATTTTACTCGCCGCTCAGGCGGATCTCGTATTGGGGCAGATCGCAGCGGAGCAAAAGGACGGCGCTGCGGCGAAGCAATACTGGTCGCAGGCGCGCGACCTGATCCTGCCGGCGACCCGCTCAGGGGCCGACCCGAATTTCCTCGCCGTGTACGCGGAAGCGCTTTTGCGTCTCGGGCAGCCCGGGGATGCCCGTGCGGCGGTGGCCAAGCTGAATGGGATGGGCTATCGCACGGCCGATTTCGTCGCTGTCGTGACGCACAGCCGGATTGCCTATCCGGTCAATGCAGGATTCTCACGGCGCATCGCGCAGATCATGCGAAACGGCGACACGGACCTGTCGCATCCGCAGGGTGGACGACAGGATCAAGGCGCTGCGGCCCGCCCATAGTGCCGCCCAACAACGAGAAAAGGGTAGACCATGCCAAACGTAATCCTCAAAGTGACGTTGAATCAGACGCTGGGCTGTCTCGATGTCGATCAGGCTGGTAATGGCAACGAGATCAATCACGGGAAGAACGAGACAATCGAATGGAAGCTTTCCGGAAACGCGGCGCAAGGGTCGTTCAACGCCATGACTGCCGCCAATCCCGGCTTCGCATGGAAGCAGAGTCCTCCAGACGGTGTATTCGGTGCTGCCGACCCGGAGGGCGCCGAAATGACCATATCGGACAACAACACGGACCCCAATGGAATCAACTCGACCGGGACCTGGATCTACCAGATATGGGCGACCATCGACGGCGAGCAGTACTCGACGATATCGACCATTCCGAACCCGCGCAACGTCCCGTCGAATCCGACCATACAGAACAAGTGAAGTAGCCGGAGTACACGTGGTCCGATGAGCGCTGGAGGTGCGGCCTCATCGGACCTTTGCTTCCGGGGCGTGCCGGCACGACGCTTGCTGTGAGGAGCCTCCTCCATATGGAGGAGGCTCTCCCAACGTGGTGTCGGTATAGCAGGCCCGGAGGTTCGTGATGAGGTCCCCACCTGACGAGAATGAGGCTCGGCGCGCGGTCGCCGGTCTGATCGAGACCTACCGCCAGGGCTTTCTCCAGCTGAATCCAGGGCAGATTGCGGCCATCTGGGATCCGCGGCACGAGCCGTTGATCTACGTCGCGCAGGAAATGAAGGAGCCAACCTACGGCTGGTCCGCCATTCAACGCTATATGGCGGCCCTCCCCGAACATGTGGAGCAGGTATTTGCGAAGGAGATCGAGGATCTGAAGATCGACGTTCTCGGCGAGACTGCGATCGCGTTCTTCATTTCTCACTCCAGGGTCAAGCTCAAAGCCCGAGCCGAGCTGCATGAGCCGCGCTTCCGAGTCAGCATGATCTTCACGCGCACTGCGGCCGGCTGGCGGGTCATCCATTTTCACGAATCGTCTCTCTCAGCCCAGGCCGCGCAGGCGATGTCCTCGGCGCGGCGTTCGTAGCCACGGCACGGGACCTGTCAAGCAGGAACGTACGTCAGCCGGATCACGTTCGTGTCGATCAGATCACTCGCCACGAGACGAAGCGGAGGCGGAGGCCCGGCGAAGAACGGCTTGCCACGACCCACTACAATCGGGTGGATGTACAGTTGATACTCGTCGATGAGGCCAAAAGCGCCCAGGCCCGCGGCCAGTTCCGGGCCGGCGACGTCGATCTCGCCGGTGATCCGCGCCTTCAGACCGCGGATCGCCGCTTCAACATCATCGGCGATGAGCGTGGCATTGGGTCCTACCGAGCTCAATGAGCGCGATATCACCCACTTCGGTTGCTTGCGCCACACCCGCGCATATTCGCGTTGCGGGTCGCCCCAATCCGCCTGGTCGTCGTCCCAATAGCGCATGACTTCATACATGCGGCGACCGTACACCAGGCCCGCCGAGTTGCGCACCATGTCCGTGAAGTGACGAAACAGCGCGGGGCGTGGTGGTCCCAGGTTCTGGTGGTCGATGTAGCCGTCCAGGGATTGGTTCAATGCAAAGACGAGCTTGGCCATGGCGAAATCTCCACTCCGCAATTGTCCATCAGCAGGGTTGGCGGCTAATTCTGGTACGGGAATGACTTGTCCGGGTATGCCGGATGTGGCGGTACCGGGCGCGGGTCGACCTTGATCTGCTGCAGCAGCAGGTCGATGGCGGCCTGGAGCTGCGCATCGTCCCCGCCGAACGCGGCGTGAGGCAGATCGTCGACGGGGATGTCCGGGTCGGCGCCGTGACCCTCGATGAGCCATTTGCCATCAGGGGTATACACGCCGGTCTGGGCGGCACTGGCGATGCCTTGGTCGAGCTCGGGGTTATCGAGCGAGAGCCAGATTTCCCCGCCCCAGGTGCGCATGCCGATCACCTTGCCTAGCCGGAAGTGCTGGAAGCCGGCGGTGAAGGCTTCGCCGTCGGAGGCGGTGTGCTGGTCGCACAGGACGACGATGTGTCCTCGGAAGGCGTCCTGCATGTTCCACGCCGGATTGCCGACCCGGGGTTGCCAGTAGAACCAGGCCTTGCGGAGCAGCTTGCCCAGGAGCCATGAATCGATGTTTCCGCCATGATTGTCGCGGACATCGATGATGAGGCCCTGACGGTCGAAAACAGGGTAGAAGTCGCGCGTCCATTGATCGATGTCGTCAGGCCCCATGGCGCGCAGGTGGACGTAACCGATAGTGCCGTGAGACGCGCGACTCACCCGGACCCGCCGGGTGTACTCCCACTCGTTGTAGCGGAGGTCCGCATCCTCTTTGGCAGAGATAGGGGTGACGAGCACTTCGCGCGTGTCTCCTTTGAGGGATTTGACCTGAAGGAGGACCTGAGCGTTGGGCTTATCGAGCAGCAGCGCGCGAATGTCGGAGACGCTGAGGGCGGGCACGCCATCAATCGAGGTGATGACTTCGCCTTCCTGAACCAGGGACTCGGGACGGGCTAGAGGCGGTGCCTGGTTGGGCAAGTCCGGGTCATGGAGATACACGTGGTCGACAACGTACCCGCCCGCCTTTTCGTCGCGGTGAAGGCGCGCGCCGAGAGAAGCCAGTTGGATGTGATCATCGGGTTGGCGCTGGTCGCCACCAAAGACGAACGTATGGAGGGTGGAAAGCTCGCTTACCATTTGCGCGATCACATCGTTCAGCTCGTCGCGGTCCGCCACGCGGTCGACGAGAGGCAGATACCGGTTGCGCATGGCAATCCAGTCGATGCCTTGCATGTGCGCATCGTAATAGTAGTCGCGCTCGAGCCGCCAGGCATCGAGAAGAATGCCGCGGTACTCGGAGCGGGGCGTCGTAGCCCAGGTCCAGTGCGAAAGGTCGATTTTGGCCTTGCCCAGAGTCTTGGGGTCGGGTTTGGTGATGGAGGAATCGACGATGTAGAAATCATCCTTTTGGCGGATGAGCATCTTCTGGCGGTCGGCGGAGAGCTCGAAGCCGCGAACGCCGGCAAGGACGGTGTCGGGCTTGTCACCCTTGTTGTCAATCGCGAGGCACTGGAGCTGGTTGTCATCCGGGCCCTTGCGGTCGACGCCCGCACTCAGCCAGCAAAGACGTTTGGTGGCTGCTTGAAGATCGCCGTAGTCGCCGGCCGGGACAGGAACTTCCTCGAGCCGAGACGCGAGGCCGGCGAAGTCGATTCGGACATCAGGCGGAGCCTGGTGCTTCCCGGGCTTCCCCATCCTGCCGTCCGGCTTGGCCGGCGAGCCGGACTCGTGTTCGTCGGCGGTCTTGGATTCGTCGGCTTTGGATGAGTCCGGGTGGAGCTCGTCAGCGGGTAGGAACGGCGAGCGAAGGCCAGGCACGAGGGCCAGCTCGTAGAGCTTCATCGTGTTGCTGAAGTGAGGATCAGGCTGGCGCGGGCCCCAGGGGGAACGGACCGTGGTTTCGAGCATGCGATCGGAAAGGAAATACAGCCACCTGCCATCGGCCGCCCAGACA
>DASUHA010000059.1:0-14742 GCA_036273735.1 Steroidobacteraceae bacterium | reverse complement strand
CCGCCGCGGCAGGCGGGGCCGGCGGACTATCGGATGGGGCAGGGGCCGCTTGATCCGCGGCCGCCGCGATGATCGGCAGGGCGACGGAGGCCGCGGCGGCATTGGCGAGCGCGAGCCGAACGGCTCGACGCAGTATGTTATTTCTCGACATCAGATTGCTCCCAGAGCTCGTAGATATGGTTTTGGGTGCTGAGCCGGCGATCCCGCGCCGACGCAGTGTCACTCCGCCGTCCCGGTCCTCGCGCAAGCCGTTTCGCTGTCATCCCGTGATGCGAAGCTGCTGATCCGATAGCGCGGTCTGAGCTGTCGAATTTCCATTTGCCGGAAGATCCTCTGACACTGGCGTACTCCCAGCTCGATGCCGTAGCGAATGCGCAAGTGCTTGGATAAGGTCGGTCCATCCCAACAGGCAGCGGCGAAGTCGAAGTCGCGGGGGCTCCTGCGCAGGTCCGCTTGCAGTTGACTCCATTGCTCCGGGTCGAGAGCGGGCGGCCTCCCCGGACGCTCGCCGTCCCGCAAGGCTGTCAGACCGCCTTCCGTGAAACGATGTACCCAGCGCTGTACGGTGGTGTCATCCTCGCCGAACAGTGCCGCCACCTCTCGGCATGAATGCCCTGCCGCAAGCAGCAGCAGCCCGTGAAGCCGGTGGTCATAACGCGACTCCTCGCTGCGCCCGATCTCATGTTGGATAGCGATCCTCGCGACTTCGACATCATCGATACGTAGCTTGCGCATCGCCTCTCCTCGCGGAAGAAATATCGTCGTCTCTGGCATCATCAGGCTGCATCAATTGAGTCGTAGCGATCGAAATGTGCCCGGCCGCCACAAGCCTCGGTCATCGATTGGCCGGGCAGATCTCCTGCGGATGACGACGCTTCTCCGCCGTTGCATGCCAGCTCGTGTGTTGGAAGCCACTACTCGCCGGAAGTCTAGTGCGCAGAGTCGGCGTCACAAGGGCCGCTTTTCTTGTGAGCGATGCAGCCACTTGTCGTGCAGGATGGCCGCTGCCACGCCGAACGGCTGGGGTGTTGTTGTCCTGGTGCGTCGAGCGGGCGTGCGGATATTGGTAGAGCCACTTTTCCGTTGCGCGATGTGGCCGCCTTGGCGCGCTACTCGCGGCTGCCGGTGTCTGATGGGTCCTGTATGATTCAGGCCGCGCAACAGCCGGGGCGAGCGACACATGGGCATACAGGCGAGCGACGGTGTCTCGGCTGTGAGAGATCCCGGGTGGCCGTGAGGCCGGGCGCCCGAGCCTGTTTACGCTGGGTGCATTGCCTCCGGCCGCACTGGCCTGGTATTACTTCGTCCTGGGGCGGCGGCCGCGTGGCGGGTCGCCACGGTCGGTACCTTTGGAGTCTCGAGAATGAAGGGCAGCGTCGCATGTGCAGTTCCCGTGATCGACACTCCACGGCTGCGTCTTCGCGGTCACTGCCGTGACGATCTGCCGCGGTGCCTCGCGATGTGGTCCGATCCGGACGTAACGCGATTCATCGGCGTGGATCCGGCTAACGAGCAGCGAACCTGGGCGCGGCTTCTCGGATATGTCGGCCACTGGGCCCTCATGGGGTTCGGCTACTGGGTGATCGAGCAGCGGGACTCGGGTGAGTTCGTCGGTGAGGTTGGCTTGGCCGACTTCAAGCGCGAGACGTCACCGGCGATGAGGGGCGACCCGGAGCTCGGTTTCGCGCTCGTGCCACGATTTCATGGCAACGGATATGCCACGGAGTCTGCCAAGGCGGTGCTGGCCTGGGCGGATGCGCAGCTCGCTTGCCCGAGAAGTGTCTGTCTGATCGATCCGCAGAACGCGGGGTCGCGGCGCGTCGTGGAGAAGTGTGGATACGAAGTGTTCGGGGAGGGTACTTACGCTGGGCGAGCCGTGTTGTTTCTCGCCCGCCGATCGGCCGCCATGGCCGGCTAGTCTGGCCGCGCGTCCGTCAGCTTTTCCCGGGTCACGTGCGCAATGAAATTCGTGTGCCAGGTCTTGCCGTCGTCGATGGTTAGCGCCTGCTCGAAACCGTAGGAGTCGGCCTTGACGTCGAAATAGACGTTGCGGACGAATGCCGTACGGCCAGCATAGGTATCCTGGTTGTAGAACACACCGCGCCCGCCCTTGAAGCTGCCGACTATCGGCTCAGCGAGAATGCTGTCGTTGCTATTGGCCCAATAGAGGTTCCACTGCTGCGCCTTCGGGTCGTAGAGACGCAGGGTCAGCCCTTCGAACGGGCCCTTGGCACTGGTGGCCTCGATCTCTTCCAGATTGGCGCGCCCGCCCCAGAGCTTGCGGACGTGTACTCGCCCATGGATCCGCACCCAATGTGACGAGCGCGCAAAAGGGTTCGGGAGATAGGAGATCTGCGTGCGCCAGTCTCCCCACGCAAAGTCAAATCCATGCGCCTGAGCATCACTTGGCGGTGCGGCCGGCGCTTCCCGGCTTTGTGCGGCGTCGGATCCGTGCAGGGTCAGGGTGACATTCCAGTTTGGCTGCCAGCTCGTGCCACCGTCGTCCGAGAACGCCTGCTGCCAATGATAAGAGCGCCGTGCAATCTCTGAGTAACGGTGACGGACGAATAGGGTCCGGCCGTTGGCGCCTTCCTGATCGTAGAAGCTGCCTACTCCCTCTTTGAACCGCCCGATCATGGGCTTGCCCAAGACTCCACCGCTGCTATCCGCCATGTACAGATACCACTGGTGCAGGAGGGGTCGGTAAAGACAGAGTCTCAGCTCTTCGATCGTACCGGAAGGAGTATTCACCTCGATTTCCTGGATATTGGCGCGCCCGCCCCACACCTTCGCCGCCATGACGTTGCCGGTCCATACCGTCCAATCAGGCCCTTTGCCCGGTGCTTGCTGCCGATGCAATACCCGGGTCTTCCAGCTGCCCAGGACGAAATCGAAGTCGTGGGACCCTGCAGGAGCGGCTTGCAACGGCTGCGCTCCCCAGAGCTGCGCCAGCACGCAGATACAGAGCCAACTCGCGGTGGCGATGCGCATTCGGACTTCCTCGGTGCTTGCGGTCAGGCGACAGAATCGACGCCTTCAATTGAATGGATTTTGTACGCCGGAAATCTAGAATGAGGGGCGTGCTCCCGCAATGGCCACTTTGTCGCCACCGCGAACGCCAATCCATCCGGCAATCCGGGAGTTCGCGCGGGATATAACCACTTTGCATTGACATATATGGCCACTTCAGAAGATTTTGCGCCGACCCGGTTACCCGCGAGCTTCATCCCACCGATCACGCTCGATACCAAGAGCGAGACGCCTCTCTATCGTCAGATATCTGTGTGGTTCCAGCGGGCAATCCTCGCCGGACAGTTGCAGCCCGGTCAGCGGGTGCCCTCGACCCGCGCTCTCGCGAAAGCGCTGCGGGTCTCGCGCATTCCCGTGCTGAGCGCGTACGAGCTGTTGATCGCCGAGGGCTACTTTCAGCCGTTCGTGGGCGCCGGAACCTGTGTCTCACAGTCTATCCCCGATGCGATGTGTCGGGCGGAGCGTGACAACCTCCCGAATGCGACATCCATCGAGACCGAAGCCAGCACGAGGCGAGCGGTCTCGCGCCGCGCCGCCAGCATGGTTGGATCGGCACAGACCTGGCTCGACCAGTGCCGCGGCTGTACCGATCTCGACCATTTTCCGATCGGAATCTGGTCGAAGCTGATCAATCGGCACGCGCGCAAGATCTCGCGCGACATCATGGGGTATGGCGACCCGATGGGCTATGGGCCGTTCCGCGAGGCCGTGGCGGAGTATCTGGGCGCGTTCCGCGCAGTGACATGTGACCCATCACAGATCATGGTCACCACCGGCGCTCAACAGGGGCTGCTGATCAGCGCGCTGACTCTGATCGACCCCAAGGACGAAGTCTGGATCGAAGAGCCGGGCTACCCGGGGACGCAGTTGGCCCTGCAGGCTGCCGGCGCGCGCCTCGTGCTCGTACCGGTCGACGGCGAGGGACTGATCGTCGAACGCGGTATCGAGATGGCGAAACGAGCCCGCGCCGCTTTCGTCGCCCCTTCGCATCAGTTTCCCCTCCGGACTACCATGAGCGCGACGCGACGGATCGAGCTCCTCGGCTGGGCGTCACGTGTCGGCGCCTGGATCGTGGAAGACGACTATGACAGCGAGTTCAGGTTTTGCGGCAACCCGCTGGCCTCGTTGCAGGGAATCGACACCGAGGGGCGGGTGGTCTACGTGGGTACGCTCACCAAATCCATGTTCCCGAGCCTGAGGTTGGGATACATCGTCATCCCGAAGGACTTGGTGAGCGACTTTCTGAACATCAGAAACGGCAGCGAGACCTATGCCACCTCCGTGCTCTCGCAGATGGTCATGACAGACTTCATGCGGGAGGGCCATTTCTCACGTCACATCAAGCGCACGCGCGCGGTATACATGGAGAGGCGTAGAGCGCTGGCAGCGGCGATTGCCGCGCGGGCCGGCGGCTTGCTCGAAGTGGTGGGTGATGACGCCGGCATGTTCGTGCTGGCGTTGCTGCCGCCCGGAGTTGACGACACGGAGGTCGTCGGCAGGGCACGCCAGGCCGGCATCAAAGTGAGCGCGCTGTCCCAGTGCTACATCGGCCAGCCCGCCCGAGGCGGGCTGCAGCTGGACTATGCCAACTGCAATCCGAAAGACATTCCTGCGAAAGTCAGCGCCTTGAAGAGCATCATTGAGGCCTGCCGGCCGAAGCATTGAGGATGCCGTGAAGTCCAAAGACAGTTACCACTCCCACCACGAAGGACAGCGCCTGCCTTCCGATCCGGCGCTGCAGGTTCTGGCTCTCGAGTCGATCCTGGTCGAGAAAGGTCTGGTCGATCCGAAAGCCCTCGATGCCCTGATCGAGAGCTACGAGCACAAGATAGGTCCACACAACGGAGCAAAAGTAGTGGCCCGGGCCTGGAGCGACCCCGCGTACAAGGCGCGCCTGCTCGCGGATGCCACCGCCGCCATTGCGGAGCTCGGCTTCGGCGGCTTGCAGGGCGAGCATATGGTCGCCATCGAGAATACTGCGGCTGTACACAATCTCGTGGTCTGCACGCTGTGCTCCTGCTACCCCTACCCGATCCTCGGGCTGCCGCCGGTGTGGTACAAGTCTGCGCCTTACCGCTCGCGCGCGGTCATCGATCCTCGTGGCGTGTTGCGTGAGCTCGGGTTGCAGCTGCCGGAGGAGTGTGAGATTCGTGTCTGGGACAGCACCGCGGAGGTGCGCTACCTCGTCGTGCCACAGCGGCCCTTCGGCACGCAGAGCATGACCGAGGAGGAGCTCGCCGGACTGGTAACTCGTGATGCCATGATCGGCGTCGCACTCGTCCAGTCCCCTCAGGCAGGCGGTCCGCCGTGAACGGCGTGCACGACATGGGCGGAATGCACGGCATGGGGCCGGTCGTGCAGGAGCCTGACGAGCCCGTCTTTCATCACCGGTGGGAGGCGCGAGCCTACGCGTTGACACGCGCCATGGCCGCATTCGGCAGATGGAACATCGACGCATCCCGCCATCAGCGGGAGCTGATTCCGCCGGCGGAATACCTGCGGATGAGTTACTACGAGAAATGGCTGACCGGCCTCACGGAGCTGCTGCTGCGGAACGGCTTCATCACTCCGGAAGAGCTTGCGAGCGGCAGGGCGGCCGCGGTTGCCGCGAAGGGCACTCCCGCCCTCCCGGCAGAGAAAGTGGCAGCATTCATCGAGCGGGGCGCGCCGGCATCCCGGGCATCCGCATCTGCGCCGCGATTCCAGCCGGGCCAGCGGGTACGCGCGCGCAACGTCAACTCTGCTGGACACACGCGGTTGCCCCGATATGTACGCGGTAAGCCAGGTGTCGTCGACCGCGTGCATGGAGTGTTCGTCTTTCCGGACACGAACGCGCATTTCCAGGGTGAAAGCCCACAACATGTGTACTCCGTCCGATTCGAGGCGCGCGACCTGTGGGGCGAAGCCCACTCCGCTGCAGGCGCCGTCTACGTCGACCTGTGGGACGACTACCTCGATGCGGCCGATGGGCTCCCCATTTCGACGGGTCGGAGCCCATAGCAAGGATTAGGGGCGTGGGTCGAGCCGGTGCTTCCAAGCATTCGCATAACATGATATATAGCATGTAATGCATCTTTGAGGCCACAATCTTGGGGGCCGCATGACCGTGGACATCGTCCGGGAGCTTGGGCATCTGACTCTCGGAACCCGACTGAAGCGCCTCGGCGAGCGCTTGCAGGCGCAGACTCAGGCCGTGCTCGGCGAGGCGGACATCAGGCTGCCGGCGTCTCACCTGGTGATCCTTGCCGCGCTCGACCGGTTGGGTCCGCTCAGCGTGGGTGAGCTCACCGATGCGGTGGGCATCAGCCAGCCGGGAATATCGCGCATGGTGGAGAACCTGCGCTCGGAGGGTCTGGTCGCTTCCGGTCGGCCGGCCGAAGACCGGCGGATCCGACCGATCGTCATGACCGAGAGTGGCCGCCAACTGGTGGCGCGCTCGAAGCGTCTCGCTTGGCCGAGGGTTGAATCGGCGGTGGCCGAAGTCTGTGCGCGCGCATCAGGACCGCTGCTGGCGCAATTGTCTGCGCTGGAGGAGGCGCTGGAAGAGGCGCCGTTGTGCAGTCGGGCGGATCGCATATCCGAGCGAGGTAAGAGACATGCTTGATCGGCCCATATGGTCGGCTCTCAGTACCCGACACCTCCACCTTTCCTTGGGCGGCGCATTGGCCCGACGATATGCGAAGGACGTCAACGTGTTCGCATCCGCCTGCGACGACGGCCCCGCAGCGCTCGGTGCACTCGCCGAACTGGTGCCGCCCGGCGAGAGTGTGTACGTCCTTCAGGTGCCGGACATCGTGGTGCCAGCGGGTCTATCGTTGGTCAAAGCGGGCAGGGGCGTACAGATGGTCGCGACTGGACGTGCGCCGGCGGGAGCGCCGGCTGAGGATCTCGTGAAGCTGACCGACGCGGATGCGCCCGAAATGCTGGCGCTGGCCACGCTCACGGAGCCCGGCCCATTCCTTGCCCGCACCCACACCATGGGCCGATTTCTCGGCATCAGGATCGACGGACGGCTCGCGGCCATGGCGGGAGAGCGCTTCCGCTTCCCGGGTTATACGGAAGTGAGCGGCGTCTGCACTCATCCCGACTTTCGCCACCTTGGGCTGGCGCGCCGGCTGTCGACCGCCGTCGCAGCGCACATCGAGTCTCGCGGAGAGCGGCCATTCCTCCATGCCTGGATAACGAACAGGCCCGCGATCTCGCTCTACCAGTCACTCGGCTTCGAGATCCGCGCGGAAGTCGATGTGAAGGTGCTCCGACGGATCGAGTGACCGGCTCACGCCGTCGCAGCCTCGTCTGCTCTACAGCAGGCCGCTCTGCAATGCCTTGAGCACCGCTCGCGTGCGATCCCTGACACCGAGCTTGGCCAAAATGCTCGAAACGTGATTCTTGACGGTGCCGACACTTACCACGAGCGCACGGGCTACCTCACGGTTGCTGTATCCGCTCGCCAACAGACGCAGGACATCGGTCTCGCGTTCGGTCAGCAGCATGGGTGGCACGTCACGGCGCGAGCGATCGTCGCTCTTGCGCACGGCCTGCAGCAGGCGCTCGGTGACCGCCGGCTTCACGTAGTTGCCGCCCCTGGCGATCTCTCTGATCGCCTCGAGCAGCTCCTCGAGGCTGATGTCCTTCAGCAGGTAACCGCGAGCGCCCGCCCGCAAGCCTTCGAAGAGCAGCTCGTCGTCCTCGAAGGTGGTGAGGATCAGCGTGGGCGGCAGGCAGAGTCGTGCCTGCAGGGTGCGAATGAGCTCGACACCATTCAGCTTCGGGAGCTTGATGTCCAGAAGGAGCACGTCGGGTTTCGCGTCGGGAATCTGCGCCATGGCCTCTTCGGCGGAAGCAGCCGCGCCGATGACTTCGATGTCCTGCGAGAGCGCCAGCAGATTGCTCAGCCCCTCGCGGACAATTGCGTGATCCTCGACGATGAATACGCGTATCACGGCACCTGCACCGCAACCGGCAGATGGGCCTGCAGCTGAAATCCCTTTCCGGCACCTGCCATCACGCTGATGGAGCCCCCGATTTCCTCCAGCCGCTCGCGAATTCCCGTGAGGCCCGCTCCCCAGCGCAGCTCGCTCACGCCGCCGCCATCGTCCTGCGCGCGGATCTCCAGCATCCCGTCGCGCGCGCAAATCTCGAGCCAGAGATTGCTGCATCCGGAGTGTTTGATGGCATTCGTGACCGTTTCCTGCACGACGCGCAGCATCGCCTCGGCGAGGCGCGCATCGTCTATCGGCATCTGCTCCGGCATGTTGAGATGAATGCGGATCTGCGGGATTTCGGCCGCCATCTGCTCGAGCACCGAGCGCATATCCGGGTATTTTGGCAGGCGCAGAAGCTTCACGACTTCGCGCACGTCTGCCAGCAGATGTCTGGCGATGTCCTGGGCTTTCAGAACGGGGGGGCGCCAGTCCACCTCCTTGTGCCGTGCCACTTCGAGATTGAGGATCAGCGCTGCAAGGTGATGACCGATGAGGTCGTGCAGCTCACGCGAGATCCGCAGGCGCTCATCGCTGCGCACGCTGTGGGCGAGCAGGCTATGCGTGGAGCGCAGCTCCGCGTTTGCTGCGGCCAGATCGCGTTTCAGCATGCCCTCGGTACGCGCGACATACGCAGTGATCACCGCGTACACCTGGAACGCGCAGAAGATCGCAACCTCCTGGAACGCGTAACGCGTCGTCAGGCCACGCACGAGTAGAGTGGTCATGGCGAGGGAGAGCGCCAGCACCCACGGCAGCATGATGCGAAGCGGCAGCGCGACAGCCAACTCCCACGCTGCGATCACCCACAGGGTACACGCGAAGGAATGTGGGTCGAGGTACACCATGACGAGCGGCGCGAGGGTCGCGACTGACAGGCGCACCAGCTGCACCCAAGGCATCGTTCTGATGCCAGTCGGAGCGTAGAGCGTTGGTCCGAACGCGAGATATGCGGCCACCCAACGCCAATCGGCGGCGCCGCCGGCATGGCTGCCGTGCATGGCGAAGTCGATCACCTCCGGAATGCCCACCAGCAGCCAGGTGGCCCAGGCGGTGAGTCTCGCCAAAACGTATGGCCGGTTGGCAGTGGGCATTGCACGATTATACGCGCGCGGTTGTCACCCGCCCCTGCCGGAAGTCATGGGCGCACGGCATGCCCTCCGGCACTGTTGCCGCATCGTCTGCCGGCGTAGGTTGCGCTCCATAGGCGGAGCACCTCATGCAAGTCCAAACGAGCGCAAAAACAACGGCAGCCAGCATCTCGCGCTGGAGCCCGGTGAGGCTGCATCCCCGGCTGACACCGTTCCTCGGTGCCGTCTGCTATCCCTTGTTCCTGGGCGGCGCCTACGGCGGCATGCGAACATTGCCGAGCGCCCATTCGACTGAGGAGCGATTCACGGCAATATTCATGGTTGCCGTTTCCATGGGCGCCGCATTCGCGGTGCCTCTGGCCGCGGCGCTCACCGCCGGCCGCATTGCGCGCTCATTCCAGCGATCGCGGGCGGAAGTGCAAGCCTATCGTCTGGCGCACCTGATATTCGCCGCTCCGCCCCTCTACACCGCGATAGGCGTGGTCACGGGTGTGCTCGGGATCGGCCCGTTCGATTTCATCATCTGGCTTCTGCTCTGGCTGGTACTCGGACTGTTCGCGGCGACCGCCACGACGGATGCTCTGCCTGATGGAGTACGCCCTCCCGGCGCCCGCGCGGTCGCAGTCCACGGAGGCATTGCACTCGCGGTGCTCCTCCTATTTCTGGCCTGGCATCTCGGAAATCATCTGCTGGCGCTCTGGAGCCCGGCCTTGCATGGTTGGGCCATGAAGCGGTTGGAGCACATCTACCGTGCCAGGACAGTCGAGCCGCTCCTCGTGCTCGCCATGGCTCTCCTGGTGGGTAGCGGGCTGCGTTTGGCATGGAGACATACGATGCTCCAGGGAGATGGCTACCGCCGGCTACAGACGCTGACCGGGTTCTATCTCGCGGCTTTCGTCCTGTCGCACCTGACGGCCATCCTGGTGCTGGCGCGCTGGCAAGGGCACGTGGACACAGGCACGTGGGCGTACGAGAGCGCCGCGCCAGTCGGCTTTTTGGGCAATGCGTGGAATCCGCGTCTTCTGCCGCACTATGCGATTGCCGCATGGGCCGTGATGACGCACGCGGGTCTCGGTCTTCGGGGCGTGCTTCGAGCCCACGGAGTCGGGAACCGGGCGGCGAATCTCCTTGCGCAGGGCGCCAGCGTCGCCGGAGCCGCAATGAGTCTCGCGATCAGCTCGGCCTTGCTCGGTCTCCATATCGCGACCCCTTGAGGCATGCGCCCGTTTTACCCAACACACTGGAGTCCGTGATGGCCTGCAAAATTTCTGCCCTGCGATGTGCGCTGGCTGCTGCACTGGCAGGTATCGTGACGACCGCAGGCTTCGCGTCGGCGTCAGAGGTGCCAACCCGGTATGTGCAGTTCTGCGCCGCCAACCCGGCGGATGCCACCCGTGCAGACTGCGTGCACGTGCTCGAGATGGGCGCAAATGACGCGCGCCGCGTGCTCGTACTCGTGCCGGGACACTCCGAAGCGGCTGGAATCTTTCGCGGTGTAGGGCGATATCTCAGCACCACGGTGCCGGACACACAGGTGTGGGCCCTGGACCGGCGGGAGCAGAACCTGATCGATTGGAGCCACTTCGGCCGCGATGAGGAGCTCGACTACTACCTGAAGAGCCGCTATCGCGCAGAGACGGACCGGACCGCATCTTTCACTCGCGGTTGGGGGCTCGCCATGGAGATCGCCGAATTGCACCGTGTGGTCCTCGCGGCCGGCGCGGGAGGACGGCGCGTCGTTCTGGGTGGGCATTCCTCGGGGGCTAACACGGCGCTTGCATATGGGGCCTGGGATTTCAATGGGGTACCGGGATATCGGGGTCTGGCCGCCCTGGTGCTCATCGACGGCGGCACGCACCACGCCTTCGATGGAGAAGGCTATACGATTCATTGGTTGACATCGGTACGGGAAGCGAACGACAGGCTCGCCAATATAAGAAAGCAGAGCAGCCCTTTCACGGGCGATCTCGGTTATGTATGGCAGCTCACCGGCGCGCCCGAGAGCGTGCCGATCGACTATCAACTGGCCGCAGACTACGCACGGCGCGACCCGCACGGCGCATCCCCGCTTCAGGACCTGTTGCCCCGGCGAATGCGGCCGCCGTTCCGGGTGACCAACGCCGCCCTTCTTGGCTGGCTACTCACTGCCCATGCACCCGCTCCGGACCTTCAACTGCACGCTGGCCACCTCGATCCCACAGGAGCTCTGCGTGACTGGATCAACGATGGTCCGGCCGATATTGAGGATGTCGCGTCCGTGCTGGCGCAGAGCCACCCGGCAGCCTTCGAGTGGTATTGGCCACGGCGCCTGTCACTCGATATCACGGCCATCGATCCAATGGTGGACTCGCCGATCACCCGGCGGCTCGGCCTGCATCTGAGGCACGCGGCAGACATCGATATCCCACTCTATGTCTTCCAGACCGGGCTCACCCACGGCACCGTTGTGGCAGCGGCAAAGTGGCTGGTCGCGAATTCAAGGATCCAGGACCACGTTTACGTGACCGACGGCTCCATGGTGCATCTCGATCCGATGTTCGATTCTCCCGGACACAACATGTTCCTCAGCACCGTGGCGGGATTTCTGAAGAACCACTGACGGCGCGAAGCCAATTCAGTGGGCAGGGCTGACCGAGTGGTCTGCGATGCGGCGCTGCGACGGTCAGCCGGGCGCAGGCGGGCGGCTGGCAGAGATGGTTCGCCGCACGTCGCTCGAGCGCGCCGCGAGACCGTCATCGCCCGCTCCGATGAGGAGCACTGCGGCGTATGCGCGCCAGGGCTTCCAGGCTTCTGCATGGCGGAGCAGCTCCCGCGCGCCCGACAGGGCAGTGAGCGCACCACTCAGCTCCGGACTCTCCGCCGGCAGCGCATCCGAGTCGTTGAGCCCGCGCATTGCGACATATTCAATTGAGGACTCGTCGACGCCCTTGATGGCCCGTAGCCTGAGCAGGAGATCGTCCGGAGGCGCGTTGGCGCGCGCTGCGGCGACCGCTTGCGCGGCCGACCGTATGGCCTCGGCGGTGGCTCTCGGGAGAAAATCCAGACTGCTGTCAGTCAGTCGGCGGGCACCGGGGAACGTGCGGCAAAGCTCGCCGGCTCCCAGGGAAGTGAAGGGCTCTCCGCATTCCTCGACCAGTGAGCCTTCGAGCGCCCGCGTTTCGTCCAGCGAGAATCTTTGTCGCAGGATCGCGTGCACGGCTGGCTCCAGACAGTCCCAGGCGCCCGGCAGGCGCAGGCCCGCATGGCGCTTCAGGAGTGGTGCGAGCATGTCGTCCGCACGTAGCGTCTGACCGATCACTTCCGGATCGGCAGCCAGATCGAACATCGCGCGCACCCGCGTGATGATCTGAAGGAGGTGCTCCGGCCTGGGGAAGCGAATGTGCACCCGCAGGGCATCTGCCCCCTGCGCCGGTCGGACCTCCAGAAGACCATGGTGGCCCTGAATCGCCAGAGTCCGGCGATACACGCCCTGTCGTGCAGCTTCGACGCCCGGCACCGAGTGGGCGGCGAGGAAGGTCAGCAACATGCTCCAGTCGTATGGCGGGCGATAGGCCAGGTGGAAAACGTATTCGCCCTCGGCGACACCCGTACGCTCTCCGAGGCGGCGCATCTCCGACGGTGGCCGGCCATAGAACTGCCGGAAAACATCGTTGAAACGGCGGATGCTGCGGAAGCCGGAAGCCAGGGCCACGTCGGCCATGGAAAGGTTGGTATCGCTGATCAGCTGCTTGGCGAAATGGAGCCTGCGGGTCTGGGCGACGGCGGTCGGCAGCGCGCCGAGATGTCGCTGGAAGAGCCGCGACAGATGCCGCGAGCTGACACCGAGACGTCCCGCCAGCGTCTCCAGGCCGCACTCATCGAGAGCCCCCTCCGCGATGAGCCGCAGACCGCGGCTCACGGTCGTGGAAGTCCCATTCCAGGCCGGAGTACCCGGTGCCACTTCCGGACGGCAACGCAGGCAAGGACGGAAACCGGCCGCGGAAGCTGCCGCTGCCGAGCGGAAAAACCGCACGTGGGCGCGCTTGGCGTGCGGAGAAGGGCAGATCGGCCGGCAATAGATTCCCGTGGACGTGATGCCGATGAAGATGCGGCCATCGAAGCGCGCATCGCGATGGAGGCGCGCCTGCTCGCAGGTCTGCTCGTCGAAGTCCACGAGCCGATCTTACCGGGCCTCGTGGCAGTGCGCCTGGACCACTTTGCAACGAGGTCCGATTCCAGCCAGAACGGCCGGTGGCGCTGCGTATATTCCTCGCACATCGTCTGACGTCGGAGTCCGCCATGAAAAGCAAACTACTATTCGGACTGCTCTCTGCAATATGTCTCTTTCTCACCTGCGGCGCGTATGCGTCTGCCTCGGGACATCCTCTGTACCAGGTCATCAATCTCGGCGATCCGGAAGGAGGGCCCATCAGCCAGGGAACCAGCAACAACCAGCCCGGATCGATCGTCGGCTACTCGACCCTGCCTGATTTCACGATGCACGCGGAGCTGTGGAGAAACGGCACTGCGAAGAGCCTCGGAACGCTCGGTGGCCCGAACAGCGCAGTCGCCTGGCCCAACCGCAACGACTTCGGCGTGATCGTGGGCATAGCGGAGACCGCTGAGCTACAGCCCCTCGGCGAGAATTGGAGCTGTTTCCTCGCAGTCTTCTTCGTGCCGAGCGGTCACGTCTGCCGGGGATTCGTCTGGCGCAATGGAACGATGTCGGCGCTGCCGACCCTGGGCGGCGATAACGGCTTTGCCACCGGCGTCAACAACCTCGGACAGATCGTCGGCTGGGCCGAAAACAACACGCACGATCCCACGTGCAATGAATTCACCAATACCGGCCAGGTGCTGCAGTTCGAGGCGACGATGTGGGTATGGGACGAGCAGCAGCATCAGTACCGGGCGGTCGCTCTGCCGCCTTATCCCGGCGACCTCGACGGCGCAGCGACCGCGATCAACCAGTGGGGCACGGCCGTCGGCATTACCGGTATATGTGACGGAGCAATCGGCGGCGGTACGGCAGAGCACATGGTGGTATGGAGAGATGGCCGGCTCGTCCGCTCACTCCCGACCCTGGGCGGTGCGTACTGGAACACGCCGATGGACATCAACAACCTGGGAGACGTAGCGGGATTCGGCGACCTTCCGGGGGACGGCCCCACCTTCTCGCAATCGAACTTCCACGCCTTCTTCTGGTCCGCACACCCCTACAACTGCAATGGCAAGAGGATCACGGGCACGTGTGACCTCGGCACGCTCGACGGGACGGGCCGCAGTGAGGCGATCGGCGTGAATGACCGGGACCAGGTGGTCGGCCTGTCCTCCTCCGGCCACGCCTTCCTGTGGCAGAATGGACAAATGACCGATCTCAACAAGCTGGTCGTTCCGGGCACTACCCTGGTCCTGACCAATGCACAGGAGATCAACGATCTCGGAGAGATCACCGGACAGGCGGTGGACCCGAGTACCGGTGCGACCGTGGCCTTCAAGGCAATCCCCGTCTATTGATGCAGGGAGTCCGTTCATGATCATGATCCGCGCCATCGTCGGTTCGGAGAGGCTACTGCGCTCGGCATTTGCGATCATAGCCGTGGCTCTCGTTGCCGGACCGGCGATGGCCGGATCACCCGCCTGCAAGGCACCTCAGTATC
>DASUHA010000058.1:0-109067 GCA_036273735.1 Steroidobacteraceae bacterium | reverse complement strand
TATGTGTCACCCCGAAAATACGACTGCGTGAACTCGACCGCGCGGCCATCCTTGAGGAATCCCAGCCGTTCTACCAACAATCCTGCATCCCGCTCCTTGGCATGCAGAAGCTCTGCCTGCTCCGTCGTGAACAACACCGCGCGCAGCCGTTGCAGGGCGCGCGCGGGGCGATTGCCGGAGCGCTCCAGTGCCTCATACAAGGACGACTCCACCGCATCGAGCGATGGCAGGCATGAGGCGAGCACCGTCGCGTACTCGACGCACATCGGCGATTCGTCCGCAAAGCGGATGCGGTGAAAGCGATACACGGGGGTACCGGGACTCGAGCGCAGTGCGAGCGCTTCCTCGGGCGTTACGCTGCCAATGGATCGCTTCAGCCAGGTGCTGCGCGGCGTGCGGCCGCGGGCGCGCATGTCTTCCGAGAACGAAGTTAGCTTCGAGAAGTTCTTCTCAACGCGGGTGGACACGAAGGTTCCCGATCCCTGGCGGCGTATCAACAGGCCTTCGCTGACGAGGCCATCGATCGCTTTGCGTACGGTGATGCGCGAAACCTTGAACTCGTTGGCAAGGTCGCGCTCGGGAGGCAGTGCATCGTCGGGCCCGAGCACGCGGTTCTCGATCGCATGGCGCAACGCCCGCTGCAGCTGCTGATACAGCGGCAGGGAGTTGGACTCGTCCAACTTGCCTATGGTCTGCGACAGTGTCAAAGCCCCTCTCCCGCGCGCAGTCTGGTCACTCGTGATACTACCAATACAGGACCAGTTTGTGCCATATCGTTCTTAGCGTAAAGCGTAACTATCTGTCTTAATGGATAAAATATTGAAAGATCTAGGACTGGTCTGCATTGGAATGGCATTTTATCACTATTGGTATTATAGTGGCACTTAAATGGTCCGTCCCCCATGCTGCGGAGCACCGGATCACGGCAGATCCTCCCCCGGTCGGCCGTGAGTCCGGCGCCCGGCGGCAGGGTAGAGCGAGACACCTAGGCAGGAGGGGTACCATTTCTCATGATCGCACGCGTGCTCCCGGGGCTCCTGCTGGGGCTCATCGTCTCATCGATCCCCGCCGAGGCGGCGCCACGGATCGCGGCGTACTACGACGGTGGAATGCCGGTATCCGCAATACCCGCCGACAAGCTCAGTGAGCTGATCTACGCCTTCGGCGAGCCGAACGATGCCGGTTCGTGCGCGGCGCCGACTGCCGCCCAGATCGGGACGTTCGCAGCGCTGAGGGATCTGCGCAGACAGCATCCGGGCCTGAGGCTGATTCTCTCCATCGGCGGCTGGGATGCGGCGCCGCAATACTCGGATATCGCGCTCACGGACCGAACGCGCCGACGGTTTACCGGCAGTTGCATTCAGATTTTCGTGGTACAGCAGGGCTTCGACGGCATCGATCTCGACTGGGAGTTTCCGGTGCACGGCGGCATGAACAAATCGCGCTCCGAGGATCGGGCCGATGCCACTGCGCTCGTGCGCGAATTTCGGCGGCAGCTCGATGCGCTTGGCCACGACCGGGGCCGGCACTACCTTCTCACCGTGGCAACGCCCGCCGGCACCTGGCAGCAGGGTGGCGCCTATTCCGTCAGCGACAGCTACGATCTCGCAGCCCTGGCGCCCGCGGTCGATTGGCTGAACGTCATGACCTACGACATGAACAACATCTTCAGCCCCGCGAGCGCCTTCAACGCGCCGCTCGCTGCCGATCCGCGCGATCCTGCGCCGGCGCCGCAGCGGGCGCGCGACAATCTCACGAGCGCCGTCCGCTACTACGAATCGCAGGGCGTGCCGGCCGCCAAGATCATGTTGGGCGTTGCGTTCTACGGCCGCGGCTTCACCGGGGTATCGCCGCAGGACGGAGGCCTCTACTCGAAGTACAAGGATGGCTTCCCGGAGACGCCCTGGAAGACCGTCTCCGCGCATTTTCTCACGAGCCCCGACTGGGTGCGTCACTGGAGCGCCAGTGCCCAGGCGCCGTGGCTCTATAACGCGCGTCAGCATATCTTTTTCACCTATGACGATCCCCGGTCGCTCGCGATCAAGGCGGATTTCGCGCGCCGTGAGCACTTGCGCGGGGCTATGATCTGGGTGCTGGGTGAGGACGATCCGGGAAACTGCCTGCTGAATGCCCTGACTTCGCATCTCGATTCCGAAAGCCCGCCGCAAGATGCCCGCCACTGAGACGCTCCGTACGCTCGTCCTGGTAGCGCCGCTCGCCGGCTGGAGCACGCCTCTCGATGAGGCGCCCGATCCGGTTTTCGCCGGCCGGATGCTCGGCGATGGCCTGGCCGTCGATCCGACGAACGCCACCCTGCACGCGCCCTGCAACGGAGCGATCATCGCGCTTCCCGGGTCCCGACATGCCGTCACCCTGCGCACGGAAGCCGGCGCCGAGATCCTCATGCATATCGGCATCGACACGGTGGGACTCGCAGGCGAGGGCTTCGCGGCGCATGTCGAGGTCGGAAAACGGGTGGCTGCCGGAGAGCGGCTGATCACTTTCGACCTCGATCTCCTGGCCCGCCGCGCGAAGAGCCTGCTGACTCCGATACTCGTGATGGAAGGGTGTGGCTTCACGGTCGTACGGAGTGTCGAGAGCCGGGCAGTCGAAGTCGGTGATGTCCTCATGGAGATTGCGCTGCAGGAGGAGGCGAGGTCCTTACAGAGCACCATCCGTGAGACGGGTTCTGCCCACGCTCATCAGGACGCTGGCCAGTGCAGACGCGTGCGCGTCGGGCTCGAGCATGGCATCCATGCGCGGCCCGCAGCGCAGATCGCTGGCGCGATGAAGGTCTTCGCAGCCGAAGTCAGTCTCGCCGCGGGCAGCCGCACGGCGAACGCACGCAGCACTGTCGCGCTGATGAAACTCGGCGTACACAATGGGGATGATGTTGAGATCCGTGCAGCTGGCGCCGATGCGGCAGGCGCCATCGATGCGTTGGTTACTCTCCTGAGCAGCGCGCACCGGGCTGATGCATCGCGACCGATGCCGCAGCGTCCGCGCTCGACAGGCGTCAAGCCCGCTCGGGAGGAGCAGACGAAACCAGGGATTCCAACTGAACCGCCCGCTGCCGGTACCACCCTGTCGGGTGTGATCGCGAGCCGCGGTCTCGCTACGGGTTACACCGTGCCGCTCGCCAGCCATGAAATGGAAATTACGCAGGCCGGGGCGGGAGTCTCGCAGGAGACGGCGGGGCTCGAGCGAGCCAGGGGCCGGGTTGCGAAGAGTCTGGAAGCAGCCCGCGAATCGGCCTCGAGCACCGCCCGTGAGATCATCGAGGCGCATCTGGCGATGCTCGAGGATCCCGAGCTCATGGAGAGAGCCGGGGCGCTCATTGCTGACGGCGCCAGCGCCGCATATGCCTGGCGGCAGGCGATCCGCAGCAGCATCGAGGCGTTGCGCGCGCTGGATGATCCGAGGATGCTCGAGCGCGTGGACGACCTGCTCGATCTCGAGAGGCAGGTGCTGCTCGCCTTGGGCGGGGATGCCGGCGCAGCGATTCCGGAGCTGCCACCGGATGCCATCGTCGTCGCGGAGGAGCTGTTGCCATCGCAGCTCGTCAGCCTCGATGCCACACGACTCGCCGGCATCTGCCTCGCAGCCGGGGGCGCCACCTCCCACGTATCGATTCTGGCCGCCGCGATGGGCATACCGGCGCTGGTCGCGATTGGGCCCCGAGTGCGGCGGATAGGCGCAGGGACTCCGCTGTTGCTCGATGCCGAAGAGGGCCTGCTGCATGTCGACCCGGGCGCAGAGCGCCTCGCCGCAGCGCATCGCCAGCTCGAGCTGAGGGCCGCACGGCGCACCGCCGAGCGGGAGGCCGCGCAGCGGGACTGCTACACGGCCGACGGCGAGCGGATCGAGGTATTTGCCAACATCGGATCGCTCGCGGAAGCACGGGCTGCCGTAGGCAATGGCGCGGAAGGTTGCGGCCTGCTGCGCACCGAATTTCTGTTCCTCGAGCGGGAGACACCGCCCGGTGAGGCGGAGCAGCATACCGAATACCAACAGCTCGCCGAGGCGCTGGCGGGCAGGCCGATGACCATTCGCACGCTCGACATCGGCGGCGACAAGCCGATCCCCTACCTGCCGCTCCCTGCCGAGGAGAATCCGGCGCTCGGCCTGCGGGGAGTACGGACGAGTCTCTGGCGTCCGGATCTGCTGCGTCAGCAGCTGCGCGCCATTCTCGGCGTACGGCCGTATGGTCAATGCCGCATTCTATTGCCCATGATCACCGATGTGGCGGAAATTCGATCCGTGCGCGCCATGATCGAGGAGGCGCGCACCGAGCTGGGGCGGCGCGAGCCGATCGAGGTCGGGGTCATGATAGAGACTCCGGCTTCGGCGCTGATGGCGGACAGCATCGCCGTGGAGTCAGACTTCTTCTCAGTCGGGACCAACGATCTGACGCAGTACACGCTCGCGATGGACCGCGGGCATTCGGAGCTGGCCGCGCGACTCGACGCCCTGCATCCGGCCGTGCTGCGACTGATCGCACGAACGGCTGAGGCCGCACAGGCGAGCAAGCGCCGCCTGGCGGTCTGTGGCGGCCTGGCATCCGACCTGGCAGCCGCGCCGATACTGATCGGACTCGGAGTGCATGAGCTCTCGGCCGTGCCGTCGGTCATTCCGCAGTTGAAGGCGTTGATCGGCAAGCTGACACTCGAGGAATGCGCGAACGTCGCACATCAGGCCCTGCAGCAGGGCTCTGCCGAGGCGGTGCGCGCACTGGGCGTTCGTCTGGCCGCCCGTGACAACGAGCCACAATCCGTCTAATCCGCCAGCGGCCCGCGCCGGGCCACGATTGCAGCGCACAGCGTCATGAAGCAAATCTTCGCCCAACTTCAGAGGATCGGCGGCGCCCTCATGCTGCCGATCGCGGTTCTGCCGGTCGCCGCGCTGTTGCTGCGCTTCGGTCAGCCCGATCTGCTCAACCTGCCGGTCCTCGGGGCTGCCGGACAGGCCATCTTCGACAATCTCGGCCTCCTCTTCGCAGTGGGTGTCGCCGTGGGGCTTGCGCGCGAGAATCACGGTGCGGCGGGCCTTGCGGCCGTGGTCGCCTATCTCGTCACCACTCAGGGCGCGCAGATCTTCATCACACCGCCTGCCGCGCTCACGGCGCTCACCGGGCAGGCGAAGGACCTGGCCATCGAGGCGTTCAAGCAGAACGAGCTCAAGACACTCACGGTCCCGGCCGGCATTCTCTGCGGCCTTTTGGGCGGGGCAGTCTACAACCGTTTCTACAGGATCAGCCTGCCGCCCTACCTCGCCTTCTTTGGCGGTCGGCGCTTCGTTCCCATCCTGAGCGGTCTTGCGGCGCTGGTCCTGGCGGCGGCCTTCGGTCTCGAATGGCAACGGCTCGAGCTCGGCATGGATACCCTGAGCCGCGCCGTCCTGGCTGCGGGACCCTGGGGGCTGTTCGGCTACGGCGTGCTCAATCGCATTCTGATCGTCACGGGCCTCCATCACGTCATCAACAGTATTGCCTGGTTCGTATTGGGCAACTATCACGGACATACGGGGGATCTCAACCGCTTCTTTGCGGGCGATCCGACGGCCGGTGCGTTCATGGCGGGGTTTTTCCCGGTGATGATGTTCGGGCTGCCGGCGGCGTGTCTGGCGATGTATCACACCGCGCTTCCCGACAGGCGGCGCGCGGTGGCCGGCCTGCTGATGTCCATCGCGCTGACCTCGTTCCTCACGGGTGTCACCGAGCCCGTCGAATTTTCCTTCATGTTTCTCGCGCCAGCACTTTACGCCGTGCATGCGCTGCTCACGGGCCTGGCATTCATCATCATGAAGGTGCTCGGGGTACGGCTCGGATTCGGCTTCTCGGCGGGACTCTTCGATTACGTGCTCAATTACAAATTCGCCACGCGCCCGCTGTGGCTGCTGCCCATCGGCGCTCTGTATTTCGGGCTGTACTACGGCGTATTCCGTTTCGCCATCGTGAAGTTCGATCTCAAGACCCCGGGGAGGGAGAGCGAGAGTGCGGATACTGCGGTCGCGACCACTGCTGCAACACCTGCTGGCCCGGCTGATCGGGCGCGGGCCTATATCACGGCGCTCGGAGGCGCCGGCAATCTCGAATCGGTAGGCGCCTGTACGACCCGACTGCGGCTCATCGTCAGGACACAGGACACGGTCGACATCGGGACGCTGAAGCGCCTGGGCGCGCGAGGCGTGGTGAGGCCTTCGGCTACCGCGTTGCAGGTCGTGGTCGGCCCTGTAGCGGATCAGCTTGCCGGAGAGATCAGGGAGATCCTCAAGGTACTGCCGCGCGAGAGCTTGCAGGTGCAGTCTGATGCAGCATCAGCCAGGCGAAGGCGAGCTCGACCCGAGGAGGTCGTGGTGCCGTCAGGAGGGGGCGACGAAGCCGAGGCACCTGCTGAGATGCCGTCACTCGAGAGACCCGTCGCTCAGAAGCTATTCGCCGCGTTGGGCGGTCGCGCGAACGTCCGCAGCATCGACCTGGCCTCTTCGCGCTTGCGCGTTCGCGTCAAGAGTACCGCCGAGGTGGATGGCGCAGCGATCCGCACGCTCGGGCTGCGGGGAGTGGCCGTCGCGGCCTCCGATTGCGTCCACGTCATCGTTGGTCCTGCAGCGCAGTCAGCCTGCGCAATGCTGCGCGAGCTGCTCGCATCCTGACATCAATCCAGCCCATCGCGCCGGATCACCATCGCAACAGTCTGCTCAGGGCGACACTCTTGCCGCTCACGCCGCGAATCTCCCCAGGTCCGGTGTTGAGAGGGCCTTGAAATTGGGCGGATCAGGCTCAACGTCGGATAGTGCGGAGCACACGTTAGAACGTTCCGTCCGCGAGTCAGGTGCTATCTCGACTGGCCTTCGCACTGATTTGCGGACGCTGGCGCGATTTGCCCGTAGTAATATGAGTGTCGGTCCGTCCTGGAGAGGAGAAGTCCGTGATCCGCAAAGCTAAGGCAATCTGGCGTGGCACGGGCCGCGCAGGCAAGGGTGAGCTGTCCAGCGATTCCGGTGTCCTGGCGGCGACGCCTTATTCCTTCAAGACACGCTTCGAGAGCGAGAAGGGCACGAATCCCGAGGAGCTGATCGCGGCGGCGCACGCCGGGTGCTTCACCATGGCGCTCGCCTTCCAGCTCGAGCGCGCCGGCTTCTCGGCCGACGAGCTGGCCACCGAGGCAGCGGTTACGCTGGAGCCCGAGGGCCAGGGGTTCAAGATCAGCAAGTCAGCGCTCACGCTGCGTGCCAAGGTCCCCAACCTCGATGCGGACGCTTTCGCCCGGCTGGCGGGTGAGGCAGAGAAGAACTGTCCGGTGTCGAAGCTCTTCAAGGCGGAGATCACCCTGGACGCGAAGCTCGTCTGATGCCTTCTGCGGCGATATGATGAGCCGATCACGAAGATAACCGTAATTCAATTGTAACCGGCAGGTAATCGACAATGGCTACCGACGCGAGAAGAACTGCTGCACTGGGCACTCCCTCGGGCTTGAGCGCCGATGCGGTGAAGGACATCCCACCGGGTCTCACCACGCTGCTCGCCGACACCTTCGCTCTTTATCTCAAGACGAAGAACTTCCACTGGCACATGTCAGGTCCACACTTTCGCGACTGGCACCTGCTGTTGGATGAGCAGGCAACACAGGTCTACGAGATGACCGATCCCATCGCCGAGAGAGCCCGGAAGGTCGGCGGCGGAACACTGAAGTCGATCGGGCAGATCGCGAAGCTGCAGCGGCTGAAGGACAACGATGCGAGCTTCGTTACCCCGAGGGACATGCTGGCCGAGCTGCGGGAAGACAACAAGCAGCTCGCGGTGTACATGCGCGAGCTCCATGGGGTCTGCGATGAGCTGGGCGACGTAGCCACCGCGAGCCTGTTGGAGAACTGGATCGACGAGACGGAAAGGCGGGTGTGGTTCCTGTTCGAGGCCACTCGTCACGCCGAGGGCTAGTGCGGATTGCTGGTGAACCCCCGCGGCCGCGGTAGGCCGACGGGGGTCACCGTCGCTGCGCCCTTGGCGCCGCACTTCGAGCAGCGCAGCCGCGGCGCGAGGCTCTCGAGAGTCATCGACCAGCCGACGAGGCGCGCCAGCGCCTCTGCCGCGATGTCGCGTGAGCCGCCGCAGGCCTTACATTTCACGCGCACCAGGAACTGGCCGAAGCGATCATCGAGTTTCTTCACGTCGGACAGCTCTCGCATGTCGAGAGCGTAAGAAGCGTGCGGGGCTTCTGTCCATGCAGTTGCCGGGACCCGCCGGTACTGGATGAGCCGCGCGCCTCCGTCCAGCCCGGTCGAGGGCCCGGACCTGGGATCTGCTGCCGGGTCCGGAACCGCGCCCTCGTCGGAGGCTTCTTTGGAGAACTGTTGCCGGATCGGGGTTTTCGATGAAGTCAGTCCTCTCCGTGATCGGAATCGTATTCATCATCGCCTGGCTGGTGCTGTGGCTCGCCGTGAAGGTGACGTTCGCCGCCATCCATCTGCTGGTGGTGATCGGCGTGATCCTGGTCATTTTCGCGCTGCTGAAGGTGGTTTAGCCGGACAACTGTCGTTTTGCCGGGGCCCGCCAGGACAGACCAACGTTCTGTGGCAAACGAGAGGGTGGCTGCCCGCGAGAACAATGTTCTCGGATATTGCCTGTAACATCGGCCGATTACCGAGAACAACCCCTGGGGCCCGGCTGCCCATGAGCAACAATGCGGAAGCCTTCGAGCAGTGGATTCGTACGTCCTTCGTGCAGATGAACACCGAGCTCGAGGAGCTCTACTTCGCGCAGCAGGACCGGGCGCGTGTGCTGGGGGTGGGAGACCGAATCAAGGACGCGTTGTGCAGCGAAGGGCACACTCACGTGGCCGCGTTGCGCACTGAAGGTAACACGGGTGAGGGCTTCGACAGTGCATTCGGCGTGCTCGGCAACGTGGGTATGTACCTTGGCGCCCTGAGGCGGCACGAGCTGACGAATCCCGCGCGGGAAGAGCGCTCGCCGTTTCCCGAGGCCTCCTCTCTGGCCGTTCACTGTGGGGCCTCTCTGGGCATGGCGCCGAGATTTGCGACTGCGCATCTGACGACCCACAACCGGGCCCGCGCCGGGCTGCGCAAGAGCTTCACGTCCCTCGATGACGAGTTCCTGTTCATCGATGAGAACACGCGCGGCATTCTCTCACTGCAGCGCACCGCGGATGCTCTGACGAGCATCGTCCATCTGGGCGTCTCGAGTCCCGCCGCGGATGTGATGTTCGAGGCCGCGAAACGGTCTCTGCAGGAGGCCGCCGAAGCCAACACCCGGCTGATGCAACGTCTCGACGTCGAGCGGTTCTTCTATTGTGTACGCCCGTACTACAAGCCATATCGGGTGGGCCGCCAGGAGTACCGCGGCGCGAATGCGGGCGATTTCTCCGGGATCAACGAGATCGATCTGCTGCTCGGCCTGTGCCGGGCGAACGATCCGTACTACGGTCAGCTCCTGGTCGACAAGATGCTCTTCATGCTGCCGGCGGACCAGGCGCGGCTGAAGGACTGCATGTCGCGCAGGAGCCTCCTCGATGAGCTGCTGGAGCTCATTGCAGAGCATGCAGCCGCCGGCTGGTTTCAACGCAACGCGCGCGCGTTTCTCGCCGTCTGCGACCTGTTCGCAGCAACCGCCGCCCAGCACCACGATCAGCTGGTGAAGCGCTTCATCGAGCAGCCGGCCGCGAAGCTCGGTGAGGAGCAAACGCAAGGCCTCACTGCGAGCGGACCGCCACTTCCCGTGCTGTTGCGCTCACTGGAGGTGCTGCGGGATCTGCGGGTGGCGGCCGATCGTCGGGACATCGTGACCCGGCATGCTGATCTGGCAAGGCTTCGTGCGGCGGTGGCGGCGTGACGAGTGACAAGGGTGGCCTCGCCAAACTCAAGCAGCTCATCGACAGCATTCGGGTGGGCCTCCTGACCACTGTCGACCTCGATGGCACCCTCCACACGCGTCCCATCGAAACGCTACGCTGCGATGGAGACGGCACCCTCTGGTTCTTCACGGACCATCAAAGCCCGAAAGCCCGTGAGCTGTCTCACGACGTGCGCGTCAGCCTGGGATATGCCGAGCCGTCGAAGAACATCTACGTCGCCGTTGCAGGCCATGCGCGCATCCTGCATGACAGGGCTCTGGCCGCGGATCTCTGGCAGTTCGCGCAGAGAGCCTGGTATCCGCAGGGACTGGATGACGAGCGGCTGTCGGTGCTCCGGGTCACCCCTGAACGGGCCGAGTACTGGGAAACCCCTGGCAAAGCCTCATATCTTCTCGCCGCGGCGGCAGCGGCCGTCACGGGCCAACCGGCAACCGTCGCACCGGGCCACCAACTCCCCTGATCAATTCTTTCAGAACGCGTTGAGCCCCGTCAGCTCACGGCCGATGGAGAGCTGGTGGATGGTCTCCGTGCCCTCGTAAGTGATGACGCTCTCGAGGTTCAGCATGTGACGCACGGGTACGTACTCCGCACTGATCCCGGAGCCACCCAGCATGTCGCGGCAATCCCGAGCAATGTCGAGCGCCATGCGGCAGTTGTTCCACTTGGCGAGTGAGACGTGCGACGGCTGCATCCTGCCTTCATCCTTCAGGCGACCGAGTTGGAGCGCGAGCAGCTGCGCGGTCGTGATGCGCCGCGCCATGTCGGCCAGGCGGACCTGAATCGTCTGGTTCTGCGCGAGCGGTCGCCCGAAGAGGACGCGGGTCTTCGAATAATCGAGCAGTTGCCCGAGGCAGGCCTGCGCCGCGCCGATCACACCCCAGGCGATTCCATAGCGCGCCTGCGTCAGGCAGGAGAGAGGACCCTTGAGGCCCATGACGCCCGGAAGAACGTTGCTCTCCGGTACGACCACGTTGTCGAAGAAGAGCGCCGAGGTGACCGAGGCGCGTAGCGAAAATTTCCGTTCGATCTCGGGCGCGGCAAACCCGGGAGTCCCTTTGTCGACGATGAAGCCGCGGATCCCTTCTTCCGTCATGGCCCACACGACCGCGAGGTTGGCGATGGCGCCATTGGTGATCCACATCTTCGAGCCATTCAGTACCCAATCCTTGCCGCGCCGCTTGGCATGGGTCTTCATGTTGGCGGGATCGGAGCCGCCGTGCGGCTCGGTGAGCCCGAAGCAGCCGATGAGCTCACCGCGGGCCATGCCGGGGAGGTACCTCTGCTTCTGCTCCTCGGAGCCGAAGGCGTAGATCGGATACATGCAAAGTGAGGACTGCACCGAGACGAAGCTGCGGATGCCGGAGTCCCCGCGCTCGAGCTCCTGGCAGATCAAGCCATAGCTGATGGCGTTGAGGCCCGCGCAACCGTAGCCCTTGATCGAGGAGCCGAGGAGCCCGAGAGCCGCCAGCTCCGGAACGAGCTCGCGCGGAAACCGGTGCTCCTCGAAGCACTTCTGGATGATGGGCAGCACCCGGTCATCGACGAGCCGTCCGACGGACTCCTGCACCATGCGCTCCTCTTCGGTGAGCGCTCCCGCAACATCGTACAAATCGAGTGGATTCAAGGGCATGACAACTAGCGATTTCCGTTAGGTAAAGCGGCACCACGTGGCGTGGCGACTCAGGCACAGGGACGTGCCCGGCCGCCGCAGGTGGCCGAGTCTCGGGCAAAAACCACGCTTTTTGCCCGAGACGCGCTGGGCCGGGCAGGATGCCCGGATCCAGCGCTTCAACAATGTTAAGGGATGACCGCCGTGGCCTCAATTTCCACGTTGGCCTGGGCCTCGATGAGGGCGGTCACCTCGACGGCGGTCATGGCGGGGAAGTGCTTGCCCATGATCTCGCGATAGGCCGTGCCGATCTCCTCGAGATGAGCCAGGTATTCGCTGCGGCTGGTGAGGTACCACGTCATGCGCACGATGTGCGCGGGCCGTCCGCCCGCCTGTGCGAGCACCGTGAGCACGTTCTTCAGCGCCTGCGCGGCCTGATCCGCGACGCTCGCGCTCTCGAATTTGCCGCTGCGGGGGTCCCAGCCCACCTGGCCGGCAATGAAGACCTGGCGGCCCTGCGCCAGGACGCCGTTGCTGTAGCCGGACGGGCGCGGCCAGCCCTCGGGCTGCAGGAATTGCATCAGGCTCAATTTCGTCTCCCCGCGGCGTCCCGGATGAGCTCGCGCCCGATGATCAGTTTCTGCACTTCGGTGGCCCCCTCATAGATGCGCAGCGCACGAATGTCGCGATACAGCCGCTCGACCACTTCGCCGCGCGCGACTCCGCGGCCCCCGAACAGCTGCACGGCACGATCGATGACCCGCTGCGCCGTCTCGGTGGCCACCATCTTTGCCATGGCGACCTCTCGAGTCGCCCGTGCGCCGCCGTCACGCAGCCAGGCCGCGCGATACGTCAGGAGACGCGCGGCATCGATCCCTGCCGCCATATCGGCGAGCGTAGCCTGGGTGAGCTGGAAATCTGCGAGCGCCCGGCCGAACAGTGTCCGCGCCGAGGAATGTGCGAGTGCCTCATCGAGCGCACGCTGCGCGAATCCGACCGCCGCGCCGGCGACTGAAGTTCGGAAGACATCGAGCGTACGCATTGCGATCTTGAACCCGTCACCCTCGGCGCCGAGCCTCTGACCTGCGGGCACGGGACAGTCGTGAAAGGACAGGGTCGCCAGCGGATGCGGCGAGATCGTATCGATTCGCTTTGAGATCGACAGCCCGGGTGTCGCCGCATCCACGACGAAGGCCGTGATTCCGTCAGCGGAGGTGGTCCCGTCTGGACGCACGTCGGCGCTGCTCGTGCGTGCGAATACGCAATAAAAGTCTGCAATACCGCCGTTCGAAATCCACGTCTTTTCGCCGTCCAGCTTGTATCCATCTGGTGTGCGGGTGGCCTGACACCGAAGGGCGGCAACATCGGAACCGGCGTCGGGCTCCGAGAGTGCGAATGCCGCAATGGCCTCTCCTGCAACTACACGCGGGAGGTAACGTGCCTTTAGGTCCGACGAGCCGGCGATTGAGATCGCACCACTTCCGAGACCCTGCATGCCGAATGCGAAGTCGGCCAGTGCGTCATGCCGGGCCAGCGTCTCGCGGATGAGGGCCAAAGCGCGGACGTCAAAATCGACATGAGCACTACCCGCCTTGCCGTGCACTCCTTCGGCTGGCGCGCAGTACCGGGTCCACCCTGCGCGCCCGAGGTCGCGTACGAGTTGTCGACATGCGCTGTCAACGGAGTCGCGATCCTCGGCGGTCGCGGGCGCCGCCAGGCGTTCCGCCGCCCATTCGCGCACGCGGCCTGCGAGCTCGCGATGGCTCGCGGTGAAGAACGGCCAGTCGAGGAAGCTGCCGGAGGGTGCCAAGGTCAGTCCCCCTCGAACCGCGGCTGTTGTTTCGCCACGAACGCGCGGTACGCACGACGGAAGTCTTCTGTCTGCATGCAGACGGCCTGCGCCTCGGCTTCGGCATCGATGGCCGCATCGATCGGCAGATGCCACTCGGCGTGCAGCATCCTCTTGGTCATGGCATGCGCGAAGCTCGGGCCCTGGGCGATCTGTACGGCGAGGGACATGGCCTCGGTGAGCAGCGATTCCGGGGCGAGGAGCCGGTTGAAGAAGCCCCAGGCGAGCCCTTCCTCGGCGGACATCGAGCGGCCGGTGTAGAGGAGCTCCGAGGCGCGCCCCTGACCGATGATCCGCGGCAGAATCGAGCAGGCGCCCATGTCACATCCGGCGAGTCCCACGCGCGTGAAGAGGAAGGCCGTCCTGGCCCGGGGCGTGCCGAGCCGGAAGTCGGACACCATGGCGAGAATGGCGCCGGCACCGGCGCACACGCCATCGACCGCAGCGACGATGGGCTGCGGGCAAGCCCGCATTGCCTTCACGACCTCACCGGTCATCCGCGTGAACTCGAGAAGCCCCTCGGGAGTCCGTTGCGTCAGCGGCCCTATGATCTCGTGCACGTCGCCGCCCGAGCAGAAGTTGCCTCCGGCGCCGGTGATGACCAGCGCCCGCACCGGGTCCGCTGCAGTCAATGCGCGGAAAAGGTCTCGCAGCTCTGCGTACGAGTCGAACGTCAGCGGGTTCTTGCGGTCCGGACGGTTGAGCGTCACTACCCCGACACGCTGGTCCAGATGCCACTTGAAATGCTGCGGCGAATACGTGCGTGGATCGAAATGCGGCTGTGCGTTCATCTGATTTCCAGCGCGGAGACTCTCGCTCACGTGCCGTTGAGGCCGGCCAGGCACTCCTTGAGCTCACCCAGGAGGTCCATCAGCTGTTTCTTGTGTTTGGGGGCGATTGCACCGAAAAGATCGACGACCCACTTCTCGTGCTCCGCGGCCATGCGACGGAACTGACGCTCCCCCTCCGTGGTGAGCTTGACGCGAAAGACGCGCCGGTCCGCGGAGTCGACCTCCCGTACGACTAATCCTTCTTTCTCCAGTACGTCGGTAATGCCCGTGACATTGCCTCCGGTGACCATCATGCGCTGCGAGAGCTCGCTCATCTTCAGGCCCTGCGGAGCGCGCTCGAGCTGCGCCATGAGATCGAACCGCGGCAGGGTCGTGTTGAAGCTCGACTGCAGATTCTGGCGGACCCGACTCTCGATCTGATTGGTGCAGGAGAGGAGCCGCAGCCACAGGCGCAGCGACACGTGGTGATCGTCATGCACGCGCGTCTCGACGTCGATGGTCGCAGGAATTGTGCTCAATGCAGCCTTGTCCCTCGGCATCAGGTCACCTCGCCGCCGGCGAGCACGATGCTCTGGCCGGTCACGCTTTCCGTGCCGGGTCGGCAGAGCCAGAGGGCGGCATTGCCGACTTCAGCCGGCGTAATGAGGCGCTTTTGCGGATTGGTGGCGGTCAGGGCAGCCAGCGCCTCTTCCACACTGCGGCCGGTCTTCGCCCTGATATTGCTGATCGCCTGCCTCACGATGTCGGTGTCGGTGTACCCGGGACATATCGCGTTCACCGTAATGTTGCGCGTCGCATATTCCAACGCCAGCGAACGCGTGAGGCCGATTACCGCATGCTTTGATGCAGCGTACGCTGAGATGTATGCAGCACCCCTGAGTCCGGCGATGCTCGCGATATTGACTATTCTGCCAAAGGCAGCCTTCAGCATGTCCGGTATGGCCTCTCGCGTGCAAAGGTACGTGCCTGTCAGGTTGACGCCGATGAGCCGGTTCCACAGTGCCTCGTCCGTGTCAGCGAATGTGGCGCTCGCCGCCTGACCGGCGTTGTTCACCAGGATGTGCACGGGACCGAGCCGCCGCCGCGCCGTCGCAAACGCCTCGCCCACCGAGGTGGCCGCGGTGACATCGGCAACGACGGGCAGAGCGCGGTCTGCCCCTCCGATCTGTTCGGCTACCTGTTGGAGCCGCGCCGAGTCGCGCCCGAGGAGCGATACCCGAGCGCCCGCTTCTGCCAGCGCTGCGGCGATCGCTGCGCCGATCCCGCGACTGGCGCCGGTGACGAGCGCATGCCGATCCGCCAGGGTCGCGCTGTGCTCACTCATTTATTTCGCTCACCGGTTTTGCGGCAGCCGCGGTGCTCGCCTGCAGCTGCGCCGCGCGCTGCAGATTGCGCTCGAGTTGTTGCCGCCCGGAAAGATACTGCTTCGGCCACCACTGCTCACGATAGCCGAGGCGCGCCGCGGCCTCGAGCGTCCAGGCGGGATTGGCGAGGTGCGGGCGGGCGATGGCACAGAGGTCGGCGCGGCCGGAGGCAATGATGGAGTTGACATGGTCGGGCTCGTAGATGTTGCCGACGGCCATGGTCGCGATGCCGGTCTCGTTGCGAACCTTGTCGGCGAAGGGTGTCTGCCACATCCGGCCGTACACGGGTTTCTGCCAAGGGACGGTCTGTCCGGTGGAGACATCGATGAGATCGACCCCTTCATCGCGCAACGCCCGCACGATGAGGAGGAGGTCGGCCTCGGTAAGGCCGCCCTCGGCCCAGTCCGTCGCTGAGATGCGCACTGAAAGAGGCTTATCCGACGGCCACTGCGCCCGCACCGCCTGCAGCACTTCGAGTGGGAAGCGCAGACGCCCCCGGACATCACCGCCGTACTCATCCTCGCGGCGATTGGTGAGCGGCGAGAGGAAGGAGGCGAGGAGATAGCCATGTGCCATGTGCAGCTCGAGCATGTCGAAGCCGGCCTCGAGGCCGAGCTGCGTGGCGCGCACGAACTGAGAGATCACCTCGCTCATCTGCTGCGGCCCCATCTCGACCGGCGTCTGGCTGACCCCCGGCAGGTACGGGAGCGGTGAGGGGGCGAGGATCGGCCAGTTGCCCGCGGTGAGCGGTTGATCCATCTCCTCCCACCCGAGTTGGGTCGAGCCCTTGCGGCCGGAGTGCCCGAGCTGCAGACAGAATTTCGCCGGCGTGCGCGAGTGGATGAACTCCACGATTCTGCGCCAGGCGTCGCGCTGCGCCTCATTCCAGAGCCCGGTGCATCCCGGAGTGATGCGGCCTTCGGGAGAGACGCAGGTCATTTCCGTGTAGACGAGGCCGGCGCCGCCGAGCGCCCGATGACCGTAGTGCACCAGATGCCAGTCGTCCGGCAGCCCGTCGGTGGCGCAGTACTGCGCCATGGGTGAGACCACGACGCGGTTGGCGAGTGTGAGTCCTCGGAGCTTGAAGGGTAGGAACATCGGCGGGCGCGCTTCGCTCACCTCATGCCGCTGTGCCAGCCATCCTTCGTAGCCGTCGACGAACTTCGCATCGCGCAACTTCAGGTTCTCGTGGCCGATGCGCTGGCTGCCGGTGAGCAGGCTGTAGGCGAACTGCTCAGGCGGCAGCTGCGTATAACGCTCGACGTTCTCGAACCATTCCATGCGATTGCGCGCCGCGCTCTGCAGCTTGAGCACCTCGAGGCTGCGCTCGGCATGGTACGCCGCAAGTGCCGGATCGAGTTCAGTGGCGCCGACGACGTGACGGGTGAGAGAAATGGCGTCCTCCATGGCGAGCTTCGTGCCGGAGCCGATCGAGAAGTGCGCGGTATGCGCGGCATCGCCGATCAGCACCACCCTGCCGTCATGCCAGCGCCTGCAGTGGACGCGGTTGAAATTGAGCCAGGCGGAGCCGCGCAGGTGGTTGGCATTGCTCTTGAGCGCGTGGCCGTCGAGATAACGGCCGAAGAGCTGCTCGCAAAAAGCAATGGATCCTGCGGTGTCGAGACGATCGAGCCCGTGCGCCCTCCAGGTCTCCTCGCGCGTCTCGACGATGACGGTGGAGAGGTCGCGGCTGAACTGGTAGGCATGTACCTGGAACCAGCCGTGTACGGTGCGCTCGAACGCGAAGGTGAATGCCTTGAAAGTCTGGGTGGTCCCGAGCCAGATGTAGCGGCATTTGCGCCGGTCGAGCTCCGGCTCGAACATGGCCTCGTGACGATGGCGGGTCTTGCTGTTGGCGCCATCGGCCGCCACGATGAGGTCCGCGTCCTCGAGCCCGGCCTGCGAATCGACCTCCCGCTCGAAGTACTGCCGGACCCCGAGCTCCGCTGCGCGCTCCTGCAGGATCCACAGCAGGCGCTTGCGGCCGATTCCGCAGAATCCGTGGCCGCCGCTCACGAAGCGCCGGCCGGCAAAGTGGACGTCGATGTCGTCCCAGTGATGAAAGTTGCCGAGGATGGCGGCATGGGAGCGCGCATCGGCGGCGCGAAAATTTTCCATCGTCTGGTCGGAGAAGACGACGCCCCAGCCGAACGTGTCATCCGGCCGGTTACGCTCATAGACTTCGATGCTGGCGCCGGGAAGAGCCTTACGCATCAGGATGGCGGTGTAGAGGCCCGCGGGGCCGCCACCCAGGCAGACGATTCGCTTCACGGCGGGCCTATGGCCTGTATCGCTTGCATCGAGGCTGTGTTATATTTCCAGATACTTGAGATGTCAAGTATCACGCGCTCATCCCGGGGATTGAGATCATGACCACATCGGCCAGCGCCTCGCAGTCGGACACCCTCGCTCGCCTGATCAGCGGCATCGTCGGGGGCGGTATCCGCGTCGTCGACCTCACGGTGCCCCTCGAGGCCGCGACGGCCACGATCCAGTTGCCGCCCCAATTCGCGCCTTCGAAGTCGTTCTCGCTCGAGGAGATCTCCCGCTACGATGAGCGCGGCCCGGCATGGTATTGGAACAATATCGCCTGCGGAGAGCACACCGGCACGCACTTCGATGCCCCGGTGCACTGGGTGACGGGCAAGGACTATCCGAACAACGCCACCCACAACATACCGGTCGACCGCTTCATCGGCCCGGCCTGCGTGATCGATGTCTCCCAGCAGGTGGCCGGGAACGCGGATTTTCTGCTCACCCAGCAGGTCGTCGAGGACTGGGAGCGGCAGCACGGGCGCATTCCCGCGCACGCCTGGGTGCTGGTGCGCACCGACTGGTCGAAGCGCGGGACCGCCAGGGAATTCCTCAATATCGGCAAGGATGGGCCGCACACCCCCGGTTTCCATCCCCAGTGCGTTCCGTTCCTAGCGCGCGAGCGTGACATTCTTGGCGTCGGGGTAGAGACGGTGGGCACCGATGCCGGCCAGGCAGCGACCTTCGAGCCGATGTTTCCCTGCCACACCCTCATGCACGGGTCCAACCGGTTCGGCCTCGCCAGCCTGATGAATCTCGATCAGCTGCCGCCGACCGGCGCCGTGGTGATCGCCCCGCCGCTCAAGATCGTGAACGGCTCGGGGAGCCCGCTGCGCGTGCTGGCGCTCGTTCCGGCGTGAGTGGGCTTAATATTGGAGTCCCATGGCCGAGCGCTCGTTTGCCAAAGAAGTCCAGTCGCTGCGGCTCGGCGCCGGCGCGGAGTTCCGCGGCGAGGGTATTCTCGCCGTAACCAAGGCGCTCCTGCAGTCGGGCGTCGGCTATGTCGGCGGCTACCAAGGGGCGCCGATCTCTCATCTGATGGATGTCCTCACCGACGCTGAGGACATCCTGACCGAGCTCGGCGTGCACTTCGAGGCCAGCGCCTCGGAGGCCACGGCGGCCGCCATGCTTGCCGCCTCCATCAACTATCCGCTACGCGGTGCGGTCACCTGGAAGTCCACGGTAGGGACCAACGTCGCCTCCGATGCGCTCGCCAATCTCGCCTCGGCAGGCGTCAGGGGCGGAGCGCTCATCATCGTGGGTGAGGACTACGGAGAGGGTGCCAGCATCATGCAGGAGCGGACCCACGCTTTTGCGATGAAGTCCCAGATGTGGCTGCTCGATCCGCGGCCGCAGCTACCGGAAATCGTGCGGGCCGTTGAGCAGGGATTCGAGCTGTCGGAGGCCAGCCATACACCCGTGATGCTGATGCTGCGTATCCGCGCGTGCCATGTGTATGGGCGCTTCACGGCGAAAGACAACAGGCGTCCGCCGTTCTCGGCGGCTGACGCGCTCGCCTCACCTTCGAGAGACTATGGCAGGATCATCCTGCCGCCCTCGACGTATGCGCAGGAGCGGGAGAAGATCGAGCAGCGCTTCCCGGCCGCAGTCCGCTTCGTCGCGGAGCGGCAACTGAACGAGCTCCGTGAAGGCGAGGCGAGCGACATCGGGATCGTGCTTCAGGGCGGTCTCTACAACAACGTGCTGCGGGCCCTGGAGCTGCTCGACTGCGCCGACACCTTCGGCACGAGCCGGGTTCCCTTGTACCTGCTCAACGTGACCTACCCGCTCGTGCCCGAGGAGTGGGCCCGCTTCTGCGCCGGCAAGCGCGCCGTGCTGGTGATCGAGGAAGGCCAGCCGGAGTTCATCGAGCAGGCGGCGAGCCAGATCCTGCGCAAGCACGAGCTCTCGACCGCACTCCTCGGCAAGGGTCTCCTGCCCATGCATGGGGAATACACGGTCGATGTGCTGCGCAGGGGCCTCGCAGAGTTCATCGGGCAGTGGGCGCCGGAGCTTCGGCGCACGAGCAGGGGTCCCGCCAGAGAGGCGCCGCTCGTGCCGGTCGGCCAACTGGCGAAGCTGGTCCCGCCGCGCCCCTCGGGCCTGTGCACCGGCTGTCCGGAGCGGCCCTTCTTTGCCGCCATGAAGCTCCTGCAGCGCGAGACGGGGCCGCTCCACATCAGCGCGGATATCGGCTGCCATTCCTTCGCGACGCTGCCGCCCTTCAACATGGGCAACAGCATCATGGGGTACGGGCTCGGTGCCGCCGGCGCCTCCGCCTTCCACACCGGAGGCGGGCGCCGTCCGGTTGCGGTCATGGGCGATGGAGGCTTCTGGCACAACGGACTCACCAGCGGTATCGGCAACGCCGTGTTCAACCGGCACGACGGCCTGACCGTGATCATCGACAACAACTATTCCGCGGCAACCGGCGGACAGGACATCCCGTCCTCACGCTGGCCGAACGAGCACCGGCAGGGGAACAACTCGATCCTCGATGCGGTGCGGGGCGTCGGCGTGAAGTGGGTGCGGCATACGCGGACGTACGACATCCCGCAGACATTGAAGGTCCTGCGCGAGGCTCTGACCACGCCGGTTCGCGGCCCCAAAGTCATCGTTGCCGAGGGGGAGTGTCAGCTCAACCGCCAGCGTCGCGTCCGTCCGTTGATGAAGAAGGCGATCGACGAGGGCAGGCGCGTGGTCCGCGAGCGGTTCGGAGTCGACCCTGACACCTGCACCGGCGATCACTCCTGCATCCGCCTCTCCGGCTGTCCCTCTCTGACCGTCAGGCCGAATCCCGACCCGCTGCGCACCGACCCGATCGCCCATGTTGACAACAGCTGCGTGGGTTGCGGCGTGTGTGGTGAGGTCGCCCATGCGGCCGTGCTCTGTCCCTCGTTCTACAGGGCGGAGCTTCTCTACAACCCCTCGTGGTGGGACAGGGTGCTGGCGCGCGTGCGCGCCGCCGTGATCGGCGGGCTGCAGCGGCACAGCGACCGCAAGCGGCTTCGATTCGCCCTGTGACGCAGCGGCCGATCAAGCTCTGTGTCGCGGCACTCGGCGGGCAGGGCGGCGGCGTGCTCACCGAATGGCTGATCGAGATCGCCGAGGCGCAGCGGCATCTCGTCCAATCGACTTCGGTGCCGGGCGTTGCGCAGCGCACCGGGGCGACGATCTACTACCTGGAATTCTTTCCTAAGGCGGTGGTGGAGCGCGCCGGACGCGAGCCGGTGATGGCGCTCATGCCGGTCCCCGGGGATGTCGATTGTGTCATCGCCTCGGAGCTGATCGAGGCGGGCCGGGCGATTCAACGCGGCCTCGTTCACCGCGAGCGCACGACGCTCATCGCCTCTTCCCACCGCTCCTACTCGATCGCGGAGAAGAGCGCGATGGGGCAGGGGGCCGCGGATTCCGCGGGGCTCATCGAATTGGCCCGCACCCAGGCGAAACGGCTCATCCTGTTCGACATGGAGGAGGTCGCCGAGCAGCATCACAGCGTCATCAGCTCGGTGCTGCTCGGTGCAATCTGCGGCAGCGGGGTGTTGCCCTTCACCCGCGATGCGTTCGAGGCGGCGATCCGCAAGAGCGGTATCTCCGTTGCCACCAACCTCGCGGCGTTCGCAGATGCCTGCGGACGCGCCGAGCGTGGGGATGCTGCCTCCAATGCGGGGCCGACATCAGTCGCGAGTGATCACTCCGCCGAGATCCCCGAGCGGGCGCGCTCGCCGGGTCTGCAGCCGCTGCTCGATCGGGTGCGAAGGTTGCCGAAGCCGGTGCAGGCGCTGGCTCTCGAGGGCGCCCGCCGCGCGATCGATTACCAGGATCCGGCCTATGCCGCCGCCTACCTCGATCGCGTGGAGCGCATCAGCGCGCTCGATGAGCGCTGGCGCCCGCAACGGAATGCGCCCTCAAATGGTGGGGACGGCAACGAATGGGCGCTCACCGCATCCGTGGCGAGGGGCCTTGCCCTCTGGATGACATTCGAGGATACGATCCGCGTCGCGGACCTCAAGACCCGAGCGGCTCGTTTCGCGCGGGTGCGCGCAGAGGTGCGCGCGGGGCCCGATCAGCTCTTCGGCATCACTGAATTCATGAAGCCGCGCGTCGCGGAAATCGCCGGAACGCTGCCCGCCGCAATGGGAGCCTGGGTGCTCGCCTCCCCGAGTGTGTCGGGTTGGCTCGGCCGCAGGACGGGCGGCAAACACATACGCACCAACACCGTGAGCGGCTTCCTCCTCCTGCATGCGCTCGGCGGGCTCAAGCGCTGGCGCCGGGGGACGCTGCGCTACATCGAGGAGAACGCCCGGATCGAGGAGTGGCTGCGGCGAATCGAGCGGCTGGCCCCGACTCATTATGATCTTGCGGTCGAGCTGGCACGCGCTCAGCGCCTCATCAAGGGCTATGGTGAGACACATGAGCGAGGCTGGCGAAGCTTCTCGACGCTGCTGGGGGAGCTCGACACGCTCGCCACCCGCGCCGATGGCGCAGCGGTGCTCGCCAGGTTGCACGAGGCAGCATTGGCGGATGAGGAGGGCAAGGCACTCGCGGCCGAGCTCGCCCTGTTGACTGCCGGCAATAGCCAACCCGTTGCGACGACGAACCCAGTGAATCCATGACGACAGGAACTGCCTCTCGAATGCGCCGGGGTCGGGGTCTGATGGAGAGGGTGAGAGGGCTCGCCATATCAGTGGCACTCGCGGCAGCCGCAGCACCCGCGGCAACCGCGATTGCCGGCGATGCCCGCGGGCCTTCGGCCGGCGCTTCGGTCCGTCCCATCGATCCTGCGCTCTATCAGGCGTTGAAGTGGCGCAACGTTGGCCCCTTCAGAGCGGGACGCACCACCGCGGTCGCGGGAGTATCCGGTGACCCCACCACGTTCTATATCGGCAGCTCCGGGGGCGGAGTCTGGAAGACGGCCGACGCCGGTGTGTCCTGGCGCAACATCTCGGACAACTTTTTCGATGTTGGTGCGGTCGGCGCGATCGCGGTCGCGCCCTCGGATCCCCCGGTGATCTACGCCGGCACGGGAGAGGCCTCGATCCGCGGGCAGACGACCTCACCCGGAGACGGAATCTACAAATCGAGCGATGCCGGCAGGTCGTGGACTCATGTGGGTCTCGAGCGCACCCTGCACATCGCCGCCATCGTGGTCGACCCCGGCAACCCCGAGGTCGTCTACGTCGCTGCACAAGGAAATCCCTGGGTCCCGAGCACAGACCGCGGGGTGTATCGCTCGCGCGATGGCGGCAAGAGTTGGAGCCGCGTGCTCTATGTCAACCCGACGACCGGCGCTCACGACCTCAGCATCGACAGGAGGAATCCGCAGATCCTCTACGCGGCGCTGTGGGACCACCAGCGCCGCCCCTGGAATATCCGCAGCGGCGGTCCGGGCAGCGGCCTGTGGAAATCGACTGACGGTGGTGACACCTGGCATCGCCTGCGGCGGGGTCTTCCCGACCTCATGGGCAACACGGCCGTCGCGGTCTCACCGGTCGACCCGGATCGGGTGTACGCGATGATCGAGGCAGTGCAGGGTGGAGTGTTCCGCTCCGATGATGCGGGGGAGACCTGGCGGCGCTGCAACAGCGATGATGGGATCCGCGACCGGGGCTGGTACTACAGCCGCATCTATGCCGATCCGCAGAAGAAAGACACCGTCTACGTGCTCGCGAGCTCGATGGTCGAATCCACGGACGGCGGCACTACTTTCCGCGACGTTCCAACGCCACACGGCGACAATCACGACCTCTGGATCGATCCGCGCGACGACAGGGTGATGGTCGAAGGCAACGACGGCGGCGGCAGTGTCACGCTCGATGGCGGGCGGAGCTGGTCGGGCGATCTCAATCAACCCACGGGACAGTTCTACCGCGTCTTCGCGGACGATCGCTTCCCCTACTGGCTCTACGGCGCGCAGCAGGACTGGGGAACGGTGGCGATAGCGAGCAGCACTTCGGATGACGGGATCGGACGGGAAGACTGGCACGAAGTGGGGGGCGGGGAGAGCGCCCACATCGCGGCGGATGCGCGCAACCCTTCTCTCGTCTACGCAACCGGGATTCTGGGGGATGTCACCGAGTACGACTCGGCGGACGGGACGGTCCGCGAGATACCGCCCTATGCTCACTTCGCTGCCTTCCGGCCGCCGAGTGAGCTCGAGTACCGCTCCAACTGGAGCGCACCGCTCCTCGTTTCCTCCCACGATCCCAAGGCGATCTACTACGGCGCACAGGTCGTATTCAAATCGACCGACCGCGGCATTCATTGGGCCGCGATCAGCCCCGATCTCACCCGTCACGAGGTGGCAAGGGAAGGTGTGGACGGCGGCCCCATCAGCATCGAAGGGGCGGGAGGCGAGACCTACGGTACGATCACCTATGTCGCCGAATCCCCACGGGCGGCCGGCAACATCTGGGTCGGGTCCGATGACGGGCTGGTGCACCTGACGCGTGATGACGGCGGCACCTGGGCTGATGTGACGCCGCATGGCATGCACGATGCCGAAGTCGAATCGATCGAGCCTTCACCTCACGATCCGGCGAGGGCGTATCTCGCCGTCACGCGCTACAAGCTCGGCGATTTCGCGCCGATGCTCTATCGCACCGACGACTATGGCCGCACCTGGCGCAGCATCACCGCGGGCCTGCCAGCGAAGGTGTTCGTGCGGGTCGTGCGCGAGGATCCGGTGCGGGCCGGCCTGCTCTACGCGGGTACGGAAAGCGGGATGTTCGTGTCTTTCGACGATGGCGCGCACTGGCAGCCATTCCAACTCAACCTGCCGAGAGTCGCGGTCACCGATCTGAAGGTCCACGACGGTGATCTCATCGCCGCCACCGAGGGTCGTGCTTTCTGGATCCTCGACGACCTTTCCTCGCTCGAGCAGCTGGCGGCGGCGCCGGCGGCAGCAGCGGCAGCGGGTACCTCTCTCTTCGAGCCCCGCCGCGCCTATCTTCTCGATCGTCGCGGCGGTCCGCCGGGCCTGCCGGATGTCGGCAGCAACCCGCCGGCAGGCGCCATCATCCGCTACGAGCTCGCTGCCGCACCCGGGGGCAGGTCGAGCCCGGTCGTCCTCGAGATCCTCGACAGCCAGGGTCACCTCGTCCGCCGGTTCACCAGTCAGCCGCTCGAGCACGAGGCACGCAGTCTCGTGAAGGGTGTGCAGAAGCTGCCGCCGGCGCCGCCGGTTCCTGCCAGGGCCGGCATGAACGCATACGTTTGGGATCTGCGCGTGGCCCCCTATACGCCGGTAGCCGATACCATCCGCTTCGTGAGCCAGGCGCCGTACCGGGTTGCCCCCGGCACCTACACCGTGCGCCTGACCCGCGCAGAGCAGTCGGTGACGCGCAGCCTCACGGTAGCCAACGACCCGCGCCATGCACCGGTCACTGCTGAGCAATGGGCGCAGCAACAGCAGCTGCTCGCGCAACTGCGCGCGCTGGTCGATGACATCCACCGCTCGACCAACGACATGCGCGCGATCGCGCTGCAGGCGCAGGAGTCGATGAAGCGGGCGGCAGAGGCGGGGCATGCAGATGGCAGCGGCGTCGATCGCGCGGGCCGTGCGCTCATTGCCCGCATCGCCCACTGGGAAGTGCAGGTCCCGCAGCCGAAGCTGCCGGGCGACGTGCAGGACTACGTTTCCTTTCCCAGCCGGCTGCTCAGTACGCCCGTGCTCGGCGTCATCGCACTCGTCGATCAGGATCCGCCGGTGACCGCATCCGCCCAAGCCGAGGCGCGCAATCTGCAGTTGCGCTGGTCCGCGATCCGCGCGGACATGGCGCGGATCAAGGCGGGCGAGCTCGCTGCGTTCGAGGATCGGCTGCGCCAGGCAGGTCTTCCCAGCGAGCTCACGCCCTGGGCTCCCGGCAGCCCGCCACCGCCTCGGGTAAGTCTCGGCGGATCCGGGGTGGAGCGATGAGTTGCCTAGGATGTGCGGCTGACCGCCGGTCCGCGAGGCTGCGTGAGCGCTGGCTGCCAGGCATCAGCGCATGCTAGAGTCGGACTTGCTTTAGGTGTCAACGAGTTTGGGCGACGCAGCCATGGCCACTAAAGTCACGCAACTTCTCGTGCTGCAGGCGGCTCTCGAGCTCTTCAATTCCGAGGGCACCGCGGCCGTCTCCGCCAGCCGCATCGCCGAGCGCTGCGGGATCAGCAAAGGGAACCTGCAATATCATTTTCCCAACAAGCGCGACGTCATCTTTGCGATCTTCCAACTGGCGATCGCCGAGATGAACAGCGGCTGGTATCGCGATCACCTCGAGCCGACGCTCGAGCACATGGCCGCCATGTTCGTGCGCCAGCTGCAGCTCATCGTCAAATACCGGTTCTTCTACCGCGAGCTCGCGGATCTCTTGCGACAGGACCCGCTGCTGCGGCGCCGATACGGCGAGAATCGCGAGCGGCGGCTGAAAGTCATCGAGCGGTTCATGCAGGCACTCGCCGATCGCGGGCTGATGCGTCTGCCGGACGATGCGCGCCGGCTGCGCTCGATCGTCGAGGTCACCTGGATTCTCTCCGAGAACTGGGTGAGCTACATCGAATACCAGGACCGGGAGGTGAGCGCCGCAACCATTCGCGAAGGTTATGCGGCGATCCTGGAAGTACTACGGCCATGCCTATACGCCGACCCGCAGCAGATCACGGACGAGTCCTCCTGTACGATCGAGCGGCTCGCACCACGTCCACTCCCGACTGCCGCCCGCCACGGCGTGGCCCTGCTGCAGAGGAGCGTAGTCGAGCCGGCGCTGGGTCAGCCGGCCTAATGGACGTCCCCAATCCCGGCCCTTCCAGACGATCCTTCATGGGATCCGCGCTCGCGGTGGCCGGCTGTCTCGGAGTGCCCATTGCCGGAGCCCGGGAGCGCAACACTCCGCTCTGGGATTTTTTCGAGACCACGCTCCGACGCGCCCGATACATCGACCTCACCCACGCATTGGCGCCTGGCGGCCCGATCGGCGAGGGCTTCGTCGATTTCAGGGTTGGGGCGGCGCGGGCCGGAGTCTCCATTCCCGGTCTCATCCGCAAGGGGCAGCCATTCAGTTACGCCGGACAGGGCGTGGCCATCACCGCCTACGATCTGCCCATGGACCACATCGGCACCCAGTTCGGCCCGCCCGCACATCTGAACGATCACGGCGCGACGATCAGCGACATTCCGCCCACCGTGGCGCTGCGGCCGCTCGCGGTGGTCAACGTTGCTGCGAAGGTCATTGCCGACCCGGGCTATCAGGCAACCGTTGCCGACATCAAGGCCTGGGAGCGGCGATACGGGCCCATTCCACCGGGATCGGTGGTGATGATCCGCTCGGACTGGTCGAAGAAATGGAATGAGCCCCAGCGCTTCACCACCCAACCGTTCCCCGGCGTGACGCTGGCGGCGCTCAAATACCTGCATCTGAAGCGGCATATCCTGATGCACGGACACGAGCCGCTCGATACTGACAATACGGCGCCGAAGTTCATCGGCGAGACCTGGCTGCTCGAGCACGATTTCGCGCAGGCCGAAGGTGTCACGAATCTGGATCAGGTCCCCGCGTGCGGTGCGCTCATCGCCATCGGATTTGCAAAGTTCGAAGGTGGCACGGGAGGCTTCGCCCGCTACATCGCCATCGCGCCGGCCGACTGGCCGCATGGCGTCACGATCGATGAGCAGTCCGGTGCGCCGCTGCCGAGGCACCTGCGGCCGTTGCAGCGTGGACCCGACGGCGTGCTGAGGGAGTCCCAAACCGACGTTGCCGCCCGCACCCGCGGCGGCAACGCTGAAACCCTGCAGCGGTAGGCCCAGCGGCCTAAACCGCTGCTGTACAACCCGCGGGCGCTCCGACAGATTATCCGCAGCATGGCTGACCCGATCGTCGCACGACCGAAACCGTATCTGGTGACCCTCGAAGGAGGGCGCACGTACTTCTGGTGCGCCTGCGGCCGCTCGGCCAACCAACCGTTCTGCGACGGCTCGCACAAAGGCACCGGCATCGTGCCGCGCAAGCTGGTCGCTGCACAGACGGAAGAGGTGCTGCTCTGCGGCTGCAAACACACGGTGGGCGCGCCCTTTTGCGATGGTGCGCATACCAACCTGCCGGGAGGCTCACCGCTCGACGATCCGGGTAGTCCCGCGAACCGATCCATCGCCGCGGTCACCGAATGCGATGGGCCGCGACGTTGGCTGAATGGCGGCTGCTACATCGTCTCTCCGGCGTCTAGTCCGAAGACCACTCGTGGGCACTTGCGCTACTGCGACCTGGTGACCGCGGAGTTGGGCGCCCGCTACCAGAATCAGCTGTATCTGGAGGTGGCTGGAGGCGCATCGCCCGTCCTGTCGCCGGGCGAGCGCGAGCTGATCCTCTTCGTGGTGGGTGGCGCCGGGCGCGTGGACATCTCCGGCCGGCAGTTCGAAATCAAGGTCAACGATGGCGTCTACGTACGCGCCGGCGAGGCGCTGCAGCTCCTGCCGGCCGCAGGCGAGACACTGCAGGTGTTCGCGCTCACGCACCCGCAGGGACCGCTCGAGTGGCCGGCGGCGATGCCGGATAACTTCGATGCCGGGCACCCGCAGCGCGTGGTCTCGGTCGATCCGGAGCAGCGCACGGCCATGGGGCCGCGCTACTTCCAGCTGCTGGTGGACAAGCGGGTCGGCTCACATCTCATCACGCAATTCATCGGGCACATCCCGCCATCGAAAGCGGCGCCCCACCGGCATCTCTACGAGGAGTCGATCATCGTGCTCGCGGGTGAGGGATGCGTATGGACCGAGGACCGCAAGGCGCCCGTGAAGGCCGGAGAGGCGATCTTCCTGCCGCGCAAGCAGTTGCATTCCGTGCAGGCGACTTCCGCGGACGGCATGTTCGTCGTCGGGGTGATCTGTCCCGGCGACAACCCCAGCATCGCCTATTACGACTAGCCGGGCCTTGCAGCCGGCGCACCAACAAATAAACCTGAAGGGGTCTGAACCGTGGCGACCACAGTCAGCAGCGATCTGAAGATTCTGGCCTGCTCTCTCCTCGGGATCACCGCCATGGCGGCAGGTCCTGCCGTGGGAGATCCGGCACAGACGAGTACCAGCACGGACACCGGCCAGCTGACCGAGGTCGTGGTCACGGCGAACAAGCTCAATGCAGCCGGTGCGATCACCGTTCCGGCCTCCATCCAAGCCATCTCGGGCGATGCGCTCGCGCGCGAGGACGCTTCCGGCATCATGAGCATTGCCGGACAGATTCCGGGGCTTGCGATCCAGGATCTGGGGCCGGGCGACAAGAAGTATGTCATCCGCGGGATCAACTCCACGGGCGATTCCACGGTGGGTGTGTATTACGGCGAGGCGGTGATCACGCAGGGCAACGGCGATGACGGTGGCGGGTTCCAACCGGACATCCGGCTCTACGACATGGATCACGTCGAGGTGCTGCGTGGTCCCCAAGGCACCCTCTACGGGGCGAGCTCCATGAGCGGCACCATCCGCTACATTCCGAAGGCGCCGGTCATGGACAGCGTCGGCGGCTATCTCTCGCTCGAGGACTCGGGCACGCAGCACGGCGGTAACAACTACAATGTCAACGGCGCGCTCAATCTGCCCATCGTCAACAACGTGCTGTCACTGCGTGTGGTGGGCTGGCGGCTCTACGACAGTGGTTATGTCGACCAGACTCGAGTCGGTAGCGGAGTGACCGCCGTCGTCGACGGTGCGACGGTGCCCGTTCCGGGCGAGGGATTCGTCAAGGGCGTCAATAATGACGATGTGAGCGGGGGCAGGGCGATCCTGCGTTACCAGCCCACGGGCGACCTGACGATCGACCTCGACTACACGGCGCAAAGGGAGACCTCGGAGGGCTCTTCGCGCTGGACGCCGCCGGGGGTCGCAGCGTTCGCCGGCGGCCCGATCGAGCCGGCGCAGGGCTGTGATCTCTGCAACACCGATGTGACACGCAGCCCCTGGAGCGACCACATCAAGGTCTTTGGCGCGACCCTCAAGTGGCACACGGATATCGGCGATCTCACGGCGACGAGCCACCAGTTCAACCGCGGCACCGACTTCACGTTCGATTCGACGCCCATTCTGGTTTCCTTCGATGTGCCGGTACCGGCCGAGACGCTCGAGCCGCGCCAGCGCGATTCCAACTCCAGCGAGGTGCGCTTCGCGACGGCGCTGAAGTCGCCGGTCAACTTCGTGGTGGGCGCCTTCCGCCAGCAGAGCACTCAGGACCTCGCCGTGGATGTCATCACCACCAACGCGCAGGGCTACGTAACAGGTCCGTTCAGCTCCGCCAACAGCGCCGACGCGCTCAACTTCCCGGGGGTCGGGGATACGTTCTTCGGCCGCACGGATCACCGCGGCGATGTCCAGTGGGCAGGGTTCGGCGAGGCGACCTGGAACGTGACCGATCGGCTGACTGCGGTCGCAGGCGTGCGTTACTTCACCGAGAGCCTCGAGGGCTTCCAGGTCCAGACCCATCCCTTCGGCGGCTTTCCCCCGGGCACGCCCAACGGTGTCGCGCTGCCCGACCCGCATCAGAGCTTCAACAAGGCCACCTGGAAGGCCAATCTCAGCTACCGGTTCAGCGAGGCGGCCCTCGCCTATGCCACCGTGGCGACGGGCTTTCGCAGCGGCGGCCTCAACGCCAAGAGTGAGCCCTTCGAGCCCATCCCGGCGGCCTTCGCGCCCGACACCCTGACCAACTACGAGCTTGGGATCAAGGGCCGGCTGGCGGATGGCCTCCTCGACTACCAGCTCGATGCGTACCTCATCCATTGGAAGAACATCCAGGTGCAGCTGACGACGGCAGACGCTGCTTTCGTCTATCAGGGCAATGCGGGCACGGCAGAAGTCAAAGGCGCGGAATTCGAGCTGCGCGCCCGTCCGATCCAGTACCTCACCGGAACGCTCACCGGATCGTATCAGCACGCGGTGCTCACCCAGGGCGCGAGCGCGGATCAGAAGGCGCTCAATCCCACTCTCGGCGTTACGGGCGATAAGATCCCCAATGTGCCAAACTTCCAGTTCAGCCTGCAGCTCGACTATACGCACCCGTTGGTGGGGGACTGGCTCGCGAGCTTCGGGACCGAGCTCGAATATCGGGGTGGCGTGAACGCTTATTTCGGATCCAATCCGTTCAACCTGTCGCTACCGTCCTATACACTGTGGAATCTGCGCGCCGGGGCCATCTACCGCGATTGGACCTTCACGGCATTCGTGCACAACGCGGGCAATGAGCGCGCCCAGGTGTCGGCCATCAATTCCACTCAGGATCCCCATGCACTCCTCACGGTGCAACCGCGGACCGTCGGACTCACCGTGACCCGCAGGTTCTGAGGGCAATCGACGCAAGAATGGGAAGCGCAAGCGCCGATACTCTGAGCGAGCAGGAAAAGGGGCTGCGGCGCGGCCTCGGCAAGGCTCAGATCGTCATGATCGGGCTCGGGGGCGCCATCGGCACCGGCCTTTTCATGGGCAGTGGCCTGGCGGTGGGCTACGCAGGGCCCGCAGTCATCGTGAGCTACGCGCTCGCCGGCTTCGTCGCGCTCGTGATGGTCTTCAGCCTGTCCGAGATGGCAGTCGTGCATCCGACGGCCGGATCGTTCGGAACCTATGCGGAGACGTACCTCAATCCCTGGGCGGGATTCGTCGTGCGTTACACCTACTGGATCTCGCAGGCCATTGCCGTCGGTGGCGAGGCGGTCGCCGCCGGTCTTTACATGCAGTACTGGTTTCCGCAGGTGCCCGTGTGGATGTGGGCGCTCGCATTCTGCCTCGTGTTGCTCTACCTCAACTCGCGCTCGGTCGGTAACTTCGGCACGGTGGAGTCCTGGCTGGCCCTGATCAAGGTGGTGGCGATCGTCCTCTTCATCATCCTCGGGCTCGTCCGGATCGTCGGCATCGGCCATCCGGCGATCGGCCTGCACAACCTCACGGGGCTCCCGGGCGGGTTCCTCCCGAAGGGGGTGGCGGGCCTCTGGATGGCCGTTACGGTCGGGATCTTCTCCTTCAACGGCATCGAGGTCATCGCCGTCACATCCGGGGAGACGAAGAATCCGGAGGTCGCGATTCCCGCGGCGCTGCGCACCATGATATTGCGCCTGTTCCTCTTCTACGTGCTGTCGGTCGCGGTGATCGTGACGATCATTCCGTGGACGGAGACGGGCGTCAAAGTCGTTGCGCAAAGTCCGTTCGTCACGGTCTTCCAGCATTCCGGTGTGAGAGATGCGGCCGGCATCATGAATTTCGTGGTGATCAGCGCGGCCTTGTCGAGCATGAATACCGACGTCTACCTGTGCTCGCGCATGCTGTTCTCGCTCTCCCGCGGCGGCTATGCGCCGCGGCAGCTCGGCACTTTGAGCGGCCGGGGAAGTCCGGTGCCGGCGATCCTGGTGTCGGGAGTCTTCGTGCTCATCTCGGCCGCCGCCTCCATCTTCACTCCGAATGCGTACGGCGCGCTCTTCGGAGTCGCGCTCTTCGCCGCGATCATCGTGTGGATGTTCATTCTCATCAGCCACTTGAGCTTCAGGCGTCAGCATGGGAGTGCGGCGCTGCCGGTGCGGATGCCGCTCTTTCCGTGGATGCAGTACGCGGGGCTCGCGATATTGGCGGGAATTCTCGTGACCATGGGGCTCGATTCGACGCTCGATGTGTCCTGGCTCTACGGGGTTCCCTGGATCGCGCTCATATCCCTGGCCTACTTCGTACGCCGGGCAAAGTTACGGGCCGCTTCCGGACACGAGGCGGTCATTCGCAAAGGTGCCAGATGACGATCGACTTCGAGGCGCTGCGGCGCAGGTTTCCGGTGCTCGAGCGCAAGACTTATCTCAACAGCGGCTCCTACTGCGCGCTGGCGGACACGGTGCGTGATGCTTTCAATGCCTACATGGACGATCGCCTGGCAGTCGGCGCCAACTGGGATGTCTGGATCACCAAGAACGAGGCGGTGCGCGGAGCAATGGCCGGCGTGCTGCGGGTGACGCCGGATGAGATCGCCGTGACCGCTTCGGCCTCGGCCGGCATCAATGCTCTTGCGAGCGCGTTCGATTTCACCGGCCCGCGCCGGAAGGTCATCGTCAGCGACTTCGAGTTTCCGACCAACGCGCAGATCTGGCACGCACAGGAGCGCCGGGGCGCGGAAGTGGTGCACGTACCCCGAGCGCCCGACGGCTACATCCCGCTCGAGAATTTCGCGCGCCTGATCGATGAGCGGACGCAGCTCGTCGCCGTGACGCAGGTTTGTTTCCGCAATGGGGCCCGCCTGGACATCGCCGGCATCACGCGGCTCGCGCACGAGCGGGGCGCCCGCGTGATGGTCGACTGCTACCAGGCGATCGGCGCCATCACCGTCGATGCCAGAGCGCTCGGAGTCGACTTCGCCGTCGGCGGGATGCTCAAGTACCTGCTCGGGACCGCGGGTATCGGCTTTCTCTATGTACGCGCGGAGCTCATCCAGGAGCTCGTGCCTCACAACTCCGGGTGGTTCGCGCAGCAGAACATCGCCGCCATGGATATCACGGCGAACCGTCCGTCGCAGAGCGCTCGGCGCTTCGAGGCCGGCACGCCGCCGGTCGCCAACAGCTATGCCGCCGAGGCGGGCCTGAAGATCATTCTGGAGACCGGGACCGATGCAATCGAGGAGCGGGTCCGGGCGCTGACGCGGCGTTGCATGGAGGGGTTGAGCTCGATCGGTTGGCCCGCCGTGACGCCAATGGACGCGGCGCGCAGCGGTCCGATGGTCGCAGTGCCGTCGCGTGACACGGCTGAACTCTTCGCCCGCCTCATGGAGCAGGACATCGTGACCTCATTCAGAGACAACAACATCCGCGCCACCATTCACTTCTACAACTCAGCGGCCGACATCGACCGCTTCGTCGCGGCCATGGCCGGGCTTCGCGGCCGGTTCGGTCCGCAGACCTGAGGCTGTACCCGATGAGTGCGACCGATTTTCCGGTTGAGATGCTGCGGCGGCGGTTTCCGGCGCTTCGCTCCGCGGGGGCCTTCGTGTTCTTCGACAATGCAGCGGGCGCTCAGGTGCCCGATGGGGTGATCGAGGCGGTGCGGCACCACCTGATCGAGCGCAACGTCCAGAGAGGCGGACGTTATCCCCGCAGTCTCGCGGTCGATGCCACGATCGCCCGGGCGCGCGCGCATGTGGCGGCGTTCGTCAATGCCCGCCGGCCTGAAGAAATCGCCTTCGGCATGAATGCGACTTCCTTCATCCGCATGGTGAGCCTGGCGATCGGTCAGATGCTCGATGAGCGGGACGAGATCGTCGTCACCGATCTCGATCACGAGGCGAATGTCGCGACGTGGCTCGCGCTCGAGCCAATGGGCGCGAAGGTGCGCTGGTGGCGCATGCGGCAGGACGGCTCCCTGCACCCGGAGGATCTGCGCGCCGTGCTGGGTCCTCGCACCCGGCTGGTCGCATGTACTCTGACCTCGAACGCTCTCGGCACCATCGTGGACGTGCGCGCGGCGGCCGAGTTGGCGCATGCGGCAGGTGCGGAGATTTTCCTCGATGCAGTGCACTACGGACCGCACGGCGTAATCGATGTCCGGGATTTCGATTGCGACTACCTCGTCTGCTCGGGCTACAAGATCTTCTCTCCTCATATGGGTTTTCTCTGGGGGCGCTACGAGTCGCTCGTGAGACTCCCCGCATTTCGCGAGGACTTCATACCCGATGAACCGCCGGGCAAGCTCGAGGCGGGAACCTTCATCTACGAGAACGTGGCGGGCATGGCGGCAGCGATCGACTATCTGACGGAGGTCGGTCGCGCCACGACAGAACGCAACGCCGCCCCCCCGGCCGAGGCATCGCTGCGTGAGGACTGCCGTGTGGCCATGACCGCGATTCGGGAATACGAGCAATTCCTCTCGCGTGAGCTGTTGCAGACATTGCTCGCGTGCGGGGCTGAGATTTACGGAGAGCGGGAAGAGGAGCGGCTGGACCGGCGTGTGCCGACTTTCTGCTTCAATCTCCCCGGGGTCTCGCCGGCGGCCGTGACCCAGGCTGCCTCGTCTGCCGGCATCAGCATACGGGATGGGCACATGTACGCGCCGCGCCTCATGCGCCGGCTCGGGCTGGCCATGGAGAGCGGCGCGGTGCGCGCTTCATTGGCTCACTACAACACCGTCGAGGAAGTGCGGCAGCTCGGTGCCGTTCTCTCACGGCTGCGCTAGCCGGTAGCGTCCTCGCCTGCCCGCGGGCCGGCGCTATACTTGCGACGACGGAGGCGCGGACGTGACTCGAGCTGAATTCGCGATTCTGGGAGCGGGAGCCATCGGCTCCATCCTGGCCGCGCACCTGGCGCGCTCAGGGCGTTCCGTCATTGTCCTGGCACGCGGCAATCGTGCGCGCGCGGTTGAGCGTGATGGATTGAGGATCAAGGGATTGGCCGATTTCTCGGTAAAGGTCTCCGTGCTCACCGATCCGACGCAGCTTCGGGCGGCCGATACACTCATTGTTGCGATAAAGACGCCCGGTACTGACGTCGCGCTGCAACGTCTGAAGCACGCGGAGGTCGGCGCGGCTCTGTCCATCCAGAATGGCGTTCTCAAGAACGAGCTTCTGGTGCAGGTCTTCGGCCCCGATCGTGTGCTCGGCGCTCTCGCCGATACCAGCGGCGAGCTGCTGCCATCCGGCGAGGTCCTGTTCACGCGCAACGTGAACCTGCCCCTGGGCGAGCTGGCGGGGGGCTCGAGCGAGCGGGCGCGGCGCATCGCCGGCATGATCGATGCGGCCGGGATTCGCTCGGTTGCCGTTCCCGACATCCTCTCTCTGGAGTGGAGCAAGTTCACCGTGTGGCTGGCGCTGGTGAGCATGGGCGTGACGACGAGATCCGCCACTTGGCGCTATCTGAGCGATGTGGACTGCGCGCAGGTGCTGGTGCGCCTCGTTTGCGAGGTTGCGGCGCTGGCGAGAGCGCAGGGTATCGCTCTCGTTGACGGCGCCACGACGCTGCCATTGCTGGAGATTCTCGATGCTTCGGAGCACGCGGCCGTGGCGGCAGTCCGCAAAGCCGGTGCGGACATGCGGCTGCGGGCGCCAGGCCATCGCATCTCGGCGCTTCAGGACCTCGAAGCCGGCCGGCCGCTGGAGGTCGAGGAGACCTTCGGCTACGCAGTCCGCAAGGCCAGGGAGCACAGGCTGTCACTCCCCCTGTTGGAAGCTTTCTACCATCTGGTGGCGGGCATCGATCACGCGAGCCGCGCCGCCGGGAACTCGCCGTAGCACGCTCCATTGTATGAGGAGACGAGCACAGCCGAGAGCCTCATGAGCGTCGATCCCGATCAACTGCGGCAGTCCGGCCGCAAACTGTCAGAAACCGGCACCCTGCTCGAGAGGGCGGTGCATGCCGCGAGAAGCTCGAACTCCACGCTCGGGCGCATCGCTGCAGCCATCTCTGTCGTTGAGCTCGGGGCTCGGGTGATTCCGGCTGGCGGACGTCTGCTGCGGCGCTATCCGGTTGGATCGCTGCTGCTCGTCGCCGGAGTCGTCGGTGCTCTCTATGTGATGAGCGCCCGGCAGGCTTCGCATCGCACGCCGCTGAGCAGAGCGGGCTAACCAAGCGGTCTCCCCGGTACCGGCGGTTTTCCATCGGAGGCCGCGTCGCCGGCGGCTGACTTCGCAGCAGGAGCGCCCTCCGAGGCTGCCGATTTTCCATCGGCCGCGGCATCCGTAGTTCCCGACTTCTCATCAGGCACAGCATCCGCTGCCGCTTTCGCCTCGGGCGCAGCGTCCAGGGACGCAGGCTTCTCATCGGGCGCAGCATCCGCGGTTTTGGAAGTCAGCGGCCTGACGGTGCCGGCCGCAAGCGTGGAGAGCTCTTCGTGCCGGGTCTGCACCATGACCGTGTTCTCGAGCACCAACGCCACACCATCGGTCAGGACCTGGATACTTTTCGTGGAGTTGCGCGGAATGGGCACGCGCATGGTCAGGCAGTAGTTGACGATCGCGGCCGCCAGCATCGGCAGGGAATACCGGCGTTCGCTGACCTCGCCGCTGTCCTGCCGGTGAATCGAGAGTACGACAGCCGCTTCGCTGTCAGCGGGATTATCGATGGTGGCCCCCACCACGGTGGCTTTCGATGGCCAGTGTCCCTGCTTGTCCTCGAGCTCGATGAGCGCGTCAACCAGGGTATCGAGCGGAAACTGTAGGCGGCGGTTCTCGTGAATCAGTGTATTCGCCACGGGCTCGCTCTCGGCTGCGTCGCGGAAGTTACCACATCTGCAAATCGGCGGCCCGTATATAAATCACTGTATATCGCCCGCGAATAGCATTATTTGTCGCCCGAGGCGACTGGACGAATACTAGTCCCGTCGCAGAGCTGAGCCTGCCGCAACGTCGGAGGGGTAACTTGATCGAGAATTGCCGTGGGACCGGGCCCGCGAGCCGCCTCGTCTGTGTCATGGCGCTCATGCTCTGTGGCCCTTGCTTTGCCGCTCCTCTGGTGCTGAGCCGCAATGGCGCCTACGTCGCCGTCGAGCCTTATGCGCCCAATATCGTGCGCATCACGATCGCCACCGATGCTGCTGCCGCTGCAGCGCCTCCCGGCTACGGCTTCATTGCCGCCTCAGCCCAGCACGCATTCGAGCACAGCGAGAGTGCTGGCGGCGATGACTTGCGCTCGAGCGCCCTGCGCCTGCACGTCGATGCGCCGCCGCCTCCTGCCGTGCCTTCTTCAGGCGAGCGCTATTTCGCACCATCCCTGCCGCCGGTAGGGCTCGAAATCCGTAATGCACGTGGCGCGCCCGTGCTCTCGATGACGGGGTGGCAGATGGCCCCTCATACGGTCAACGGTGAGGCAACATTCCAAGTAGGCGCGAGCTTCGACGCGCCGGCCGGCGAGCACTTCTATGGCCTCGGTCAGAATCAGGAGGGAATTCTGGACCTACGCGGCCGCACGATCGACTGCAGGCACTTCTACGACGAGCCGCACGGCGAGACAGTCTGCATACCGTTCATGGTCTCGAGCCGCGGTTACGGAATCGTATGGGATAACCCCTCCGATACCCACGTCTATCCGGGGGTCAATGGGCGCACACTTTGGGAATCCGAAGTCGGTGAGCGCGTGTCGTTCTTCGTCATCGTCGGTGACGATGCTGACGCCGTGTATGCCGGCTATGCAAAGCTCACGGGGCGGACACCGTTGCCGCCCAAAGCGGCGTTCGGTCTCATTCAATCGAAGGCCCGCTACGCGAGTCAGCAGGAGATCCTCGATGTCGCGCACACGTATCGGGCCAAGGGCTATCCGCTCGACATCATGGTGATCGACTGGTTCTACTGGACGCGCATGGGCCAGCTCGACATCGATCCGGCGCAGTTCCCGGATCCCGACCGCATGAACCGCGATCTGCATGCGCTCGGCATGAGGTCGCTGATCTCGGTGTGGCCGCGCTTCGAGCGCGATTCGCGTTACTTCAATGAGCTCGATGCCAAGGGATTTTTCCTGAAGGACAAGGATGGCAAGACGCAGGACGGGCTGCCCTTCCGGGCCGATCGCGCCGGCGCGCTGATCGATGCGACCAACGGCCAAGCGCTCGATTGGTTCTTCACCCACGTTCGTGACAACATCCTGTCGCACGGCTTCGACTATCTGTGGCTCGATGAAACCGAGCCTGACCTGGTTCCCGACGGCTTCCTCTTCAGCATCGGTTCCGGAAATCGCTATCACAACATCTTTCCGCTGCTGTACGTTGGGGGGATGTCGCGGCACGTGCGCGCCTACCGGCCCGATCGGCGCGTACTCATCCTGGCGAGAGCGGCCTATCTCGGCTCGCAACGCACCGGCGCGATCTTCTGGTCGTCCGATATCGATCCCTCCTGGGAGGCGCTCAAACGTCAGATTCCCACGGGGCTCAACATGACCGCCTCGGGGATCGCCTATTGGGGCAACGACATCGGCGGCTGGCAGCCGTTGCCGCAGCGCGGCTCGGCCACACATCCGCTGCTCATCGATCCGTCGGATGCGCGCGATGTGGTGGGCGGCGACGATGACTATCCGGAGCTGTTCACGCGCTGGTTCGAGTACGGCACCTTCCTGCCCACCCTGCGCGTACATGGTGAGCGCAAGCACACCGAGATCTGGGCGTACGGCAAGCAGGCCGAGGCGATCCTGGCGCGCTACGACCGGCTGCGCTATCAGCTGATTCCCTACATCTACTCACTCGCGAGACACACCTACGAGAGCGGCGCGCCTTTCATGCGGGCACTCTGGATGGACTTCCCGGGAGATGCGAGAGTCTCAACTATCGGTGACGAGTACATGTTCGGCCCCGACTTTCTGGTGGCGCCGGTGACGAGCCAGGGCCAGACACGCAAACAGGTCTATTTGCCGGCGGGTGCAGACTGGTACGACTACTGGACCAACGAGCGTCTCTCGGGAGGCCGCACCGTCACGGCGGATGCGCCGATCGATCGGATCCCCGTGTTCGTGCGGGCGGGTTCCATCCTCCCAATGGGAGCCGTGGTGCCGAATACGGCTACGCCGCAGGATATCGAGCGGATCAGGGTGTACCCGGGTCGTGATGCCGACTTCGACCTCTATGACGACGACGGCGTCAGCTACGGTTACCAACGAGGGGGCGGCCGCGTGACGCATCTGCATTGGAACGATGCGACGCACCACCTCGGCGCGAGCGGTAGCGAGAAGATCCTCAGGCGTCCGGCAGAGGCACTGTTGGAGGTGATGGGCGCGCACTGACCCGCGCAGCGCCGCTGTCCGGATCGAATTTTCGCGCCCAGGGAGCGAGCGCCAGCAGCAGGACGCCGGCGCTGGCTGCGACCCCCGCCGCGACAGCGAAGAAGTCGTAGGGCGGCATTGCGCTCCAGAGCGTGCCGAGCATGCCCGCGCCGAGGTTGCCGAAAAACGCGGCAGCGAACCAGGCGGCAATCATGGTCGCCGCAATCCTGGGCGGTGCGACCCGGCCGAAGAGGCCGAGGCCGACCGGCAGGATGAAGAGCTCGCCCGCCGTGAAGAGGAAGAAATACGAGGCGAGCCATATCCAACTCGCGCGCGTCCCGGATGCGCCGGCATGGAGCGCCGCTCCCGCGAGCAGCAGAAAGGAAGCACAGAGCACCAATGCTCCGGTCGCCATCTTGGCTACCGCGGAACGGCTCTTCCCTCGTGCGGCGCGCCATCGCCATACTGCCAGCACGATCGGCGTGAAGAGGAATATCCCGAGCGGGTTCAAAGCCTGGAACCAGGTCATCGGAATCGTCCAGCTGCCAACGCTGCGATCGACGCCGGTCTCCGCCCATAACGCAACCGTGTTGCCGACCTGCTCGTAGGCCGACCGATAGACGACGACGAGGACGAGGACGGCAGCGAGCAGGAGAATAGTTCCGCCGTCGAGGCGTTGGGAGCGGCCATCGCTCATCTCAGCGGGAGGTCTGGCCCGGGGCGAGCCCTGCTCGCGCGGCAGCAGCGGAGTGCCCATGAGATAGACGACGAGTCCGGCGACCATGCCGAGGCCAGCCACTGTGAAGCCCCAATTCCATCCCCACAATTCGCCTATGGTTCCGCAGACGAAGGGCGCCGCCATTCCGCCGACGTTCACACCCACGTAGTAGATGTTGTACGCAACAGACTTGCGCGGATCCTCATCCCGGTAGAGCTCATTGATCTGGCTGGTGAGGCTCGGCAGCAGCAGGCCGTTGCCGATGGCGATCGTCGCCAGCGCCGGATAGAAAGTGGACTCGAACGCCATCATGAAGTGCCCTGCGGCCATGATGCCGCCCCCGAGCAGCACGGCACGTCGCCTGCCCAGCCAGCGGTCCGAGGCGATGCCACCCGGGATGGGAGTGAAGTAGGCGAGTGCAAGGTAGAGGCCATAGATGAGGGACGAGTGAGCCTGCGAGATCAGCAGCTGTTGCGTCATGTAGTAGACGAGGAGCGTGCGCATCCCGAAGAAGGAGAACTCGCTCCACATCTCGGTGAGGAAGAGAATCGTCAGCCCGCGCGGATGGCCGAACCAGGTCCGGTCGCGGATGGCGGCTGGCTGACCGGTGGCGCTGGTCACGGCCGGGCGTCCGCTGGCTGTTGGGAGTTGGTAAAACGCACGGGTGACAGTAGGGTGGGATCGAAGCCCGCTAATACCGGCGGCAGCGCTTCATCGCGCAGCAGTGCCGCGGCGAGGGCCGCTGCCGCCGGAGCTGTCTGGATGCCGTAGCCACCCTGGCCCGCGAGCCAGAAGAAGCCCGGCGCGGCGCCGTCGAACCCGATGACGGGTGAGCGATCGGGCGCGAACGACCGCAATCCGGCCCACTTGCGCCGCACCTTGTCGACAGTCACCCGAGTTGCTCTCTCCAGGCGATCGACGGCGATCGCGACGTCGAGCTCATCCGGTTGCACGTCGCAGGGCTCGACCGGGGTCTCATCCGCCGGTGAAAGCAGGATCAGGCCGGCGTCGGGCTTGAAGTAATACGCCTCTTCCATGTCGATGGTCAGCGGCCACGTGTCGGAGACCGCGCCGTGCGTCAGCTCGATCAGCGCCGCCGTGCGGCGGCATGCCTGAATTCGCAGCGGAGTGATGCCGGCAAGGCTTGCGATGGCATCCGCCCAGGCTCCGGCTGCATTGATGACGGTGCGCACGTGAAAGCCTCCCGCCGTGCTTTCGACCAGCCATTTCCCTCCGGTATGCGCGAGTGCCGTCACTTGCGCACCCGTGAGCACCGTGCCACGGCGGTGGCGGAAAAGGCGGAGATAGCCGTGATGGAGGGCATGCACGTCGATGTCTGCAGCGTCCTCCTCGTAGGCGCCTCCGGCTGCCGCTGTTTCCGGCCGAAGAAGAGGGGAGAGGGCCAGCGCTTCTTCCGGGGCGACCCGGCGGACACGTGGCGCAAGATCCTCGGTGGCGAGAAATCGCTCGAGAGCGGGAGCCTGGCTCGCGGAGGCAACGTGCAGCCAGCTGCGGCGCTTGATCAGAGGATGAGGGCTGAAGTTCGCCGGCGGGCGGTAGAGGAAATCACGGCTCGCCCGAGAGAGGGCACGTATCGCCTCGTTGCCGTAGGACTCGGAGAAGACTGCCGCCGAACGGCCCGTGGAGTGGTAGCCGGGTATATCCTCGCCCTCGAGCAGCAGCACGCGGTGGGTACGCGCGAGCTCGGCCGCCACGGAGGCGCCGGCAATTCCGGCCCCGATGATGAGGATGTCAGCTTGCGAGCCCGTCATGGCAGACTCTGGGATGCAGCCTGAAGATGGCCCGCACGCAACATCGCTACCGCGTAGAGCAGGATGGCGATCAGCACCGACGGCGCAATGATGCAGCTCATCGCGTAGCCGACGGCCTGCGGGTCGTGGAAAACCCTGTCGGTGACCAGCGCGACCAGCGTGGGCCCGAGGCCGAGTCCCACGATGATGTTGTTGAAGGCGATGGTGGAGATGCCGAATCCGCGGCTTTCCTGCGGTAGAAGGTCGAGTATCGTCGCGATGGCGATGGTGCCGAGCGCCGAGGAGACGAATATCCAGCAGCAGGTGCTCGCCAACGCCGCGACCGGTGTACTGAGGATCCCCACGGGAATGCCGAGTACTCCCGTCACGGCGACCAGTACGAGGAGCGGGAATCGCGCGCGCACTCCCCAGCGCGCGGTGACCCGGTCAGAGATGAAGCCGCCCGCGGGCGTGCCGATGAGGCCGGCGACGATTGCGATCGTGCCGAGACTGGCGCCGACGCTCCCAGGCGACCAGGCGAAGCGCCGCATCAGCAGGGCGGGCGCCCATGAAAGCAGGGCATTGTCGACGATCGACCAGAAGGCGAGTGCCCCATAGAGCGGCAGCAGTAGACCTCCATGACGGCGGAAAGCGCGTGCGATCTCGCCTAGGCCGAAGAGGCGTGCCCGGAAATTCGCAGACGAGAAACTGCGCCCCGGCGGCTCGTGCAGCGTGAGCATCGAGGCTGCGACGGCGAGCCCGGCGATTCCGGCGAGGAGGAGCACCACCCGCCAGGGTGCAAGGACACCGATCAGCGGCAGGCCATGCAGCGCCTTCCCCTGCGCGAGCTCGAGCAGGCCACCGCCGATGCCGATGGCCGCACCCGCGCCGATGACGATCCCGCCGAGGAACACACCCATGGCCGTGCCGCGCCGATCGGGCGGGAAATATTCCCCGATGAGCGAGATTGCAGCGGGCGCGAGTGCCGCCTCACCGATGCCGACGAGGAGCCGCGCGCCGAGGAGCCCTGCGAAGGAGTGCGCGAAGCCACAGGCGGCGGTGCCCGCGCTCCAGAGAGCGATGGCGAGTATGAGCAGCACGCGCCGCGGCACGAGATCGGCGATGCGCCCGAGCGGCAGCCCGATGAATGAGTAGATTACGGCGAAGGCCGCACCCTGCAGCACGCTGAGCTGTGTGTCGGTGAGATGCAGGCTCGCCCGGATGGGGTCGACCAGAATGGCGAGGATCTGCCGGTCGGTGTAGGAGAGGATGGCCCCGAGGGTGAAGAGGCCGACGCCCCACCAGGCCGTGGCCGGCCGGGGATAGGCCCTCTCGTGACCGCTGACGTCCATGGACTCCGAATACTCTCACACGGATTGAAGTGGAAGTAGTTTTAGCGTATAGAAAGTTTTTTCTCAACTAGAAAATTGGAGAAAGTGCATGCGCGTCTTCGCGGCGGGACTCATCACCGAGACCAACACCTTCGCCCCATGGCCGACGGGCCGGCGCGGATTCTCGGAAGTCGGTCCCTTCCGCGGCGATGCCACCACGCGCGGCCGTGACGATGAGACGGGCGTGCTCGCCGGGGTCTGGAAAGAGCTGGCAGCGCGGGATGGCCACGAGTTCGTGGAAAGCTTTTTCGCTCATGCTCAGCCCTCCGGACCGACCCTGCAGAGGGTTTACGAGGAATATCGCGAGGAGATCCTGGCGGAGCTGCGCGCCAGGCAGCCGTTCGACGTCGCGCTCTTTTTCCTCCATGGCGCCATGGTCTCGACCGGCTGCGATGACTGCGAGGGCGATATTCTCGGCAGAGCGCGCGCCATCCTCGGGCCCGATGCAAAGATTGGGGTGCTGCTCGATCCGCACTGTCACCTGACGCCGGCAATGATCGAGGCCGCCGATGCGATCGTGCTCATCAAGGAATATCCGCACGTCGACTACCCCGAGCGCGGACGCGAGCTGTACGAGATTTGTATCAGGGCGGCTGCGCGGCAATGCCGTCCGGTCATGCATCTCTTCGACTGCCGCATGGTCGGTTTCTACCCGACCACCACGGAGCCGATGGCAGGGCTCGTCGCCAAAATGAAGGACGCGGAGCGTCGGGCCGGCGTGCTGTCGGTGAGCTTCGGCCATGGCTTTCCCTGGGGGGACACCCCCGAGACCGGCTCCAAAGTGTTGGTCGTTGCCGATGGCGACCAGCGCCTCGCCGAGGCGGTCGCGACCGAGATCGGCCATGCGATCTACGATCGGCGCCAGGCCCTCCTGCCCCGCTATCCCGACATCGCGGCGGCGCTCGATCGGGCGAGCCGTCATCCGGGTATCGTCGTGCTGGCGGATACGGCGGACAACTCGGGCGGCGGCGCACCGAGCGACAACGTGTCGCTCCTCAGGGCGATGCTGCAAGCCGGTATGGCAAACGCGGCCTATGGCTCGATCTGGGATCCGGTGACGGTGAGAACCTGCGCCGAAGCGGGCGTCGGCGCAACGCTGCCGCTGCGCCTCGGAGGCAAATGCGGACCGGCCTCAGGTGAGCCGATGGATGTCATGGCGACCGTAAAGGCGTTCGTCGCCGATCACACCCAACAGGACCTGGGGCCGTCCCGCTGCCCCATGGGCGATTCGGTTTGGCTGCAGATCAATGGCATCGATGTCGTGGTCATGAGCGTGCGCACTCAGACTTTCTCGCCGGACGCCTTTACCGGTCTCGGCATCGATCTCGAGTCGAAGAAGATCATGGCCGTGAAATCGAGCTGGCACTTCCAGGCCAATTTCGCGCCCATTGCCGATGAGCTGATTGCGGTCGCCACCCCGGGCGCGCTGCAGATGAATTTCGCCGCGATCGATTACCGTCGGAAGCGCGATCAGGAATTCTTTCCGCGCGTAGCCGATCCGCTCGGACGCGGCTAGGCGGGCCGCAGTCGAGACCGTAGCTTCAATATAGAAATAAAATTGCGAAATTTGAAAAAATTCTCATCTGCGCTAAACTGTGACAGACCCATCCGATCCGGGGGAAAACGGTCATGTCCAGGTCAGCGCGTCCTTCATCGCCCATTTTGCTCGTTCTGACGTTCGCCCTGATGGTGGGCCAGGCCGCAGGAGCGGAAGCTCCAGCCACTCCGGCGGATACGGCGGCCACACTCCAGGAAGTGGTCGTCACCGCGCAGAAACGCCAGGAGAAGCTGCACGATGTGCCGATGGGCGTGACCGCGATCACGAGCGACTCCCTCGTAACACAGCAGCTCGTCGACTTTGCGGACCTCGAGACCAAGGTTCCGGGACTTTCCGTGCAGCTGGGCACCCCCGGTCTCGAGAGCCTGACGATCCGCGGTGAGAGCGTCGGCGGCGTCGGCTCGACGGTGGCCACCTACGTAGACGATGTGCCATTCGGCTCGAGCAACGCGCTCGCCAACGGCTCCCTCACCACCGGCGACTTCGACACCTGGGATCTGCAGCGCGTCGAGGTGCTGCGCGGGCCGCAGGGCACTTTGTATGGAGCCGGCAGCGAAGGCGGTCTCCTCAAGTACGTGACCAATCCGCCCGATCCGACCCATCTCGCGAGCGCCTTCGAGCTCGGGGGCGAGAATGTGGCGCACGGGGGCACCGGCGGCTCGTTCAAGGCGATGCTCAATCTCCCGGTCAGCGGCATCGCCGCATTGCGCCTCGACGGCTTCTACACCCGGCTGCCCGGCTTCATCGATGACCCGCAGCTCAGGGAGACCGAAGTCAATCGCGGCTACCGGGAGGGTGGACGCGGCTCGTTCCTGCTCGACCTCTCCAACAACTTCTCGATCCGGTTGACCGCGTTCGGACAGACGCTGCACACCAATAACACGCCCGATATCGACGTCGTGGGGCTGGGCCCCGCCGATGACCCGCTCAACCCACCCGCGAACCAACTGCAGCCGAGCAGCGGCAACTACGTCCAGAACCGCTTCATCAACGAGCCGGCTACGTTCAAATACAGCGTCTACAGCGGTACGCTCGACTGGGAGCTCGGCTGGGGGAGCCTCACCTCGATCACCAGCTACGGGACGAGCACGGAGGATACGTTCACCGACGGGACTTCGACTCCGCTCGTTCCCGGGGTGACTTTCGGCGATTTCGCGACCAGCCTGTTGCCTCCCGGCACTCCTCCCGGCACCGTGCTGGGGGTCGCCGAGCCCAACGACCTCAACGTCAAAAAGTTCACCGAGGAGGCGCGCCTCGCCTCCTCGACGGGGGTGGCGCTCGAGTGGCAGCTCGGCGCTTTCTACACGCGTGAGTCCTCGACGCTCGCCCAGTCCCTGCCGTCATTCATCATCCCGACCCAGGCGCCGAGCGGCCTGCCCTCACTCGAGAATCCGAGTCTCGATGCGATCTATCGCGAGTGGTCCGGGTTCGGGCAGGTCACCTACCACTTCAACCCGCAATTTGACCTGGCTCTCGGCGGGCGCTGGTCGGAGAACAAGCAGTCCGCGAGCGAGATCCTCAGCGGGCTGCTGGTGGATCCTGCGCAAGTGAGCGGCGGCGCCTCGACCGGCACCGACTGGCTCTACTCCGTCGCGCCACGATGGCACGTGAGCAAGGACACCATGGTCTACGCGCGCGTGGCGAGCGGCTACCGTCCGGGAGGTCCCAACGCGCTGCCGCCGATCACGCCGACCGGCGTTCAGCGCAGTTACGAGGCCGACTCCACCGTCAACTATGAGACCGGGATCAGGTCCAATCTGCTCGACAACCGCCTGTCGGTGGATCTGACGGCGTTCCTGATCAAATGGAAGAAGATCCAGCTCTTCGAACTGGTCGACAATATCGGCATCAATGCCAACGGCGGCTCTGCGACGAGCAAAGGGGTCGAATGGTCCCTCACGCTCACGCCGGCCGACGGCCTCACTTTCGCGCTCAACGGCTCCTATATCAACGCTTATCTCACGGATGACGCTCCGGCGACCGGCGGGGTGAAGGGCGACCGCTTGCCCGAGTCGCCGAAATTGAGCAACTCGCTGGATGCGGACTACCGCTGGAAGGCGTTCGCCGACTACAGCGCGTTCGCCGGGGCTAGCTGGAGCTACATCGGGTCGCGCTTCAACGATTGGGCTGCAAGCGTGAATGTCGTGAACAACGCGATCGTCTTCGTGCCCAATCCACGCACTCAGCTCGACGGCTACAACACCATCAACCTGCGTGCCGGGCTGGACAATGGGCGGTGGTCGTTCGAGTTGTACTGTAAGAATATCGCCGACACACGCGGACTCACTTCCTACACGAACTCGGGCACGCCGAACTTCGGCGGGGCGATCACGATCCAGGACCCGCGCACGATCGGCGCGAAGATCGATCTGCGCCTCTGAGGGCGTGGGCCGCAGAGCACTGTCATGCAACTTGACGTCCGCATCGAGCGCTGGCCGTTCAAGGCTCCCTTCCGGATCACCGGCTACACGTTCACCGAAGCCGCGGTCATCGTCGTCTCGCTGACCAAGGATGTTGTCTCCGGCCGGGGAGAGGCGGCCGGGGTGCATTATCGAGGCGAGAGTCCGGAGGGCATGGCGAGACAGCTCGAGGCCATGCGGCCGCTGCTGCGCGGAGGCCTGACGCGCGAGGCGCTTCAGTCTCTCTTACCCCCTGGAGGCGCACGCAATGCGCTCGACTGCGCGCTCTGGGATCTCGAGGCGCGAAGGTCCGGCATACCCGCATGGCAGCGCGCTGGCCTCGAGGCTCCAAAGCCACTCCCTACGACCTACACGGTGGGCGCGGATACGCCAGAGGCCATGGCGCGCGCCGCAACCTCATACCGCGGCGCCACGCGCCTCAAGCTGAAGTTGACCGGTGAGGACGACGGGGCGCGCGTGTGCGCGGTGAGGGCTGCACGGCCGGATGTCTGGATAGGAGTCGATGCCAATCAGGCTTATGACGTCGCGTCTTTGCGTGCCATTCTGCCAGCGTTGCTCGAGGCGGACGTGCGGCTGATCGAGCAGCCGGTGCGCGTGGGCCGTGAGCATGAGCTCGCCGACTTCGGCTCGCCGATCCCACTGGGGGCGGACGAGAGCGTACAAGGGCTCGGCGACCTCCCGAAGGCCGTTGGACTGTTCGAGGTCGTCAACATCAAGCTCGACAAGTGTGGTGGCCTTACCGAAGCGCTGGCCATGGCGGCGGAGATCCGCCGGCTCGGCATGAAGCCCATGGTCGGCTGCATGGAAGGCACATCCCTCGCCATGGCGCCAGGCTGTCTGGTCGCGCAGCGGTGCGACTTCGTTGATCTCGATGGCCCTTTGTTTCTGGCGCAGGACCGGCCGCCGGTCACGCTCTATGAGAAGGGCACGGTGCACTGTCCGGATGGCTGGGGCGTACCGGAGACGGGGGCGTGAGGCTCGCGGCGGCCATCCTCGCAGCGCTCCTCGCCACGCTGGCGGTGCCCCCTGCGCATGCGGCAAGCACTGCACCGGCCGCGGCGCCTCCGGATCTCGACCGGTACGTCGCGCGTGCCATGCAGGCGTTCGGCGCGCCGGGCTTATCCCTCGCCATCGTGCAGGACGGCAAGACAGTGGTCGCGAAAGGCTATGGAGTGCGAAGCATCAGCACTCGCGCGCCCGTGACTCCGGATACGGCGTTCCCCATCGGCTCGGAGACGAAGGCATTCACCTCGGCTGCACTGGCGATACTAGTCGACGAAGGGAAGCTGAAGTGGAGCGACCGCATCGTTGACAAACTCCCCGGATTTCAGATGTACGATCCCTATGCGACCGAGCACATGACGGTTCGGGATCTGCTCACGCATCGCAGCGGACTGGGCCTGGGCGAAGGCGACCTGCTCATTACGCCGAATACGACCCGCAACCGTGAGGACATCGTGCACGCCTTGCGGTACCTGAAGCCGAGAACCGGCTTTCGCGAGGTGTTCGCATATGACAACATCCTCTACATCGTTGCCGGCCAACTTGTGCAGGCGGTCTCGGGCGAGACCTGGGAGCACTTCGTCGAGCACCATATCTTCGCTCCCCTCGGCATGACGGATTCCCGGACGCTGTACGATGCGGCGGCCTCGAACGCTGTCGCACTACACGGGCGCACTGACGGGCCGATCCGGGGCATGGGCAAGGAGAGAATTCTGACGGGAGTGCTCGATACTGCACCCGCTGCGCCCTGCGGCTCGATCAATGCCAGCGCGCTGGATATGGCCAAATGGATGGCCGTGTGGGAGGCGGGGGGCAAACTGCCGGATGGACGACGGCTGCTGAGCGCCGAGTCCGTGCAGGAGCTCTGGAACCCGGTCGTGGTAGTCCCGTCGGACGCGTTTGGAGCCGCCGTGTCCGCGCTGTTGGCGGGTCCGGCGCTACAGGACTACGCACTCGGCTGGTTCGTCGAGGTCGATCATGGACATACCGTGGTCGAGCATGACGGCGCCGTCTTTGGCGCACTTGCCTCGCTCTATTTCATTCCCGATGAGCACGTCGCCTTCGCCGTCAACATCAACTCTGAGGATAACGGCTCGAAACGCGCTGTGGTCGACTACCTTCTCGCCTATTATCTCGGGCAGCCGCGGCAGGATCGGATCGGCCAGCTGGTATCGCTGCGCAAGCAGATCATGGGCCAGATGCTTGCACAGCTGAAGAACGTGCCGCAGGAGTACGTCCCGAACGACAAATCGTCGCTGCCGATATCCCGATATGCCGGAACCTACTTCGATCCGTGGTACGGCACCACGACTGTTTCGGTACGCGCCGGTGGAAAGCTCTGGGTCAACTTCGATCGCACGATCGGCATGGGGGGCCCGCTCGAGCACATCGCCAATGACACATTCCGTGCACATTGGACCGACCGTGGGATCGAAGACGCTTACGTGACCTTTCGAGTCGAGAACGGACACATCAGATCGATAGCGATGAAGCCGGTATCACCGCTCGCGGATTTCAGCTTCGATTACCAGGACCTGCATTTCCGCCCGGAAGCGGCCGGGCCAGCCGGCGCCTAGCCTGTCCGGCGGCCGTGGTGGGCGGGCTTGGGCGGGCTCTCGCGCTGCAGCGCCTTTTTGAGCTGCGACTCGGGGCCCGAGCAGATCGATAGCACGCGGCACGGGCCGGGATCCGCTGCAAGGTAGGCGTGTCCCATCCCACTGTCGAAGTAGATGGAGTCACCCTTGCGCAGAGTGAGCGGCGCGTAAAGGTCAGTGTGGAAAAGGACGGCACCTTCCAGCACGTAGGCATATTCTTCGCCCGGATGCCGGATGAGCTCCCCGAACTCCTCGAGTGAGCGGGCACGCAGCTCCGCGATGATCGGAATAAAGCGCTTGTTGAGGAAATCGGCCGCCGGATAGATGTGGCCGTAGTTGCCAGTCTCGATCACCTGGCCCTGCCCGCCGGGCGTGTAGCTTCTTCGGCCGATGACCGCTCCCGGCATGCTCCCGAGCGGCGGCCCAAAGAGCTGCGAGATGTCGATGCTGAGACTCGCGCTGAGGAGCGCGAGCTTGTCGTAGCTGAGCGAGATGCGCTCGTTCTCGATCTTCGAGAGTGTCGAAACGGGGAGGCCGGTGCGCCGACTGACCTCCGCCAGCGTCCATCCGCGCTGATTGCGCAGGGCCTTGAGGGCGGACCCGGGATGTGCCGCGACGCGCCCGCTGACCCCTACCTGCGCTGCCTTTGGCACTTTTGCGATCATGGCTGCCATTTAAATCCAGCGGCCCGGAATTGTCGAGCGTATCCGGACAAGGAAATAATTTGCGAATTCGGAAAAATGTAGCTAAATTTGTCAAAGTGGCAAGCGAGGACATCTCGCTGAGTGTTGCCATTCGCCGGACGAAGAGCAACTGACTCGTTGGGTCGCCAGTGAAGCAGAGTTCCATCAGCGATAGCTGGGTGCCGAAGACTTTTGCCGCAGGCGCGGCTCTCCTGGCCGTGCTCTTTTTCTTTGCGCCCGGCGAGGCGAGTGGCCGCTCGGCTGCCCGCCCGCCCAATCAACCGGTGCCGGAAACGCATCCGGCGAGCGTGAGTATCCAGGGTTCTGCGCCCGGCGCGCCGGCGGCTGGCAGCGATGCTCATGCCCTCACGGCGCCGGACATCGCAGCATTTCTCGACGGCATGGTTCCCTACGCCATTGCCCGAGCCGATATCGCGGGTGCTTCTGTCGCCGTCGTCGCCGACGGTCGCCTCGTCTTCGCGCGTGGATATGGTTTTGCGGACTTGAAGTCGGGCCGGCCAGTGGCGGCCGACCAGACACTCTTTCGCGCGGGCTCGGTCTCGAAGCTCTTCACCTGGACGGCGGTGATGCAGCTCGTGGAGCAGGGCAAGCTCAATCTCGATCGCAACATCAACGATTATCTCGACTTCAAGGTGCCGGAGCCGTTCGGCAGGCCGATCACGCTGCGCGACGTCATGACGCATTCGACGGGATTCGAGGACACCGTCACCGACCTTTTCGTCAACGAGCCGAGCCAGCTTTTTCCGCTGCGGCAATATCTCATCCGGCACATGCCGCCGCTCATCCATCCTCCGGGGCAGGTGGTCGCCTACTCCAATTACGCCACCACGCTGGCGGGCTACATCATCGCGCGCGTCTCGGGAGAGACCTATCTGGACTACGTGAACAGCCACATCCTGCAGCCGCTCGGGATGGACCATTCGAGCTTCCAACAGCCGCTGCCCGCGAATTTGCAGCCGTTCATGGCTACGGGATACCGACATGCCTCCAACGACAGCACGGTCCCCTTCGAGCTGGTCGAAGCTGCGCCTGCCGGGGCGCTCAGCACGTGTGCCACCGACATGGCGAAATTCATGCTGGCGCAGTTGAACGGTGGCTCCTTCAATGGCGCGCAGATCCTGAGTCCGGCCACGGTTCGGGAGATGCAGACGCCACAAGGGCGGCCTCTTCCCGGTATGAACGGCATGGACCTCGGCTTCTACCAGGAGAACCGTAACGGCTTGCGCATCATCGGGCATGGCGGCGATACCGGCGTATTCCATTCCGACGTGCACCTGCTGCTCGACAAGGGCGTCGGTTTCATCATTATGCTCAATAGCACCGGCACCGCCGGTGCAGCGGAGCAGGTCCGAGTCGCCATCTTCCGCAGCTTCCTCGACCGCTACTTTCCGTACACGCCGCCGAGTGAAGTGACCGTATCCGATCCCGGAAAGGATGCCGCACGTGCGGCCGGCTCTTACGCATCGAGCCGGCATACGGTGCTGCGCATCCTGAATGCGATCAGCCAGTCCTCGGTGACCACGGAGCCGAATGGACAGATCGAGGCGAGCGAGCTCACGCAATTGAGTGGAGCTCCGAAGCGCTGGCGCGAGGTCGGTCCGCTCATCTGGCGGGAGGTGGGCGGACAGGCGCACCTGAGATTCGTCGCCGGTAAGGACGGCCAGGTCGAATACTGGGTGTCTGATGACACGATTCCTGTCGACATCAATCTACCCGTCCATGGGTTGGGACAGCAATCGCTGCTCAAGCCCCTTGGCAGCCTCTTCCTCGCCGTCATGCTGCTCGCCGTCGGAACTTGGATCGGCGGTGCCATCATTCGCCGCCGCTTCCGCCACCCGCTCGTGCTGCCGCCGCTCGAGTCGGCGCTGCGGCTCGCCTCCCGCATTGGCGCGCTCATCTATCTGGTGCTCGTCGCCGCATGGGCTATGTTCTTTGCCAGCCTGGCCGGACTCGATGCCCTGGTCGGTGGGGAGCTCGTCGGCAAGCTGATTCCGCTCTATGTGCTCGGCGTGCTCGCGATCATCGGCAGTCTCGCAATGATCGCCAGCGCCGGGATGCGCTTGCGCATGGGCCCGGGTCGAATTCTGGCGCGGGGCGGCGAGCTCGTACTGGGGCTCGCCGGAATTTACGGCATTTGGGGCGTCATCTATCTTGGTCTGGCGAGCTTCACGGTCTCGTTCTGACCCGACGATCGATCGAGCTGCGCCTGAGGGGCGCCAGACAACAGACTATGAACGGAGTGCGTGATGGGCAATTCAACGAGTAACAGCCTGCGCCAGCGCGCCCAAGTGGGTGTCGCCGCTTTGACTTGGGCTCTCCTGCTGATCGCCGGCAGTGCGGCTGACGCACGCACGCCCGCGAGACAGCAGAAGCCCCTCGCACCTACGCCTCCGTCGGTGACTGCGCCGAGCACAGAGGCGCAGGCGAGCCCCGGCGCGTCGGAGGCCGGCACGGGTGTTCACGACCTGACCTCTGCGGACGTAGCCGCCTTCCTGGATGGAATCGTTCCATACGCAATCCAGAGCGGCGATATCGCCGGAGCAACGGTCGCCGTGGTGGCGAACGGACAGATCCTCTTCACCAGGGGATACGGTTTTTCCGACATGAAGGCCCGCACCCCCGTCGTGCCCGATCAGACACTCTTTCGCCCGGGATCGGTGTCGAAGACATTCACCTGGACCGCGGTGATGCAGCTCGTCCAGGCGGGGAAGCTCGATCTCGATCGCGATGTCAACGACTATGTGGATTTCAAGATCCCCGAGAAGTTCGGCAAGCCCATCACCTTGCGCAACCTGATGACCCATACGCCGGGTTGGGAGGACACGATCTCGGGCGCCTTCGTACCCTCGGCGAGCGACCTCGTGCCCTATCACGAGTACCTCGTGAAGCATCTGCCGGCGCAGATCTTCCCGCCCGGCAAGGTCGTCGCGTACTCGAACTATGGGGCGATGCTGGCGGGCTACATCGTGCAACGCGTCTCCGGTGAGCCTTTCGATGAGTACATCGCGCGACACATCTTCCAGCCGCTCGGCATGACTCATTCCACGTTCGATCAGCCCTTGCCGTCGGCGATGGCCAAGAACATGTCGAAGGGTTACGACAAGGCCTCGGATGACAAGCCCATTCCTTTCGAGGATATCGAGGTCGCGCCTGCCGGGTCGCTGACCTCCACCGCCGTCGACATGGCGCATTTCATGATCGCGCATCTCGAGGGCGGCAGCTACGGCGGCGCCTCGATCCTCAGTCCCGAGACCGTGCAGCTGATGCATACGCCTGCCTCGCGCATGGCGCCCGGGATGAATGGATATGCCCTTGGCTTCTACCAGGAGGATCGCAACGGGCTACGCATCATCGCGCACGCGGGTGACACTGCCGCATTCCACAGTGACATGCATCTGCTGCTCGACAAGCACGTCGGACTCTTTATATCTCTCAACAGTCTCGGCAAGGATGGCGCCGCGGAGGATGTCCGTACCGGAATCTTCCGTGCCTTTCTCGACCGCTACTATCCTTACACGGCGCCGTCGGAATCGACAGTTGCGCATCCGCAGGCGGACGCGGCGCGCGTGGCGGGCTGGTACATGACCTCCCGTCGCATCGAGAGCGCATTCCGGATCTTCAACGGCATTTCCCAGGGGAGCGTGACCGCTCTGCCGAATGGCGAGGTCGAAGTGTCGATGCTCAAGAATCTCGGCGGCGCGCCCAAGCGCTGGCGGGAGGTTGGGCCCCTCACCTACCGGGAAGTCGGCGGACAGACGCACCTCAAGTTCGTCACCGACTCCGATGGTCGGGTGGCGTACTGGGTGTCCGATGATTTCATTCCGGTCATGATCTTCCAGAAAGTTCATGGGCTCGAAGAGAAGGGCACACTGACCTGGATGGGAGCGGTGTGCCTCGGCGTCCTCATCCTGACGGTGGTGATCTGGATCGGCGGGGCGATCGTGAGGCGCCGCTTCAAGACACCGCTTCTCCTGACCTTCCAGGAAAAGCGCCTGCGGCTCGCATCCCGCATCGGCGCGGTACTGATGCTGGCCGTCGTGCTGGCCTGGTTCGTGGCTTTCGACCTCCTGTTGAACGCCAACGGCAGCATCAACGGCATGCTGACCATCGCTTACATCGTCGGGCTCCTGGGTCTCGTCGGGGCGCTGGCCGTACTGGCGGAGGCGGTCAGGCGCGCGCTGCGTGGCCCCGGTGGCTGGCTGGTCCGCACCGGTGAAGCGGTTCTCGCACTCAGTGCCCTCTACGGGCTGTGGGCGATCTTCGCCTTTGGATTTGCCAGTTTCAGCTTCCGCTATTAGCACGAGGCATTCTGCATGCGTCGGGTATCAATCATTGCGGCGGTGCTTGCCGTTCTTGCCGTGCCGGTCTCGTCCGGCGTGTGGGCCGAAGATCTCGCGCCCGCCGCGCCGCCACCCGATCTCGATCGCTATGTCGCGCGAGCCATGCAGGCTTTCGGCGCGCCCGGCATGTCGCTCGCCATCGTCCAGAGCGGCAAGACTCTGGTGGCCAAAGGTTACGGAGTGCGCAGCATTGCAACGCGCGCGCCCGTCACGGCGGATACGGCTTTCCCGATTGGCTCTGAGACCAAGGCATTCACCTCAGCCGCTTTGGCAATCCTCGTCGACCAGGGGAAGCTGAAGTGGAGCGACCGCATCGTCGACAGGCTGCCCGGTTTCAAGATGTACGATCCGTATGTCACCGAGCACATGACGGTGCGCGATCTGTTGACTCATCGGACGGGTCTGGGTCTCGGCGAAGGTGATCTGCTCATCATTCCGACCACGGCCCGCAGCCGCGCGGACATCGTTCACGCATTGCGCTATTTGAAGCCGAGAACCGGTTTCCGCGAGGTGTTTGCCTACGACAACATCACATACATCGTCGCCGGCGCACTGGTGCAGGCCGTCTCAGGCCAGACCTGGGAGCAGTTCGTCGAGCAACACATCTTCGGTCCGCTCCGCATGGCCGACTCGCGCACGCTTTACGACCCGAAAGCACCCAATGCGGTCGCGCTGCATGGGCGCACCGATGGGCCAATCCGCGGGATGGGCAAGGAGAGAATCCTGACGCAAGTGCTGGATGCCGAAGCCGCGGCCCCGTGCGGCTCGATCAACGCCAGCGCCGCCGACATGGCCAGGTGGATGGCGATGTGGGAAGAGGAGGGCAAGCTGCCCGACGGCCAACGCCTCTTGAGCGCAGATGCGGTCCATGAGCTTTGGAACCCGATCGACGTGGTCCCGTCGGATGCTTTCGGCGCCGTCTCCGCGCTGCTGGCCGGCCCCAACCTGCAGGACTATGCACTCGGATGGTTCGTGGAAGACGACCATGGCCATACTATCGTCGAGCACACCGGAGCAGTTTTCGGAGCGCTGGCGGCGCTCTATTTCATTCCTGACAGGCATGTCGCCTTCTCTGTCGTCATCAACTCCGAGGATGGAGGCGCGCGGCGCGCTGTGGTCGACTACCTGCTGGCCTATTATCTCGGTCAGCCGCAGCAGGACTGGATAGGCGGCCTGGCAGCGCTGCGGCGGCAGATCATGGGCAAGACGCTGGCGCAGATGAAGAATCTGCCGCAGCAGTACAAGCCGAATGACAAATCGTCCCTGCCCACGGCGGGCTATGAAGGCACGTACGTCGATCCCTGGTACGGCACCATGACCGTCTCGGCACGCGGGACCGGCAAGCTTTGGATTCACTTCGATCGCACTCCCGGCATGGAGGGCTCGCTCCAGCATGTAGCCAACGACACCTTCCGCGCGCACTGGACGGACAGCGGGATCGAGGATGCCTATGTGACGTTCGGCGTAACCGGTGGCCACATCAGGTCGATTGCCATGAAGCCGGTGTCGCCGCTGGCCGATTTCAGCTTCGATTACCAGGACCTGCATTTCCGTCCCACCCCTTCCGGGGGCGCCTAGCCCGCTGGCTCCCTTCGAGCCGTTTGACGCAGGCAGGCTCTACGCCAGGCAGTTCGTCTACCCAATATCACTGCTCGTCGCACTCCGTGAGGGGGCGTCTGCCGGACGCGTGACATACTTCCGTCGTTGCCTGTGGTCCTTTGGCGAATACGGAGGCCCTCATGAGAACATGGCTCGCCACGACGCTGGCTCTGATCGCGTCTTTTTCTGCCGGAGCCGCCGACAGGCTTCTTGTCAATGACCCGACGATGTCGAAGACCCAGATCGTCTTCGAGTACGCCGGAGAGCTCTGGAGCGTCCCCCGCAGCGGCGGCCAGGCGCATGTCCTCGCGAGCGGCATCGGGCTCATGGCGAAGCCGATCTTTTCGCCCGATGGCTCGATGGTCGCGTTCAGCGGCACGTATGACAAGAACACGGACGTTTATGTCGTGCCAGCGACCGGAGGGCAGCCGCGGCGCCTGACGTATCATCCAGACCCAGACATTGCCGTTGGGTGGACGCCGGATGGCAAAAAAATAGTCTTCAGCTCGCATCGAGAGAGCTTCTCCGACCCGGATCAGCTCTTCACGGTGCCGGTCACGGGCGGCTTTCCCGAGGAGCTGCCGCTGCCGACCGGAGAGGCAGGCTCCTATTCGCCTGACGGCGACCGCATCGCCTACGTTCCCGGCTTCCAGTGGGAGCCGTTCTGGAAGGACTACAAGGGCGGTCAGCATGCGCAGGTCTGGCTGAGCCGCCTGTCGGACTCGAGCACGGTGCGGATCCCGGACCTGAACGCCAACGAGAGCGATCCCATGTGGGTCGGCCATACGGTCTATTTCCTTTCCGACCGTGATGGGTCGGCCACGCTCTACGCGTATGACACGGACAGCAAACAGGTCAAGCGGGTCATCGACAACACCGGATTCGACATCACCTCCGCGTCTGCGGGCCCCGGGGGCATCGTCTACTCGCAGTTCGGCGAGCTGCGCATCTACGACACGGCAAGCGGCAACAGCCGGCCGGTGCCGGTGATGATCGCGGGCGATTTTCCCCAGCGGCGATCGCATTTCGAGGACGTGGCCAAGGACATCGCGACCGGTGATGTCTCGCCGAACGGTGTGCGCGCTGTTTTCGAGGCCCATGGAGAGATCCTGACCGTGCCGGTCAAGCGCGGCAGTCCGGAGAATCTCACCCACAGCCCCGGCGCCATGGACCGCGATCCGGCCTGGTCCCCCGACGGACAGTCGATCTCCTACTTTTCCGATCGGGCGGGGGAGTACGACCTCTACATCAGTCATGAGGACGGCACGGGCGCCGTGCGCAGGATCCCGCTCGGTCAGGACGATGCGTACTACTACACCCCCACCTGGTCGCCCGACAGCAAGAAGGTTCTGTTCGCGGACCAGAAGCTCAACCTCTGGTACGTCGATCTCGGGCAGGCCTCGCCGCGGCCGGTGAAGGTCGCCACCGACAATTTCGATCAACTGCACTCGACGCGCGCCCGCTGGTCGCCCGACAGCCGCTGGATCGCCTTCACGCGCGTCATGCCGAACTATCAGCACGCGATCTACATCTATTCGCTCGAGGACGGCTCGACTCACCAGGTTACCGATGCGACCAGCGACTGTGTCGACCCCGTTTTTGATGCAAGCGGCAAGGAGCTGTATTTCACCTCCAGCACCAATACCGCGCTCGCCTACGGCTGGCTCGACATGACCCGGCTGGAAAAGCCGATAACGCGCCAGGTGTACGCAGTGACGCTGCAGACGAGCACGGCCTCTCCGGTAGCGCCGCGCAGCGGCTATGAGCAGACTTCCCCGCCCAAGCCGCCACCGCCCGCCAAAGGGAGCAAAGGAGCTGCGAGCCAACAGAAGCCGCCGGCGGCTCTCACGATCGATTTCAAGGGTCTCCAGGCGCGTGCAGTGCCCCTACCCATCCCCGCCGCGGACTACGTGGATCTCGAGGCGGGCAAGGCGGGTGTGCTCTACCTGGCGCAGGGGCCACTCGTCCAGACGAGCGAGGACAGGAACCGGAACGGACCGCCGCTCTCGATCCTGCGGTTCGAGCTCGAGTCAAGGAAGACGCAGAGCCTGGTGAGCGGAGTCACGAACTTCGAGCTGGCCGCGGGCGGTGGCAAGATGCTCTACCGCAGGAGCGATGATTGGTTCATATCGGACGCGAATCCCGGCGCCAAGCCGGATCATCTGCAGACACAGGATCTGCGCGTGTGGGTCGTGCCGGAGGACGAGTGGGCACAGATGTATCGGGAGGCCTGGCGGATCCAACGCGCCTTCTTCTATAACCCCACCTACGATGGTCTCGACGTTGCCGCGGCAGAGAAGGAATTCGCGCACTACCTGCCGGGCATCGCCAGCCGCGACGGGCTGTCGTTCCTATTCCGCGAGATGATGAGTTACGAGTCCGTGGGGCACATGTTCATCCGCGGCGGCTACGAGCCGAAGATGGATGAGATCAGCATCGGTCTCCTCGGTGCGGACTACCGCCTCGAGCACGGCCACTACCGGATCGCCCGCATCTACGATGGCGGCCGCTGGAGCCCGGAGCTCTACGCGCCGCTGGCGCAGCCGGGCCTCAAGGTCGCAGCCGGGGACTACCTGCTCGCGGTCAATGGCACGCCGCTCGATGACCGCGCAAACCTCTATCAGGCTTTTCAGGACCTCGCCGGCAAGACGGTCACCCTCACCGTCGGACCGAACCCCGATCTCACGCGATCGAGGTCGATCATCGTCAAGACCATCCCGAGCGAGGAGGGGCTGCGGCACGCCGCCTGGATAGACCACAACACTGAGCTCGTCGCGCGCCTGAGCGGCGGTAGGCTGGGCTATGTCTATCTGCCCGATACCGCATGGGGCGGCTTCACCAACTTCAACCGGTATTTCTTCTCACAGGTCGACAAGCAGGGCGTCATCATCGATGAGCGTTTCAACCACGGCGGACTCCTTTCCGACTACATCATCCAGTCGCTGCAGTTCCGGCCGATGGCGCTGCAGGTCAATCGCTGGGGACGAACGGCGGTGACCCCGCCCATGGCCATCTTCGGCCCCAAGGTGATGGTCATCAATCAGTACGCGGGCTCAGGGGGTGATGCCCTGCCCTGGTACTTCAAGATGGATCAGATCGGCACGCTCGTGGGCGAGCGTACCTGGGGAGGCCTCGTCGGCATAGGCGGCTATCCGGACCTGATGGATGGCGGCAGTATCACTTCTCCACGCGAGGCCATCGAGGGCCTGGATGGCACCTTCCCGGTGGAGAATCACGGGATAGGCCCCGATGTGACCGTGTGGCAGAATCCCGAGCTCGTGCGTCAGGGTCATGATCCGCAGCTCGAGCGAGCCGTCGGGATTGCGATGCAGCAGCTCGCGGCGAGTCCGACTCCCCACTACGAGAAGGCTCCGTGGCTCGATTACCATCCGCATCTGCCGCAGCTGCCTGAGCATCCGACCAGCATAGGAGGCCGATGAGAATGACGAGCAAATTCGCGCTGACTCTGGCTTGCATGGTGTTGACTTGCGCCGTCGGCTCCGTCCTCCCGGCGGCGGCAGACACGACCTCCGGTGGCGCGATGCTGGGATTCACCGCGGCCGGTGCCGACCGCGAGCGCGATCTGGAGCAGCGCTTCGATGGGCAGCTCAGCGCTTCCGAGATGCGCGGCTGGCTGCAGACTCTCGCCGCCGAGCCCAATCAGGTCGGCTCGCCGCACGACAAGGCCAATGCCGAATCCCTGCTCGGGCAGTTCAAGGCATGGGGTTGGGATGCGCGCATCGAGACTTTCGACGTGCTGTATCCGACACCACGGCAGGAGCTGGTCGAGATGGTTGCGCCGACGACCTTCAAGGCCTCGCTCCACGAGCCGCCGGTCGCAGGGGACCGCACGTCGAGCCTCGGCGGCGCGCTGCCACCCTACAACGTGTACGGAGTGGACGGCGATGTGACAGCGCCTCTCGTGTACGTCAACTATGGGATGCCCGATGATTACAAGGAGCTCGCGAGGTACGGCGTCAGCGTGAAAGGCAAGATCGTGATCGCGCGCTACGGCACCGGCTGGCGGGGCCTGAAACCGGAGCTTGCGTATGAGCACGGTGCCGTGGGCTGCCTCATCTATTCCGATCCGCGGGATGACGGTTATTTTCAGGGCGATACCTATCCCAAAGGCGGCTGGCGCCCGCCGGAGGGAGTGCAGCGCGGCTCGGTGATGAACATCGCCCGCTACCCGGGTGATCCGACTACCCCGGGCTACGGATCAGTGCCGGGTGCCAAGCATTTGGCCGTCGAGGATGCCGCAAGCATCGTCAGAATCCCGGTGCTGCCCATTTCCTACGCTGATGCAACCCCGCTGCTGCAGGCGTTGGGCGGTCCGGTCGCGCCGGAGAGCTGGCGTGGGTCGTTGGCTTTGACTTACCACATCGGCGCCGGACCTACCGAAGTGCATCTGCTGGTTAAGTCCGACTGGGGCCGCAAACCCGTCTACGACGTGATCGCGAAGCTCAAGGGATCCACTGACGATCAATGGGTGGTTCGCGGCAATCACCATGACGGCTGGGTGTTTGGTGCATGGGATCCGCTTTCCGGCACGCTCGCGCTCATGGGTGAGGCGAAGGCGCTCGGCGCCCTGCACAAGCAGGGCTGGGTACCCCGGCGCACCATCGTCTATGCGAGCTGGGATGGCGAGGAGCCGATGCTTCTCGGGTCCACCGAGTGGGCGGAAACGCACGCGAAGGAGCTGCAGCAGAAGGCGGTGTTGTATCTCAACTCGGACACCAACGCGCGCGGCTTCCTCTCCGTCGGCGGCAGTCACTCGCTGCAACACCTGGTCAATGAGGTAGCAGCCGGTGTGACCGACCCGGAAACCCATGTCAGCGTCGAGCAGCGTGAGCGGGCGTTCGTGGAGGTCCAGGCTGCTGAGCCGGGCGCCGATGCGGACACCAAGGAGCTCGCGGCCCTGGCCGCCAAGGGCGGCGATATCCCGCTCGATCCCCTGGGCTCCGGGTCGGACTTCAGCTCCTTCCTGGATCATCTCGGTATCGCCACACTCAACGTTCTCTTTGGCGGTGAGGACGACGATGCCGGTATCTATCATTCCCGCTATGATTCGTTCGATCACTTCGTCCGTTTCGGCGATCCAACCTTCGAGTACGAGGTTGCGCTCGCCAAGGTGGCCGGTCACATCGTGATGCGGACAGCCGATGCGCAAGTCCTGCCGCTGCGCTTCGGTGACTTCAGTGCCAGTCTGGACCGCTATCTCGCGCAGCTGCATCAGGAAGTCGACAGCGAGCGCAAGGCCGCCAAGCACCAGCACGAGCTGTTCGCTGCCGATGCATACCGTCTCGCGAGCGACCCGACCCGTCCAGTCGGCCCGCCCGAGCGTCTGTCCGACGTGCCAAGCGTCGATCTTGCCCCGCTGGATGCAGCCGCAAAAGGCTTGCGGCAAAGCGTGCAGGCTTATGAGGCGGCCTACGCTGCGCGCGTGTCCCGGGGACTTGCGATTCCCGCCGGCCAGCTGCGGCGGATCAATCAGTTGATGGGAACGATGGAGCAGCGCCTCCTCGATGAGGCGGGCTTACCGGGCCGCCCCTGGTACAAGAACATGGTGCAGGCACCGGGTGCGCTGACCGGCTACGGGGCAAAGACGATTCCCGCCGTACGCGAGGCGCTGGAGGGGCAGGACTGGAGCGGTGCGGGCCGGTATGCCGCCGAGACTGCGAAGGCGCTGGACGGCTATCGGGCGCAGTTGGATGAGCTGACGGCACTGCTCGGCCGCGGATGAGCGCCACGGGGTTCCGACCGCTGCTGCCGATGAGGGCAAACGGTAACGATTGCAATTGCTGACCGGAGAGCCGCGATGATCAAGAGCTTTCTTCTCGGCGTCGTGCTGACGATCGTGGCCATCGTCATCGCGCTCTATTTCGTGTTCACGACGGGCGCTGTCTCGGGAGGTGCGGACTCAGGACCCCTGCCTCTCGAGGAGTGGGCGGCTCGCGCGTCGCTGCACGCGACGCTGAGCGCTGAGGCGCCAAAGCAGGCGAACCCCGTGCCGCTCACGGATCAGAATCTCACTACCGGAATCCAGCTCTACGGGCAATACTGTGCGGGCTGTCATGGAACTGCCAAGGGCGCGGCGTCGGCGACGCCTCTGGCCAAGGGGCTCTCGCCGCGGCCGCCGCAGCTCGCCGATCATGGCGTGGAAGACGATCCGGACGGAGCAACCTACTGGAAGATCGCCCACGGTATTCGGTGGACTGCGATGCCTTCCTGGAAGGACACTTTGAGCGATCAACAGATGTGGACGCTGGCGCTTTTCCTGAAGCACATGGACAAGCTGTCCCCGGCAGCGGCGGACGCCTGGCAGAAAGTGACCAATTGATGGCCGAGCGGGCGGTCATCGACTGGCTGTTGGATTCTGACCCCTCGATTCGCTGGCAGGCCAAGCGCGACCTGACCGACGCATCGCAGAACGACATCGCTGCCGAACGGGCAAAGGTTGCGACCCAGGGTGCAGGTGCGGCGCTGCTCGCTCTTCAGCAGCCCGATGGGCGGTGGGGCGGGGTGGCGTGGAACCACGGATGGGACTCGACGATGCATGTCCTATGGCTCCTGCGGGAAATGGGCCTGGAGCCGGCCGGCGAAGACGCGCAGCGCGCGTTGGGTCGCGTCCGCGACCACGTGACATGGCAGGGATGTGGTCCACGGGAGGCCGACCACAACCGCTTCTTCGAGGGCGAGACGGAGCCCTGCATCAATGGCCAGGTGGCGGCCGCAGGCGCCTACTTTCGCCAGGACGTGCGCAATCTCATCGATCGCCTGCTCGCAGGGCAGCTGCCCGACGGCGGGTGGAACTGCGAGGCGCCCGATCGCTCGATGCGGTCATCCTTCAACACCACGATCTGCGTGCTCGAGGCGCTGCTGGAGTTCGAGCAGTCGGGCGTTCCCGGGTCGCAGAGCCCGTCTGCGGTCACCGCTGCTCGTTTGCGCGGTGAGGAATATCTGCTCGAGCGCCGTCTCTTTCGGCGCCGGTCGACGGGTGAGCTGATCGCCCGGGATCGCAAGAGCGGCGCCGAGTGGAATCGCTTCGCCTTTCCGGCGTGGTGGCATTACGACGTCCTGCGGGGCCTCGAATATCTTCGTCGCGCCAAGGCGGTGCCCGACGAGCGTGTTGCCGAGGCGATCGCGCTCGTAGCCTCGAAGCGTGACGACGGCGGCCGATGGCCCCTGGAGACCCAGTATCCCGGCAGGATGCCGGTCGCGACGGACGAGGGCGAGGGACGGCCGAGCCGCTGGAATACTCTGCGCGCCCTGCGGGTGTTGGATTGGTACGCGGCAGGCCCGCAGTAAGACCCAGTCGGTCGTGCAGAGGACCGTCATCGTCGGTGCCAGGCTCTCGGTCGGCCCCCGGGGCATGTAAGCTAGGGCTCACACCGTAGGCTGAATGAGCAGCGCATGATGTCCCAGAGAGTTCCTGCAGACCGCTACATCGCGTGGCTCGGGCTCCTGACGCTCATCGGATTCCCGGCTCAGGGCCCAGCCCTGGCGAAAGTCGCGCAGACTGCGCATCGGGCGCCGGATGCGCCCTCCGGCCTCAGACTCACCCCGACGGCAGCCGCGGGCGCTCGTTTCTCGCGCCTCGATCCCGGCCTGCCCGGATTTCCCGGGTACGTCGCAGGCCAGGCGGTCACCACCGTCACGAGCCCCGACGGCAAAACCCTTCTCATCCTGACGAGCGGCTTCAACCGACTCTTCGACAAAGGCGGCGCGCGGATCGCGGCGGCCTCGAACGAGTACGTGTTCGTATATGACATCAGTCATGACCGCCCCGAGCGCAAGCAGGTACTGCAGGTGCCGAATACCTACGTCGGTGTTGCGTTCGCGCCGGATGGCCGGCACTTCTATGTTTCGGGGGGCATCGATGACGATGTGCACGTTTTCGCGCGGCGCAATGGGGTCTGGCTCGAAGATACGGGGGCGCTGATCAAGCTCGGTCACCGCGTGGGAAAGGGCCTCCCGCCTCAACCGGGCGCCTTATCCAAGCCGCAGGCTGCAGGACTCGCCGTCACGGCGGATGCGGCCAGACTGGTAGTCGCCAATTTCTACAACGACTCGCTCTCGATCGTGCCACTCGCGGGCGGAGTGCCTGCCGGTCGAGCCGTCGAGGTCGCACTGCAGCCGGGGCATGGCGGCGTGGGCGGCACTTATCCCCTGTGGGTTGCGATCAAAGGCGATGACACGGCGTACGTATCGAGCGTTCGTGACCGTGAGATTGACGTGGTGAGCCTCTCGGCAGCCACGCGCGGAGTGATCGGCCGGATCGCGGTCGAAGGCAACCCCAGCCGCATGGTGTTGAATCGCGCCGGATCGCGCCTCTATGTTGCCAGCGACAATGCCGATGTGGTCTCCGTCATCGACACGGCCACTCGCCGCGTCGATCACGTGATCCGCACGATTGCGCCACCTGCGCTGATGGTGCCCGGAGCGTACTTCCATGGCGTCGCGCCCAACAGCGTCAGCCTCTCACCCGATGAGAAGCGACTCTACGTCAGCAACGGCGGCGAAAACGCCATGGCGGTCATCGCGCTCGACACGTCTGAGCCGCAGGTCATCGGATTGATTCCGACCGGGTACTGGCCGAACTCGGTCAGCGCGAGCGCCGATGGGCGCATGCTCTACGTGGTCAACGGCCGTAGTATTCCGGGACCCAATGCGGGCAACTGCGCGAGCAACGATTACCGCAAGTCACGGCAGGCCCATTGCGCCTCGTCCAACCAGTACATCCTGCAGCTCTCCAAGGCGGGATTCCTCAGTCTGCCGACACCCGACGCGCGGGACTTGCCGGAGCTCACTCGCACCGTGGCCGCCAACGACCACCTTTACGTGCGGGAGAATGCCGAAGATGAGAGCCTGATGCAGGCGCTGCACCAGCGCATCAAGCACATCATCTACATCGTTCGCGAGAACCGCACCTACGATCAGATCCTCGGTGACCTTGCCGTAGGCAACGGTGATCCGCGGCTGACCGAGTTCGGCCACACCATCACTCCCAACGCTCATGCGCTGGCCACGGCCTTCGTCACGCTCGACAATTTCTACGATACGGGGGAGGTGAGCGGCAACGGCTGGCCCTGGAGCACCTCGGCCATGGAGTCCGACCTCGGAGTGAAAAACCTGCCGGTGAACTACGCCGAGCGCGGGCTCTCGTATGACTGGGAAGGGACCAATCGCGATGTGGATGTCGCCATCGGCTCGCTGGCGGAGCGCAAGCGGGAGGAGGCGGGCTATCCCGACGATCCCAACCTGCTTCCCGGGACGGCCAATGCGGCGGCGCCGGACGGCCCGGAGGGCGAGCGCGAGCGGGGTTACATCTGGGACGCGGCGCTGCGCGCCGGGCTCTCCGTGCGCAACTACGGCTTCATGCTCGATCTCCTTCCGTATCACAATCCGAACCGCGCCACCCCCTTGCTGGAGTGGCCACGCAGGACGAGAACGCAGGTGGCCTTCCCGGCCAACCGCGCGCTCGCGCCCGTGACCGATCCTTATTTCCGCGGATTCGACACGCGATTTCCCGACTATTTCCGTGAGGCCGAGTGGCAGCGGGAATTTGAGCAATACATCGCCAAAGGCAATCTGCCAGCGCTCAGCCTGGTGCGACTGATGCGCGATCATCTCGGTGAGTTCGCCCAGTCGATCGATGGATTGAGCACACCGGAGGCGCAGGTCGCGGATAACGACTATGCGGTCGGGCGGCTCATCGAGGCCGTGGCCCGCAGCCCCTATGCCGATTCCACTCTGATCATCATCATCGAGGACGACGCGCAGGATGGGCCGGATCATGTCGATGCGCATCGCAGCGTGTGTTTTCTGGCCGGCCCTTACCTCAAGCACCACGCGGTCGTGAGCGACCGCTATTCGACAGTGAACGTATTGGCGACCATCGAGGACATCCTCGGCATCGGTCATCTGTCGATCTACGACGCTTACCAGCGGCCGATGTCGGCGGTGTTCGATCTCAGCCAGAAGGCCTGGACGTTCGAGGCAACCGAGCCGGCGCCGTTTGCCGCTGCCTTCATGGGCGGGACGCGCGCGCCCAAAACCGCTGCATTCCACTTTGCGCAGACCCCCGCGTACTGGGCGAAGGTGACGCGCGGCATGCAATGGGACCGGGAAGATGAGAACCCGGCGCCGCAGATCGAGCGCATCTACTGGAACGGTCTCAAGCCCGGAGTGTCCTGGCCGAAGGAACGCTCCGGAGATGATTTGAGACGGGATCGCACCCGCCTCCTCGTCTCGTTCGAGGCTAACGGGACACGTTGACTCCCGCCGCGGACTGTTGCGTTCCCCGGAACCGGCAGCCGCCGTCGGTGCAGACGAACTCCCCGCTCGGCGGTATCCGATGCTCCCGCTCGTGCATCTCGCGCAGGATGCGAGCCTTGCGCTCTCCGGTGAGACTGCGCACGTAGCGCGCGTTCAGAGGGTCCCAGGGACTGTGGAAGCCGTCCATCTCTGCGATGGCCTTATCCTGACTCATGCCTTCGACCAGTACCCGGTACGCCGCCGCAATGATGCCGGTGCGATCGACCCCGGCGCGGCAACTGACGAAGACGGGCTTCGGCGCCTCGTTGATGATCGCCAATGCGGAGGCCACCCGCTCATCCAGGTGATAGTGAGTCAACAGGTCGACTGCGGCGAAATCGCGTACTCGAAAGTAGGTGACCGAGCGTGCGACCCGCGGGTCGAGGCTTGCCGACTCGAAGGCGTGCCGCATGTCGAGCTGCAGACTCACGACGGTCCTGATGCCATGCTGGACCAGCCACGCCGCATCCGCTCGGCTAGGGGCCGCTCCCCGCCAGAGGACGCCCGGACTGACGACACAGAAATTGTGCATCTCGGAGCCCAGATCGTGGGCGCACGCGCCGGGCAGGGTATGCCGCGAAAAATAGACGCAGCCGGAAATGATGCAGGGAAGCAGACACGAGAGGACGCGTGTGGCCCTGGATAGACGATCGCTCATGGACATGCAGAGTACTTGTCACCTTCACCTGAGCTGTGCCGGGGTCAGGCGACTTCGCCCTGCGATGGCGGCCGCCGAAGACCTTAGCCCCGGCGGTCTTCACGCAATATAGTAGCGTCGGCGGTCCTGCCCAGCTGAGCGAGTCTCATGAGTCCATCCATCGTCCCTCTGGAAGGCCCGGCCACATGGGAAGCGTGTGGGCCCGAACCGGATCGCGTGCTCAACGGCCAGCCGGCCCACCGCGCGTGGAATGTCTTCACCGACGGCACCGGTCAGTTCTTCTGCGGCCGCTGGTCCTCCAGCCCCGGAAAATGGCGCGTGCGCTATACGGAAAGTGAGCTCTGCGTGCTGACGGCGGGGCGCGTGACCATCGAGAGTCTCGAGGGGGAGCGCCATTCGTTTGCCGCCGGTGATGCGTTCGTCGTGCCTGCAGGTTTCGAGGGAGCCTGGACCGTGCACGAAGAATGCGAGAAGTTCTACGCGATCTTCGAGCCCAGAAAGGAAAGGACATGACCCACGCCGGCACCGCCGATCTGTTGGCCGAGGCAGTCTCGTGGCGACATCACCTGCACCGTCATCCAGAGCTCGCCTTCGGCGAGCGGGAAACCTCGGAGTTCATCGCCGCACAGCTCGACCGGTTTGGATTGCAGGTGCATCGCGGCCTCGCCGGGACGGGAGTGGTCGGAACTCTGACCCGCGGCACCAGCCGGCGCAGCATCGGCATACGGGCCGACATCGACGCCCTGCCGATCCGGGAAGAGAGTGGCGCAGAGCATGTCTCCGGCGTGCCCGGCGTCATGCATGCCTGCGGACACGACGGTCACACCGCCATGGCGCTTGCCGCGGCCCGCATCTGTGCGACTCTCCCCGATCTCGACGGCACGGTGCATTTCATTTTTCAGCCCGCGGAGGAGAACGAAGGCGGCGGACGGCGCATGGTGGAAGAGGGGCTCTTCAAATCATTCCCCTGCGACAGCATCTTTGCGCTGCACAACTGGCCGGCGCTTCCGGTCGGCACCTGCGTGGCACGCGATGGCCCGATGATGGCCGCATTCGGAACCTTCGAGATCGGCGTTCGCGGCCGGGGTGCTCACGGAGCGATGCCGCACGCAGGTACCGATGCAATCCTCACCGCAGCACAGGTGGTTTCGTCTCTGCAAAGCATCGTCGCCCGCAATGTCGATCCACTCGAGTCCGCCGTCGTGTCGGTGACCCAGATCCGGGGCGGTGAGACCTGGAACGTGCTTCCTGAGGACTGCATCATTCGCGGAACGGCTCGCTGGTACGAGAGCAAGGTCGGTGACTGCATCGAGGCGCGCATCTCCCAACTCGCCGGCTCGGTGGCAGCAGGCTTCGGCTGCACCTCGCAGGTCCGCTACGAACGGCGCTACCCGGCAGCGATCAACGATCCGGCCTCGGCAACGCTCCTTCGTGAGGTTGCCGCCGCGACGCGACTGAATGTCGTCGAGTCCCGCCCGAGCATGGGCTCGGAGGATTTTGCCTACATGCTGCAGGCGGTCCCGGGCTGTTATCTATGGCTGGGTGCAGCGCGCGCCGGCGAGAATCCGGGCCTGCACTCCCCGCGCTATGATTTCAACGACGAGGTGCTGCCAGCGGGCGTCGAGCTCTGGGTGTCCCTGGTGCGCAGAAGCCTGGCGCGGGCATAGCAAGGACGACTACAGCTTGATCAGACCGGCGGGCGTCGCAGTGAAGCCGCCTTTGTCGAAGTAGAGCGGCCGAAGATCGTCCACGAAGTCGACGTGCAGCCATTCGCAGCGCGCCTCGCGTGCTTCCTCGACGCACATCGCGAGCATCTGCGTCGCCACACCGAGGCGGCGGCAGTTGCTTGCTACCATCGTGTCCAGGACGAACGCATGGAGGGCGCCGTCCCAGGCGACGTTGACGAACCCGATCAGTGATTCCCGGTTGCGCGCGCATACCCAGCCGAGGCTATGGCGGTTGACCCGAGTCCACCAGTCATCACCGAATATGCGGTGGCTGAATGCCTCGGCGTGCAGTACGTTCACGGCCTCATTGCTGAATGGGCCGCGCCAAAAATAGGAAACATCCATGTCCGCCATTCTGGCAGGCGATGGACTCGATGCGCAACGGCACGGCGATGCTCGCCTGGTGGAGATCAGGCCTTCGAGCGACGCCGAGCGTAGGCCCGGCGGACCCGCTCGCGGTTGCCGCAGACCTCGCTCGAGCACCACATCCGGGAGTGGCCGGGGCTCTCATCGATGAAGTACCAGCCGCAGCCCTCCGCCTGGCAGGAGCCGACTCGGGCTGCATCCTCCGACGCCAACACCGCGGTGAGGGACCACAGGACCGGCCACAGAGGCTGACGGAGGTTGGCGCCGTCGAGCTCGAACACGTAGCGGCCGCCTTGGAAACATAGGCCGGGCTCGGAGGGCAGCTCAGCCAGTTGCCTGTTGAGGGCGCTCAGCCGCGCGCGGCGGCGTGCGATCAGATCCTCGGTAATCGCCCAGATCTGGCCGCGGAGCAGGTGCGCTTCGCGCACGATGACGTCGGCTTCCGTGCGCCTGGCAGCCTGGGCTCTCAGTCTCGCGACGGCGCGGGTCGGCAACGTTTCCCGCCGCTCGCTCCAGGCGAGCAATGCCGGGTAATCCGGGATCAGCTCGACCGGGCTGTCGGTCAGGCGCCAATCGAGCGTATTGGCGAAGTCGAGACAGACGCGGCCACCGAAGAACTGAGTCGCCGCACGCGCGGGATCTCTTGACATGCGCCGGGTGCCTCGGGAATTCTAATGCACTAGGGCATTATAGAGCGGAAGAGCATGACTGCAAGCGCAGCTGAGGACCGACGACCGAGGGTTGATCTCTACGGGCCTCTCCTTACGCTCGCCGCGGATCGAGCGGGACGTTACCTCGCAACGATCGAGAACCGTCGCGTGGGCCCGTCTTCGGCCGATGTCGCATCACTCGCGGAGCTCGGCGGCGCTCTCGCGGAGGAGGGTCATGATCCTCGAGCCCTTCTCGATCTCCTCGACCGCGCCGGCTCGCCCGCCACGATGGCCGTGATGGGACGTCGTTTCTTTGGCGGGGTCATTGGCGGGTCATTGCCGGTCACGGTCGCAGCTCACTGGCTCGCGGATGCGTGGGACCAGAACGCCTGTCTGTTCGAGCTTTCCCCCGTGGCGGCCTATCTCGAGGAAGTTGTCCTCGATTGGCTGATCGACCTGTTCGGCCTGCCTCGGGAGGCCGCGGGCGCCCTGGTCGTCGGCACGCAATCAGCGCATCTGACGGCACTTGCCGCTGCGAGGCACGCGCTCCTGGCCAACATCGGCTGGGATGTGGAGCAGGACGGTCTTTTCGGAGCACCGCCCATCACCGTGGTCGTAGGAGAGGAGGCCCATGCGACACTGCTGAAGGCGCTCGCTCTCCTCGGGCTGGGACGCCGGCGGGTCGTGACCCTGCCCGTGGATTCTCAGGGACGGATGCAGGCCACCGCGATCCCCAGGCTATCCGGTCCGACGATCATTTGCGCGCAGCTCGGCAACGTCAATTCCGGCTGCTCTGATCCGTTGGAAGCGCTCTGCGATGCGGCGCGCCGATCGGGGGCATGGGTCCACGTGGATGGGGCGTTCGGAATGTGGGCCCGCACGGCGCCTGCCCGTCGGCATCTGACCACGGGTCTCGAGCTGGCCGACTCCTGGGCGACTGACGGGCACAAGTGGCTCAACACGCCGCAGGACTGTGGCATTGCGTTCGTCCGCCAACGCGAGGTGTTGCGGCAGGCCATGGCGGTCTCGGGCGCCTACTATGGAGAGCCGGCCGGACGGGATCCCATGCGCTGGTGCCCGGATTCCTCGCGGCGGGCGCGCGCGATCGAGCTTTGGGCGGCGCTGCGTTACCTGGGACGCCGTGGCATCGGTGATCAGATCGAGCGTACCTGCCGGCTCGCCGCGCAGTTCGCCGACGGTTTGCGGCGAGCGGGGCATGAAATCCTGAATGACGTGGTGCTCAATCAGGTGCTCGTGTCTTTTGGTCCGGGCGATAGGACCGAGCGCATCATCAGCGTCATACAGGACGACGGCATCTGTTGGTGCGGCGGCACGACGTGGCATGGCCGCAAGGCGATGCGCATCAGCGTATCGTCCTGGGCGACGACCGAGGGCGACATCGACCTATGCCTGCAGGCGGTGGAGAGCGCGCACCGGCGCTGCGCGTAGCCGTCTATACCCCTTCTTTTCAGCCCCCAATGATCGCTGACTCCAAAGTGCGACGAATCCGCTACTGGACATATCCTGTTTGAAGGGCCATGCTTGGGACACCCTGAGCTCGGCTCGTCTCTAATTAGAGACAAGCTTGAGCTCAAGGCGATAAGGGCAAACCCGCCGAAAGGCGGGGACGCAAAGCTACCGGTCTAAGGGCTCAACGGTCTATGACAGCGGGGTTGCCACTCCACTCCCAGGTGTGAGCGTGCACGCTCGGCTGCATCGGATCCGGCCCCTCCTGCCGGCGAGTCGACGTTTATTTCGGGGGACCCATGACATTTACGGGATCCGCTGGCTCTTCGGGCACCAACATCGTGCACCGAGGCGAGGCCGGTACCGGCCCATTCATGCTGACGCTGTGCCGGCTGGTCGAGCCGGTCTCGATCCGGCCGCCCCAATCACCGCACCTCAGGCCTTTCACATTCTTTACGAGCCGTGCGCGCGAGCCGGATGGCAATGAGCAGCTCTATCTGCACATGGGATTCTTCGAAACGCTGACCCACGCCGAAAAGTGGGCTCGAGCCGTGCGCGGTCGGCATCCCGATGCGATCGCAACCATTACGCCGCCCGCGTTCTGGCAATTGGATGCCGAAGCGGCTGCATGGCGCCCTGATTCGCGGGAAGGAAACGCCGACAGCCCGCCGTTCGCGCCGGTCGACAATCGGTCCCTCACCGATACGCAGGTGATCAACATTCTGCGAACGCGGCATCCGGCGCCGCCTGAGATCGATAGTGACGCACCCTCCACGGATCAGATCGAGCTGCTGCGCCCCGACGATACCGGTACCCGGCGCGCCTTGCGGGAGGCCGTCATTCGAGGCGCACCGGTTTCCTTTGCCGTGCAGCTGCACTGGTCGGCGCGGTCCATCGATACGGCCCGGATGCCCCAGCTCCCCATATTCAAAGCATTTACGCTTTATGCCGTTGAGAGCCGCCGTACGAGCGGCTCCTGTCATTTTCTGCGGCTCGGGTTCTTTCCGGATCCGGTTTCGGCGAAACGGGTCGCAGCGCATCTGCGCAGCACCTTCAGTTCGGCTGCGGTGATACCTGTTCTCGACGATGAGATTGCCCGGGCGCGCGAAGCCTGCACGGACACGTCAGTGATCCCCTGTCTCGTGCAGCAGCGTTTCGATCAGACTCTCGATTTTGGTAGTGTCTCCCGTAGAACGACCGGGTCGAAGCCCGAGATCGGCCGCCGCCGCGGCGGTTCCCGCGACTCGGAGACTCTCGAGCAAACACTTGCGGAGCTCGCCGAGCGGGAAATGTGGAGTGACACCGATACCCTCAGCGATACCGGCGTGCGTCACATCAAGGTCGAAGTGCAGGGCCGCACGTCCCGCAAGCACTGAAACGCACTCTCGGATCCGCCTCGCAGGGTCTGGAAAGCCCGCGGCGCCCGGTCGCGGCTGCCTGTTGCCATGATATAAAGAACCGATGAAGGACCTGGACAGGCGGCTTTCGGTTGCTCCCATGATGGGGCGGACAGACCGCCACTGCCGCTATTTCCTGCGCGGCTTCTCGGCCCGGACGCTCCTCTACACGGAGATGATCGCCGCCGCCGATCTGGTCCAAGGTGACAGCGGGGAGCTCCTCGAATTCGATCCCGAAGAGCACCCCGTAGCACTGCAGCTCGGTGGCTGTGACCCGCAGGAGCTCGCCGTTGCCGCTCGAAAAGGTGAGCAGGCGGGATACGACGAGATCAATCTCAACTGTGGCTGTCCGAGCGACAAGGCGACGGGCGGTGTATTCGGCGCGTACCTGATGCAGCGGCCGGAAACGGTGGCGGCCTGCGTGGCCGCCATGCGCGCAGCCGTGCGCGTGCCGGTGACGGTCAAGATGCGGATCGGAGTCATCGAGGGCCGGGGTAGGGTCGCTATCGAGGCCAGCCGCCGTTTCGACGAAGCGGAGCGCGCCGCGCTGCTTCGGTTCGTGGGCACCATCCGTGATGCCGGCTGTGAGGCAGTGATCGTCCATGCTCGCAAAGCGGTGCTCGGTGGGCTGTCGGCGCAGGACAATAGGGAGATTCCGCCGTTGCAATACGACGTCGTGGGCCAGATCAAGCAGGCCTTTCCCGACCTGCAGGTGGTCGTCAACGGCGGCCTGCGCGAGCCGGAGGCCATTCTCAGGGCGCTCGACGGTTTGGACGGCATCATGCTCGGACGAGAGGCGTACCATCGGCCTCTGCTGCTTGCCCGGCTCGATGCTCTCGTCTTCGGAGCAGACACGCCCGCTCATTATGCTTCGACGGGCGATACCCTGGACACCGTGGTGCGCGCGCGCGCGATAGATCGTATGCAACACTATGCCGAGCGTCAGCTGGCGCGAGGTGAAAGGCTGTCAGCCGTTGTCCGCCACATGCAGGGTTTGTACGTGGGCGCGCCCGGCGCACAGGAGTTCCGGCGCAGCCTGAGCGACGGCGCCAGGCGTCCGGGTGCAGGAGCGGAGGTACTGGCGCAAGCCGTCGCGAGCGCCCGCGGTTACTGAGACGGCTATGCTGTCGCGGCTCCGGCCGCCACCATCTGCGAGAACTGACGTGACCGACTCGATTGCAAATGCACTCTCGGTGAGAGCGCGGCAAGTGTGTGTCCTCGGCAGCGCTGAGCCGGGCTCGTCTGCCTTCGAGCTCGCGGGCGCGGCCGGGGAGTTGCTCGCGCGTCTCGGAATCACCGTCGTGAGTGGTTGCGGGAGCCCTGCCACCCGGGTTGCGGCGCAACGAGCCCTGCACGCACAGGGCACGGTCGTCAGCATCGTGCCATCCGATGACATCAACCTCCGGGACTGGCCATGCACGGTGCTGATTCCTTGCGGGATGGGAGATGCTCGAAACCTTTTGATGGCTCTCGCGGGCGATGCCTGCCTGGTCATCGGAGGCCGTGCGGGAACCATTTCCGAGGTGTGCCTGGCATGGTTACACCACCGGCCGCTGCTGCCGCTCACCGGTTGCGGCGGATGGTCGGATCAGCTGGAGAGGAACCCTCCCGACGAGCGCGGCAACTCGAGGATACTCAGCTGGAGCTCGATCGAGCAGCTCGAGCGCAACCTCCGAGAGCTCGGACTCGTCGGGCGCGGCGCCTGACGGATCGCCTGCTTGGCGGCCGAGCTGAAACTTCCTCGTGCCTGCAGTGTTCTGGGCACTATTCTCGATGAGGAGAGGCTTGCGTGCGCAATGCCTTTCCATTGCGGAGATACGGGATGATGCAGACCTCGAACACAGGCTCCCCCGCACGGGGGGTCACAATCGATCCTGAGTCGGCGGCGACGCGTGAGGCGCTCCGCGTACGCTTTCTCGCCGTCGACACCTCGAACGTCGCCGATGTGCTCGACAAGTTGGGATATCCGAATCAGGGTCTTTCCGCTGAATTCTCGCCCTATCCAATCACTGCGGGACGACTCGCCGGGTGGGCTTACACGATTCTCGGGCAGATGATGTCCTACACGCAGACGGGTGATCCGGAGAAGATGCGCGCCTGCCAGGGCATCTCTCCCGGTGAGGTCGCGGTCTGGGCGGGGGACGGGGAAGGCGTGTGCTACTTCGGTGAGCTCATCGCCACTGGCATGAAGGAGCGCGGGTGTGTCGGGGCGCTGGTGGATGGCGGGGTGCGTGATGTGCGGTGGATCGGTCGGCTGGGGTTCCCCGTCTATGCTCGCTATCGAACTCCCATTCAGTCGATTGGCCGCTGGAAGGTGAGCGTCGCACAGGTTCCGGTGCCCATTCGCGGAGCCACGACCCAAGAGGTCAGCGTCTCGCCCGGGGATTTCATCCTGGCGGATGAGGACGGTGCGGTGGTCATTCCGGCCGCGCTCGTTCCTCATGTGTTGGAGGAGGCGGAAAAACTGACCCGGACGGAAGTTGCGATCCGATCCGACCTCTCTGCCGGCCTCACGCTGGCAGAAGCGCTCAGGAAATACGGTCACGTTTGAGTAGAGGTCACGCGTCGTCACGACGCCTGCCGGCTTGCCGGGTAAATGCTAGCATGCTAGTATTCTAGTGTGAGTGGCGATATCAAGCAGTTCAACGTGTACTTGCCGACCGAATTGATTCGGGAGGTCAAGCACCACGCTGTCGAGACCGAGCAATCGCTGTCGGCCATTGTGGCTGCGGCGCTACGCTCGTATCTGGAAGCGCAGCAAAGGAGGTTTCGGAAATGATGACGCAAGGCATCGAAGGTTGGTTGATCGAGACCCACAACTGGGGCAAGACGGTTGCGTTCTGGAAGGCCTTGGGATACGAGCTGGAATTCGAGACCGATCATCAGTCGGGTAAGTTGTGTCATCCTGCCGGTGGACCATACCTCTTCATTGCCGAGCGGCCCTCAAGTCAGAAGTTGCAGATCGTCCCCGCGGTCGCCGTGAAGAATGCAGAGCAGTTTGCACCGCCATCCAGCGGCACCGTGATACACCCGTTCGAGAAGCAGCATTGGCCCGCGCTCCAGATGCTGCTGCGCGACCCTGATGGCCGTGAGGTCGGGGTGAATGCGCCGCTGCCTGACTCGACGCAGACGGGCTGATCAGGTCTCAGAGACCGTTCTGAATCGTCGGCAATTCGTCCAATTGAGACTCGAGGCCGGTGCTAGCCTCCCTCAAGCTCCGGATAAGAGATATTAATATAATCATGAAATTAGGATATATAATTAAAGTAATATCGATATCGATCCGGCGCGCGCGGGACGGGCTTGTTCTGGCATGGGTCATTCTTCTGGCGGGTTGTGCCACGACGACCCGCACTTGTCCGCCACCTCCGCCACCAGCGCCGCACACCGTGTACCAGCCTGTCTCCTGGTCTGAGCTGCCGGGATGGAGTCGCGATGAGATGAAGGACGCCTGGCCGGCATTCGTAGAGAGCTGCGAGGCGGCCGGTGTCCGCAAACGATGGGACCGTGTCTGCACGGTTGCGAGTGGGATGAATCCCGCGACTTCTGCGGATGCGCGTGCGTTCTTCGAGCGCTACTTCGAGCCATTTGCGGTCGTGAAGCAGGTCGGGTCGCAAATCGACACGGTCGGGTTGATCACCGGGTATTTCGAGCCGGTCCTCTACGGTGCGCGTGAGTCATCGCAGCAATTCGATACGCCCCTCTATGCGCCGCCCCCCGATCTGCTGACCGTAGATCTCGGATCGCAGTATCCCGAGCTCCGCGGCAAACATATCCGGGCGAGACTGGAAGGTCACCGAGTCGTTCCGTATTACAGTCGAGCCGACCTCGACCGCGACCCGGCATTGAAAGGCGATGCGATCGTTTGGGTGAACGATGCCCTCTCGGCCTTCTTTCTCGAGGTGCAGGGCTCAGGCCGGGTGCAGCTACCGACCGGGCAGACGATCCGCCTGCATTACGCAGACCAGAATGGCTATCCCTACCGTTCCATCGGGCAATATCTGGTCGATCACGGAGAGCTCCAGCACGGCCAGGCGACCGTCCCTGCAATACGGGCATGGGCTCTTGCCCATCCCGACAACGTGCAGGAACTGCTCGATGCCGACCCGAGCGTCGTATTCTTTCGCGAGGAACCACTCGGCGATCCGGCGCTCGGGCCCAGGGGCTCGCTGGGCGTACCCCTGACGCCGGGCCGTTCCGTGGCTGTCGATCGGTCCACGATACCTCTCGGCGCACCGGTGTTCCTCGCAACGACTTTTCCGGAGTCGAATATTGCGCTCAATCGACTCGTGTTCGCTCAGGACACGGGCGGCGCAATCCGGGGCTCGATCCGCGCAGATTACTTCTGGGGCATAGGAGAACAGGCAGCCACACAGGCTGGCGAGATGCGCCAACCCGGACGAATGTGGCTCCTTTGGCCGAAAGGTGAGCCGCTTCCCAACAGTTGATCGCGAAAGCTCGCGCGATGCCGAGGCTGGTCAGAAGCCTCAGGCGCCTGGCACTGTGTACTTGTGTTCGGCCCGGGCGTTCCAGCGGTACAGGTTTTCGTCCCCGCAATGCGGGCACTTGAGCACGATTTGGTCGTCTGAATCAGCCAGCGGCGGCTTGCTTCCTGCCTGTGGGAGCGCAATGGCGATGACGCGCCCGCATGACTTGTTCTTACACAGCCAACCGGAGTAGAGGTCCCCGGGGACCATTTGACGCGGTGGCGCGACGTCGACGTGGCGCACGCCGGGTGACGTCACCGGTCTGCGTACCGCGGTTCCACTGCTCTTGGAAGGACGTTTAATCGACATTGGCGTCTCTTTTGCGGGAGTACCCGTCAAAGCCTACCGCGGCGGGTCACACATCGCCAGTGCCCGCTCTATCGCACAAGTCAAAGCTCTGCCCTTCGCTTCGAAGCGCCCGCAGGCGTCAAATTTTACCGCTACCGCCGGAGGCCGGCCAGACTACGGTGCTCGGGCTGATATCCGATGCAGCGCACTGCTGAGCTGTACCGCAGGTCGATCAGGTCTTCTTAAACGCAACGCTGACCACGATGTGAGTTTCGTCGCTCACGATGGGAACGTACTTGCCGAGGCCGAAGTCGGACCGCTTTACCGAACCCGTGGCGCGAAATCCGATGATGAGTTCCTTGCTGTCGAAGGGACTCGGCCCGCCACCGATGAAAGTCGCCTCGAGGTCTACGGGCAACGTTACGTTATGCATCGAGAGCTTGCCGGAGATCGTCAGTGTTTGCGGACCGGTCCGGCGCGCTCCGGTCGCGATGAAAGTGAGGTAAGGATAGGTCTCGCCATCGAAGAATTCGTCGGAAAAGAGCTCGCCATCGAGCTCGCGATTGGTGGTTTCGACGGTGGCGACGGGCACCCTCACTTGCAGCCGGGTCGCCCCGAGGTTCTTCGGGTCCAGCGTCATCGTCCCGGTTGCACCCGGGAACGTGCCCCAATAGTCGCTCGAGCCAAAGTGCAGGACCTCGTACCTCACGAGCGTTTCCTTGGAGTCCACGGTATAGCTGCCGGCGGGGACATCGTTCAGGCCCTTGAGGGCCTGGGCGCCGGCGGGTGGTGCAGCCACCCATGCGAGAGCAAGCACAAACTGAATGAGCGGTGTTTTCATGGCTTTGACCTCAAATGAGAGTTGCAGTGCGCGAACGGGCGCCGGTTGAGCTTGAGTCGCGATGACCGCCAAGTCCTGAGCTATCGTTGAAAGACCCTGAATTGTTCTGAAGTCGCTTTCAGGCGGTGCCGGATTGGGGCATACTGACTTCGCACCGTGACACCTGCGGCCACCGCTCTTGCGTATCGGCGATTGGCACATCGATCCAGTAGTTGGCCAGATCTCGCGAAACGGCGAAAAGGTGCGGGTGGAGGCGCGGACGCTCATGCTTCTGCGCGAGCTTGCCCAACATCCGGGTGAGACGGTCAGCATCGATGAGTTGCTCGATCGCGTTTGGGCCGGCGTCGTGGTTACACCAGACTCGGTCTACCAGGCGGTCGCGACACTACGGCGCCTTCTCGGCGACGATCCCAAGCGCCCACGCTATATCGCCACCGTGCCGAGGCTCGGTTATCGCCTGATTGCCCCGGTCATCGAAACCGACGAGGAGGTGCAGCGATCATCTGAGCTGCCGGATCCACGCGACACGCAAGTACCGCAAGCGCCCGAAACGCCGCCGCGGCCTGATCGGCGTGCGGTAATGCTGGGTGCGGCCGTGGCTGGGATCGGTGTCGTCGCGGGCCTGATTTCTCTGCGAGCATCTCGTCAATCGGCGAATCACCGGCGTTCCCCCCCATTCAGTGTGGGCGTGGCTCCCTTCGTCGACCTGACGCCGAGCATGGATCAGGAGCAATTGGCGGATGAGATGACCGAAGGGGTGGCTGACCGGCTCGGGCATGACCCGGCGTTCCGCACCCCTGGGTTTCGATCCTCTTACTACCTGATAGGCAAGTCGGTGAGCGTCGCGCAGGCGGGGCGCGCACTGGCCGTCGACTATGTCCTCGATGGCAGTGTGCGCCGCTCAGGAGATACGCTGAGGATCGTAGCCCGGTTGGTACGCACCGATTCCGGCGTCGTTCTCTGGTCTCAAGTCTACGAACAGCCGTTGCAGAAGCTGAATGTCGTCCAGGACGAGATCTCGCGTGGTGTCGCGACTACGCTGATCGAGGCCGGCCGGCCTGCCGGGTGAGGCGCGCGCCACTCAGCTGGCACTTTCGGATGGTGCAATCGGTGGTCTGCGCCGCAGCCGGTTCCGGGCTTTCATGACATCGGTCAGGCGCGATGGCGCGACTGCCCGAAGCGTCCAGCTTTGCCGAACGCTCTCGATGCGCACGCGGCGCAAGCCGCCTGGCATCGCCCATTCGATTTCATCGCCTTCGCGATAGCCGAGGAGCGCGGTCCCGAGCGGCGCGAGCACGGACAGGCGTCCGGAGGGGAGGTGCGCCTCGTGCGGATAGACGAGCGCATAGCTTCGCTCGCCGCCCGACCCGAGATCTCGCACACGCACTCGGGAATGCATGGTGACCACGTCGGCGGGTACCTCGTCTGGGGCGACGGGAACCGATCGGGCAAGCTCTTCTTCAAGCCGGTCGATGTGCTCCTTGTCTCTCGTGAAGCGCGCGGTCTGCGCGCGCACGAGCGCACTCAGGGGCCAAAAATCCCGATCGGTCACGATGATCGTTCGCGAGCTCATCTCGACTCTCCTCTGGCGGCATCATCTGTCGCGATCATTTATAGAGCGGCCCGGCAGTTAAATCCATTAACATTAATCGACCGAAAGCTTCCAGAAAGTGCAAGGATCATGTCCGACGTCCGCCGGCTCAACTACCAGCATCTTCTTTACTTCTGGACGGTCGTGCGCGAAGGCAGCATCACGCAAGCGTCCGCGGTGCTGCACCTCTCCGCGCCAGCCATCAGTGCGCAGCTGAAGACCCTGGAGGCTCGCCTGGGCGAGAAGCTGCTCGAGAAATCGGGTCGCCGACTCGTTGCAACCGAAGTGGGCCAGCTGGTCTATCGCTACGCGGAGGAGATCTTCAGTCTCGGCCGCGATCTGCTGGCTACGCTCGCGCAGCGTCCAACGGGTCGTCCGCTGCGCCTAGTCGTGGGCATCGATGATGTCCTCCCGAAGGAGATCGCGTATCGCCTACTCGACCCCGCGCTCAGGATTGCGCAACCGGTGCACCTCGTGTGCCGCGAAGGCACACTCGAGCGCCTCACCGTGGATTTGGCTGCACACGACGTGGATGTGGTGCTGTCAGACGCGCCGATGTCGCCGCGGTTCGACATCCGTGCCTACAACCACCCGCTCGGCCGATGTAACGTGGTTTGGATGGGGCCGAGAGCGCTCGCGAAGAAACTGTTGCGCGGCTTCCCGCAGTCCCTGACGGGTGCCCGAATTCTCCTGCCGACCGATGACACCGCCATCCGGCGGTCCCTGGATCAGTGGCTGGATCGGCGCGAGGTGCGGCCGATTCCGATAGGGGAGTTCGAGGACTATGCGTTGCTGCGCGAGTTCGCTCGGGCGGGTCACGGCATTGCTCCCGTTCCCGCAGTGTTGTCCGGACAGTTTCGCGACCGCTACGGCTTTCAAACCATCGGTCAGGCCGAGGGCGTGGAAGCTCAGTTCTTCGCGATCTCGCTGGAGCGCAAGATCAGACATCCGGCGCTTGCCGCGGTGATGGAGCAGGCTCCCGCGATTTTCCAGCCGAGCGCCCTCGAGGGTCACCCTCGATCGCGCGGTCAACGATGACGATCCAGGCCTGGATCAGTGCCTCGGATTGCCATCCGTGAGCCTGTCGGGCGTGCGTACATGCTCAGGCCGGAATCCCAGTGCAAGCAGGCGTGCGGGAATGCGCCGCAGCAGCGGCACTGCATTCAGCAACTCGAAAACGAACGGCGGCCTGGTCCTGCGGACGCCCTGTAGAGCCGGGGCGATGAGGCGGTTCTGCATGATGAGCTGTACTCGCTGCGTCATCCGCGCCGGCCAGATCCGCCGCTGCTGTATTGCCTGCAGATCGGCGGGTTTCACCTGTCCTGTCCGCAGCGGGACCGCCAGACGGTTGGCCGTCGCCACCGCGTCCTGAACGGCGATATTGATCCCGACTCCCCCTATCGGGGACATGGCGTGCGCCGCATCCCCGATGAGCAGCAAGCCCGGCCGCCACCATTGGCGCAGGAGGTCGACCGTCACGGTCAAGAGCTTCACGTCATCGAAGGCGGTTAGCTCGGTCATGCGCTCAGTCAGGAAAGGAGAAAGCGCGGATATGCGGTTCCGAAACGTCTCGATCCCATCGCTCTTTACGCGCTCGAACTGCCCCTTCGGAATGATGTAGGCGCACTGCCAGTACTCACCGCGATCCAGCATGACGAGCATCGCGCCGGCGTCGATGTGTCCGAATGTTTCCGCAGGATCGCTCTGCTTTCGCGACACTCGGAACCAGAGCGCGTCCATAGGAGCGCCAAAGTCATCGCTTTCCAGTCGCGCCTTGACGCGCAGAGTGGAATGCCGCCCATCACATCCGACAACCAAATCGGCACGTATACTCAACTCGCCTCGTGGCGTTCTCGCCCGCACGCCGGCGATGCGCCCGTCCTCTTCGATGATGTCCGTCGCTTCCGCCTGCATATGAAGGTCGAACGTCTCGTAGCGGCTGCCCTGCTTGGCGAGGAAGTCCAGGAAGTCCCACTGCGGCATGAGCGCGATGTATTTGCAGCGGGTTGGCAGGTGGCGCAGATCAACCACCTGGACACGCCGGCTGCCCATCTCGATGCTGAAGCGCTCCACTTTGCGGTGTGGTAGGGCGAGAAACTCATCGAGTAGTCCAAGCTCGGATATGAGCTCCAGCGTCGAGGGGTGCACCGTGTCGCCGCGGAAATCACGCAGGAAGTCAGCGTGCTTCTCCAGTATCGCGACACGCACGCCCGCGCGAGCCAACAGAAGTCCCAGCATCATTCCGGCGGGTCCACCGCCGACGATGCAGCATTGCTTGTCGGGCGGAGAGCTCACTCGAGCACACCGAAGTGTCCCTGACCGGCCACTAGCGGAGTTCTTTGCGCACGACCAGCTTCAACCCGGACCAGAGCTCGGTGACGGCGCACACCTTTACGTCGACGAAGCCGATCGGCAGAGCGAGGTCGCGGATGGTTTGTTCAGTAATGGTCGTGGGCACCTTGGAGGCCTTTTTTGGCCATGACACCCAGACCGCAGCATCGGATGCGAGGGTCTTACGCAGCGCGGAGAGCACCTTCGCAAGACGCTCCTTTTCAGTCTCGAATACGTGCACGATCCTGATCGAGCTATCCACCGCACCCCTGAATTTGACGCCGGCGGGCAGCGGCTTCAGGAGTGCGCGGTATCCGCGGGGAGCACCGATGGTGTGAATCGCAAACCCTTCCTTTACGCCGAGCTTCTCAACGAGCGGCGTTCCAGAATATCCCGCCATTGTCGGTACTGCCATCGTTGATGCTCTTCTGCCTCCTGGAGATTATCGCTTACCTCGAGCGTTTCCGGATGGCGTACTGGTCCTGGTGGCGACGTGGGCTTCACCCGCCAAGGCGCAACGACAATTCGCAAACGCTCGCAAAATCAGTGACTTAACTAGAGTCCGATCGCCGGGACATACCCGATTCCCCAACCGGGTCACTTCGGAGTAGAGTTGCCCCGAGAGAAAAAGAAACGAGCAGGTCCCGAATATGCGCGGACCCTGCACCAGGGGAAATGACGATGAGATCCGTCGCGAACGGCTTCCGGCTTCCCTTTATTCACTTCATGCTCGTCGTGCTTCTGCCCGCAGGTGCTTTCGCTGCCCAGTCACGCTCATCAATGGCGGTAAGCGTTCAGGTCGTGCGCGGGAACTACTCCGCAGCTGCGGAAGCGCTCGTCGAGACAGTTCAGACCCGCGAGTCTGCAGGTCTTGCCGGCAGCAGCGAAGCGGCATGCAAGGCGATCGGCAACAGGACCGTCGTGGATGGTGTGTGGGCTACGTGCAGCTGGGACCCCGAGAGCCGCCTGTACCTATTGACAGTCCAGTATTGAGAATATGACTCGCCCGTGAAGGGGGCTCATGAGAATTGCCATCCGCTCATCGGCAGCTAGTGTTGATAGCACCAGTGCCACGGCTCGTATAGATAGCCCTGGCGATTGTCTCGAGGGTATGAGAGAAAGAACCTGAACGAGCTGCCATTTTCCTGCAGCCAGTGAAATGCCGCGGAGCCGGCAAATTCTTCCTCCAGTGCTCTTGCTCCCGGTGTGGTGATATCGATGGCTCGGCCGGTGTGATGCTCGCTGTATCCCGGCGGCGCACTCACCGCCAGAATCTGCTCGAGTGGCACTCCGGCCTCGAGCTTGGAGCGAATGATCTCCACCTGCCGATCGACGGAGCGGAAAGCCGAGACTATTTGTAACATCACGCCCTGGGAGGATGCTGCCGCTTTGATTGCTCGCCAAGCTTCCGCTGCTGCCGGCACCAGCCGATGTTCCCTGCCGCGATCGTCGATTTCCGCCGTAACCAATTCCACTGCTTCTTCACAGAGAGGCAATGACCTGCCCGCGAGACTCGCAGGGGAAATGGAGAGCGATTGCAAGATCGCCCTGACCCGGCTCTCATATGCTCGGCGACTCGGAGTCAGCATGAAGATGAGCTCGGCGCTGGCTCTTGATTCACCGCCAGGATATGCAGCACGGCGCCGCCCATTCTCTAGGCCCGGCTGAATCTTACCGCAGCCCTGGCGCGTGCCCGAGCCGCTTCGGTCTCGCGGTCTCGCGGCTCGGCTGTGGTCACCAAGGCATCGATGAGAGCTCGCGCGGCGGCGGCGACTTCCTCGATGGCACGATCAAATGCTGCGCTGTTGGCCTTGGACGGGGTGTTGAACCCGCTGAGTTTCCTGACAAACTGCAGGGACGCGGCGCGAATCTCTTCCTCGGTCGCGGGTGGCTGAAAGTTGAAGAGCGTTTTGATGTTTCTGCACATGATGGTGGCCTCCATCCCTTGCGGGACGTCTGATTACGATGACCGCGCCAACTCATACTGACAAACGTTCACGGTCGCTGCAACGTTCAACGAATCAATCGCCCCCGTCCCGGCAATCGTAAACGACGTCGCATTCATCCCACGCAGAGCCTCGCGCGGCAAACCCCGAGCTTCATTGCCGTAAATATAGCAATCGAAATTGCGAAACTCCGGGGCAGAGATCGGCTTACCCTGCAGGTCGAGACTGGCGATCCGAGCGAAGCGCTGGGGGAGTGCCTGCATCGGCACATCGACTTCCACCGGTACATGAAAGACGGCTCCCATGCTGGCGCGCACCGACTTGCCGTTGTGTACGTCCACACTATTGGGACTGAGCAGACAGCGGAAGCTGCCGAACCAGGCGAGCGAGCGCAGGATGGTGCCGAGATTTCCCGGATCCTGAATTTCATGCAGATAGATCGCGCGCTCGCCGGGCCGCTGCGCAGGTGCTTCCAGCAATGGCGCGACCGCGGCAATGCCCTGCGGAGAGCGTGTTTCACTGAGCTGCGCCATGTGACGGGAATTGACTACGTGGATCGGGAGCTCGCTCGTCCAGTGCGCATATTCCCGTGTGAGATAGATTTCGCTGGCGCGCAGTCGCGGATCATGAATCGCAGCCTTCTGCAGCTCCTGCACGAGATGCTCGCCTTCCAGCAGGAAACAGCCGAACTGCTCGCGAAACTTCTTCTGATGAAGTTTCTTGATGTCTTCGAACTTCACGAGAGGCTCCGCGCGACCGCTTCCGCCACCTTGATGCCATCAACACCCGCCGAGAGGATGCCACCGGCATAACCAGCACCTTCACCACACGGGTAGAGCCCGCGCACGTTGAGACTCTGCAAGGATTCAGCATCGCGCGTAATGCGGACGGGCGAAGAAGTGCGGCTTTCTACGGCCGTAAGCACGGCGTCGTCCCGATCGAAGCCGCGGATCTGCTTACCGAATGCGGGCAATGCCTCGCGTATGGCGTCGATGGCATAGTAGGGGAGGGCCTGTGATAGATCACCCAACCGCACGCCCGGCGTATATGAAGGAACGATCTCGCCGAGCTGTGTGGAGCCGACACCGCGCAGGAAATCGCCGACCAGCTGCCCCGGGGCGCAGTAGTTGCTTCCGCCTAAGAGATAGGCCTTTGATTCCCACGCTTCCTGGAGTTCGACGCCCCCGAGCGGTCCGCCGGGGAAGTCCGGCTCGGGATTGATTGCGACCACGATGCCCGCGTTGGCATTGCGCTCGTTGCGTGAATACTGGCTCATGCCGTTGGTGACAACGCGCTCCGGCTCGGAAGTGGCGGCGACGACCGTACCGCCAGGACACATGCAGAAGCTGTAGACCGAACGCCCATTACGGGCGTGATGTACCAGTTTGTATTCGGCGGCACCGAGTTGCGGGTGACCGGCAAAGCGCCCGAGGCGTGCGACGTCGATCAGCGACTGCGGATGCTCGATACGCAGGCCGATGGCAAAAGGTTTGGCCTCGAGATGGACGCGCCGGTGCTCCAGCATCCGGAAGGTGTCCCGGGAGCTGTGCCCCGGCGCGAGCACGACGTGGCGGCTCTGTAGAGTCTCCCCGCTGGCCAGCACAACGCCTTCGATCCTTCCCGCTTCGATGAGCAGGTCGGTAACCTTGCTCTCGAAGCGTACTTCACCGCCGAGCGAGATGATCTCCTCCCGCATTTTCGACACGATGCCCGTCAGGCGGAAGGTACCGATGTGCGGCTTGCTGACATAGAGAATTTCCGCCGGTGCACCCGCGCGCACGAACTCGCGCATCACCTTGCGGCCATAGAATTTCGGGTCTTTGATCTGGCTATAGAGCTTGCCGTCGGAAAACAGGCCTGCGCCGCCTTCGCCAAACTGAACGTTGGACTCCGGCATCAGCGTGTTCTCTCGCCAGAGGGCCCAGGTGTCGCGCGTTCGGCGTCGTACATCGCGGCCGCGTTCCAGCACGATGGGCCTGAAGCCCATTTGCGCGAGCAGGAGTGCCGCGAATAGTCCGCAGGGACCCAATCCGACGATCAGTGGCCGCTTCTCGAGTCGCGCTGGGGCTTGCGCAACCGGGTGATAGCTCGTGTCCGGTGAGACGCCGACCTGGCGATCCCGCGCCAGGCGTTTCAGTACCGAGCTTTCGTCACGCACGGTGACATCGACGATACAGATGAAGAAGACTCCGCTGTTCTTCTTGCGCGCATCGTAACTGCGCTTGAACAGATTGAAATCGAGCAACTCCGCCTCGGTGATGGAGAGACGGTGCAAAATCGCCCGGCGTAGCGCCTCGAGCGTGTAATCGAGCGGCAACGGCAGCTCGGTAATGCGGATCATCGGCGTCTTCCTGGCCGGTGAGTCCGGCAGAGGAGTAGAATCCGCCGATTCTAACCCGTAGCTCCCTGGAAAGATGCCTCGAACGAAAAGCAGCGCCAGCTGGCTGTCCCGCCACCTCAGCGATCCTTTCGTCAGGCAGGCACAGAAGGACGGTTACCGTTCGCGGTCGGCCTACAAGCTGATCGAGCTCAATGAGAAGGACAAACTGATCCGGCCCGGCATGCGGATCATGGACCTCGGCTCCGCGCCCGGCGGTTGGTCGCAGGTGGCTGGCAAGCTCGTCGGCGAAAAGGGGCGCGTGCTCGCGACGGACATTCTGCCTATGGACGAGCTCGAGAATGTCGATTTCATCCAGGGCGATTTCACTGAAGAGGCCGTCGTGCAGCAGGTGTTCGACTGGCTCCGCGGCACAAAGTTCGATCTGATCATTTCCGACATCGCGCCCAATATCAGCGGAATCGATTCGGCCGATCAGGCGAGGTCGATTTATTTCCTGGAGCTGGCGCTCGACACAGTGCGCAAGGCGCTGAAGCCCGGTGCCAGCTTCGTCGCCAAGATGTTTCAAGGCTCGGGATCGGATCAGTACCTGAAGGAGCTGCGGGCGCATTTCGCGAAGGTGCTCATCCGCAAGCCCGCGGCCTCTCGCAAGGAATCGCGCGAGGTCTATCTGGTGGCGAAGGGGTTCACCGGGTGAAGTCCGCCGGCATTAAAAAGTCCCGGCCGGGCCGTCCCCGAGCGCTCCGGCGGCGATCGGAGCCGTTTCGGCATTATGTTTCGCAGCCGTCTCATGGTTGATGGGCCTGATCGCTCTTCCTGGGCCAGCGCAGGGCGTGCGCAATGATGGCCAGGGTGACTGCGATCTCGATCGCGACGACGATCTTGTAGAACAAATACGGTCCCTGAAAGGTCAGGGCCTCGACAGCGGTATAGGCGGCGCCCAGGATAACGTTCAACCACTTGCTCCAGAGCGGCGGCAGCGCTGCGGACAGGAAGATCATCAGCGCGGGAATCGCGAGTAGAAGCGCAGTTGCGACCATCACCGTGGGTGTTGCCTGCCCGAGGGGACCCATTCGCCCTTCAGACATTGCCCGGATCGTGCCAGGCGTATACATGGCGAAATAATCATTGTAGATGTAGAGCGACATCAGGGTTCCCCAGAGCAGCGCCAGCCTGATGGGCGTCGCCACGGGGAAATGTTCGAGCGGATATTTTTCTTTGCTCATCTCTTCGGCTCCAAGCTGCTCAGGTCAGACATCGACACTCCCGCTTCGGGGTACACTGCATGGCATGAGGAATCTGCTGCGCGGCGTCATAAGGTTCGTGCTATTTGTCGCTGGCTTCTCGCTGTTTTTGAAGCTTGGTGAGCGATATTACTGGGTGGATCCGGTATATATCGGACTGGTAGTCGCGCACTTGGTCGGAGGCTCCCTGGTAATGCTGTGGCGCGCTGGGAGGTATGGCGACTTGAACGGTCCGAGTCAGTTGTTTTGGCTGCCTCGAAGAGGGCAAACCTGGATGGTTCCAGGAATCTTCAGACGATAGACGGAGTCGCCGCCGGCGCGAACCGGACAGCATCGTAGGGCGATCAGTCGGGGCAGCGCGAGAGGCCGCCACCGCGCAGGCAAAAGCGGTCCAGGTCATCGGGCGCGAAAACCGGACCGGAAAACGACGTCCGAACGCCCGCCACATAGGCCGCCTGATCGGCCTTGTCCCCAGGAACATAGTGGTAGAGCAGCACGGCCTTCACCTGGGCCTTCTCGGCAAGATGGCCGATCTCATGGGTGTCCAGGTGCTCTACCTCGAAGTGCGCCCGAAACGCCTTGGCCTGCTCGGACGACCAATGGCTGCGCGCCGCCATGGAGGCAGTCACCTTTGCGATATCCTGCGGGTCACGACTATTCGCCTCCGCTACCAACACGTCCGCGCCCCTGGCCAGCTGCTCTACCGCTTCGCTCGGCCCGGTGTCGCCCGTAAACACGATCACCCCGTGTGGTGTCTCTATGCGATATGAGAACGACTTGAACTGCCCACGCCTTTGCGGCGGCATCAGCGCGTAATGCGAGTTTTCGGCGGCGGTGACCCGGATTTTGTCGTCCTGGAAAATGATGCCGCCCCGACTGAACTCATGAGTCACGAATGGACTCCGGTAGCTCCCGTTCGTAGGCTGCGGGAGATTTTCGAACGGCCGAAACCCGACCGTGATGAAGTGGAAAGCCGTCTCAACGAGCTCCCTCGTCTGAGGCGGCCCGTAGATGTTGATCGGTTCTGGCCGGCGGGTCACGCTCTGCCTGAAGAAGTCGTTCGCCATCACGTCGGCGAGCCCAAGGTCGTGGTCGGCATGAAGATGGGTGAAAAAGACCGTTCTGACCTGCTCGGACTTAACGCCAGCCCTGAGCATCCGACGCATGGTCCCTATGCCGCAGTCGATCAAATATTGCCGGCCGTCGACAATCAGCAGCGTGGAAGGCTCCGATCGATCCAGGCGCAGCGGTGGCCCGCCGGCGGTGCCGAGAAAGAGTACTTCCGTGCCCTTACTTTTCCCGATGAGATCGGCGTGTCCCGCAGCAATGGTAACCGATGTACCGGCCGCGAGCGCCAATGCAGCGACCAAAACGGCCCGAGTGGCGGCTGCGAGTGGTGGCGCGCTCATATACAGATGATCTTCTATTTCCCTATGGGCGTCCAAGTGTCCGTTGCGATCTTCCACCCGTCTGGAGTCCTCATCAGCACGTAGAACCAGAGCGCGCGCTCGGTGAACTTGCGCTTGCTGCGAGAGATCGTCAAGGTTGCAGGCAGAACGAAGGACACGCGATCACCGCTCTTTGTGCTTTGGAACCGTCGCGCCGCTCCCGCGGAGGCGTGTTGTTGCCCTGGCTTCATAAACGAGTCAATCGCTTGGGCCCACCGGTGCTCGCCCGAAATGCCTGTCCATGTGAAGGGCGCGAACTCATCGGTAATTACCACATCTTGGGTGAAGATTTCCTCGGGCAGCGGCGTCGTGCCGGCGTTATAGGCCGCGATCCATTCCCGGATGGGTTTCAGCATCGCGGCATCGGGTGCCGTCGGCGCGCGGGCCGAAGCGGGCGGGGCCAGCATGGTCGAGAGCACCATCGCAACGAATATATGCCCGAGGGACACATGTGAAGTACTGTTGGTGTCCGAAGGATCATCCGAGCTCATGACAAATGGCCCTCCTCAGGCGGCAGAAGATAGATCTCGCATGGGCAAAGATGACATCTGGCGGACATGCGTGGATGACAGGATTCCGACGATTCTGGCAGAGAGGGGAGAGAAGGGCCAATAGCAACGCTCGAGCATAAGATGTGGGCTCGTCTCGATCCAATGAGAAGCAGCCGATGCGTGACGCCGCGGCGGGCCCCGTCCATACTCCTTTCGCTCCTACAACTGCGTCCGAGCGGGGGACGGGTTTTTGCCAGAGCTCGTTTCGCACCCGGCATAAATTCAACTAGACTGGCGCGTGAGGCGACCATGGCAGCCACGAGTACTACCGTCGAGATTCTGCCGCGGGCGCGAGCGCCATTCCCCGCGAGCCGTCCGTCAGACCATGGATTTTTCTTTGCCTATGTGGTGTTGATCTGGCTCGCGGTACTTGCGGGCTTCGTTCCGGATGTCATCCGGCATTTCCAGACGCACGCCGCGCCGTACCCGATCGCCGTGCATGTGCACGCAGTCATATCCGTTGCGTGGCTGGCGCTCCTGATGGCTCAGGTGCTGCTGATTCGCAGCGGGAATGTGCCGCTGCATCGCAAGGTCGGAATCGGCGGCGCAGTGTTGGCTGTCGCTGTTGTGCTCGCTGGCCTGTGGGCGGCTCTGACGGTCGAGGGTCTCGCGCTCGGCACTCCCAGGAGCCGGCCTCCGTTCATTGCGATCGAATTGAGCAATATCATCGCGTTCGGCGGCTTGGCGATTGCAGCTATCAGTGCTCGCAAATGGTCGTCGGCGCACAAGCGCCTGATCCTACTGGCCACGCTCAGCCTCACGCCCGCCGCATTCAACCGCGCGATCGGAAAACCGCTGCTCCATGCGCTGCTCGGGAGCGGCGTTTGGGAGACATACGTCCAGATATTCGCCGCGACCGACATCCTGGTTCTAGGAATTGGGATCTACGATCTGTGGACGCGCCGGCGAATTCATCCCGCGTGGCTCATCGGCGGGCTGTGGATCCTCGCCGACCAGTGGACGGCGAGCTGGCTCTATTGCGATCCCACCTGGAAGGCGATTGCCACGTCGATACTTCGAACGTGGGTGAGCTGAATCGGCGTGCATGGCTCCACGTGAATTGTAGTTAAGACCCGCGTGAAGGAGACGCAGGCGTGACACAGCTTGTGTGGATCGCCGATAGCGTTTGGACGTGACGCGTAAGGCTGCCGTCAGTCGACCTGCGAGACCGTTACCGGCTTACTCCTTGCCCGGCCGGTTTTCGTATCCCACGAAATCAGCACTTGTGGGATACGAATAGGCGTCTGGGATACCCGCGTTTCTCGACATCCTGCGGGAGACGGGCATTGAATTCTTCGGAATCCCCGCGCTCGATCGACGCGCGCCGTCCACATCCTTTGCGGAGCGTGGCGGGTCGCATTTGCGAGTCGACCTTCTAGTACCATTGAGGAACGACGATTACCCTGTCATCCCGGTTCCGGAGCTCAAGGCGCACGCCAAGGGATTGCCTTGACGTCTGCCATCTTCTTCCGAGGGCATGGGAAGCACTCGAAGTGCGACGCGCACTTTAGCGATGAGGACATCCGGGCCAACAACACGGTCGGCGCATGCCTTTTCGCATTTTATCGAGACCGACTTCTATGCGACGGTTCCTGGTCTCGTCTTTCTTAGCTGATGTGATCCAGCATATCCACTCATTGCGTGCTAGTGGCGTAATGCTCACCCATACATCCGTGACCACAGCGTCAGACTCGATCGCTCTGCGAAAATCTGGCGGCATCTTATGTACTGTGCCGGAAGCGATCGGTCGTCGAGCCATACTGCCGGGAGTCTACAGGTCACTAACCATTCCGCAAATCCCTCGCCGGACCTCCTGTCACAGATAGCATGCCCGCATCGGCGCTCGTGCGACGACATGACGCCATAGCCGCTAGTTTTGCGATCCCGACGTCCCCCCGATCTGGCTATTGATTCGCAGCTGTGGTGGCAGCCGCAGTGGCCGCTCCGGGCAGGTCGCGGCGGAGGGCGGCGAGGGTGGCCGCGGGTTCGGTGACTGGCGCGTTGTCGAGATAGTGGCCGAAAAAGACCAGGTAGCGCCCCCAGCGGTCCTGGATGTGGCGCGGCTCGACGAAGCCGTGGTGCTCGCGCGGATAAGTGACGAATTCGACCGGCACATGAGGTCCGAGAGGGCGCGATAGAATTCCTGCTGTTGCGCGATAGGAACGCGGTGGTCGTCCAGGCCTTCCAGGATCATGGTTGGCGTCGTGACATCTTCGACGTACTTCATCGGCGAGTGGTCCCAGTATTCAGCGCGCAGGTCCCAGGGGCCCTTATTCTTGAAGAAGAGCTTGAGGTAGCTGTAGATATCGGTTTGCGAATAGAAGGGGTAAAGATCGGTCAGACCCGCGCCAGGCGAAATGGCACGAAAGCGGCGGGTGTGGGTGTCAATCCAGTAGCTCATGTAGCCGCCATAGGACCAGCCGAACTCGCCCATGCGTTTGGGGTCGGCCCAACCCTTGGCGATGACCGCGTCCACGCCGCTCATGTCATCGTGGAAATCGCCGCCGCCCCAGTCGTTTTCGTCGGCCGTGGCAAAGGCCAATCCGCGTCCGCTGGAGCCGCGGAAGTTGGGTTCCAGCACCAAGTAGCCGTTAGCCGCCAGGATTTGCTCGGTGGGGTTGAAGCTGAGCGTCGTCGCGCCTGTGGGACCACCGTGGGGATTGAGCAAGAAGGGGTACTTGCGCGAGGCATCAAAGCCGACCGGTTTGGTGACTACGCCCTCGATCTCCATGCCGTCGGCAGAGCTTTTCCATTTGAGCACGGTGGCGTCGGCGAGCGCGTACCTGGCCAGCCATTGGTTCTGATCGCTCAGGTTGTGGAGCGCGGTGAAATCAAGGCTGGCGCGGAACACTTCGGCCGGATGCGTCGGATCGCTCCAAGTGCCGATCGCAAAGCTGCCATCGGGGCTGATGTGGTCGAGGCGAACGTCGGCGGCTTGGCGGCTGAGGCGCCGCACCGCACCGCTCGCGACATTCACGGCGAAAACGGCCACGGCCTCATGGTCGGTGGTGCTGAAATAGATTGTTTGGCCATCCGGAGCCCAAACGGGCGTTGCCGCGCCCAATGGGAACGTCAACGCGCGCGGCACACCACCGGCGGCGGGAACGAGATCCAGTCCCGCAGCCACTTGCTGCCGGATCTGCTCCCCCTTGGGCGTGGCGAGGAAGGCGATGGTCGCCCCATCGGGCGACCAGCGGGCGTCCGAGACATAGTCGGCGCCGGGACCAAGCGGGCGCATGTGGCCGGTCTGCAGGTTGAGTAGGTATTCGGTCGTGCGGCTGCCGTCTTCCAGCGCGGGCGTAGGGCGGGTGACGAACAAGACTTCATGGCCGCTGGGCGACGGCTGCGGATCGCTGACGGTGAAGTCGCCGTTGGTGAGCTGCTTTGCCTTGCCGCTGGCGATGTCCCACAGCCAAAGCTGGGACAGCACCGGGTTGTGATCCACAACGGCGGCATCGATATGATCCCTTATCTGCAGGAGATGAGCCGGGCTCGGTTTGGGATCTGCCACCAGCAAAAGCGACTTGCCATCTGGCGAGAAGGCGAACGCTTGCACGCCTCCGGGCATCGTGGTGACCGACCAAGCCGAGCCGCCGTTGGCGTACATGAACCAGACTTGGGGCTTGGCGCTCTCGCCCGTGCCCGCGGAGCGGATGAAGCCGAGCTGACTGCCATCGGGCGACCAGCGCACCTGCGTGGCGCTTTCATCGCCGCGCGTGTATTGACGTGCCGCACTCGCCGGGCCGGTGGCGGATGCGACCCAGACTTGCGTCACATCCTTCCAGGGCTTGCCCTTGGGTTCGAGCGTAGTCCGGACAAGGTAGGCGACACGGCTTTTATCCGGTGAAAGCGCCGGCGAGGAGACTTCGGCCACCCGTAGCGCCGCATCCGTGCCGAATAACAATTTGTCATCTTTATTCCGCGCCGCTTGTTGTGCACTTGCCGTGAGATGGAGGCCGAGCAGGAAAATGGCGGCAAAGAACGGAAGATGGCGTTGCATGAGGTCTCCTGAGCATTACGTCAAGGGCGTCGATATGACGCATAGCGCGGGCCGGCCGACGATCGATGCCGCGATGCCGCGATGCCGCCAACGATACCGGCCGTCTCGAGCTATTGCATCAGAGTATTGTCGACAGTGCCAGTCGGTCCAATTTCCGAGGCTGCGGAATTGCACGGCGAAATCCCGATCTCGTGCGGCCATGTCCGCGGTGAGCCCCCTTTTCAGCCGGGGTTTCCTTGCATGACTCATAGCATGCGCATATAATGCGCATTATGCGGATTTGGAGACACCGAAGTGAGCCGCAACCACTCGAGTATGGTTCGCAAACGGCCAGTCAACCTCACATTGCGTGAGGATCTGGTAGAGGAGGCTAAGAGCGTTACCGACAACCTTTCCGGCGTCGTGGAAACGCTTTTGGCCGAGTTCGTATCCAAAGAGCGGGAACGCCGGTCGGGCGTTGCGGAGGAGGCGCGCGCGACAGCTGTTCTGTGGAACGAATTCGAGGAACGCATCGGCTCGTTCGCCGACGCGCATTCGACGCTCTGATGGCGCAGTTCGACGTCCTTCGCAATATCGGCAGGCAGAAGGACGGCATTCCGTTCGTGGTCATTGCCCAGTCTCGATTATTCGATAGCTATCGCCGCCGCGTCGTGATTCCGCTCGTGCGGAAAGCCGAGCTCCGGAAAATACCCAATCCGCGCCTCAATCCGACCTTCAGGGTCAAGGGTGTCGCGGTCGTATTGCACCCTATGGAGATTGTCTCGGTAGCGAAGGAGCATTTGGGCGAGCGTGTCGGGTCGCTTGCCGAAGACGGCGACGCAATCATTGCCGCGCTTGATGAGCTGTTCACGCGTGCGTTTGGGTAGTCTCGAGGCGCACCGCATCTCCATGGGTCGCAGTTGGACCGGTAAGGCGCATTTGACCGCTGGCGCTGCCAACAAGCGTTAGACTTCCATGACTGGCACAGCAGCTGCAGTCTGCTAAATTCCCGGAATATGCGGCGCGAATACGCTAAGTTGTTTTGACGAAGGTTCGGTAAAGTTGGAAATACAACGAAAGTTGAGCGTGGCCCCGATGATGGACTGGATCGATGAGGAAGAAATCGCCTGCTGAATCAGCTGCCTAGAGGCTGCCGGCAACGCTTGTCGCCCATATGTCTCCTCGAAAATGCGACTGGACCGGCCGGCCTAAGGCGGGGGCGCTCGAACCGAGTCTGTATGGCAGAGGTCGGGCCATAAGCGGCCAGCCGAAAGTGCTTTCAATAGCCCGGGACCGGCCGCTCGGAAACGTACATCGGGACCAGCTGAGTGCGCGTCGCTTCGTGAGCATGTCACGCAAGGTCGAGCAACAGACTCCAGCAAGGCGAACTGTCGCCTCCAGGAGTCACCGTCACCGCGCCGACTTCGATTCTGAGTGCTGGGGCTTTTTATGGTGGGCGCGGCAAGTGGTATGGTTCCAGCCGCTGAGTCGCGAATGATCGTGCGTGGCAGCTGTAGAGTGCCGCTGTTCAGCTGCGCTGAGGGGGCATATGAGCGTGGTACCCATTGAATCGGAGAGCGAGGTCTGGGCGAGGTGGCAGGGACACCTCATCAACGGCGAGTTTTCTCTAGGACGCTATGTCGGTTGCTCGGATCACAGTGGCGTCTTCCTCACTGAGTCTGCGGTCCGACATCCTTCCGTAGTGGCGATCAAGCTCGTTCCCGCCAATCGAGACCTGGCCGAATCACTACTCCCCAGATGGAAGCGGGCTGGCAGCCTCGCTCATCCTGGACTGCTTCGCCTGTTGGAGTGGGGCGGGTGCCAGCTGGACGGGTTGCCCCATCTGTACGCCCTCATGGAGTACGCCGAGCAGACTCTTGCGCAACTGTTGCGGCACCGCGCCCTGACGGACACAGAGGCGCGAGAAATGCTGTTGCCGATACTGGACACGCTGGCATTCCTGCACGGCCAGGACCTGGTTCAGGGCCAGCTGAAACCAGCAAACATCCTGGTCGTGGGAGATCAACTGAAGCTGGCAAGCGACACGATCCGTCGCGTCAATGCAAGTGCGAAGAGCACCAACACATTGCACGTGTACGATCCTCCGGAAGCCCGTCGTGGCAGCACATCCACTGCCGGAGACATCTGGGCGCTCGGCGTGAGCCTCTTCGAAGCGCTCACTTGCCGTGCGCCTTCGGGCTTGGGCGAGTGCAAGGAAGCTATGGTGCTGCCGGCCGATTTCTCCGAGGAATTCCGGGACGTTGTGACCCGCTGTCTGAGTCCCCGCCCGCAGGAACGCCCCACCGTGACGGAGCTCATAGCCTGGGCGCGCGGGCGATCGGCGGGGCCTGCACCGGCCGCGACTATTCAGCAGGCGGCGCTCGTACTGCCAGACCCGGCATCGGCGCGGACTGCACCCCCGCGGGTCGCTCCCGAAGCGGCGCGCCCCCCGCCGCCCATGGCACGGTCCGTGAAGCCGCAAGCCTTGCTTGCCGTGATGCTCGGAGCAACAGTAATTCTCCTGCTCGGTTGGACGGGAGTGCGCATGTTCAGAACGGACCACACTTCCGCTTCGCCTTCACCTCATGCTGAAATTCGCGGAGGATCACGGTCGCGTACTCCGAGCGCCGCCGCGTCCGCGGGAGCACAGGGGCTGGCGCCTGTCTCTGCTATACCTCCAACAGCGTCGGGCCGGAGCGGCTCGGCCGAGTCGCAATCGGTGCTCCATGAGGTGATCCCTCACATTTCGTGGAAGTCCCGTCGAACGATCCGCGGACACATCCAAGTGTGGGTGCGAGTCATCGTCGGTCGGGACGGTTCGGTATTTGCCGCCCGCGCTGTTCGAACCGGACCGAGCAGGTATTTCGAGCGACTCGCCATCGAGGCGGCCAAGAAGTGGACGTTTCCACCGGTGGACACACCGTCCCGGCGCCTAATGCAGGTTCGGTTCACCTTCAGTCGCGACGGGACGACCGGGCGTGCGGTCACGCTCGAATAAGACTGCGGCAGAGGGTTGATAGCTCACTCAAAAGCGGTCGCTGGCATTTCGACGTATATCCGATGCACGGCATTGGCTGCAGTCGGCCATAAGCGGCCGAAGGACGGTCGCTACCCCGCTTCCCGAAAGCCGCCAGTCGTTTCCGATGTCCGCAGAGCTATGATGTCGTCGTGAGGAGCAGGCCGGGCGCAATGGGCGCCAGACCCGAATCGCACGATCACGGGGAATGAGATGGAGGGCGCATGTACTATCAAGTCGTGATGCAGTGTACGCAGAGCCTCAAGAACGTCGAGGCGTGGCTCGATAAGGCCGAGCAGCATGCTGCCGTCAAAAAGTTCGATGTTGGTGTGCTTCTGAACGGTCGCCTCGCACCCGACCAGAAGCCATTCATCTATCAAGTCCAAAGTGCCTGCGACTATATAAAGGGCGCGGCTGGTTGGCTTTCGGGACAGGTGCCGCCAAAGCACCCGGACACGGAGCAGACCATCGGCGAATTGCGTGCTCGTATTCAGAAGACCGTCGCGTTCGTCGGAAGCGTAAAGGAATCCCAGTACGCTGGCGCGAGCGGCCGCGAGGTCAGCCTATCCTGGGCGCCTGGCAAGATCATGGCGGCCCCCGACTACCTGCTCCAGATGACAATCCCGAACACATACTTTCATCTGACGACCGCTTACTCAATCCTGCGCCACAACGGTGTCGATGTAGGAAAGATGGATTTTTTGGGCCCGATCAACCTGGTGGATGCCTAACTATCGCAGGTCCTCGCACATGCACTTTTCAGCGCTCAAGAATGCCGCAATCGGCCATCTTGCGACATTCGGGCTAGCAGGCGGCCTTCCCGATAGCGGTCCTTCAAAGGCGTCGGGTCCTGGCGTAAAGTCACTGAATAGAGAGGGGGACCTCGGGCTGGCTGGCGAAGACAACCAAAGTGATCATCGATCCGGCGTATGTACGACGTCTTGGTCTTGGTTTAGCCGATGCCGGCCACGCGTGCCCCTGGGTCGCTCGGCTGACGCACCGTTTCGGGCTTAGCCGATTTCATTAATCTCACTGGGTCATCATGCAGACTAAACTCTGGTATTGGCTGCTAGGGGTCTTGCTGGGTATGGCGCCACTCGTGGCCGATGCAGACAGTGCCCCGCCTGAAGTGAGCAAGACCACCGATGCCTTCTCCGGACATTGGACGTTAGCTGTACCGACCTTGAACCCGGTGCTGCCGCTCCGGCCGCCGTCCACGCCACGATGGACTGCAAATCCGTCGCATTGGGTTCGGCCGTGACCTGCCTCATTGCTGCCGACATCTCGGGGACGCGCATCGAGGCCGCTACCGTCATCGGCTACAGCCCCGATGAGCATTTGGTGCGATGGATGGAGATTTCCTCAACGGGTGAGTATCACGATCACCGCGGGCCCTGGAATGGCGATCAGATCACTTTCGAGCCCCTGACCTACACGGTCGCCGGCGTGACGATGACAGAGTACTTCTCGGTCTCCTTTCTCTCAGCTGGCAAGATGACCTGGAGAGCGATTACGAAGACACGCGAGGGCGAATCAAGGCTCGATCTCATAGGCATACGTAAAAGCGCCAGGACTTCATGACCCCATGGGATGGCGCGGCCACGAAAGACAAGCTCGCAGGGCTGGCCGAGTACATCTGTGTGCTCGGCTAAATGCCTATGTGGAGGTCGGGAAAGTTGACCTGGTTGGGTGAAATCAGACACGTTGGGTATCCCGATAGCGGCCATTGACAATATCCGTTCAGGGTCGCTATGAGCCGTTGGGTGACGGACCGACAGCGTGCGGCCAAGTGCGGGCATTCAACTTTCAAATAGAGCTGTTCGAAAGCGGACCCTCCGTCTGCCGCGACAACGCTTCGGTCACACCCGGGTGTAACCCGCGCCCCGGTCTTAGTTAGAGTGCAAGTCAGGAACCTGAGAATCGGGCTAGGTATCCCGGCACGAATGACGCTACAACCGCTGTTTCGCCGGCATGGGGCAAGTCGATTGTGAGGAGTGCGCCGTTCGCTTTTAGCACGCGCCGCCGATTTTCACCAGAAAGTCGACCGAGATCTAAAGTCGTGGGCATCTGCTGCTGGCTTTGTACCAGATGTATCCCGTGCTGGCTCAGATCCGCGGCACAATTGAGGAATACGGCTGTTGGTACCTGGAAATCATAGACCAGGCCCCGAACCTGGCAATCAAGACTTCTGGAGCGCGTGAGCGGGACCTTGGTCGTCCACCACTCGATCGAGTCCGGCACGTGGCCGAGCACCCACACCCAAGGTATATCAGCAGCGAGGTACCTGGCCAACATGGTCACGGTCGCACGGTGAACCGCAAGAGTCTCAATACTTGGCGACTCACATTCTTCGGGCGCCAAAGGGACACCTAATGCGATTGGAATTCGAAGTTCAGCACAGGCGATTTTGCCTTCGCCAGACCCGCGAGTTACGCGTGTCAAATGGGTCGACAGCCACCTCGGCGCAAAAGGTTCCTGGCTGGGCAGATCGGCGGCTCACGCGGTGTTTTCACGCACCCTCGTCGCCGCGTCGTGATTCAGCTGGTGCGGAAAGCCGAGCATCCGGGAGATGCCCAATCCGCGCCTCAATCCGACCTTCAAGGTCAAAGGTGTCGCGATCGTATTACACCCTATGGAAATTGCTTCGGCTGCTAACGAGCATTTGGGCGAGCGTGTCGGGTCGCTTGCCGTGGACGGTGATGCAATCATAGTCGCGCTTGATGAGCTGTTCACGCGTGCGTTTGGGTAGATCAGCGAGTGAGGGCTTTAACAATCGAGAATAACCGCTTTGTAGCTGACGAATTGTCTCAAAAGGGTCGTGCCCGGATTTCCAGCCTTGTAAGCGATGGTCCTGCCGCGCGTGCCATGTAAATGTCGAATTGGCAGTGTTGACAGGATCTACTCTGCACGATTCAGCCGCTCCTGGCGATAGACGAGTGCGGTAATCGGATCTGCTGCGATTGTCAGTATTAGACCTGTAATTAGCCAGCCCAGTCCAATGAGCACGTCAACCTTGAGCGGATATTTGGAAGGCAACGGTACGCCGATGGCCAATGCTAGGACGTGGATAAGGGCAAACAGAGCGAAGACCCAGCACGCAAGTCCGCCAAGTCGGACTGCCAAACCGTAGATATCCCGCGTTGTCACAGTAGCCCCCTTCATTGAATTGGTTTGGGTCACAGTGTATCGCGGGCTCAGTTTATCACGTGACCTTGCTGGCGCCGGTAACTGATGCGTGGGCGCGGCTCTCGAGAGCGGTTAGTGACGGAGGACCGGTTCGGGCTGGATGAGCCCCTTGGCCGCTGACCGGCAGGACGCGGCCAGGAGCCGCCATTTGAGGCTCAGCTCGATTTGCCCGGAAGGGGCCGTTCGCGTGCGCTATGCTGTCGCGGTGAAATCAAAACAGGAAGCGGAATTTTTCAAGGCAGCGTTGCGTGCCGGGATTCGCTACGCCGAAGGTCGTGGAGCCGTCCGGTTCGAGCCGACTGATTCGGCCAGCGACAAAGCGCTCTACGTGTACCGACTACTCGTTCATGACAAGATGATCACGCCGATGCCGGAAGACCAGGTAGGCGAGAAAACAGTCCGCCATAGACTGGCTTCGTGGTATGCGCATCTCCCACCGGAACACCCGCTGTTGAGCTGACCTCAACGGGCATGGGTGCCGTCGCGCACGCAGTCGACGCACTCAGGTTGCTCACGGCGCTAATCGGCCATGAGCTGCCGCTCTGCATCACTGCGCCACTCTCCTTCAAGCGGACGCTGGGACTGGTCGGATAAGATACGACTGAGGAGCCATGCACAGCGCACGGAAGTCCGAGGGACCGCAGCCGTTGAAGCCGGTATGCTCGGCGCAGGACGTCCGGCGACTACATGACCGGGTAGGCGATCCACGTCAACGGTGGACTCTATTGCACGTAACCCAGGCGGTGCGACCCGTGAACGCAGAAATAAACCAGCAACTCTCGAAGGCGCTACGACGAAGCAAGATTGCTCTCATGGCGTCCGTGTGCGTGTGGATCAGTCTGGTCGGAATCAACAACGTCATGGACTACGGCGCGAACTTCCAGTTCGTGCAGCACGTACTCGATATGGATACCACGTTTCCTGGTAACCCGCTGCTCTGGCGGTCGCTACACTGGGAGCCGCTGTATCATGCTGTCTATCTCGGCATCATTGCCGTGGAGCTCTTAGCGGGCTTGCTTTCGGGGATCGAGGTTTTCAGGATGCTCGCTGCCAGAGATGATCGCGAGAAATTCTCACGGGCGAAGGCGGTCGGGGTCATTGCACTCGCGCTCGGTGTGTTACTGTGGCTAGGGGGGTTTGAGGGTGTCGGGGGAGAGTACTTCCTCATGTGGCAATCGCATACCTGGAACGGCCAGGAATCCGCGTTCCGCTTCGCCGTGCTGTGCGTGCTGGGACTTCTGTTTTTGGCGCAGCATGAATGAAAGCAGAATTTGCGGTTCGCGCAAATCCATCTAACTCGGTGCTTCGGCCAGCGTCCGCTTCGCGTATTCTGGATGTCCGGTATTTGAAATCGCGAGAGGCCGCTCCGGGTCGTTAGTTGCCGCTCATATCCACGCGGTTGAGTGAGGACTTAGCGCCCCGCAGCATCCCGGTAAGCGCGAAGGACAGCATTGATCCGAGTCTGATACCCAGCCCCCTGGGCTTTGAACCACTCCAGTACGTCGGCGTCCACGCGAAGCGAGACCGACGTCTTAGGTGGAACGGCCTTTAGGCCGTTTCGAACGACGCCGCGCATGATGTGCTTTACGCTTGCTTCGGGGTGCTCCGGCGTGAGGAGGATGTCCTCGTCCTTCCTGGACCGGAGTCGACGGAAGTTGGTCCGCGATCTTTTCGAAGAGGATGGTCGTTTCATGTATCGTTGCTCGTCTGAATGAGATAGGGCGTATGACGTCTCCCGTCTCAGTATGTGCGATGGATACGGGGACTCCGTGTAGCAGGCCGAGCGTGATGAATCGCTGTTCATCGTATCGGAAGCGGTCATCCTCGAACGTGAACGTCGGACCAGCAAAAACCTTCCGCGCATCGACGAAGTCGATGTGGTGGTCTTTAAGGGTTCTGCAACCGTTTAGGCTCGTCCCACTCGAACCGCATCTACGAATTGTATATACATCTCGAGCTCGACGCACTCTCCGAAATAGCGGAGCGGCTGCAGTCTGATAAATTCGCAGAAATCCCGCGGAAATACGCTAATATATTTTTGATGAATATTGGATAAGTGATTGGAAATAAATAGAAAAATAAGCGTGGCCCCCATGATGGACTGGACCGATCGCCACTGCAGGTATTTCCTGCGCGGCTTCTCTCCGGGGGTACTGCTTTATACGGAAATGATCACTTCGGCGGCGATCGTTCGCGGCGACGCGCGCCGCCTCCTTGCCTTCGATCCGGAGGAGCATCCCGTGGCGCTGCAGCTCGGAGGGAGCGATCCGCAGGAGCTCGCGGTTGCCGCGAGAGCGGGCGAGCAGGCGGGATATGACGAGATCAATCTCAACTGCGGATGCCCCAGTGACCGGGTTGCGAGCGGCGCATTCGGTGCATGTCTCATGCGGGAGCCCGCTCGGGTCGCGGCGTGTGTTGCGGCAATGCGCGCGGCGGTCGCCATTCCGGTGACGGTGAAGATGCGCATCGGGGTGGTGAGCGGTACCGGCGAGCAGACTCGCGGCGCCATGTCGAGGTTCGACGACTCGGATTTCGAGGCCCTGCACGGGTTCGTGAGTCAGGTGCGCGCCGCCGGCTGCGAGGTTGCGATCGTGCATGCGCGCAAGGCGGTGTTGGGAGGACTGTCGCCGAAGGACAACCGCGAGGTGCCGCCGCTTCGCTACGATGTCGTGCGCAGACTCAGGCGGGAGTTCGTCGGTCTGCCGGTGATCGTCAACGGCGGGTTCAGAACTGCGCAGAGCGTGCTCGAGGGGCTCACCTGGTCCGATGGTGTGATGCTCGGCCGCGAGGCCTATCACCGGCCGTTCGTCCTGAGCGAGCTGCAGCACACCCTCGGTGGCGCGGAGCATTTCGAGCCGCCGAGCCGCGAGGCGCTGCTCGAGAGGATGGCGAGGTACGCGCAAAGGCAACTCGCGCAGGGCGATCGCCTGTCGACGATCACGCGTCACCTGCTGGGCCTCTATGCCGGGGAGCCGGGGGCGCGGGATTATCGCCGGGCGCTCAGCGAAGGAGCGAGGGCGCCGGGTGCCGGTCCCGAGCTGCTGCGGCTGGCGGGCGCTGCAGCGCGAGAGGCGCGGCTGGCTGGCAGACGGCGAGTCCGGCAGGCGGCAGCTCCGGCTAATCGGTAGCGGCGGGAAGTCTCTCTGGTATCATCCCCACTTTAACGTCTTCCACCTTGCCGTCCGGGGGCTTGCAAGGGTGGGCGGAGCGGCTGCGCACGCACTCTGACATGGGCAAGGACATCGAACTCGCCATACTGTTTGCCGACGTCGTCGGCTCGACGCGGCTCTATGAGCTGATGGGGGACCTGCGCGCGCGCGATATGGTCTCCATCTGCATCGATGTCATGCGAGGTGCTACCGAACAGCGCCATGGCACGGTCATCAAGACCATGGGCGATGAGGTCATGGCGAGCTTCCCGAGTGCAGACGAGGCCTTGAACGCTGCAGCACAGATGCAGCAGCAGATCTCGACTCATGCCCAGCTCAAGGTCGACAGTCAGCCGGTGGCCATCCGCATCGGCTGCCATTTCGGGCCGGTGGTGCTCGAGAGCCGGGACGTCTTCGGCTCCACGGTGCATACGGCCAATCGCATGACCAGCCAGGCCAAGGCCGGGCAGATCATTACGACGGCGGCCACCATCGAGCATCTGTCGCCGGAATGGCGGGCAAATTGCAGGCTGATCGACACTGCGCCCATCAAGGGGCAGGGCAACGAGGTTCCGCTCTACGAGGTGCTGTGGCAGACGGAAGACGTCACCAGCATGGTGCCTGCGATCGCCCTCAAGGGGCGGCAGGCGGCTGCGCGCCTGCGGCTGCGCTGGCTCGACCAGGAAGTTGTCGTCGATGACCAGCGTCCGAGCGTCACCATTGGCCGCGCAGAAGACAACGACCTGGTAGTGAAAGGGAATCTCATCTCGCGGCTGCATGCGCGCATCGAGCTCACCCGCAACAAGATGGTGCTGATCGATCAGAGCACGAACGGCACTTTCGTGCAGAGCACGGGTGGAGAGGAGTCCTTCGTGCGCCGCGACAGCCTGCAATTGAAAGGTGAGGGGATGATTGGCCTCGGCCGGCTGCCGGAACCGGATTCCGCTCAGACCATCCGCTTCACCTGCGAGACGGTTTAGAGTCGGCTCTCCGTCGCCTTCAGCTCCGCGAGCAGCTCGGGCGGCAGCCGCGATCCATACTTCTCGAGGTACGCACGGATGTCCGCGAGCTCCTTGCGCCAGAGCGTCGAATCCACCGACAGGAGCGCACGCAGCGACTCCTCGCCGAGGCGCAATCCCTGCATGTTCAGATCCGCGGGCCGTGGCAGCAGGCCTATGCCTGACTCCTCGGCGCCGACTCTGCCGCTGCAGCGATCGAGCATCCAAGCGAGCACGCGCAGATTCTCGCCGTAGCCCGGCCAGAGGAACTTGCCCTGGGCGTCGCGCCGGAACCAGTTGACGTGGAATATCTTCGGCGCCTGCGAGAGCTTCGCGCCGACGCTGAGCCAGTGCCGCCAGTAGTCGGCAAAGTTGTAGCCGCAGAAGGGCTGCATGGCCATCGGGTCCCGGCGTACGACACCGACCTGGCCCACAGCCGCCGCCGTGGTCTCCGAGGCGACGGAAGCCCCGACCAGCACGCCGTGTTGCCAATCGCGCGCCTCGTAGACGAGTGGCGCCACTTCGCGCCGCCGGCCACCGAAAACGAGCGCCGAGATCGGCACGCCACGCGCGTCCTCCGCGTGCGGCGAGTAGCTCGGATTGCGCTTGGCCGACACCGTGAAGCGCGAGTTGGGATGTGCGGCGGGTCCTCTGGAAGGGTCATAGGGCCGGCCCTGCCAGTCAGTGACCGGCACGCCGGCCGACAGGCCTTCCCACCATGGCTGGTTGTCTGCGGTGAGCGCGACGTTGGTGAAGAGCGTATCGCGCCGGATCATCTCATATGCGTTGCGATTCGTCTCCGGGTTGGTCCCGGGTACGACGCCGAAATAGCCCGCCTCCGGATTGATGGCCCAGAGCCGCCCGTCGGCGCCCGGATGGAGCCAGGCGATGTCATCGCCTACCGTGAATACTTTCCAGCCCGGAAGCGATCCCGGCGGGATCAGCATGGCGAGGTTGGTTTTGCCGCAGGCGGAAGGGAAGGCGCACGCGATGTAGTGCGTGTCGCCCTTGGGGCTCTGCAGACCGACGATGAGCATGTGCTCGGCGAGCCAGCCCTCGGAGCGGGCCTGCCAGCTCGCAATGCGCAGCGCATGGCACTTCTTGCCGAGAAGGGCATTGCCGCCGTAGCCGGAGCCGAAGCTCTCGATCGCCAGCTCCTCCGGAAAATGCATGATGAAGCGCCGGTTGGGATCGAGCTCGCCGATCGAATGCAGGCCGCGGACGAACTTGCCGTCCTTTGCAATGCGGTCCAGCGCCGCCCGTCCGGCACGGGTCATGATCATCATGTTGATCGCCACGTAGGCGCTGTCGGTGATCTCCACGCCGCAGCGTGAGAGAGGCGAGTCGATCGGACCCATGCAGTACGGAATGACGTAGAGCGTCCTGCCGCGCATGCAACCGGAGAAAAGCTCCCGCATCTTGGCGTGAGCCTGTACCGGATCCATCCAGTGGTTGTTGGGTCCGGCGTCGTCCTTGGATCGCGTGCAGATGTAGGTCAGATGCTCGACGCGCGCGACATCGTTCGGGGTCGAGCGGTAGAGGTGGCAGCCAGGGAAGTGCTCCGCGTTGAGCTTCAGGAGCTCGCCGTCGCGCACGAGCTTCGAGGTGAGCTCGTTGAACTCCGCCTCCGTTCCCTCACACCAGTGCACCCCGGCGGGCTGAGTCAGAGCGCGCACCGAATCCACCCACTCGGAAACCGCGCGGGAGAGTTGGGACAGCGGAATCAGCAGGGGTGCAGCAGTGGCCATCCTCGGTTCCTCTTGTCATATGCGGCCCGGCCTTCACCGAAGCCGTTCACCGCACGTGGTGTAGAGCGGACCAGTATATGCCCCGGGTCCCGTGCCTCCTCATAAAGTACGATAAAAGACCCCTTTCTGTTCCATAATCGCACAAGACGGAGTCTTGCAGGAAATTCAGGCACCTGCGCGCGCCGCAACGGGGTCATATCATCGCAGTATGTTGGAGCTCGAGGACATCTTCGGGGAGGGAGGACCTCTGCAGCGGGCGCTGCCGGGCTTCAACGTCCGCCGTCAACAGGTCCACATGGCCGAGCGGGTCGCCGCCGCGCTGGCGCGGCGGGAGATCCTGACGGTCGAGGCGGGAACCGGTACCGGCAAGACCTTCGCATATCTCGTACCTGCACTGCTCTGCGGTGCACGTGTGCTCGTCTCGACGGGCACACGGACCCTTCAGGACCAACTCTATGCCAAGGACCTGCCCCTCGTCGGCGCGGCGCTCGGACGTCCCGCGAAGGTCGCTCTGCTCAAGGGCCGTGCCAATTATCTCTGCCGTCACCGCCTCGAGCAGGCCGCCGGGCAGGCCGGCGAGCGGACGAGGGAAAGCATGCTCGAACGGGTTCGAAGTTGGGCGCGCATCACGCGCAGCGGCGACCTTGCGGAAGTCGCCGGGCTCTCGGACTCGCATCCCATCTGGGCGCAGGTCACTTCCACGCGCGACAATTGCCTCGGCACCCGCTGCCCGCACCTTTCGGGCTGTCATGTCGCGCTCGCGCGCCGCCAGGCGCTCGATGCCGACATCGTGATCGTCAATCATCACCTGCTGCTTGCGGATCTCGCCCTCAAGGAGGACGGCTTCGGTGACCTGCTGGGCGCAGCCGATGGCATCATCCTCGACGAGGCGCACCAGATTCCCGATCTCGCCGCGCAGTTCTTCGGCGCACACGTGAGCAGCCGGCGCATCGACAACCTGTTGGAAGATGCGCAGATGGAGCTCGCGCGCCCGAAGGCCCTCACGCCCGAGGCTCACCAGCGTGCGCTGTCAGCGCTGCGGGACGTCCGATTCACTGTCGGGCTGCTCTGCGGCGTGCTCCCCGGCAGCGCCGGCCGCATCGCCTGGACCGATGCCGGCTCACCCATCGCCGTGGCGGTCGCCGACCTGACTCGCGCAGTGACGGTCTTCGCTCACGCACTGCGCGCGGCCGGCGAAGAGACGGCGGCCGCGGCGTTGGGTGATCGCGCCGGCGAGCTGGCCGCGAGCCTCGAGCGGATCGCGGCAATCGATGAGATCGAGGGCGCCCGCTCCCTGGAGGTGACGGCGCGCGCGTTCGCGCTGAGCCTGTTGCCGTTCGACATTGCGGCGCGCTTCCATGCGCTCATCGAGGCGCATCCCTGCTCCTGGGTGTTCACCTCGGCGACCCTGTCGCTCGGGGAGGACTTCGGTCCCTTCACCGGCCGACTGGGCCTCGATGGCTGCGCGACGCTGAAGATCGACAGCCCTTTCGATTTTCCGCGCCAGAGTCTCCTTTATCTGCCGCAGGGCATGCCGCTGCCGACATCTCCGGAGTTTCTGCCGGCCGTGATGCAGGTGGCGCGGGAGCTCATCGAGGCATCGGGCGGCGGCGCGTTCGTCCTTTTTACCAGTCATCGGGCGCTCGCTGCAGCGGCCTCGCTGTGGCGGGAGAGCTTTCTCGACGCTACGAGCTATCGTCTGCTGGTGCAGGGAGAGGGACCGCGCGAGCAACTGCTGCGGCAATTTCGCGAGGACGGAAGTGCCGTACTGCTCGGCACCGCGAGCTTTTGGGAGGGTGTCGACGTCAAGGGCAGCGCCCTGCGGCTCGTGGTGATCGAGAAGCTGCCGTTTGCGTCCCCGGATGATCCGCTGGTGCGCGCCCGGGTGGAGCATCTCGAGGCGACTGGCCGGAGCGCCTTCCGCGAGTACCAGCTCCCCGAAGCAGCTCTGGCGCTCAAGCAGGGTGTAGGGCGCCTCATCCGCAGCGAGGACGATTTTGGCGCGGTCGCCATCTGCGATCCGCGATTGACTGGACGCAGCTACGGCAAGGTATTCCTGCGGGCGTTGCCGCCGATGAGCGTGACGCGTGATCGGCAGGCGGCGCTCGACTTCCTCCAGCGCCACTCGGTGCCGGAAATAGCCCGGCCGCGAACGGATGCCGGTCCGTGAGGCTGCTGGCGCTCGATACTTCCACGGAGTCCTGCTCGGCGGCGCTGCTTTTGGGCGAGCCGCTGCTGACACGGGAGGTGGAGCTCGCACGCGGTCACGCCGAGCGTATCCTGCCCATGATCGAAGAGCTCCTTGGGGAAGCAGGTCTCACCCTGCGCGAGCTCGACGCGATTGCCTTCGGCCGGGGCCCGGGCTCGTTCACGGGAGTACGGCTCGCGGCGAGCGTGACCCAGGGACTCGCCTTCGGCGCGGGCCTCGGGGTGGTGCCGGTGTCGGACCTGCGCGCCGTCGCGCAACGTGCTTTCGATGAAGACGCCAGCGTTACGCGCACGATCGTCTGCAACGATGCGCGTATGCAGGAGGTCTACTGGGCGTGCTTCGAGCGCGACGGTGAGGGGCTCGCCGCAGCCCGTACCCCGGAACGGGTCGGCGCTCCGCTCAAGGTCCAGCTACCGTCCGGCTGGCCGGGAGCCATCGGCGTGGGACGTGGCTTTGCCGCCTATCCCGCTTTGAAGAATCTCGCTGGCGTTACCGTGCGCGCCGGTGCCGAGCGGCTCCTGCCGAGAGCTGCGGAGGTCGCGCGACTCGCGGCTCCGGAGCTTGCCGCCGGCCGGCTGCTCGATCCGATGGCCGCAGTGCCCATTTACCTG
>DASUHA010000057.1:0-20510 GCA_036273735.1 Steroidobacteraceae bacterium | reverse complement strand
AACGTGGCGATGAAGAGCTTGGTGTTCTCGAGGTAGTACTTCAGGGAGAACGAATGCCGGTCGGTGCGGAAGTTATGCGCGCAGCGCGGGTAGAGCACCACTTGGCTCGCCCTGTCGATGAGAGACTCGACGGGAGTGATGATGTTGTACGCGAGGCTGTAGATACCGAGGAGCCTGAAGTCGAAGAGCCGCAGGAATATGGCCTTGTCGAATTGGTTCAGGAAGAGCGTGAGTATGCTCGAAGGCATGACGACGCGCGTGAACTCGAAGATCTCCCTGGCCGACGCCCAGTCCCATTGAATTCTCGGCCTGAGCTCCCGATAGAATCGATGGCTCATGATGACGACGACCAGCCGGTTCACCAGCACGCCGTAGAGCATGCCCCAGAAGTCCCGGGAAATGTAGCAATACACCAGGGAAAATATCGTGGACGTAAAGGATCCGAGGAGCTCGGAATAGCTGTAGATTCGCGAATTCCTGCGTCGGATCGCCAGGGGAAAGGCCGTGGACTCGAATCCGTCGATCACGAACCACAGAGACATGACGCGGAACGGGGCCGTCAGGATCGGTGCGTGATAGAGCTTGGCGATGAGAGGCGCAGCCAGAAACAAGATCGATGCATTGATGGCGGCGCGCACGAGCCGCATCGTCCACGCGGTGTTGAGATAGCTGGGCTCTTCTCCCCTGGTAGAGCGGACTATGCACGCGGAAAATCCAATATCGGACAACAACACGAAGATGGCTACGACCGATATCAGGATCGCGATCGTCCCGTAGGCAGAGGGCGCGAGAATCCGGGTCAGGATCAGGCTGCTGATGAGCTTGATGCCCGTCTGCGCGGAAAACTGGACCCCGGTGGCGAACAGGTCGCCCCTGACGTTGAAGAGCTTGAATCTCGACATTGAGCGCGGTTCCTAAGGGCGTGCGGGTCGTCCCGCACGGAGCTTGGGCAGGAGCAGGTCTCAGTTGAGGTTGATTCCCCAGAGCCGCTCGACATCGATGCCGTACTCGTTCGAAAGCCTGGTGAGATCCTCGCGCAGCTCGCGGAGAATGTATGCTTCTTCCTCGGCATTCAGGGTGAAGCGCCCGAAGCCGGAGCGCTTCCTGGAAAAGAGGCGCTTCAGAGGCGCCCTCAGTTTCGGTGGCGTGACGGCGCGATAGAGCAACTTGAAGGGGGCGAATCCGCTGGCGCGCGTCCATAGCGCCACCGGGCTCGTCGCGGCACGTTTTTGGTTGAAGCGGCGGGAGACGTCGATCGGGTGCGGCGGGAGGTCCAGGAATGCGAACACTCGGGAAACCACGGCCTGCGGATCGGCCTCGAGTTGTTCCAACGTCGTGAGGAATACGCGATCCCGGCCGAAAGCCTCCACATAGGGCCGGATCTGGTAGGCATAGCGGGAGATGTCGATCCAAACGTCGGAAATTCCCCCATCCAGGGAGAGGTCTTCCCGTTCGATCATTATTTGGCCGATTTCCTGCCGCGTGCGGTCGACATGATACGCATGCGACGTGATGCGACGCAGTGGGTTTCGCATGATATAGACGATGCGGTACTCCACGCCGGGAAGTGAGCGCAGCCGATCGATGACACCGTCGCAATGCGGACGTTTCGTGTAGTCGGTGGAACCCTCGAGTGCCCAGACGTGGCGGGCGGCATCGAACTCGAAGCAATCCCGGTACCAGTCGAGCCCCTTGTTCCAAAGCGCGTCAAAGGCGAAGAAGCTCACCTCTTTCGGCCTGGAAGGGCAGATCGCCGGGTGCTGCTCCAGATACCGGAACAATGTCGTCGTGCCGGCTTTCATTGCGCCGACGATCAGCACATATTTCGTAATTTGTTGTTTGAGCATGTACGCGAAGTGGAGGACGCCGGGCAGAACCGGAACAATGGACCAGGAATCTCACTAGAGGCTCTCTGGCACCGCGATGGAGGATTTGCGCTGCATTTCCGTTCCGGAAACGGCCCGCATTTTCATCGAATAGAGTACTGCCAAATGTGCCTCCGCGGTTGCAATGAGCACATAGAATATGCACTTCGGCGCGGAGCGGAAACTGGAGTCAGCCAACAGAATGATGGTGCCGATGACCGTTGCAGCCAGGGCTATCGCAAGGAGGGTATCGTCCGAATCGGATGGTGACAGTCGCCGTAGGGCGCGACGCGTTCTGTAGAGCGGTAGGAGCTGAAACGTCACGAAGAGGACGGTGCCGGTGGCGCCGTAGAACAGGGCGACACCCAGATAGGTATTGACCACGTCGATGATACCCTCGCCCTGGCGCAGGTCCTGCATATCGGAAAGCGCGAGCTGATCCCCGAGAAGCGGGTGAGCCTGGATGATCTGCCACGATCGGTCGAGCAGCTCCTTGCGGTACATGAGAGAGGCCTGAGCCGCTGAATTGGGATCGCTGAACGGCAGAGCCGCGCGCAGTTTTGTGCCGAAGGGAGACAGGAGCACGAGGCCACCGAGGAGCAGAATGACCATGCCTGCCTTCATCAGACCGGATGCTCTGCCGGCTCCTCCGAAGGAGGAATACGCCAGGAAGATCACCAGCGCTGCGAGCCAGGGGCCGCGGGAGAAGGAAACGAAAAGGCCCGCCAGAAGCACGAGCGTCACCGCCATTTTGCGGACCGTCAGCCCCGTGATGCGAGAGCGAAGATACAGCCAGAAACCGAGCGCGACGGTGAGCAGGAAACCGAGGGCGAGAGGCTGTCCGGAGGAAGCCTCGGCGCGAAGCAGTCCCGCGCGGGAGTAGTACTCGGTGCGCAGTTGGTCACCGCCCCAGCGCGCGAAGAAGTCGGTATACAGGAGCCAGTGTCTCGTGGATTCGAACACCGCGACCGTGGCCATCAGTGCGCAGGAGAGTACGAACGCTGCCAGCGCCTCCCTGATGGCGCCACGCGTCTTCCCTCCGCGGGTCGCTACGTAGTAGAGGACATAGACGTCGATGTAGAAGAGGAAGGCGGTTCGCAGTGTATTGGTAAAGGAATTATGGAGGATGCCGTGGGACTGAGCGGGGTCAGGAGAGACGAACAGCACCGCCTGGAGTGCCCCATAGCCAAGCAGCAGGAGATCGGTGCCGCGCAAGCCCCTGATCCGGTCCGGATCCGGAGACTTTTGCAGTCGCCAGGCTGCCGGTATGAGAACACAGAATGACAGCAATCTGTATATGTCGATGTCGAAGAGCTGTTTGATTCCAATGGTCGGGATTTGGCGGGAAACCGGTGGAATGATCATCAGTAAAAGCAGATAGAACGCCAACGGGTTGGAATCTTTTCTTCCTCCCCAGTACAACACGGGCGCTGCGAGCAGTGCGAACAGCCAGATGTTCGGACTCAGAAAAGCCACGACCGTGAGCGCCATCCACACATTGCGCCGGCGCTTGAAATCGGCCTCGGCGCTGAATTGCAGCGCCACCGGTTTGGCGAGCGCGAAGACAATCACGCTCAACCCCAACACGACGATCAGCACCTTCAATTCGATCATGGTCTCTGCTCGGGACGGATCAGCTCGGTCCTGGCGCGCGTGTGGCTCTCATGCGCATGGGGAGGCATGGCCGCTCCTCGCAGCCTCAGCGACCCGCGGGGTCGAGCCCACCTACCTCTGCTTGAACTCTTCCGGGGTCAGCTGATGCCGCGCCAGGAGCTTATAGAAATCCGTCCTGTTGCGCTTTGCCAGCCGTGCGGCCTGGCTCACATTACCACCGGTGATCTGCAGGATCTGTGACAGGTAGCTGCGGGTGAACTCATCCCGCGCCTCATCGAAGGAGGGTAGGCGCCCCGGGGAGCCGCCGAGCGACTGCTGTACCAGCTCCACGGGAATGATCGGCGTCTGGGACAGCGCGACGTTTTGACGCACCACGTTCTGCAGCTGGCGGATGTTGCCGGGCCAGTCGGCGGTAGCCAGCAGCTCGACCGCCTCGGGGGCGTAGATCTTGCGCTGGGCGGTCTCTCTGGCGATCGTGGCAAGGAAGTGGGCGACCAGCAGCGGAATGTCCTCGCGGCGGCGATTCAACGGGGGCATCTCGATGTGCACCACGTTGAGACGGTAATAGAGGTCCTCGCGGAACTGCCCCTGTGTCATCAGCTGCTGCAGGTCGCGGTGCGTGGCCGAGATGACGCGTACGTTGACCGGAAGCGCATCCGTGCTGCCCACGGGGCGGATGACGTTCTCCTGCAGCACCCGCAGCAGCTTCACCTGCAGGCGCATCGGCATGTCGCCGATCTCATCGAGCATCAGGGTGCCACCGTCTGCGGCCATGAAGAGCCCGCGGTGAGCGCGCGTCGCCCCGGTGAAGGAGCCCTTCTCGTGGCCGAAGAGCTCGGACTCGAGGAGGTTTTCCGCCATGGCGCTGCAGTTGATGGCGACAAAAGGCTTGTTGCGCCGGGGGCTGGCCAGGTGAATGGCTCGGGCCAGCAATTCCTTGCCCGTGCCGCTCTCACCGGTGATGAGCACGCGCGCGTCGGTGCCGGCGACCATGTGGGCCTGGGCGAGCTTCTCCTCCATGACGGCACTGCGGGTGACGATCTCGGAGCGCCAGTCCTCATCCGAGGCACCGAAGCCCGAGATGCGCAGTGCCTTCTGTACCTGATCGAGAAGCTCCTGCTTGTCCACCGGCTTGGTCAGAAAGCCGAAAGCGCCCATCTGCGTCGCCTGCACCGCATCCGGAATGGTGCCGTGAGCGGTGAGGATGATGACCTTCAGCCCCGGCCAGCGGTTCTGCAGCTCTTTGAGCAGGCCGATGCCATCCATCTGATCCATCTTGAGATCGGTGATGACCAGATCCGGACGGAAGCGGCTCGAGGCGGCCAGCGCCTGCGCGCCGCTCTCCACGGCCTCGACATCGTAGCTTTCCGCGCGCAGGCGGATAGTCAGCAGTCGCAGAAGCCCGGGGTCGTCATCGACGACGAGAATACGGGCCTTGCGCCGCCCGGACTGACTAAGGGTGCTCGGGGGAGTAGTCATCTTGCGCTCGGGCAGTACGCTGCCAGCAGGGGTCAGAGTCACTTGGGTCGTCCCTCGTTGCCAGGTTTGCGCTCGTTGAGCGACTTTTCGATGTTGGCGATGGCTGCCAGCTTGGCTTTCGCTTCCTCGAGCTGCTTTTTGAGCTTCGCATTTTCCCCAGCGGCGCCATCGAGGCGGCGCTTGAGAGCCGCGAGCTGGTCGGCCCGGGTGGCGTCAGCCTGGAGGGTGCGGTTTTCCGCCTCCAACGTCAAATAGTCGCCAATTTGCTTCAGTTGCAGGGTGACGAGCGAGCGCTCTCCGGGTAGGAGGGAGGAATGGGGGCCGTCCGAGAGCTCCTGCAGCATTTGCTGCGCCCGTGGCAGGTCGGCGCCGGCCTGATCGGGGGTGCCAAGGACCAGCGCCAGGCGGAGCTTCTTGCTCGGGGTTGGGGTCGCCTGGAAGTCCTGCTCCGCCGAGCCGACGATCTGCATCTGCTGCGCCGGAGGGGAGGCGAGCAGCTTCTCGAGTATGGTGAAGTCATCGGCCAGCACTTCGGAGGAGACCGCCTTGTGATCGATGACGGGCTTCGGGGTCGACACGGGCTTCTGCGCAAACAAGGCGGTGGAACAGGCACTCGCGAGGAGCGCCGCCCCCAGAGCCAGCGCCGCGGCGAGGCCGCGCGCGGCTCCGATGCCCGCAGCCCTCTGCGGGGCTGGGATTTCCGGTCGGCTACGCCGCATGGGCGGCCTGCGCTCTACGCTGAGGGGTATCGCTCGGCTGGCCGCCGCGGGCGAACGTGATCGGCATCCGGATGCGGAAATGCGCCCCCGGATATTCCCCATCGATGATCTCGACGGTGCCGCCGTGTGCGGCGACGAACTCGAGCACCACGGATAGCCCGATTCCCGTGCCTTTGACGGCCGTCGTGCGGGCCGCGCGGCCGGTATAGAAGGCCTCGAATACGTGGTCGCGCTCTTCCTTGGGGATGCCGGGGCCATTGTCGGCGACATCGATGGTGAGCGAGTTGGCGGCGGTGGCCGCTTTGATGTGAATGGTGCCCCCCTTTGGGGAATATTTGACGGCATTCGATACCAGATTCTCGAGAATCAGGCGGATTTTGCTGCGATCAGCGACGAGCGTCACATCCTCCACCTGCACGTCCAGGCGTACGCGCTGCGAAAGGAGGGTGAGCTGCTGGTTCTCCAGCACCTGCTTCACTACCGGTCGCAGACGGAACTCGGTCGTCTCCAGACCGACACTGGAGGAGGTCTGCCAGGCGCTGAAGGAGAGGAGGTTCTCGATCATCCGCTGCAGCTTGATGCCGTTGTCGCGCAGGATGGCGGTGACCTCCCGCTGACTCGGGTCGAGCTCGCCCACCGCGCCATCCATGAGCAGCTCCGTGCCTTCCCGGATGTTGGCGAGGGGAGTCTTGAGCTCGTGGGACATGTGGCGGAGGAATCGATTGCGCTCCTGCGCGAGCTCGAGCAGCCGCAGGCGCAGCCATTCGAGCTGCTTGCCCAGGCGCTCGAGGTCATGAGGACCTCGGACGCTGATCGGATTGCTGATGTTGCCGTGGCCGATGTCGTTGATCACGCGGTCGATGTGCCGCAACGGACGGCCGACGACCAGCGTCAGCGTGAGGATGGCAATCAAGGTGAGCGGCAGGAGCAGCGCGGCCTGCCAGAACAGCCGTGCCCGCGCGCGATCGGTCTGGCGTTGGAGCGAGGCGACCTCGGCGTCGATCTGCTCGTTACTCTGCTCAGCCACTTTGTCGGCCAGGCCGCTCAGCGTTGAGAACTGCCTGGAGAGGCCGGCGGCATCCGCCGCTTGCGCGCTCGCTGGCGTGGTCAGCACTGCGGCTCGGATGCCTCTTTGTACCGCAGCGAGCTCGGCAAGCGTCTGACGTGTTGCCCCAGTCGCGTCCATGTACAGCTTCGTCCGCGTGCCGGAGAAGGCTTCATCTTCCTGCTCGTAGGATTCCAGGAGCTTGGGGTCGTTGAGAACCTCGTAGAGGCGCGCCGTCCTCTCGAGGGATGCGATCTGGCTGAAGAGCTGCTGACTGGCACGCGCGGCCGTGACGCCCTCGATGACGATCTTTTGGCCCGTGGTGGCGAGCGTCCGGATCTGCAGGGCGGCCGTAACGATGGCGACCAGGAGGGGCAGGGCGAGGAGCGCGAGCCCGAAGAGCATCAGGCCGCTCAGGGACTTGGGGCGAACCCACTGCATCAGAGTGATTCTATCGTCAATTGGCCCAAACAGGCCTCCGGCCGTTTGGGCGAGCGCGCCGAGTCGCGCTTACGACCTCGCGAGCCCACAAAATCGCCTGGAGCGATTTTGGACGCCGGCAGGCGGCCCCGTAGGGGCGAGGCCCAGGAAGGGCCGAGCAACGCGGCTTGGGCCCGCTTACTGGCTGGCCAGTCGGCATTTGGGCGCTCTTTACCACGGATCTTTCAGCAACCGCCTTTCCCAGGCGAGGGAGGTGCGCACGATGGTGTCGAGATCGTCGAGCCGGGGCTTCCATTTGAGTTGCTGGCGGATGCGATCGGCGCGCGCCACCAGGGCGGGCGGGTCACCCGCGCGCCGCGGCTCTTCCAGGATCTTCAGGCGGGTGCCGGCCACCCGCTCAACACTCTGGAGCACTTCCCGGACGCTGTAGCCGTGTCCGTAGCCGACGTTGAGAACGGTCGAGTCTCCGCCAGCGCGCAGATAGTCGAGCGCATCGAGATGCGCCGTCGCCAGGTCCTCGACATGGATGTAGTCGCGTACTCCCGTGCCGTCCGGAGTCGGATAGTCGGTACCGAAAATCGACACGTTAGCGCGCTTGCCGACTGCCGCCTCGCAGGCCACCTTCACCAGAAGGGTCGCCTTCGGTGTGGCCTGTCCGAGGCGACACTGGGAATCGGAGCCAGCGACGTTGAAGTACCGGAGAGCGACATGCCTGAGTTCGGACGCTGCGGACACATCTCTCAGCATCCATTCCGACATCAGCTTCGAAGTGCCATAGGGGTTGATCGGAGCGGTGGGTGTGCTCTCGGCAGCCATGCCGTCCGCCGGTATTCCATACACCGCTGCCGTCGAGGAGAAGACGAAGTTCTTCACCCCGGCCTCGATGCAGCACTGCAGCAGCGAGCGCGTCGAGCAGGTGTTGTTGCCGTAATATTTCAGCGGCTGCGCCACCGACTCGGGCACGATGGTGAAGGCGGCAAAGTGCATCACCGTGCCGATGCCGTGCTCGCGCAATACTTTGAGCACCATATCGCGGTCGCCGACCTGACCGACGATGAGGGGGGTATCGAGCACCGCCTGGCGAAAGCCCCTCGACAGGTCATCGAGCACGACCACCCGTTCGCCCCGGGCGCGAAGCTGAAGCACGACGTGACTACCGATATAGCCGGCGCCGCCGGTCACGAGGATAGTGGCCTGATTCATGCAAAATGCCGGTATGACTCGCTGGGAGGGGTAAGAGCTAGCCGACGATGATAAACAAAACCCGGAGCGGCAATGTGACGCCTTTATCGCCGAATGAGACCCCATTTGCGGGACTGTCCCCGGAGCGGGTGCTCGATGCCGCCAGCTCGGTCGGCCTCGACCCCGATGGACGACTCTTTGCCCTGAACAGCTATGAGAATCGGGTCTACCAGATCGGCAGCTCCGAGGGCCTGCGGGTCCTCAAGTTCTATCGCCCGGCGCGCTGGAGCGATGCCCAGATCCTCGAGGAGCACCGCTTCACCGCCGAGCTTGCGGCTGCCGAGCTGCCGGTCGCGGCACCGGTTGCCATCTCGGGGAAGACTCTGCTGCGCCACCGGGAGTTCCGCTTCGCGGCTTTTCCCTACCTTCGGGGCTCGGCGCCGGAGCTGGATGCGCCGGAGGCCCGCCAGCTCCTCGGCCGCTCCCTGGCGAGGCTCCATCAGGTCGGCTCACTCCGCTCCTTCGAGCGCCGGCCGCAGATCGGCGTGGAGAGGCTCGGCGTCGAGGCCCGGGCGCTAGTCCTCGGAGCCGACCTCCTGCCCCAAGGGCTCGTCGAGCGGTACGAGAGCATCAGTGGAATGCTGCTCGAGCGCATCCTGCGGGCGTTCGAGGAGGCAGGTCCGGTCGGGCGGCTGCGCCTGCACGGCGACTGCCATCTCGGCAATCTGCTCTGGAATGAGCACGGCCCGGTGTTCGTCGATCTCGACGATTGCGCCATGGGACCGCGTGTCCAGGACCTCTGGATGCTCCTCTCCGGCCCCCCCGCCGACCAGCAGGGGCAGTGGGCGGCACTCATCGAGGGCTATCAGCAGTTCGCCGACTTCGATTTCCGGGAGCTCAAGCTCATCGAGCCACTCAGGAGTCTGCGCATGCTGCACCATGCCGCCTGGGTCTGCCATCGGTGGCTCGATCCCGCATTCCCCAGGGCCTTTCCCTGGTTCGGGGAAGCCCGGTACTGGGAGGGGTACATCGGCGATCTGCGCGAGCAGCTGGCGGCCATCGACGAGCCGCCCCTGCTCGCGGGGTGAGGTGCAAGGTCGGACCGCGCCGAAAATCGCCTTTCTTCACGAAAATTCACCACCCCCGGTGCGCAAGACACCCCGGTCGCGCTATTGTCAAAAAACCCGTCGGAGCGGATTTTTAACGCCCGGCTCCGCCGGGCGGCCCGGAGGGCCGAGGCGCACGGATGCGCCGAGTAATAATGTGGGTCGGTCTGTTTGCGCGGAACTCGAGCGGATGCCAAGAACAACTTCCGCCTTCCGATGGGGGGCCTGGTTGGCCGCGGTCTGTCTGGCCGGCTGCGGCTATTGGGGCGGCTCGCAGCCCCACCTGCCCTTTCACGCCCGGCCCAAGGCATACGCTGCACCGCCGGTCGACCCCGCCGTCAAGGCTCTGGCGGGCATGGTGGAGGCCGTGGGATCGAGCAGTGCCCAGGCACCCGTCGAGCTGAGATTCTCGATCCGCGACCGCCCACAGGTCGGCCAGGAGGATGAGATCGACTATGCGCTCATCCCGCAGGCCCAGGGTCTCGATGAGATTCGCCTCGTCTTCGGTGCCCTGAACGGGCTCGAGGTGGTGAGCCACGGGCCTGCCCTGGCGGCCATCAAGCCGGCGAGCGGCGTGCCGATCTTCGGGTCGGTGACGATTCGGCCCGTCAAGGCGGGTCTCTTCGTTCTGACGGCCGCGGTGGGCGTACAGTCACCCAACCAGTCAGTGGTGTGGCCCTTCACGATCCCCGTCATCGCGGGAGAGGGCCCGGCCCAGACGGCGGCCAACCGGCCATAACACGTTATGTCAACTCCGCAGACAGCCGCGACGCCGGCCGAGGAATCGCCGCCGGGCACCTCAGCGACGACGACGCTGGTGCGGGCGGAGGTCGGCCTCGGGGGTACGACCACGCTGGTGCGTGCGGAGCCCAGTCTTGCGGCGACGACGACGACGTTGGTGCGGGCGGAGCCGGGCTTCGCGGCGCCGGCGCAGGATGACTTGCATGCACAGGTGCACGCCATACTGAAGGAGGCGGTCCTGAGGACCGGGCTGGAGCGGCCGGACCTCGGGGTGTTGCTGAAGCTGGTGAGCGCGCAATTCGAGGCGATGGATGCCGAGCGGCGCGGCATCGTTCAGTCCATGCGCCTGATGGCCGATGAGGCCGCCGAGCTCGCCCACCGGGCCCGGGAGTCGGAGCTCACCGAGCGGGTCGTGTTGGCCGAGCGCGCCGTCCTCGAGCAACTCACCGGCAGCGCTCCGCTCGCGGAGGTCCTGGTCTCCATCACCCGCTTCATCGAGTCGGTGGGTGTCGGCACGGTCTGCTCCATCGCCGTGTTGGCTGCTGACGGTCAGGCGTTTTCCTACCTGGTCGCGCCCCGGCTGCCGCAAAAGGTGCGCGCGGCGCTCCAGCACTGCGCCGTCGACATCCGCAATGGCTCCTGCGCCGCCTCGGTGTATCTCGGGCGGCAGGTGCTGGTGGCCGACATCGCCAAAGACCCCTTCTGGGAGCAACCGCGCGAGCACGCGCTCGAGGCGGGCCTGGGCGCAGCCTGGTCGACGCCCATCAAGGCGACCGACGGCAGGGTGCTCGGAGCGCTCGGCGTTTACCACTCGAGCTCGGGCCTGCCCGGCCAGCGGGAGCTGCGCATCATGGATCACGCGGCGCAGATCGCGGGCATCGCCATCGCGCGCCGATTGGGCGAAGAGGCGCTGCGGGCGAGTGAGGCGAAGTACCGCGGCCTCTTTGAAACCATCATCGAGGGTGTATATCAGAGCGATCGCGACGGGCGGCTGCGCTCGGTCAATCCTGCCTTTGTCGCCATCCTGGGCTACGGCAGCGCTGTGGAACTGTACGCATTGCCAAACGTTGCAACGCTTTACTGGAACCCGTCAGATCGGGCCGAGTTCATTCGCCGGGTGGAATCGGAGGGGGAGATCCGCAACGCGGAATTTCTCATGCGCCGGCGCGATGGGGAGCAGGTCGTCATTCTCGAAAACGCGCGCGCCGTGCGGGACGCGGCCAACCGAATTACCCATTACGAGGGGACGATTGCAGACATTACCGAGCGCAAACGCGCCGAGCAGGCGGTATTCGCCGAGAAGGAGCGGGCGCAAGTGACGCTCCAGTCGATCGGCGATGCGGTCATCAGTACCGATGCCGACGGCCGCATTGAATACATCAATCCCGTCGCCGAGACTTTGACCGCCTGGACGCTCGAGGAGGCTCGCGGCAGGCCCATCGGCGAGGTTCTGAGCCTCGTCAACGAGATCACCCGCGAGCCGATCGAGAATCCTCTGCTGTGTGTGTTGGGTGGCGCCGAGACGACCGCGCCGGCCGACCACTCGGTGCTCATCACCCGTGCGGGCCACGAAGTCGCCATCCAGGAATCCGCCGCGCCGATCTGCGACCGCCAGGGCAGGGTGATCGGGGCCGTCATCGTCTTTCACGACGTGACCAAGGAGCGGCGCCTGAAGCGCGCGCTGTCCTACCAGGCGAGCCACGATGCGCTCACCGGGCTCATCAACCGGCGCGAGTTCGACAACCGGCTGCACGCGGCCGTGCTGAGTGCGCAGCGCGGCGAGGGCACCTACGCACTCCTCTATATCGACCTCGATCAGTTCAAAGTGGTGAACGACACCTGCGGCCACCAGGCAGGCGACCGGCTGCTGCGGGACATCACCGGGCTGCTGCAGTCGCGGGTACGGGCCTCTGATACGATCGCACGGCTGGGCGGGGATGAGTTCGGGGTGCTGCTGGAAGGCTGTACCGTCGAGCAGTCCACACGTATCGCCGAGGGCGTTCGGCAAGCCATCCGCGACTACCGTTTCATCTGGGGGGCGGCGACTCTCTCGGTGGGCGCGAGTGTTGGCGTCGTCCGGATCACAGCGGAGACGGAGAGTGTCGCCAACGTGATGAGCGCTGCCGACATCGCCTGCTATGCAGCCAAGGACGAGGGCCGCAACCGCGTGCACCTCTATGAGTCGGACGGGATCTCCCATCCCCGCCATCGCGAGATGCATTGGGTGGCCCGAGTGACGCGGGCCGCGGAAGAGAATCGCCTGGAGCTCTACTTCCAACCCATCCGCCCGATTGGACGTGCGGGGGCGACGGCATTTCACGAGCTGACGGTGCGGCTGCGCGATGACGACGGGCGGCTGGTATCGCCGGGGGAGTTCATCCCGGCGGCAGAGCGCTACAACGTCATGTCGGTGATCGACCGCTGGGTGGTGGAGCGGGCGATGGAGCGCCTCAAGGGTTGGGCCGCGCGCGGGGAGCTGCCGCTGCTCGCAGTGAATCTGTCGGGCACCTCGCTCAACGAGCAGTCGTTCATCGATTTCGTGCTGCAGCAGGTGGGGGACGCGACCCTGGCCCAGGCGCTGTGCTTCGAGATCACTGAGACCGCGGCGGTCACCAACCTCTCGAACGCGACCTTCGTGATGCGGGAGCTCAAGGCGCGCGGCTGCAAGTTCTCGCTCGATGACTTCGGCACCGGCCTCTCCTCGTTCATGTACCTGAAGACCCTGCCGGTGGACTACCTCAAGATCGACGGCCAGTTCATCAGCCACGTCGCCGATGATGCGGTGGACCGCAGCATGGTCGAGGCCATCTGCAAGGTCGGCAAGGCGCTAGGCATCGAGACCGTGGCCGAGTGCGTCGACTCGCAGGCGGTGCTCGATGAGCTCAGGCGGATCGGTATCGACTATGCGCAGGGGTACTTCCTCGCCAAGCCGGAGCCGATCGAGCGGCTGACGTTGTAGTCCCGGCGGGAGCCGCCGGCACGAGGGGAGGAAACGGCTGGGGTACAATATGCTTCGGCCCTTCGGGAGCGTCGTCATGAGCAGCGCTGAGCCGCCATTCTCGGTCGGCATCGAAGAAGAATATCTGCTCGTCAACCTCGACTCGCGCGACGTCGACGAGAATCCATCGCCGCCGCTCCTCGAGGAGTGCACGCGCCGCTGTGGCGGTCAGGTGAATCCGCGCTTCCTGCGCAGCCAGCTCGAGGCGAGCACCCGTCCCTGCCGCTCCATCGCCGAGGCCCGCGCCGATCTTGCGCGCCTGCGCACCATCATCTCCGAGGTGGCCGGCCGGTTCGGGCGCGCGCCGATCGCGGCGTCCACTCATCCTTTCGCCAAGTCGACGCGTCAGATCACGAGCGAGCAGTACTTTGCCCTGGCCAATGAGATGCAGGGGGCGGCACGCCGCCTGATGGTGTGCGGGATGCACGTCCACGTAGGCATCGACGACGATGATCTGCGCATCGACCTGATGAACCAGCTGTCGTACTTCGTGCCCCATCTGCTGGCGCTCTCCTGCTCATCGCCCTTCTGGGAGGGGGAGCGCACCGGGCTGATGTCGTTTCGGATGACACTGTTCAACTCTCTGCCGCGCACGGGCCTGCCCGAGCGGTTCGCGAGCTTCGCGGAGCTGCGGCGCCATCTCGACATGCTGATCAGGAACGGCGTGATCGAGGACACGAGCAAGATGTGGTGGGACGTACGCCCGAACCCGCACTATGCGGCGCTCGAGGTGCGGGTGATGGACAGCTGCACCAGCATCGATGATGCGGCATGCCTCGCCGCACTCATCGTGTCGCTCGCCCGGCGGCTCTATCGCCTGCGGCTCCAGAATCGCAGCTGGCGCATCTACCCCAACATGCTGATCGCCGAGAACCGCTGGCGCGCCATGCGCTACAGCGTCGATGGGGAGCTGCTCGATCTCGCGCGCGGGGAGCTCGCCGGCTTTCCGGCGTTGGTCAAGGAGCTGATCGAGCTCGTCCGCGATGACGCCGTGGAGCTCGGCTGCCTGCGCGAGCTCGAGCACCTCGAGACCATCCTGATGCACGGCACGAGCGCGCACCGCCAGATCAGGATCTACGAGGAGGCGCGCGCCGCCGGTGCCAGCGGGCGGGAGGCGCTACAGGCGGTGGTGGACTTTCTCGTCAACGAGACAAAAGCCAACCTCGAGAGCAAAGCGGAGTAGCGGCGGGAGGAGCGCCCGGCGGCGCGCTCCTCGTGGGGTGCCCCTCACGCTGCGGAGCTCTCCTGCGCGGGCGTCAGGAGCGGCTCGACATCGTGGAATTTCGAGTAGTCGAAACGATCGATGCCGTCCTCGCCCGTCGTGAAGATGTCGGTGAAGGTGTGATTCCAACGCAGGCTCGAGGCGTGGTACTGGTGGCGTGACATCAGCGTCTGGCCGGTCGTCTCATCGATGCCGCCGATCGTCAGGAGCAGGAAGGCTTTCTCGGTCTTCAGGGACTCGAAATTCGCGCCCGACAGGGGGCTCGCCTCGTCGATGACGTGCAACAGGCTCCAGCCGTAAAGGAACATGGGCTGCTCCCGGCGGCGCAGCGGAAGGTCATAGATGCGCCTGATGCGATAGCCCTCCGCGGTCAGCTCGTCCCGAATGAGGCGCAGCTGGGCGGTCGCTTCCAGGATGATGTTCTGCCGCGCATTGGCGGCGCGCAGCATGAGAGTGAGTCTGCCGTCGAACGGTCGGATCACCGCGAGGCGCGCAAAGAGGATGCGGGCGGTCGGGCGCGAGAAACGCGCAAACATCATCCCGGTGATGAGGGCGAGGCTCATCATGCCCGTGAAGATCTCGATGGAGGCGACGAGGTGCGCATACACCGTCTGCGGATGCATGTCGCCGTAGCCGACGGTGGCCAGCGTCTCCACGCTGAAGAAGAACCGCCCCCAGTAGCCGCCGGGATTCAGATTCGCGATGTCCGCCGGCTGCAGCTGGTAGAGCGCTGCGAAAATGAGGTTGAACAGCGCGAAGAAGCCGGCGTAGCTCGCAAAGAGCGTCGGCCAGCTCACGGTCATGAAGAGATGATAGAGATCCTGCCAGGGGCGGCGTGGCAGGCCATAGGTCAGCACGGGCCGCTCCCCGGACGCGCGGCGCAATCGGGCGATCGTTCTTGGCACCGGTGGAGTTTAGCGTGAGTAGGCGTGGACGCGCAGAGTTGCGGGGTCAATGAGTACGGTTCGCGGCTCGCGCGAGCCTGGGGTCATATGTCCAGCGACGCACCTTTCTCGCGCGCAACCGTTTGGCGTCGCGGTGCCGGGGATTGATGAGTATGTTCGTCTCCTCAGGCACGACCACCGACGGCACTTCCGCGACGAGACTTCGCGCAGATTGCACCCACTCATTACCCCAGCCGACTGAGATGAGGCCTGGTGGTTCGCAGTCCCAGCCTATCTGGACCGCCGGCTCGAACACCGTGCGATCGCGCCAAGCCGATGGAGGGATTGCGATTCTCACGAGATATCTGTTGAAAGGGAGCGGAACGCTACCGGAAAGGTGCACCAGTGTCTCGAGACAGGCGAGCGCAATGGTCGACGAACAATAAAGCACTGCACCGCCCTTACGATTCCAGCGTCCGCCGGTCTTCTGGGCCCCCTTCCCCGAGAGATCATCGGCTCCATAGTCCGCGGTATCCGGCGCGATGCGCCAGATCTCTCTTGTCGCGCTCACGCGTAAGCGCCTGACTGCTGCTGAGCGAGCAGGTCGGCCACCAACGATCGGCCATCGGCGGTGTCGAGCAACTCGCCGGGGGTGCGTCCGCCCAGCGCCGGGTGGGGTCGCTGTAACCACTCAGCCGTCCATCTCGGGGCGTCGAACCCGTGGGGATCGCCTGACTCCTGAACCATGCTGTCTACCTGGCCGATCAGCCGTACGACCGCCAGAATCCGCTCGCTCTCCTCTTGACTGAGACGCTGGCGCTTCTGGATTTTCCGGTCCACCGTCGCACGGGCCAGGTTGAGCGTCCCGTAGAGCCGTTCCTTCGGAATCTGCATGCTCTCAGTCAGCGCGAGGACGTACGTAGCCGGCACTCTCCCCCTGATGATGGCGATGCGGTCCAATGGGTTCGCGCGGTAATAAGCGCCCGCCGAATCGCGAACCTCGTTCCATCGGAGGCGATCTTTGCCGGGGGAGTTACGTGAGCCCGAGTCGCTCATGACCTCGTCATCCAATGCTCAAATGAGCAATCATTGTTGCTCAAATGGGCAGAGCGGGCAAGGAGAGCAGTTCGCCAGACGATGCGGCCTGCGGCATAGAACCAGTAGCGGGCGAGGGGATCGTTTTAGGGAGAGGCACGCGGCCGGTGAGCCGCCCGGCGCCTCAGCGCGGGCAGTTGGCGGCCCCGGCGACGCCGCTTTCCAGGCGCACGTTGGCGATGCCGAGGGCCAGCTTGCCGGCGGTCCGCAGCGCGAAGGGCGTCCACACGCGGCTCATGCTCGCGCCTGCGGCGGCGAAGCAGGCGAGCGGGATGTCGAGGTGCTGCCACTGCCCGCGCGCAGCGCTGCGCAGCGCCGGTGTAATGGGTAGCATGCCGCTGCAGGAAGGGCCGCAACCCACACCGAGCGTCACTTCGGCGCCAGGCGCTTCCTCCACGCGGTAATCGAAGCCGAGCGCGAGTTGACCGTTGGTTTGCCGGCTGAGGTCTATCGGGGTCGCGCCCGTGATCTCGGCGGTCGCCTGCCCGCCCGACCAGCGCAGCTGCCGGGCATCCTCCTGCTTCGCCTTGTCTATCGAGGTGAGCGTCAGCCGGCCACTGTCCGAAGCGCCTATGCCGTGCGTTATGGGGCTGGCACCCGCATCGTCGGCAACCGCCCAGTGCCAGCCGGAGCCCGTGCGCCCGGCGCTGAAGTAGACGTTCTTGTCGACAACTGCCGCCGAGGGCAATCCGGAAGCTTCCGACAGCCTCGGCAGGTTGCCATTGCTCGCATCCCGCAGGCCGTAGCCCACCGGGAAGAGCGGCTTCCCAGGAGCATCCCTGCCGAACTGAAGCGGCGTCGCAGGCCACGAGAAGGAGAGCGTGCCGTGGAAATCGTAGCGGATCGCACCATCGGGCTTGCGAAAGAGCACATCGGCAACGCCTGCACCCTCGGATCCGGGCAGCCATGCGGCGATGAAAGCATTCGAGGCGTTGAGCTCGGCGTTCACCCAGAGCGGGCGGCCGGAGAGGAACACTGACACGACCGGGATTCCTGCGGCGCGCAGGCGCTTCAGGAGCGCGAGATCGCGATCGTTCCCGGGGCTGAACGCGAGGTTGGGAAGATCGCCCTGGAACTCGGCATACGGATGCTCTCCATAGACGACGATTGCCACGTCAGGCTTCTGTTTGAACGTGCCGTCCCGGCTGAGCTCGGCCGCCCCGCCCGCAGCACGCACCGTGTGCGCAATGCCCTGCCAGATCGACTGGCCGTGCGGGAAGTCTGCGTTGGTGGTGCCCGTGCCCTGCCAGGTGAGAGTCCAGCCGCCGGACTGCTGCGCAATGTCATCGGCACCGTCGCCGGCGACGAGCACCCGCTCGCGCGGCTTCAGGGGCAGCAGATGTTCCTCGTTCTTAAGGAGCACCAGCGACTCGCGCACGGCGCGGCGGGCGAGTGCCCGGTGCGCCGGGGAGCCGAGCAGATCGAAGTGTCCGGCGAGCGGGCGGGAAGCCGGGGGCCCCTCCTCCAAGAGACGGGCGCGCAGCTTCACCCGCAGAATGCGCCGCACCGCATCATCGAGCCGCGACCGCGGGATCGCTCCCGAGCGCACCTGCTCCAGGGTGTTGGTGTAGAGCTGCTTCCAGTCGGTCGGGGCCATGAACATGTCGAGGCCGGCGTTGACCGCTTGCGGACAGCTGGCATCCGTGCATCCCGGCACCTGCCCATGTGCGTTCCAGTCACCGACCGTGAAACCGTCGAAGTGCCAGCGGTCCTTGAGGACATCCGTGAGCAGCTCATGATTGGCGGTCATCTTGATGCCATGCCAGCTCGAGAAGGACACCATCACCGATTGCGCTCCGGCAGCGACCGCCACGGGATACGCGGCACCGTCCAGGTCGCGCAGCTCAGTCTCGCTCTCGGTGTTGTCGCCCTGGTCCACGCCGTGCGTGCCGCCATCACCGAGGTAGTGCTTGGGAGTGGCGATCACATGTCGGGCATCGAGAAAGTCCCGCGTGCCGGGTCGACCCTGAAGACCCAACACCATGGCGCGCGCGTACTCGCGTACGATCGCCGGCTGCTGCGAGTAGCTTTCGTAGCTTCGTCCCCAGCGATCGTCACCGACGACGGCGAGGGTCGGACCGAACGTCCAGTCGAGCCCGATCGCCCGGACTTCCTCCGCGGTCGCCTGGCCGATGAGGCGCATGAGCGCCGGATCGTGTGCCGCGCCGAGACCGATGTTCTGCGGGAAGACCGTCGCGCCGTAGACATCGTTGTTGCCGTGCACGGCATCGATGCCCCAGAGCTCCGGAATGGGGTGAGCTCCATGCGAAGGAGACATCGATTCCAGATAGAACTGATTGGCGAGGGCCAGCCACGCGGAGGGCGGCGCCAGCGTATTGCCGCCGGGCTTGGAGTTGCCGCCGTTCAAGACCGAGCCGAGCGGATAGTGGCGCAGATCCGCCGGCATGACGGCGCTGATGTCTGCCTGGATGAGCTGGCCGACCTTTTGCTCGAGTGTCATGCCGGCAAGCAGGGCAGCGACTTTGCGCTCGAGCTTCGGATCCGAAGCGAGCGGGGGGCGAGCCTGCGGCCAGAGGTCCGGATGAACGACCGCGGAGCTCTCCGCGCCGTAGGCGCAGATGCCGGCGAAAGACCCGCTGAGGACCGCCCCGAGTGCCCCCATCAGCGCGAGCCGGGTGACGACCCCGACCCCCGAGTGCCCGTTCTTGTCCGTTCTCATAGTGAGGTGGCAGAATCCCATGGGGTGACAGCGCTGTCAAACGATCGTGATAGCGATCCCAGGTCGAGGATAGCGGCGACAGCGCGCTCAGACGGTGATGTGGAGGTGCTCCGGCGCGAGGCCGGCGTGATATCGGGCGTACATCGCCGCGTACGCCGTCTCGAGGCGCCGGGCGAATGTGGCTGTGTCGAACAAGGGCGTCGTCCGCAGATCGCCGGCCAGCTTCGCTCTGATGTCTGCCAGCATTTTCGGCTGGCTCGCCAACTCGATGGCCAACTTTTCGTACTCCTCCTGACTCGAGGCGATGAGCTCCGGCAAGCCCACGGCTTTGAGAAGGCTCGCGCCCACCCTGCCCGCAAACGCCTCACCCATGCAGGTGAGGACCGGCAGGCCCGCCCAGAGCGCATCGCTGGCAGTCGTGCCCGCGTTGTATGGCAGCGTATCGAGAAAAAGATCGGCCGCGCGATAGCGCGCCAGGTACTCGGCAAGTGGCAGCCTCGCGCCGAAGACGATCCGGCCGGGGGCGACTCCCCGCTCACGGGCTCCCGCATGCAGATTCCTTTCGAGTGTTGCGCTCCCGCCAAGTAGCAGGAGCGCGCTGTCCGGTACGCGCTTCAGGATCCGCATCCAACCATCGAAAGTGCCCGGCGTGATCTTGTAGGTGGCATTGAAGCAGCAGAACACGAACCCGGCGACGGGTAGCCCCAGCTCTTCCCGGGTAAATCGCTTGGCCGCAATCCGCCGCTGGGAGTCATTGACCTGGTAGCTCGGCAGATGGACGATCTTCTCTGAGTAGTACTGCCGATGTGTCGCGGGAACGATCGTCTCATCGGCGAGCAGATAGTCCATGTAGCCGGCCGATATCGTGCCGAGGTAGCCCAGGTAGCTCACCTGCAGCGGCGCAGCCCGCAGGGCGAATATCCCGGGTCTGCTGCCGCGCGTGAAACCGCCGAGATCCACTGCGATGTCTATCTGGAGGCTGCGCGCGAGCCGCGCGATGTCGTGGTCGGACTTCTCCTGCACGTCGAGAAACCGGTCGAAGCTCGCCTCGAGCCGTTTTCTCATATCATCCTGCGTGTCCGCCCCGAGTGAGAATGCGGTCAACTCGAGCCTGGACCGATCGTGCGCCTCGAACAGCTCCGCGGTCAGATAGGAGATTGCATGGCAGCGGAAGTCCCCGGAAAAATAGCCCACCCGCAGCCGCTCGCCGCGGCCGTGCGCAGCCAATGCGGGCAGCATGTCTCCGGGCGAGCAGTGCGCGCGCACCCAGTTCTGCGCGGCCCGCAGTTGCAGCGGCGGGCAATCGCAGAGGGCAAGCATGGCGAAGGGGTTCGACGCGGGCTCGCCGCGCTCGATTCGCGCCGCCAGCCGCGCCACTTCCGGCCCGAAGTCGCGCCAGTCAGCGATCTGCATGCGCGCATGCAGCCGCGCGCCGTATG
>DASUHA010000056.1:0-14050 GCA_036273735.1 Steroidobacteraceae bacterium | reverse complement strand
CCACCTGGTGCCCGGGGCCGGACTCGAACCGGCATGGGGTTGCCCCCGAGGGATTTTCTTACCAACTACAGCTTTCGCTGCTGCGCACCGTACGATCGTTGGATCGCCGCACCGGCGCGCATTTGTGGTCTGGACTTTACCTTCACCCTGCCGAGTGGCCGTCGGGCCAGGCGGTTTAGGCGGGGGCCGTCAAGTCTCTACACTTTCCGCGAGGCGAGGGCCGCTCGCGGCTTAGCTCGGTATTGCAGCCACCCTGACGTGCTGCTGGTCCACCGAATTTGACCCCATTCACGCCGGGCGTTTCCGCGCCGGGTGCTCAAAGCTCTCAAGTCCCTTGCGTCTACCGATTTCGCCACCCGGGCATCGGGTGCGGGGGGAATTCTAGTCGATCCTCTGGTGATAAGCTCCTGAATTGGCGACACTTACCTATTTGGCGATCCATCCGGGGGTCATGTCCGACTTCTCTCTCAAGGCTGAGAACGTGCACCTGTGGCGCGGCGATCATCACGTGCTGCGCGGGGTGCGTTTTCAGGTGAGAGGAGGGGAGTGTCTGCAGCTCACCGGCGCCAACGGCGCGGGCAAGACGACGCTGCTGCGCACTGCCTGCGGGCTCGCCTACCCCGAGGGCGGAGAGATCACCTGGTGCGGACAGAACATCCGCAAAGACATGCAGGCCTTCCACGCGCAACTCGCTTACCTGGGGCACGAGCCGCCGCTCAAGGCGGAGCTGACCGCGCGAGAAAACCTTGAATACTGGGTGGGGGTGCGACGTCTATTGGCAGATGAGGAGCTCGAGAATGCCCTGCAGCGCGTCGGTGCGGAGCAGTGGGCGGATCGTGCCGTGAGAACACTCTCTGCCGGACAGAAACGCCGGGCGGCGTTGGCGGCACTCACGCTGATGCGCGTACCTCTTTGGTTATTGGATGAGCCGACGACCAACCTCGATGCGGAGGGCCAGAAGCTCGTGGGCGCGCTCATCGCGGAGCACCTGCAGGCGGGAGGCATAGCGCTCGCGGCCGTGCATCACGAGCTCGCAGTGTCGGAAGCGCAAGGCCTGCAGCGGCTGGAGCTGACAATTGAGTGAGTCGGGCACCGTGGGGACGACGCTGAGAGCAGCCTTTGCCACGGCTGGAGCGCCGGGGGAGTCGTCCGTGCCGGCCCTGGCCGCAGCGCGTCTGGTACTGGCGCGAGATCTGAAGCTCGCGTTCCGCAAGCGCAGCCAGCTGGTGCAGCCGCTCGCCTTCTTCGCCATCGTGACCACGCTCTTCCCACTGGGAGTCAGCCCGGAGCTGCCGGTCCTGAGGCCGATGGCAGCGGGCGTGGTCTGGGCGGCCGCTCTGCTATCCTCCCTGCTCGCGCTCGAGATGCTGTTCCGCGACGACGCGCAGGACGGGACGCTCGAGCAGTACGCGCTCTCCGGACGCTCGCTGACTTGGCTGCTCGCCGCGAAGACGGCGGCGCACTGGCTGCTGACCGGAGTGCCGCTCGCTTTGATGGCGCCGCTTGCGGGGCTGGCGTTGGGCGCGCCCGGCTCGGCTGTGCCGGGAATCATCGTCTCGGTAGCGGTGGGTACCGTCGCGCTCAGCCTCATCGGCTCGATCGGCGCGGCGCTCACGCTGGGGATCCGGCGCTCGGGGGCACTGCTTTCGCTCCTGACGCTGCCGCTCGACATCCCCGTGCTCATTTTCGGGGCACGGGCCACGGAACTGGCGATCAGCGGCGAAGCCTATGGGGTACCTGTGCAGCTCCTCGCGGCGCTTGCCGTGCTGGGCCTGACGCTCGCACCGCTTGCCGCGGCAGCGGCGGTGCGGATCAATCTGGAGTAGGGCGTAAGAAGACGATGGCCTGGACCTGGTTTCACCGACTCGCTTCGCCGCCACATGTTTACCGTGTGGCGGGGCGCCTCACACCCTGGTTGGCATGGCCTGCCGCCTTGCTCATCGTCGGGGGTCTCATCGGCGGGCTGGTGCTCGCGCCGCCCGACTATCAGCAGGGCGATGGCTTTCGCATCATCTACGTACATGCCCCGAGTGCGTGGATGTCCCTCATGGTCTATACGACCATGGCAGTGGCAGCGGCGATCGGGCTCATCTGGCGGATGAAAGTGGCGCACGCGGTGGCCGCGAGCTGCGCGCCGATCGGCGCCTCCTTTACCTTTGCCGCACTCGTCACCGGGTCACTCTGGGGGGCCCCCATGTGGGGTACCTACTGGCAGTGGGACCCGCGGCTGACCTCGGAGCTGATCCTGCTCTTCCTGTATCTTGGCTATATGGGCCTGCGCTCTGCATTCGATGAGGTGCAGCGGGCTGACCGGGTGAGCGCGGTGCTGGCGGTCGTGGGTGTGGTCAACGTCCCGATCATTCATTATTCAGTGGTGTGGTGGAACTCTCTGCATCAGGCGCCCTCCGTGATGAGGCTGGGCGAGCCCACCATGCCTCCGTCCATGCTCGTGCCTCTTCTCATGATGCTGCTCGGATTCACGCTGTTTTTCGGGGCACTGCTGCTGGTCAGACTGCGCGGCGAGGTGCTCAGCCGTGAGCGGTCGGCAAGCTGGATTCGCGAGGCGCTGCATCCGTGAGAGCCTTCCTCGACATGGGTGGCTATGCGGCGTATGTGTGGCCGTCCTATGCCCTTACGCTCACGGTGATGGTCCTCAACATCGTCTGGGCGCGGCGGCTGCTCAAGCGCTCGCGCAAGGAAGCGTTGCGTCGACTTGCTATTGGAGGCACTGAAGTATGACCCCGCGACGGCGCCGGCTGGTGCTGGTGCTCGGCATTCTGGCCGGAGTGAGCGTAGCAGGCGCGTTGGCATTGAACGCCTTCCGCCAGGATGTCACCTTCTACTTCCTTCCCACCCAGGTGGCGCAAGGGAAGGTCCACACCGGTCAGGAGTTCCGCATGGGCGGCCTGGTCGAGAAGGGTAGTGTCAGCCGCAAACCCGGCAGCATGGAGGTGCGATTCACCGTGACCGACATGCAGCATCAGATCCCGGTCGTCTATGACAAGGTGCTCCCGGATCTCTTTCGTGAAGGCGCGGGCGTGATCGTGCATGGGCAAATGCAGCCCAACGGGACCTTCGTCGCGGATGAAGTGCTCGCCAAGCACGATCAGTACTACCGGCCGCCCGGCATCGGGCCGAAGCTCGACACCCGCCATGGGGCGCCGCGCGATGCGGCGTTGGAACAGGCGCAGCCGACTGCGCGCGCCGACCTCCCACAGATGCCGGAGCATCCGTAAAATGATTCCCGAGCTCGGTCAGTTCGCGCTGATTCTCGCCATGCTGCTGGCAGGCCTGCAGGCATTCTTCGGCATCCTGGGACCAGCTCAGAAACGCGACCGCTGGATGGCCGCCGTGACGCCGGCCGTCTCCGGCCAGTTCGTCATGGTCGCGACCTCCATGGCGTGTCTCGTGGCCTCCTTCGTCGCCAACGATTTCTCCGTCGCCTACGTCGCGGAGAATTCCAACTCCGCGCTGCCGCCCTTTTATCGCGTGGCCGCGGTGTGGGGCTCGCATTCCGGCTCGCTCATCCTCTGGATCTTCCTCCTCGCCTGTTGGTCCCTCGCAGCGGCGTTCGGCACCTCGCGGCTGCCGAAGCCCTTCGTCTCGAGAATGCTCGGGGTGCTCGGGCTCATCAGCTTCGGCTTCCTCCTCTATACGCTCGCCACCTCGAACCCGTTCCTGCGCCTCGATCCGCCCTGGCCGGACGGTGAGGATCTGAACCCGATCCTTCAGGACCCCGGGCTCGCCGGCCATCCGCCGATCCTCTACACCGGGTATGTCGGCCTCGCGGTGGCCTTCGCCTTCGCAGGTGCGGCCATGCTCGAAGGGCGCCTCGATAGAGACTGGGCGCGCTGGACGCGGCCCTGGACGACGGCCGCCTGGGCATTCCTCACCTGCGGTATCGCCCTCGGCAGCTGGTGGGCGTACTACACGTTGGGGTGGGGCGGGTTCTGGTTCTGGGATCCCGTGGAGAACGCGTCCTTCATGCCGTGGCTCATGGCCACCGCACTCATCCATTCGCTCGCCGTCACGGAGAAGAGGGGACTCTTCAAAAGTTGGACGCTGCTCCTTGCCGTGCTCGCCTTCTCGTTGAGCCTCGTGGGGACCTTCCTCGTGCGCTCCGGCGTGCTCGTCTCCGTCCACTCCTTCGCAGCAAGCCCAACGCGCGGCACCTTCATCCTCGCGTTCCTCATCGTGATGATCGGCGGCGCGCTCGCGCTCTATGCCTGGCGGGCGCCGCTCCTGAAGTCCGAGGCCGGCTTCGAGCTCACTGCCCGCGAGTCCTTCCTCCTCTTCAACAACATCCTGCTCGTGACCGCCTGCGCGACCGTATTCGCGGGCACGATGGCGCCGCTCATCTCCTCGGCGCTCGGGCTCGGCAAGCTCTCCGTCGGGCCGCCATACTTCAATCCGACATTCCTGCTGTCGATCCTGCCGCTGCTGGCGCTCCTCTCGGTGGGCATTCACTCCCGCTGGAAGCGGGGCAACCTCGGTGATCGGGCACGCGGCCTCATTCTGACTCTGATCGCGGCGGCAGTGATCGGCTGCGCGATCGTGTTCGGCCTCTTCACCGGGGGCCGGGTGCTCTCACCGATCGGCGTGGGTCTCGGCGTATGGATCATTCTCTCCTCGCTGATCGATCCCATCGACCGCCTGCGCCGCCACATCACGATCCCGCGCGCCGTGCTCGGCATGACCATCGCGCACATCGGACTCGGCCTCTTCGTCATCTCCATCACCTCGGTGGAGGCGTTCACGGCCGAGAGCGACGTGGCACTCGCGCAGGGCGCGACGGCGCAGCTCGGCGCCTATGAATTCCGATTCGAGGGCGTGAAACCCATCGAGGGACCCAACTACAGCGGCGTCGGTGGCACGGTCGTCGTGACCCGGCACGGCGCGCCCGTGGGTGTGATGCGTCCGGAGAAACGCGAATACTGGGTACAGCATACGGTCACCACCGCCTCCTCGATCCGCATGTACCGCACCAGCAACATCCTCATCGCGCTGGGTCAGGATCTGGGCGGTGGCCGCTGGAGCCTGCGGCTGCAGGTGAGGCCGCTCGTGAGCTTCATCTGGCTGGCCGCCTTCATCATGGCAGCCGGCGGCATGCTCGCCATCGCGGACCGCCGCTATCGCCCCGCAAGGGTCGAGGCGCCCGAGGTCTCTCCGGTCGGGGCGGTGAGCCGGGGCGAGGCCGGATGAATCGCTTCATCGTTCCGCTGGTCGCGTTCGCGCTCCTCGTCGTCGTGCTCGCGATCAGCATCCGACAGTCGCCCGACAAGGACCTCATTCCCTCACCGCTCATCGGCAAGCCGGCGCCGGATTTCTCACTGCCGAGTCTCACCGATCCCGGCCAGCGGGTGAGCTCCACCCAGCTGCGCGGCCACTGGTACATCTTCAATGTCTGGGGTACCTGGTGCTACGCCTGCCGCGAGGAGCACCCGATGCTCCTCAAGATCCGCAAGGCGGGCGTCATTCCCGTCATCGGGCTCGACTGGAAGGACGATCGCGGCGATGCGCTCTCGTTCCTCAAGGATCAGGGCGATCCCTATGCGACCATCGCCGTCGATCACGATGGGAGCGAGGCGATCATGTGGGGCGTCTATGGGGCCCCGGAGAGCTTCCTGGTCGATCCACAGGGCATCGTCATCTCGAAGTTCATCGGCCCGATCACCGAGGCGCAGTGGGAGCAGCAGATCCTGCCGCGCCTTTCGATGAGCCCCGGGCCCGCCGCCGCCTCCGCGAGCAGCTCATGACGGCGTCCAGGAGGTCTCTCGTGATCGTGATCGCCCTCGTGGCGTCCCTTTTCTTTTCAATTCTGCCGGCCTACGCGATCGCGCCGGAGCGGATGCCGACGCCGCAGCTCGAGGCGAGGTACCTCGCGCTCATCCACGGCTTTCGCTGCATGCAGTGTCAGGATGAGTCGCTGGCCGACTCGCCCGTCAACCTTGCGGCCGACATGCGCCGGCAGATCCGCGACATGTTGATTGCAGGCAAGTCGGATGAGCAGATCCGCGACTTCATGGTCTCGCGCTACGGCTACTTCATCCTCTTCAAGCCGCCCTTCGTGCTGAAGACCGCGTGGCTGTGGCTGACCCCGGGCGTGCTGCTCCTCGTCGGAGTGATCACCGCGCTCACCGTCATCCGCAAGCGCGCGGCGCTCGCCGCGACCGATCTCGAAGACAACGACCTGACGGATGCATAGCGGATGATCGTTTTCGTCATACTGGCCGGGGCGCTGGCCGTGCTCTGCGTGATCATGGTCGCCGTACCGCTGCTGAAGCCGGTGCCGTCGAAGACCGCATCGGCACGCTGGACGGCGCTCGCCGCAGCCGGGGTGTTGGTCGTTGGCTCGACGGGGCTCTATGCCGCCTGGAGCAACTGGTCGTGGCTCAAGTCTCCGGGCGTCGCCTCGCCCGAGGGAATGGTGGAGCGCCTGCTTCATCAGCTCAATGATCATCCCGACGACCTCGCCGGCTGGCTGATGCTCGGACGCTCGTACGTCGCGCTGCAGGAATTCCCGCTCGCGGTGCGCGCCTACCGCAGGGCGGACCGCCTGGCAGGCGGCCGCAACGTCGAGGCGCTCGTCGGCCAGGCCGATGCCCTCATCCAGATGGATGACTCCGAGATCGAGGGGCAGGCGGGCCAGCTCATCGAGCGGGCGCTCACCATCGATCCCACCTCGCCGCAGGCGCTCTTCTTCGGTGCGGCCGCGGCACTGCACCGCGGCGAGCTGCCGCTCGCTCGCGCGCGTTTCTCCAAGCTCCTCACGCTCAATCCACCGGCGCGCGTCCGCGCGATCCTCGAGCAGGAGATCACCGGCATCGATCAGAAGCTCGCGGGCCATCCGGATCCCGCCCCCCAAAAGCCCTGACCGATTCCAACGGAGGTTGGAGGGAACCGGCCGGGTAGTGCGCAACAGGCGCCGCGGCCTTGCAGCCGGCATGCCTCTTGCTTCGCTTCTGTTGCTCGCTGGCCGGGATTTTCCGATGAAGTCCCTGGGCCGCACATCGATTGCTGCCGCTGTGGTTGCCTGCGAGCCCCACGAACCCAGCTATTGTGTGAGGAGAGAAGTGATGGCTCAGGTATCAGGTCATGACGGACGCGGCTCGGACAGCCGGACGTCCAATCGCGGATTTGCCTCGATGAACTCGGAGCGGCAGCGCCAGATCGCCAGCATGGGCGGGAAGGCCGTGCCCGATGAGAAGCGCAGTTTCTCGCAGAATCGGCGTCTCGCCGCGGAGGCAGGCCGCAAAGGCGGACAGAGCGTCCCCGGCGCGAAGCGCAGTTTCTCGCAGAATCGCGAGCTGGCTGCCACTGCGGGCCGCAAGGGCGGGCAGAGCGTACCGGATGAGAAGCGCAGCTTCTCGCAGAATCCGGAGCTCGCTGCCGAGGCGGGCCGCAAGGGCGGGCAGGCGAGCCATGGAGGGGGAAGCACGGAGACCCACAGGGGCGACTCGAGGTCGTAACGGAGCCCGTTCCACAGGACAAGCCGGCAGCCATCGAGCTGTCGGCAGTTCCGTGCGCCTTCTTGCAAAGATTGCCCTTTCGATTGCACTTCTTACCGACTGGCTTGCGTCCAAGGTCCTCATCCCGAGCACCTTGACCCCCGCACGGGGGTGGACTATGTTCCCGCCGACAGACAACTAGGGGAGCCCCGGCAAGGGGCTGAGAGGCCAATGGCGCCGGTACGGTGCGGCATGGCGACCCTTCGAACCTGATCCAGTTCATGCTGGCGTAGGAAAGTTCTTTTCCCGTCCTTTCTCACGACGGCTTTCGCTGGATCTTCCGCGGTCCCACCGCTCGAGGAGCATCCAGATGAGTGCCGTTCCGCTGACCGTCGTCTCCGACTCCCTGCCCGCCTCCCGCAAGGTCTTCGAGGCCGGCCGCCTCCATCCGCAGGTGCGCGTGCCGATGCGAGAGATCTCGCTCCATCCGTCCGCGAATGAGCCGCCGCTTCTCGTCTACGACTCTTCGGGCCCCTACACCGACCCGTCGGTGCGGATCGACATCGAGCGCGGCCTGCCGCGCATCCGCGAGACCTGGATCACCGACCGTGGGGACGTCGTGGCCGGCGCGGGCCGGCCCGTGCGGCCGGAGGACAACGGTCTTGCGGGAAGCAGCGCATCCGGCGCTCCGCCGTTTCCGGTGAGCCACCCGCCGCTCAAGGCACGTGGACCGGCCGCCGTGACCCAACTCGCCTACGCCCGCGCCGGCATCGTGACCCCGGAGATGGAGTTCATCGCGATCCGCGAGAACCTCGGCCGCGAGCGCCATCGCGCCGCCGGTGCGCGCGACGGCAACTCCTGGGGCGCAGCGGTCCCTGATTTCGTGACGCCGGAGTTCGTGCGTGCCGAGGTGGCCGCGGGCCGCGCCATCATTCCGGCCAACATCAACCATCCGGAGTCCGAGCCGATGATCATCGGCCGCAACTTCCTGGTGAAGATCAACGCGAACATCGGCAATTCCGCGGTGCGCTCGTCGATCGAAGACGAAGTCGAGAAGCTGCAGTGGGCGACGCTGTGGGGCGCCGACACCGTGATGGATCTCTCGACCGGCCGCAACATCCACACCATCCGGGAGTGGATCCTGCGCAACTCTCCGGTGCCCATCGGCACCGTGCCGATCTATCAGGCGCTCGAGAAGGTGGGCGGCATCGCCGAGGAGCTGACCTGGGAGGTGTTCCGCGACACACTCATCGAGCAGGCGGAGCAGGGCGTCGACTACTTCACCATCCATGCGGGCGTACGCCTGCACTACGTGCCGCTCACCGTCAATCGCGTCACCGGCATCGTCTCCCGCGGCGGCTCGATCATGGCGAAGTGGTGCCTCGCGCATCATCGTGAGAGCTTTCTCTACCGGCATTTCGAGGAGATCTGCGAGATCTGCCGGGCCTACGACGTCAGCTTCTCGCTCGGCGACGGCCTGCGTCCGGGCTCGATCGCCGATGCCAACGATGCCGCGCAGTTCGCGGAGCTCGAGACCCTGGGCGAGCTCACGCGCATCGCCTGGCAGCGCGACTGTCAGGTGATGATCGAGGGTCCCGGCCACGTGCCGATGCACAAGATCAAGGAGAACATGGACAAGCAGCTCGCCACCTGCGGTGAGGCGCCGTTCTACACCTTGGGTCCCCTCACGACCGATATCGCTCCGGGCTACGACCACATCACCTCTGCGATCGGCGCAGCGATGATCGGATGGTACGGCACCGCAATGCTCTGCTACGTCACCCCGAAGGAGCACTTGGGGCTGCCCGACCGCAACGACGTCAAGACGGGCGTCATCACCTACAAGATCGCAGCGCACGCGGCGGATCTCGCCAAGGGCCATCCCGGCGCGCGCGATCGGGACGATGCGCTGTCGCGGGCGCGGTTCGATTTCCGCTGGGGCGATCAGTTCAACCTGTCCCTCGATCCTGACACCGCCTGCGCCTTCCACGACCAGACGATGCCGAAGGAAGCGCACAAGGTCGCGCACTTCTGCTCCATGTGCGGCCCGAAGTTCTGCTCCATGCGCATCTCGCACGAGGTGCGTGCGGAGGCGAAGCAACAGGGCATGCAGGAGATGGCCGACAAATTCCGCGCCTCGGGCGGTGAGATCTACGTGCCCTCCGGCGACTCGGCGGCCTGAAATGCGCGCCATCGTCCTCGGCGCCGGCGTGGCAGGGCTCGCCTGCGCGGTGGAGCTCGCCGAGCGCGGCGTCGCGGTCGAGGTGTTGGAGCGGGGAGAGCGCTTAGGGAGTACCTGCTGCTCCTGGTACGCGGGCGGCATGCTCGCGCCCTGGTGCGAGCGCGAGAGCGCCGAGCCCCTGATCGCCGCCCTCGGTCGGGAGAGCCTGGAGTGGTGGCCCGCGAGATTTCCGGGCACGGTGAGGCATGGGAGCCTGGTCGTCGCCCACGGACGGGATGCCGGCGAGCTGCGGCAGTTCGCGCGGCGCACCGAGCACCATCAGTGGCTCGAGGCGGAGGCGATCGGATCGCTCGAGCCCGATCTCGCCGGCCGCTTCGGCCAGGCGCTCTATTTTCCGGAGGAAGGGCATCTCGATCCGCGCGCAGCGCTGGCCGCGCTCGCCGGCAGACTCGCCGAGCTGGATGCCCCGATCCGCTTCGCAGTCGGCGTGGAGCGCGCCCGCGAGCAGGCGCTCATGGCTGAGGCCGAAGGATCAGCCGTCGTCGATTGCCGCGGCCTCGCAGCGCGCGACGCCCTGACTGATCTACGCGGTGTCAAAGGCGAGATGTTGGTCGTCAGGCTCCCCGAGCTCAACCTCTCACGACCGGTGCGGGTGCTGCATCCGCGTGTGCCCGTGTACGTCGTTCCCCGTGGTGACGGGCACTACATGATCGGTGCAACCATGATCGAGAGCGATCAGCCGACCCGCATCACTGCGCGCTCGATGCTGGAGCTCCTGGGGGCGGCCTACGCTCTGCACCCGGCGTTCGGTGAGGCGGAGATCGTGGAGATCGGAACGGGAGTGCGGCCCGCCTTTCCAGACAATCTGCCGCGCGTCTGCCGGGTGGGCGGCACGGTCTATGTGAACGGTCTTTATCGCCACGGCTTCCTCCTCGCTCCGGCGCTCGCGCGCCATGCGGCGCAGGAAGTGCTCGGGACAGGTCATTCTGAGGTGACACATGAGGATTCTCGTCAACGGCGCCTCGCGTGAGATCGGGGCGGCGGACCTCGGCGCGGCGCTCGATGAGCTCGGCTACGGGGGCGCCGTGATCGCCACCGCGGTGAACGGCGAATTCGTGCCGGCCGCCGACCGCCCGGCCTCCCGGCTCGCCGAAGGCGACCGCATCGAGGTCCTGGCGCCGATGCAGGGCGGTTAGGAAAACGCCATGCTGCGACTCTACGACACGGAGCTGCGCTCGCGCCTCCTCCTCGGCACGGCGCGCTACCCATCGCCGTCGATCCTGACAGAGGCCGTGAAGGCGAGTGGGGCGCAGGTCGTCACCGTGTCGCTGCGGCGGGAGTCGGGCGGCGAGCGCGCGGGCCAGGGATTCTGGTCGATCGTCCGCGATCTCGGCGTGCGCGTGTTACCCAACACCGCGGGCTGCCACTCCGTCAAGGAGGCCGTGACCACGGCGCACATGGGGCGCGAAGTCTTCGGCACTTCCTGGGTGAAGCTCGAGGTGATCGGAGAGGACGAGACGCTACAACCGGACGTTTTTGGTCTCGTCGAGGCCGCACGCATCCTGTGCAGCGAGGGGTTCGAGGTTTTCCCCTACACCACCGAGGATCTCATCGTTGCGGAGCGGCTGCTCGAGGCCGGCTGCCGTGTGCTCATGCCCTGGGCCTCACCCATTGGCTCCGGACGCGGGCTCAACAACCTATTCGGCCTCACAGCCCTTCGCGCTCGCTTTCCCGAGGTACCCCTGGTCGTCGATGCCGGAATCGGCGTGCCCTCGCATGCCGCGCAGGCGTTGGAGCTCGGGTTCGACGCCGTCCTCATCAACACGGCCGTCTCTCAGGCACGCGATCCGGTCGGCATGGCCGGCGCGTTCGCGCTGGCCGTGGAGGCGGGCAGGGCGGCCTACGCGGCCGGGCCCATGGAGCCGCGCGATCTGGCGGTGCCCTCCACGCCGCTCATTGGCAAGGCGTTCCTCGGATGAGCCTGCCGCGTGTCTATCCGATCGTCGATAGCGCGGCGTGGATACGCCGCCTGCTGCCCGCGGGCGTACGCCTGATACAGCTCAGAATCAAGGATCGCCCGAGCGAAGCGCTGCGAGCCGAGATCCGCGAGTCCCAGGACCTCTGTGCGCGTGCGGGCGCCCAGCTCGTGCTCAACGATCACTGGCAGCTCGCGCTCGAGGAGGGCTGCGACTTCGTTCACCTGGGTCAGGGCGATCTCGATACCGCGGATGTGCCGGCGCTGCGGCGAGCGGGTATCCGGATCGGCGTCAGCACGCACGATGAGGCCGAGCTCACACGCGCCCTCGGGCTCGAGCCGGACTACGTCGCGCTCGGACCCATCTACCCGACACTGCTCAAGGTCATGGCCTTCGCGCCGCAGGGGCTCGGACGCATCGGCGAGTGGAAGCATCGGATCGGCGCCATTCCGCTCATCGCCATCGGCGGCATCACCCTCGAGCGCTTACCCGGCGTGCTCGCGGCGGGCGCGGACTCGGCGGCCGTCGTGACCGACATCATGAGGAATCCCGATCCGCAAGGGCACATGGCCGCTTGGGTCAGCCAGGGCGCGCCCGCATGATCGATCGCTACGCCCGCCAGATGGTGTTGCCGGAAGTCGGCGCCCGAGGCCAGGAGCGCCTCGGTGTCGCCACGGTCCTCGTGGCCGGCGCCGGTGGGCTCGGCTGCGCCATACTGCAGTACCTCTGCGCCGCAGGCGTAGGGCGCCTGATCATCCTCGATCACGACCGCGTCGATGAATCCAACCTGCACCGCCAGCCGCTCTATCGGATGAGCGATCTCGGCGAGCCGAAGGCGCGCGCGGCAGCCGTCGCCATGAGGTCGCTGAATCCGCACGTGCAAATCGAAGATGCCATCGAGCGACTGACGCCAGCCAACGCCGCCGCCTGGGTCTCGCGCGCCGACATCATCGTCGATGCCGCAGACAGCCTCGCATTGACATACATCCTGAGCGATGAGTGCTTCCGTCAGGGCAAGCCGCTCGTCAGCGCCTCGGTGCTGGGCCTTTCCGGCTACGTCGGCGTTTTCTGTGGCGGAGCGCCGAGCTATCGTGCGGTGTTTCCGGAAATGCCGCGCCAGGCCGGATCCTGTGCGCAGTCGGGCGTCCTCGGCACCGCCGTCGGCGTCATGGGAACCCTGCAGGCACACCTGACACTCTCGATCCTGCTGCAGCTTTCACCGAGCGTTCTCGGTCAGTTGGTCAGCGTGGACTTTCGCACGCTGCGCTTCAGCGGCTTCTCGTTCGCCTCGGCGAGGGAGCCCTCCGCACCGACGCTGCGGTTCATTGCACCCGAGGAGGTGCGCGGCGCCGATCTCGTGATCGACCTGCGCAGCCTCACCGAGGCCCCGCTGTCACCGTTTCCCGGGGCATTGCGCGTCAATGTGGATGACATCGAGAGAGCAGGGCTGCCGGCAACACCGGCCTCGCGCGTCGTACTCTGTTGCCGCTCGGGGATTCGGGCATGGCGCGCTGCCCAGGCACTGCAGCGAGTGGGCTGCGCCGATCTGGCGCTGATCGCCCTGGGGGATTGAGCCGATGGGCAGACGACCCGCAGTCCTCGTGATCGCGGGGTCCGACTCGAGCGGCGGCGCCGGCATCGTGCGCGATCTGCGCGTGCTGGCGGATTTGGAGGCGCAGGCGCTCTGCGCCATCACCGCGGTGACTGCGCAGACGCACGGCGACGTGGTAGGCATTCACCATATTCCGCCCGATCTCGTGCGCGCTCAGATCCTCACGGCGCTCGAGACCACGAGTCTCGGCGCCATCAAGATCGGAATGTTGGGCACTGCCGCGACCGTGAGAGCCGTTGCCGACGCCCTACCCCGAAACGGCTCGATACCCATCGTGCTCGACCCGGTATTGCTCTCCTCATCCGGTGGAGTGCTGCTCGATGAGGCGGGGCGGGCCGAGATGCTCGCGCGGCTCGCGCCGCGCGCAGCCGTGCTGACACCTAACGTCCCCGAGGCTGCGAGTCTCTGCGGAGCATCGCCCGCGGCGAGCCCGGAGGCGCTGATGGCGCAGGCTCGGACGCTCCTGTCAACAGGCGCCCGCTCGGTGCTGCTCAAAGGTGGACATGGCGCGGGCCCCCAGGCGGTGGACCTGCTGCTCGCCTCTGAAGGGGCGCCCATCTGGCTTTCCTCGCCCCGCATGGAGGGTCAATGCCGCGGCACCGGATGCGCTCTGGCATCCGCTATCGCTGCAGGCCTCGCAGGGGGCGCCTCCGTGGAGGCAGCGTGCCGCGCCGCCAAGCAATATGTGCTCTCCATGCTGGGTGCATGATCCGGCACCCCCAGGTGACGCTCGCCATTTGGCCCATCGTTCCTTATAGTTGAGCCGTTACCACGGGAAAGCATCTGTCATCGAGGCCCGTCCGATGGCGTACGACACGAGGTTCGCTGCGCT
>DASUHA010000055.1:0-4953 GCA_036273735.1 Steroidobacteraceae bacterium | reverse complement strand
ATCGGGATGCCGAGCACGTTGTAGACGAAGGCGAGGAAGAGATTCTCACGGATGTTGCGCATCGTGGCGCGCGAGAGCGTACGCGCACTTGCGATGCCCGCGAGATCGCCCTTGACGAGCGTGACTCCCGCGCTTTGCATGGCAACATCAGTGCCCGTCCCCATCGCGATGCCGACTTCCGCCTCGGCGAGCGCGGGCGCATCGTTGATACCATCTCCGGCCATCGCCACGGCACGTCCTTCGCTGCGCAGTCGCCGGACGATCGCATTCTTGCGCTCGGGCAGTACTTCGGCTTCGATGTCGGTAATACCGAGCTTGCGGGCGACTGCGTCGGCGGTGGATCGGTGATCGCCAGTGACCATCACAATCCGGATACCGTCGCGCCGTAGGCGCTCGAGCGCCGCGGGCGTGCTCGCCTTCACCGGATCGGCCACGCCGATGATCCCCGCGGGCCGACCGTCGATGGCGATGAATATCGATGTGGCTCCGTCCTGGCGGAGGCTCTCGGCCCGTGAGTCGAGCTCACCACGCGCGACGCCGAGGCTTTCGAGGAGCTTACTGTTCCCGACGGCCACCTGTTGGCGGCCTACCATGCCCGCTACACCTTGCCCCGTCACGGAGCGAAAGCCCGCGACTTCCTCGAGTGCAAGTCCTCGCTCCCGGGCCCCCGTTACAATCGCTGCGGCAAGCGGGTGTTCGCTCGAGCGCTCCAGACTTGCTGCAAGCGAGAGTATCGTCGACTCGTCGAATTCACCGGCCGGCACGATCGCGATGACTCGGGGCTTTCCCTCGGTGAGCGTTCCCGTCTTGTCGACCACCAGCGTGTCGATCTTCTCGAGCCGCTCGAGCGCTTCGGCGTTCTTGATGAGCACGCCCGCGGTCGCACCCTTGCCCACTCCGACCATGATCGACATGGGAGTGGCGAGTCCCAGCGCACAAGGACATGCGATGATGAGCACAGAGACTGCCGCCACGAGCGCGTAGGCGAGCTGGGGTGACGGACCCGCGATCATCCAGATCACAAAGGCGATGGCTGCCACCAGGATGACCGCGGGTACGAACCAGCCCGATACTACGTCCGTGAGACGCTGGATCGGCGCGCGACTGCGCTGAGCCTCAGCGGCCATGTGCACGATGCGCGCGAGCATGGTGTCTGATCCGACGCGCTCGGCGCTCACGATCAGGGCGCCGGTGCCGTTGATCGTTCCGCCGATGAGTCTCGCACCGGGCGCTTTGCCGACGGGCATCGACTCTCCCGTCACCATCGACTCATCGACCGCGCTCTGTCCCTCGATGACCGGCCCGTCTACGGGTACTGCCTCGCCCGGGCGCACTCGCAGACGATCCCCAACCTGCACTGCCTCGAGCGCGACTTCCTCGTCGTTCCCGTCGGGCCGGATACGTCGCGCGGTCTTGGGTGCGAGATTGAGGAGCGCGCGAATCGCGCTCCCAGTTGTCTCACGCGCACGGAGCTCGAGCACCTGACCGAGGAGCACGAGCACCGTGATAATGGCCGCGGCCTCGTAGTACACCGGGATGAGGCCGCCCTCAGTCGAGAGACCCGCGGGGAAGAGTCCCGGAGCGAACGTCGCCACCAAGCTATAGAGATACGCGGAGCCGATGCCGAGGGCGATCAGGCTGAACATGTTGAGCGAGCGGCGCCGGAAGGACTCCCAGCCGCGCTCGAGCAGGGGCCAGCCCGCCCAGAGCACGACCGGTGTGCCCAAGGCGAACTCGATCCATTGCATGGCGAGCGGCGAGATGTAGTGGTGAAGATCGAGCGCCCGAACGTGAGCGCTCATCTCAAGGACCAGCAAGGGCAGTGCGAGCGCGGCGCCGATCCAAAAGCGCAGGGCCATGTCGCGCAGCTCGGGGTTTTGAGCTCCCTCCGCCGCCGGCTGCAGTGGCTCGAGCGCCATTCCGCAGATCGGGCAGCTGCCCGGCTCGCTGCGGCGGATCTGCGGATGCATCGGGCAGGTGTAGATCGTGCCGGCCGGTGCCCCGTGGGCGCTCAGCGACGCAGCCGCGCTCGCTCGCTGCGCCGCCACGGAAGGCCCTGGAGTTGCTGTATCCGGGCGCGGTGACGTGGTGGACACGCGGCTCCGTGAGATATACGGCTCTGGATTCGTTCGAAACTTCTCCCGACAACCGCTCGAGCAAAAGAGGTACTCGCGTCCCTGGTACTTGAAGCGATGTGCCGAATCGTCCGAGACCGTCATCCCGCAGACCGGATCGAGCTCGGGCGGCTTCGATACCGGCCGAAGCTCTCCTGCGCCCGTCACCGAGCTGTCGTGCGGAGTGGAGTGAGGATTCGCGTGCGTGTGAGGGCAATTCATGAGAGGTCCTCTCCGCCGAGGGCGTTCAGGATCGGACAGTCCGCGGCGCGGCCGTGGCCCGGGCAGGCGGCGATCAGGCTGACAAGTCCTCCGCGGACGCGCTCGAGCGCCGCAATTCGCCGCTCCACATCCGCGAGCTTCTCCTGCGCGGCCCGTTTGACTTTCGCAACGTCGCGTCGATTTGACAGCACGAGCAACTCGCGCACCTCTCGTAACGTGAAACCCAGCGCCTGCGCCCGGCGGATGAAGCGCAATCGCAAGAGCTCGAGCTCACCGTAGCGTCGGTATCCCGAAGCGAGGCGGGTCTTGGGAGAGAGTAGTCCGCTGCGCTCGTAATAACGCACAGTGTCGATCCGCACGCCCGCGCGCCTGGCGAGTGTCCCGATGCCAATGGAGCTCATAGTCACTCCCCGAGTCGAGGCCATCATCCTAAACTCTTGACCATAGTCCAGAGTCAAGGTGCTCGATCGGATACCCACGCCGACCGCCATGGAATGCCTGGGCGCTCCCGGCGAGCTGCGCCAGTCGGTCGTCGCGCCTCAGTCAGGCGCAGCAACGGTTGCGGAAGATGTGCGGGAATCGGCCGTGCCCGTTTGTGCTCAGTAGTGCCAATCGCCAACGGGCGTCCCTCGGCAAGTTATTGAATTTAAATACTATCTTGAGCGGAGCGGCCGGCTCATCATGCCGGGGTCGAGGGTTCGAGTCGCTCCCTTTCCACCAATGAAATTAGGTTCGTACTTGACACGCTCCTCCCGAGCGTACGATCCGCGCATGCCGCGAATCAACCTCGATCTCGATACCCTCCGAACCCTCGCCGTCGCGCACAACCGTGGTGGATTGGCGCAGGCCGCCGAGCATCTCGGTCGGACTCCGTCGGCTATCAGCCTGCAGATGAAACGCCTACAGGACGATCTCGGCGTTACTATCTTTGTAAAGCGCGGACGACGGCTTGGGCTGACCGAGAACGGGGAGGTGGTCCTCTCGTATGCACGCCGGATCCTCGCACTCAATGACGAGCTGCTGGATATCACGCAACGCGCTGGCATCAGCGGCGTGATCCGCGTCGGCGGTGCGCAGGACTTTGCATCGGTCTTTCCGGAACTCCTCGCGCGCTTCGCCTCGCTCTATCCGCGCATGCAGATCGAGCTTTTGATCGACGGTAACGCCAGTCTGCTGGAGGCCGTGCAGAGCGCGCGCATCGACCTTGCCGCGATCATTGGCGGGGATGGCGCTGGGGCCGGCGAGACCATTGGCCATCTCGAAATTGCATGGATCGCTTCCGGGAGTTTCAATCTGCGCGAGAAGCAGCCACTGCCGCTCGCCGTCCTGGGTCCGAAGTGCGCCTTTCGCCGGAGTGCGATCGAGCGCCTCGAAGCGGCCGGCATTCCGTATCGGATCGCCGCCAGCAGCCCAAGTCTCGACGGGCTCTGGGCGGCGCTGCGCGGTGGGCTCGGCGTGACGGCACGTACGGCGCTCAACCTTCCCGAGGGTCTTGCCTTCGATCGGGTGCTGCACGGCTTGCCCGCGCTTGGGAGCCTGCCGGTCGCAGTGCACCGCAACGCCGGTGCAAAGGGAGAGGCCGTGGATCGCATGGCGGCGCTTCTGAGGGATACTTTGAAGCCGGTTCTTCACCGTGAGCCGAGTGGCAAGCCTCTCAGGCGCGGCGCCTCGTCGCCTGTCGGGCCAGGGGGGCCGAAAGTGAAGGTTCGCTCAACTATCCGTTGAGAAGAATCAAATTGTGGCGACTTTGGAGCCCCAGTAGATTGGACGCATGAGAAAAACCACTCTGCTCCTCGCGCTACTGGCGGCTGTCCCCCTTACGGTCATCGCCCAGACCCCATCCATTGTTGGGACTTGGACTCTCGCCGGAGCGGAGAAACTTCTTCCGGACGGTACGCGGACCGCCGACTATGGTCCCAATCCCCACGGCCTCGTCATCTTCACGGCCAACGGCTACTACTCGGTGCAGATCTACCGCGCCGAGCGCCTGAAGTTCTCCTCCGGAGACAAGCTCAAGGGAACGCCCGCAGAGTACCGGGACGCTTCGCTCAGCACGAGCGTCCACTTTGGACGTTATTCGTTGAATGCAGCGAATCACACCATCACTTTCCGCATCGACCGGAGCTCTTTCCCGAATCAGGACGACACCACCCAGGTGCGTCCCTATGAGATGAAAGGAGATGAGCTTTCGTGGAAGGTCGCTCCGAGGCCCGACGGCTCGGTGCCGATTACGATTCTGCGGCGCGTTGGTCCATAGAAGGGCTTGCGGGACGCCGCCCGACGAATATCTGAGGGGATGGCTACGGCGTTCGGCTATGAAGGTTTTTCGGCTACCTTTGGGGGCCGCTGCGTCGCCTAAAGCTCACCGCAGCCCCGGGAAGTTGGGGTGATACCGCAATTTCCTCCAAGTCCCCTTTTGTCTACTGACTTCGAAAGAACCGTTAGGTGTGTGGAAGCTCCCGGTAAACGAGTCAGTTGCGGCTGGCGCCTGTGCGTTTGCGCTGATATAGTCGCGCATCGATTCCACGTGCATTTGATGGGGGAACCTGCTATTCTCCCATCCGCTCGTGATACTTTCGCCTTGTCTCCTTGGCCGCGCGCCGTCCGGCGCACTTCA
>DASUHA010000054.1:0-43029 GCA_036273735.1 Steroidobacteraceae bacterium | reverse complement strand
GGACGGGAGCAAGATTGTGCGCGACCGCCGGGATGGATTCCGATCTCAGGAATCCGACCAGCACGTCCGCCGCGATGTAATCGGTGCAGACCCTGAGGACAACCAGATTGCGGTCGCGCATGAGCAGGTGGATTGTACACCACCGCTTCCTGTCGCCCGGTTGCTGCCGGCCGCCGGCCCGTCGCGGTCGGGCCGTGGATTGCCCTTGCAGCGATCGCTCAACTGCGGCCGAATGCCGCGCGCAACTCCTGCTTCGCCCGGTCGAGGACCCGGCGTCGCTCCGGGCTCAGACTCTTGCCGGACCTGTTGATGTGAAAATTCAGCATCGACATGGCGGAGCGGAAGGGCGCGGACTTGCGGCGCCGGCTCGACTCTGCCGAGCGCTTCAGCGAAAGGGCGATCGCCCGCGGGCTCTTCCTGGTGAAAACACCAGACTCCAGATCGAGAGCGTCGCTTCTCTGCATGACACGGTGTGACCACCGGGAGCCGGTCTTGGCAGGGGTGCGTTTGGCCTTCCCGGCATGGCTCCTGCCGGAACGGGTGCCCCGCCGTGATTTCGCGGTTGCCATGACCGCATGAATCCATCCGGCGGCGAAGAGTTCCCTGCGTGTGGCGCAATCGCGCGGCGTGACCGACACGTCTCGGGTCCCGGCGGACGAGTCTTGCTGCGTCATTGCAAATGAGCCGTCATCCAACCGACCCAGCGTCTATAGACATCCGTAGTGCGGACGACGTCCCCGGGGAAGTGCGTATCCGCCGGATAGGCATAGAACTCGACCTGGACGCCATTGTCGCGCAGGGCGTGGTACCACTCGTAGCTGTTGATCAGCGGGACGTTCGGATCGCCGACATCTCCCATGATGAGCGTGGGTGCCTTGACACTCTGCGCATGGGCGATCGGTGATTGTGCCCGCCAGATCTGGTAGCCGCGGGTGGTCCAGGGCGTGTCGCCGAAGAAATAGACGTCACCTTGCTGATAATAGGCAACGGTGTAATCCATCACCCAGTCGTTGAGCGCGGCGCCCGCGACGGCCGCTTTCCACGTCGACGGATAGTGGCTCGAAAGCCAATCCGTCATGTAGCCGCCGTAGGACCAACCGCTCACGCCGATGCGCTTCGCATCGACGCTACCCTGCTTCTCGAGGGCCGCCAGTCCTGCCATGACGTCCTTGCCCGGCCCGTCGCCGGTATCGCGATAGATCGCATGCTGATAAGCATCTCCGAGATTGGTGCTGCCGCGGTAGTTGGGCTGGAACACCAGAAACCCGGCCGCCGCCAGCAACTGCGCCAGCGGCGAGAAACGCACCGTGGACGTGCCCTCCGGACCGCCATGGATCATCAGCACCAGCGGGTATTTACCTCCCTGCTCGTGGCTCGGCGGGTACACGAGCACTCCGTCCTCGCGAAAGCCGTCGGGACCTCGCCAGTCGAGCGTCGCTGTACGACCCAGCGACAGCGAATCGAGGAACCCATTGACGTCAGTCAAGCGCCGCGGTGCCGCACCCGACGAAGGCATTACGTACAGCTCATCCGCATGGCTTGGCGTATTGCCGAGGAACGCAATCACCCCGTTCGAGGAGATACTGGGCCGACTCGCGATCTCGACGCCCCCAAGATCGAGCGTCCGAGCGCTCCCGCTCACAGGCTGTTGCCACATCACCGAGTGAGTGCCCTGCTGGCCGACGAGCAGGAGACTCGTGCCATCCGGCATCCAGGCATAGGAGTCGATGTTCCGCGCCAAGGCCTTGGTCGCATCGAAAGTCCTTCCGCCCTCCCGCACATACACTGCGGTGCCATTGTTCTCGTCTCCATTGCGCGGGCGAGTGAATGCGAAGGCTTCCCCCGCAGGCGCGTAGCTCATGGTCGTAGCACCCTCGAGGTCGACCAGTGTGTTCGGAGCTCCGCCCTTCGCTGCGATGCCGTCGATCACCGAGTGGAAGGATAAAGCCCAGTAGGGATCCGGGAAGCGGGTGAAGGCGATCGTGCCGCCATCGTGGCTCCACGCCGGCTCCGGCGCGTCGTTCTGATCCGTCTGGAGGCTGAATTGTCCTCGAGTGAGCTGCTCTGCCTTGCCGCCCGCGCTCGGCACGATCCAAAGGTGGGAAGGCGTCAGTGCCGCGCGTACGAGGAAATTGTTCTCAGTGACTTTGAAGGCATCGTCATGCGCCTTGATCGACTTTTCGTTTGCGGGCACGTCTGCTGCCACATAGGCGATCGTCTGGCCGTCGGGACTCCAGGCAAATGAAGCCACGTCGCGCGCGGAGTCAGTGATCCGCAGCGCATCGCCCCCATCCATCGGCAAGACGAAGACCTGGTTGTGTTTCTCGCCGTCACCGGTCGGATGCTTGTCGTTTGCAGAGGCAGGGGCGGCGGGTGTCGTGTCCATGGCGATGAACGCGAGGCGTGTTCCGTCCGGCGACCAGCGCGGTGAGGAGATATCGGTGCGGTAGCGCGTGAGCGGGCGCCGCGCGCCGGTTGCGACATCGACCAGGTCGATCTCATGAGCGGCCTTGTCGGTCTTCCAGTCCGGTGTGGAGACGACCACCGCGATCCGGCGACCATCGGGCGACACCTGAGGGTCGCTTAGGCCGATGAGGCTTCGCAGGTCGGAGAGCCTGAAGTCCCGTCCGGCCGCGCAGACGCTGCCGCATGCCACGAAGCCCAAGAGCGCTGCGGTCCCTGCCGCAAGAAAGCTGCCGGTCCTCATGTTCTCTCCCCTCATTGGTATGGGCGACCTCCGGGCATCTTACCGGCGGGATCGGAGCAGGTGCCGACCGGCCTTCAGCGGTTCGCGACGAACGGCGTAGAATCTGCGGCAGACGGGTATTCGGCCATATGATCGCGCGGAGGCGGGTGTTGCCGGTGAACGAGGCATTCCGTGGACGGCGCCTGCTGGCGGCGGCACTCCTCGCCCTGCTGCTCCTGCCGGCCTCGTCCCCGTTGGCATCGGACGCGGCGCCGCCGAAATCCGCCGCGCCCAGCCCGAAGGCGTCAGGAAAGACGCTGACGTCCATCGTCATCGTCGCTCAGGATGTCGTGTCGGACCCCAACTTCGGGGGCTCGATCGTGGTCGTGATGAACAATCTCGGCCCCGCTCCGGTCGGCATCATCATCAACAGGCCGATGCCGCTTTCCGTGGGGCGCTTCTTTCCGAAGCTGAAGCATCTGGCGCAGGTGCAGGACAAGGTCTACTACGGGGGACCGGTCGAATTCGGCGACGTCTGGTATCTGTTCCGCGCCAAAACGGCCCCCGCGGCCGCAGTCCGGGTGTGCGACGGCGTCTACGTGAGCTCGGACGACAAGCAGTTGCTGAAGCTGCTCGCCCGCCCGAAGCCGATGGAGGGCCTGCGGATCTTCATCGGGCATGCGGGCTGGGCGCCGGGCCAGCTCGAGGCCGAAATTCAAGGTGGCGCCTGGACCCCCCGGCGCGCCGAGGCGGCGGCGATCTTCGATCCAAAGCCGCTGCTCCCCTGGCCATCGCGGCAGGGCTCGAAGCCGGGTACCTGATCAGCCAAGTGTCAGTGGGCGGCCCTTCCGCCCGAGCTGTCACGAATGAACTGCGCGATGTTGTCGTGCAACTGCGCCAATGCTTCGGGCGCGACGTAGATCATGTGGCCGGTGTCGTAGAACTTGTACTCGATGTTCTTCTGCAGCCGCGCAGCCATCGGCAGCTGCTGCATCTGATACACCGCTGCATAGTAGGGTGTCCCCAGATCGAAGTAGCCGGCGTTCACCATCACCTTCATATCCGGGTTGAGCGTCATCGCAGAGGCGAGGTCAGGCATGACGTTGGCGGCCGTGTACGCGGGCGTGCTCTGCCCGGGCGGCGTATGCAGCTGGTTCCACTGGCTGTTGACTTCGAGCGAGAGGAGCTCGTAATGATGCTCGGCGCCGAAATGCAGCGTGCTGCGCATATAGTCATTGAGGGCGGAGGTATACGCGGATCCAATGGCGGCGAACTGCGGGTCGTACTCCACGTACTCGGCCAGAGGATCCAGTGACGGCCCCGAGAAGCGGGCGTCCAGCCGCCCAGTGCTCTCTCCTCGGGACTGCAACAGCTCGTGCTCGAACTGCGGCCCGATCACACGCAGATCGGCCTTCAGTATGTAGCTCTCGGGCAGTCCCGTGTATTTGGCCATCTGCGCCGCGATGCCTGCCTTCTCCGACTGAGACAGCGCGCTGCCTTTGTTGAGCGCCTGCAGGTAAGGGCCCATCGCCCAGGTCTGCACCTCATCCAGCCACGGCTGCAGCTCCGCCGGCTGTTGCGGCAACACCTTGTGATACCACGCGACCGCTGCGTAGGTCGGCAGGGCCAGGGCATAAGGGAGATTGATGCCCGGGTTGACGTTCGCGCCGTCTATGCTGGTATCGAAGTTCAGAATCGTCGAGATGAGCACGATGCCGTTGAGACCGATGCTGTCCTGCTGCGCCAGCACGTTCGCAACCGCGGCGGAGCGTGTGGTGCCGTAGCTCTCGCCGATCAGGTACTTCGGCGAGTTCCAACGTCCATACTTCGACAGGAACTGGCTGATGAACTGTGCGAACGCCTTCGCATCCGGATCGACACCGTAGAAGTCCTTCGGGGTCCCAACTCCGCCGTCGTCCTTCCCGAGGATGTGGCTGAACCCGGTGCCCATCGCATCGATGAAGACCAGATCGCTCGCATCGAGCAGGCTGGACTGATTGTTGACGAGCTGGTAAGGCGCTGGGGGCGTATACGTATGACTCCCCGTGACCACCCGCATCGGCCCGAATGCTCCTATGTGCAGGGGCGCCGATGAGCCACCCGGTCCGCCGTTGTAGATGAACGAGACGGGACGCCGCACGTCGCTGCCACTTCGAAAATAGGCGACGTAGAAGATCTCGCCGGTCGGCTTACCGTCCTTGTTCCGCAGGATCATTGTTGCCGCGTCCGCGTTGTATCGGACGTGCTGGCCGCCGATGGTCACATCTCCCTGCGTGGTCACGGTGTGTGGTGTCGCCCAGTAGCGCTCAGGATTGGTTGTCTTGGACGCGTCAGCATCCGTCGGTGCAGATGCGGCAAGCGCGGCGATGGGCATCAGGGCAATCCCGGGCCACAGCAGGGATGACGGCTTACGGAATGACATTTGGAGCCTCCGGACGGCGACGAAACTCGTGCGGCAGCGATCGCTGACGCCAGCCGAATCGTAGCATTGGGGCGGCAGCAGAGCCTCGGCCTCGTCGACGAAGAGCGTCGGCTCGTCCGTTCAGACACGGCCCGGCCCCCTGACGTTTAGTCTGCGCTTGGCCGTCCGGCACGGAATCCGCTACGGGCATTCGTCGAAGCGAACACAGATGGGTAGTGGGACCGAAATTCTCGAGTCGGCGAAGGAGCGAGTCGTCAGCGTGGCGGGTGGCCCTGCGCGCCTGCAGATCATCGCGGTGCTGGCCGCCGTTCTGGCGGTGGAAGCGTGTGATCTCGGCACCGTCTCAGCCGTCTCGGGTGAGCTCGAAGGGGCTTTCCATCTAGGCAACACCGATGTCGGCTTGCTCCTCGCGGTGGTCTCCTTCGTGGCCGCCGCGGCAACGCTGCCCATGGGAGTGCTGGTCGACCGATTCAGTCGCCGCAGGCTGCTCATGATCGTGGTTGCCGCCTGGGTCGTAGTGGAAGGATTGAGCGGCACCGCGACTTCGTTCTCCTTTCTGCTGATCACCCGCGCAATCATCGGCGCGCTGACCGCGGTCGCGTGGCCTTGCGTCGCCTCGCTCACCGGGGATTTCTTCCCTGCCCGCGACCGCGCGGCCATCTACGGGCTCATCATCGCGGGCGAGCTCATCGGAATGGGCGTCGGCTTCTTCATCTCGGGCGAAGCCTCGACGCTTCTGAACTGGCACTGGTCGTTCTATTCGATGTCGGTTCCGGCCATGGCCCTCGTATGGGTCGTCTGGCGCTTCCTTCCGGAGCCCCAGCGTGGCACGCAGCGCTGGATCATGGAAGGAGAGGACGACCCCAATGCCGCCTCCGACCGCGACTCGGAGCACCCGCAGCGCGAGCACCAGACGCAGGCGAAGAAGGACCGGGGGGAGAAGGCCTCACGATCGAACCCCGCCTCCCCACAGGAATCGGTGCGGCGCGCCCACGTGCGGCCGAGAGAGAAACTGGTCCTGCACGAAGATCCGACGCGCTGGAGCTTGTGGCGAGTGATGGGATATCTCCTCCGGCTCCCCACCTACGGCCTACTGATCGCCGCCTCGGCACTGGCCTATTACTTCCTCTCGGGCGCACGCGCCTTCGCGATGATCTACATCACGCAGCACTATCACATCACGCGTAGCGTGGTGAGCTCGCTCGTGTTAGTGGTCGGTATCGGCACCCTCGCGGGAACGATTACGGGCGGACGGCTGGCAGAGCGTCTATTGAGAAAGGGGAAGGCCGATGCGGGCATAGTGGTCGCAGCGGTGGCGCTGGCTCTCTCGGTGCCGATTCTGGGCGTGGCCATCTGGACGAGCAGTGCGCTGCTGGGCATCGGACTCCTGACGATCGGCGCCGGCGTCCTGTCTACTGCCGTCGCACCGATCGATGCGGCGCGGCTCGATATCGTCCATTCCCGGCTGTGGGGGCGCGGTGAGGCCGGACGAATGGCGCTGCGATCTGTGTTCGAGGGTGGCGCGCCGCTGCTCTTCGGCGCCCTCTCGGAGTGGCTGGGTGGCGGTCAGAAAGGCCTGATGTGGACTTTCCTCATCATGCTCATTCCTATGCTGATCGCCAGCCTGCTCGGAGTGAAGGCCCGCAAGACCTATTTACGCGACGTTGCAACTGCAGCGGCATCCAGCCGCCCGTGCAAATCGTAGGTGTCGCTCGATGTGACCTCGACGTCGGCCCAGTCGCCCGGCCGCAGCTTGCCTGCAACTGCAATCCGCACCACGCCGTCGATTTCCGGGGCGTCCGCCTCGCTGCGTGCGACTGCGCCTTCGTCGCCAACGGAATCCACCAACACCCGCATTCGGGAGCCGACGCGCCGTGCCAGGCGCCCCGCGCTGACGGCTGCCGCGCGCTGCATGAAACGAGCGTAGCGCTCTTCCTGTATCTCGGCTGGAACATGGCCGGCGAGCGCGTTAGCCGCCGCACCCTCCACCGGCGAGTATTTGAAGCAGCCCACGCGATCGAGCTGCGCTTCGTCCAGCCAGGCCAGCAGCTCTTCGAACTCGAGTTCCGTCTCGCCTGGGAATCCGACGATGAACGTGCTGCGCAACGTCAGGTCCGGGCAGAGCTGCCGCCATGCAGCGATGCGCCGCAGTACGTCCTCGGAGTGTGCGGGACGGCGCATGCGCTTCAGTACGGAGGGACTCCCGTGTTGGAACGGGATGTCGAGGTATGGCAGCACGCGCCGCTCCGCCATCAACGGAATGATTTCATCGACATGAGGATATGGATAGACATAGTGCAGCCGCACCCAGACCCCCAGCGTCCCGAGGCCGCGCGCCAAATCGGTGAGCCGCGTCCGATACTCTTCGTCGCGCCAGACTCCCGGCGAGTAGCGGATGTCGGACCCGTAGGCGCTGGTGTCCTGGGAGATGACCAGCAGCTCCCTGACACCCGCCGCGGCCAGCCGCTCGGCCTCGCGCAGCACCTCGTCGATGCGGCGACTCGCTAGCTTGCCGCGCAACGCCGGGATGATGCAGAAGGTGCACTTGTTGTTGCAGCCCTCGGCAATCTTGAGGTAGGCGTAATGACGGGGGGTCAACCGCACTCCCTGGGGCGGTACCAGATCGAGGAAGGGATCGTGCCGGGGCGGGAGGTGCTCGTGGACGGCCGCCATCACCTCGCCATAGGTTTGCGGGCCGGTGACTTTGAGGACCTGCGGATGCCGTTCCAGGATCCGCTCCGGCCGGGCGCCGAGGCAGCCGGTGACGATGACCTTGCCGTTACGCTCCAGAGCCTCGCCGATGGTCTGTAATGACTCGTCGATGGCAGCATCGATGAAGCCGCAGGTGTTGACGACCACCAGATCGGCCTGCTCGTAGGTGGGCGCGACTTCGTAGCCTTCGGCCCGCAGGCCGGTCAGGATGCGCTCGGAATCGACGAGTGCCTTCGGGCAGCCCAAGCTGACGAAGCCGACTCTCGGGATGCGCGCACGTGGCTTGGCGCGGGGCTTTATTGCGGGGCGGGAAGGCATAAAGGGGTCGCGGAGCCTACCCGCCGGTCCCCTCGACCGCAATAGCGGTACGGCTCATCGGCCGTAGAGTCCCACGACCTGAGCCTCTGCGAGAGCGCTGGCGCGGGCCCGGGCGTCGATCTGCGCGGGGCCGGCATCGGTGCCGAGGCCGAGCTTCGCGAGGCGCAGCGCGTAGAGCGTCAACCGATAGTGATGCGGCGAGCCCGGCGGCGGACAGGGTCCGCCGTAGCCCGGGGAGCCGAAATCATTGCGTCCCTGGACCGCACCCGCGGGCAGCAGATGGCCCGCCGGGTTGCCTGCGCCGGCCCGTAGCGAGGTCACCGTGGCTGGAATGTCGAAGACAGCCCAGTGCCACCAGCCCCCTCCCGGCGCATCGGGATCGAACATCAGCAGGGCGAAGCTGCGAGTGCCCGCGGGGGGATGTCGCCACGCGAGCGCTGGCGAGATGTTGCCACCGTGGCAGCCTGACCTGTCGTAAACATGCTCGAGAGCGATCGAGCCGCCCGGCGCGATATCGGGGCTCTCGAGCGCGAGCTGGGCTGCGGCGTGAGCCTGACGGGTAGCCCGTGGAGGCCATGCCGAGCGGCCCGCCAACGTCGGAGGAGACGCGAATGCGAGCGCCCCCACGAGTGCGAGCACCACCCGGTGCCCACTGATCCTCCGCTCTGTTCGCCGCATGGGATGAGCCTCTCGCCGCCCGCAGACCCGTTGCAGTGTGCAGCGCAGGACGCCATCCGGCAAACTGCCGCCCATGACTGCGCCGAAAATCGCCCTGGTCACGGGCTCGACCGACGGTCTCGGCCGCGCCGTTGCTCGCGCGCTCGCAGCCGCGGGATTTCAGGTATTGGCTCACGGCCGTGATGCCGGCCGGGGTAGTGAGCTGTTGCGCGAGATCTGCGCACGCGGCGGCTCTGCCCGCTTCTACCGTGCCGACCTGGCTTCCCTGGCGCAGGTGCGTGCTCTCGCGGACAGCGTGCAGAGCGAGCACCATCGCCTCGATCTTCTGATCAACAATGCCGGCATCGGTACGGCTGGCGGTGACGGCCACCCGGCGCGACGGCAAACGAGCGCGGACGGCCACGAGCTCAGATTCGCCGTCAATTACCTCGCCGGCTATCTGCTGACGCGACTGCTGCTGCCCACGCTGGTGCGAAGCGCACCGGCGCGCATCGTCAACGTGGCGTCAGTGGGACAATATCCGCTCGATTTCGACAATCTGATGCTGATGCGCGCCTACAGCGGAATGCGCGCCTACGCGCAGAGCAAACTGGCGCAGGTCATGTTCACATTGGATCTGGCCGAGGAGCTGCGCAACAGCGGTGTGACGGTCAACTGCCTGCATCCGGCAACTCTCATGGATACGACCATGGTGCGCAGCGCCGGCATCGAGCCGACGAGCACGATCGAGGAGGGAGCCGCGGCCGTGATGCATCTTGCCGTCTCCCCGGAGCTCGACGGCGGCACGGGTGAGTATTTCGACGGACTGCATGCCTCACGGGCGAATGCGCAGGCCTACGACCCGCAGGTCCGGCAGCGGCTTGCGCAGGTCAGCGCCCGGCTGACCGGCCTAGGGTAGCACCCATGGGAACTCTCGCACCTGCAGTACCTTTCACTCACGAATACTACCGCCGCTATTACTACGATCCGCGCACTGCCGTCACCACGCGCCGCGAGATGCAGGCGCGCGCGCGCCTCATCGCGGCGTTGACGGATCACGTTGGCATGCCGGTACGCCGGCTGCTCGATGCCGGCTGTGGAACGGGTCTCCTGCGCACTCCGCTCAAGCGCCTGTTACCGCGAGCGGAGTATGTCTGCCTGGAAGGGAGCGCCTACCTCTGCAGCCGCTATGGCTGGGAGCACGGCCTGATCGAGGAGTACCGCAGCAGTGCGGCCTTCGATCTGGTGATCTGTTATGACGTGCTGCAATACCTCGAGGCGCGGGCTGCCGCGCGAGCCCTGAGCAATTTCGCGCGGCTCTGCCGCGGGGTGCTGTATTTCAGCGCCCTGACCCGCCGCGATTGGGAATGGAACTGTGATCCGGTGAGGACGGATTCCAATGTGCACCTGCGACCCGCGCACTGGTACAGACTGCGCCTGCAGCGCAACTTTCGAGAGATCGGCGCCGGCTTCTGGCTCCGACGCGGCGTTCCTTTGACGGTGTGGGAGCTCGAGTCCCACTTCCGACAGTGAACCCGGATGTGACCGAATCCGCTTCCCTTGCATCGGCTCTCGCCGTCTTCCGCGGTACCGTGCTGTGTCGCCGCTTCGCCAACGTGCTCACTCTGGCCGGCCCTGCCGCCGATTCCGCCGACGATGAGCTCATCTTGAGCTTCATCGCGCGCGACTTCCCCAGCCTTCCGGAGGCCCTCACGGCGCCCGTGGTGGTCGCTCTCGACGAGCATCGTTACCGCATCGTCTCTCTCGCGCGGGATTGGGTCATCGAGGCAACATCGCTTCACGTCCACCGGGACATCGGCAACACCTTCTACCACGCGATCCCGCCGCGTCCGGCCCCCCTCGCGAAGCGCTTCTTCTGGCGGCTGGTTCTGGCCCTCGCCGGCAGCCGTGCAGGCAAGCGCCTGCTGTTGACCCTTCGCCGCCGCTAGCCGCGCGACTCAACTCGTCTCCACCGCCTCCCGCGCCCCCATGCCGACCCGCTCCCCTCCGAGGAGGGCATGATAGGTTGCCATCTGTCGCTGGAAAGCCCGGCTCCAGGTGAACCTGCGCAGCACCCGCGCGCGGGCATTGGCCCCGAGCGCCTCGAGGTCCCGCTCGTAGAGCCCTGCAACCGCTTCCGCCATCCTGGCGCCGCTTCCCGGCTCCGCCAACATCCCCACTCCCTCGTCCACGAACTCCGGAAATGCGCCGGCGCGGGCCGCCACCACCGGCCGCCCGCAGGCCATCGCCTCCATCACTACCAGTCCGAACGTCTCCTTCGTTCCCGCGTGCACCAGCGCATCCGCCGACGCCAGCCACTCGGCGAGCTCGATGCTGTCCCGCCGATAGGGCACCCTCGTCACGTTGGTGGCCGGGCGTCCCTCCTGCTCACCGCCGAGGAGCAGCAGGTGGTACGGTGAGCCGAGCCGTGCGAACGCCTCGAGCAGTACCGGGACGTTCTTCTCGCCAGCGAACCTTCCTGCGTACACCAACAGCCGGGTTTCCGGTGCGAGTCCCAACCGTTGGCGGAGCCATTCGCCGCGCCGCTCCGGCCGGAACACCTCCGTGTCGACTCCGAGCGGCTGGTGCACGGCATGATGCACCCCGAACGCATCGAGAAGGTCGCGCATCAGCCGGCTCGGCGCGAATACCACATCGAACCGCTCGTACAGCCAGCTCACGTACCGTCCGAGTGCCCGCTCGCTTACCCGGCCGCCGATGCGGCCGCTGATGATCTGCGGCAGGTTGGAGTGATAGAACGCCGCGAGCGGAATGCCGCGGCGGCGCGCGATGCGCCACGCGACCCACGCGGGATGAAAGGCATCACCCGCCTCGATCAGGTCCGGCTCCAGCGCCTCGATCAGCCGCAGCCAGCGCCGCGGATCGAGCGGCAGGTGATAGTTGAAACTTCCGGGCACCGGGCACCCGGCGAGCGTGCAGATACCGCCGCGCTCGGTCCGATCTCTGGCTCCCGGAACGACCAGGGTGTGCTGCCAGCGGGTGTGGGCCGCCAGCCACGAATGCTTGGCGGTCAGGTAGCGTTTGACGCCGCCGCTCGTCGGTGAGAAAAAAAGAGTCGTATCGACGAGGTGCAGGCGGTCGTTCACGGAGTTGCCACAGCAAGCTGCTTGCCCGCATTGCACCTTCCCGGGGCGCGCATTGTCAAGGCGCGCCGCGCGCCCTGAGGTGGCCTCAGGCCGCGGTCGGCTGTACCTGGGGGACCGTGGCGGAGCGCAGCGCCGCTGCGGCCGCAATTACCTCATCGGCGGTGTTGAACCGATCCTCGCGCCGCTTGGCGAGAAGCCGCGAGAGCAGCGGCGTGTGCCGGGAAAGTGACAGCGGCAGGCGCGGCGGCGGCGTGTTCACGTGCTGTTGCAACACCTCGATTGCCGAGCCGCCGGTGAACGGCTTCCTGCCGGTCAACAACTCGTGGTACATCACGCCCAGGCTGTAGAGGTCGGAGCGCGGATCCAGCTCCTCTCCCAACGCCTGCTCCGGACTCATGTAGTATGGTGAGCCGCGCAGCACACCGGTGCGTGTGCTCTGTGACCCATCGAGCGTGCGCGCCAGCCCGAAGTCGATCAACGCGATATCGTCGTTCTCGCGCAGCATGACGTTGGGAGGCTTGAGGTCCCGGTGCACCAGCCCGGCGCCGTGTACGACCCGCAGCGCCGCCGCGATCCGTTCCAGATAGCGCACCGACTCCGTCTCGCTCACTCCGAAGTACATGCGGGCCTTCAGATCGCCCCGCGGGAAATATTCCATGGCGAGATACTCGAGTCCGTTCTCGATGCCGTAGTCGTGGATCCTGACGACCGCCGGATCACGAATGGCGAGGATGGCCTTGTACTCGCGCTCCAGGGCCTGACGGTGCGTATCGGCTTCGCGGGAGGCTCTGTTGACTTTCAATGCGACATCCGTGCCGAGCGCGGCACTGGCGGCCAGGTAAACGATGGCTTTTTCCGATTCGCCGATTTTCTTCGCGATGGTGTACCCGGGGATGACGGGCGGTCTGCCGCCATCGTCTTCCTGAGAAGTTGCCGCTTCTTGCGACGCGCCAGCGGCCTCCTCCGATGACGGGACTTCTTTCGCGGCGCGCTCGGCAGTCTCGTGGGTCCCGGTCTCGGGCGCCCCGGACTCATGTCCGTGCGCAGCCTCATCGCGCGCAACGGACTGAGCTGCTTGTGCGAGGTCCGCGAGCCGGCGGGCGACACGCTGCTCGATGCGCCGCAGCGCGACGCGCACGGAGGTCTTCAGCCGCTCGGGCGTGAGCAGCCGCTTCGGTAGGTAATCAGCGGCGCCGAGCTGCAGCGCACGCACCGCGGTGAGCTCGTTGCCGTCCTCCGCGAGAGCGATCACCGCCGATGCGACGTTTCGTGACCGCAGCTTGCGTAAGAGATCGAGACCGTGCGCCTCGGGGTCCTCGGGACTCACGCCGAAGGCCGCCGCCAGAATGAGCACGTCGCACTCGCGTCCCTTTACCAGAGCGCTCCAGGGCTCGAATTCCGTGAGGTCAATGGCGCCCACGGCCGCCTCCGGGCATACGACACCGAGGTGCAGCCGCAACCATTCGCGATATTTCGCATCGCGATCGACGACCAGCACGCGCGCCTGAGTGCCTGTCCGCCTTATGTCCACCTTGCCACCCAGAGAGTCTCTCTCAGCAGAAAACGATGGACTAGCCAGGGTTCAGTTGTCGCTACCCGGCCCGCGATTCTGTGAAGCACGTCGCTCGGGGGGGGCGGACCTGTGACCGGCGTCTAGGCCGCGTCCCCGGCGCGGGAGGGTGGAGGCGCCCGGATCAGTCCCGCGGCAGCAGGAACCGGGTCCCGTGGTAGGAGAGCACGACGCCATCCGGCCGGATCGCAGCCACCTGCACGCCGTTCGGGAGCGAGTCCCCTTCCGTCACCCTGTGCATGTTGATCATCGCGAAGCGGTCCTGCGGACGATCGGCGTACACGTGCAGATCGAGGTGAAGCTCCGGCAGGTTGGCGCTGTTGACGATCTGCTGGTAGATCGCCAGCCCGTCCGTCGTGCCCGCGTCGGCCGAGGCCGCTGAGCCTGGCGTGGTAGGCGGCTCGACTGCCGGTGCGTAGTCGCTCGGGCTATTGCCGGCTGGCGGCTGTGCGGGAGCCGAATTGGGGAGGGGCGTCGAGGCCGCAGTCGCCGAGGGCGATTCCGTTCGCGACCGAGCTCCGGACCCGGTCGCCTCGTCCTGGCGTCCGCTGCGTTGATCGGCGGCCGGGGCTGCCACAGACGCCGGCTCAGCCGGCGCGGCCGCCGGTGAGGCCGACGGGGCGGCTCTCGCCACGACCGGTGCGGCCGCGCTCGGCGCGGATTCGGCCGCGGTGGCCGGATTTGGCGCGGCGGGGTGCCGCAGCAACATCCAGGCGATCACGATGAGGTTGATCGCCAGGAGCACGGCGATCGCCACGGCCCAAAGTGGGAGCCGGCGCCGGGGCGGGGCAACCTTTACCTCGAAGAGTGACGGGCCGCTCTGCCGCTGCCGGTCGCTTTCGGATTTCTTCAATGCGTCCAGGATGAACGACATGATGGTTACTCGTGCGCCGCCGTAAGAAAAGGAGAGCCGGGACTGGCCAGCGCGCCGGCCAATGCGATCTGCGTTCTGACACCGGCGATACCGTCCACTGTGAGCCGGTGATTGCGCTGGAACTGCCGCACCAGGCTCGTGAGGTTGGCATCGTATACATCGCTCGCCGACCCGGAATCGGCGGCGCCAGCAAGCTTCTCGAGGCTACGCCGTAGCCAACGCACGCCCGCGCCGCTCATGCCAACGGAGAGTGTCTGCACCGGAGCCGCTTGCGGCCGCCACAGCATCACATAGTCGCCCATCCAATAGCTCGAAAGCTCGCCGTCGCCCACCTCTTGCGCCGCATCGCCGAGGTCGATGCTCGCCCGCTCGCCATCGAGATGCGTCAGCACCACCTCATGACTCCCGCCCGTGGCATCGGTCAGCATCAGGATTGCCGGCCGGTTGTAGAGGCGCAGCTCCCCGAGAGAGCCGCGCTCGGTGAGGCAGGCCAGGCCGTGTTGGGAAGCTTGCGTGCACGGGTCGGTGCCGTCCACCGAATAGTGGATGCCCCAGAGGTCGAAGAGTCTGGTGAAGGCCGCATCGGTGGTGGTCGCGCTCGAGTACTGGGTGAGCAGCGTAGAGAGGGACTGCTGCGCCTGAGCAGTGGCGGCGGGATGCGGAGCCTGCGGGTTCAGCCCCTGCGCTGTCTTCGCAGCGGGCGTAACGCCGCCGTGTGCGGGGGTGCCGGGTACAGCGGACGCGGTATGCGTGGGCACCGCCCGAGAATGCGTCCAGGTCCAGGGTTGCACGCGCCAGAGCACGGTGCTTCCAACGGCAAGAACCACGGCCACCGCCGCGGTCGCGGCCCACGGTAGCCATGGGGGCGTGATTCGCTTGCCGAAGACCTCCGAGGCCGCATTCCGTACCAGCGGACCCGTGATGCGGTGGCGGTCGAGCGAATACCCGCCGAGCAGCGCCCGGTCACAGATGACATTGATGACCCGCGGCACGCCACCCGACAACCGGTAGATCTCCTCGAGGGCGAAGCGGTTGAAGATGTCCGCCGTCGCGCCGGCGACCCGCACGCGGTGGCGTACGTAAGCGGTGGTCTCCTCGCTGCTCAACGGGGCGAGGTGGTAGCGCCCCGTGATGCGCTGCGCGAGCTGGCGCAGCTCGTTGCGCGCAAGCAGCTCGCGCAGCTCCGGCTGGCCGATCAGGATGATCTGCAGCAGCTTCTGGGTGTTGGTTTCGAGGTTGGTGAGCAGCCGCACCTGCTCGAGCACGTCCGGGGCGAGGTTCTGCGCCTCATCGACGACCAGTACCACCCGCCGGCCGGCCGCATGGGCGCGCAGCAGATACTGGTTCAGGATATCGACCAGGTCCTTCAGGCTCTCCGTCGCATAGTCCGGCACGCCGATGCCGAGCTCCTCGCAGATGGTGAGCAGGAACTCCGGCGCGGTCATCTTCGGGTTGAGAATGAGGGCGATTTCCGCGGTCTTCGGAGCCTGCGCCAGCAAAGAGCGCACGATCGTCGTCTTGCCCGTCCCGACCTCGCCGGTGAGCTGCACGAAGCCGCCCGCCTCATTGATGCCGTAGAGCAGATGTGCCATCGCCTCGGCGTGGCGCTCACTGAGGTACAGGTAGCGCGGATCCGGGGTGATGGAGAACGGCTTTTCGTTCAGACCGAAGAACGCGAGATACATGGAAGAATGAAAGCTACTCGATCGTATTGCCGCGCCGCAGCGCATTCCGGCCGAACCGTGCGCGCACCTCGTCGAGCGCGGAGTCTACGCTCGAAGATCGGGCGTGGGCCGCGCCACTCGCCGTGCCTGGCGGGGCCCGTTCCCCAGCGCCGTTTCCGGCGTCCTGGGTACGAGTCTCAGGAAGTCCTGGCGTCCTGCCCGGGCGCTCGCCGCCCGCGGGGGCTTGCCTGTCGAACAAGCCGAGCTGCGCGGCGGGGCTCAAGTCGGTCAAGACCACCCCCAGCAGCCGAAGTTTCGCACCCGCGTGCTCTTCGAGCCAGCGCGAAAGCAGCTCCCGAGCGACATTGCGCAGCGTCCGTTCCTCATGGGTGGGCGGTGCAATCGCCCGCTGCCGTGTGAAGGTCGTGAAATCGTGACGTCGGATCTTCACCCCCACCCGGCCCGCCATCAGCCCTCGTGCTCGCAGCCGCTCGCAAGCAAGGTCTGCGAGCCTGCAGAGATGAGCGTCGAGCTTGCGTGGATCGGCGAGATCCTGTGCAAAAGTATCCTCGGCGCTCAGCGATTTCTCCTCGAGGTCCGGTTGCACCGGGCGATCATCGATGCCAGCCGCCCGCTCGCGCATCCTCGAGGTATCGCGGCCGAAAAGCGGCCACAGGGCGGCATCGGTCGCCGTCCGCAGGTCGCCCAAGGTTCGCAGCCCCGCGGCCTCCACCCGCTCGCCCAGCTTGCGGCCGAGGCCGGGAAGGCGCCGCACCGAGAGCGGATCGAGCACTTCGCGGATGCGCACTTCCGGTACGACCGTCAGTCCGTCGGGCTTGTCGAGATCCGAGGCGATCTTCGCGACCAGCTTGTTGGTGGCCACTCCCACCGAGGCGGTGAGTCCGGTCCGGGCCCGGATAGCGTCCTTGATCCGCCTGGCGATGACGGCGGGTTGGCCGAGCAGTGCCTGGCTCTCGGTCACGTCCAGGTACGCCTCATCGAGCGACAGGCCCTGCACGAGCGGCGTGATCTCGTGGAATACGGTGAACACCTGGCCGGAGACGTCCCGGTAGCGCTGCATCCGCGGCGGGATACAGATGGCGCCCGGGCAGAGTCGCAGCGCCGTGTGCATCGGCATCGCCGAGCGCACGCCGAACCTGCGGACTTCATAACTCGCCGCCGCCACGACCCCGCGGCCGCCAGGCCAACCGACGATCACGGGCTTGCCAACGAGCTCAGGTCTGTCTCGTTGCTCGACCGATGCGTAGAACGCGTCCATGTCAACGTGCAGGACTGCGCGGGTCATATTTCGGTCGGGCTGCTGGTGTCTTCTCGCGCTCTCACAAGGTGAGCAGACTGTACACGCTGACTGCCGCAATCGTGAGAGTGCCCAGAACGATATACGCGCAGGTGATCCCTGCGAGCTTCGTACCGGTCAGCAGCCAGCCTTGCCCATAGACGCGCCGCATCGACACATAGAAATAGACCGCAAAGTACGCCCAGAGACCGGCGTGCAGCGCTTCGCGCAGCGGCGCTGGCCCGAATGCAGCGATCGGCGCGTAGAGGCTCAGCGCCAGAAACAGGAAGGAATGATTATGCACGAAGAACAACAGGTGCTCGACGTAGTGGCGCGGCGGCTTGCGGTAAAGCGCCTTCATCACGAGCGCAAGCATGGGCAGCAGGATGAACATCGCACGGCCGGCGCTGTGCAGGAACGACTCCCTGAAACTGCCGTTGTCCATGACTACCTTGATGCAGGCGGCATCGAGGCGAGGTCCCAAGCGATCCGCCGCCGGTCCACCGTAGCGGAAATCGGTGCAGATGCTTTTGGCGCGGGCCTCGCTCACTGGCGCGGCTCCGACTCCTTCGGGGCCGAGCGGCGTCAGGATGACTTGCGGGCCCTTGCGGGTGATGACTCCCTGGTGCACGCCGGGGGGCCCCGGCATGTGTGCGGCGACCAGGAAAAAGAGCACGCTCAGGACGAGATACAAGCGCACCGGCGGCAGGTAGCGCACCCGGCGTCCCTGGAGGAACTCCCGCGTCAGGAACCCGGGCCGGAATAGCAGCGCGATCAGCGTCTGCCAGAGCCGCGAGTCGGCATGAGTCAGATCCTCCGCCGCTTCCGTGACGAAGTGCCAGAAGTGATGAACGGGTTGATCATGATGCCGCTGGCCGCACTCGCTGCAGAATTTGTTGGTGAGCGGCGTGCCGCAGTTGGCGCACAGTGTAGTGCCAACCGTGGAGGACGCCGCATCCGCTGTCCTTCCCGTTTCGGCTGTGGTGTCCGGTGGAGTAGCGATCAGAGCGCCTGTTGGCGTGACGGCATCGGCCGGGGCGGGGCTGCTCATGCCGCCCTCACACGGCCCGGACGCCGGCGCTGGCGTCAGTTTCCCGCTCAGCTCCTGGCTGCCGAGGCCCCTCCCCCGGGTGCCGCGTACCGTGCGCCTCTCCCTCGCCACGCGTCCGAGCTCCCAGCTCGTCCGGCGCGAAGTCGTCCACGTGCACGAGGGCCATCACCTTGCTGTCATACTCGCGCAGCGCCGTGGCCTCTGCGTCGGAGATGATGCTCGCGGCGAGCGCCTGTGTGATCTGGCCGGGCAGATCGAGCGCCGTCACGCGCCCGGTCTTGACACCCTCGATGCGGATGCGCTTCTCGATAGGCTCCAGGATCTCGGCGAGTCGTAGTGCCTCCTCGAGCAGTCCCAGCGGGTTGCCCGACTCGAGCGTCCAATAGATGTGCTGACAGAGGCGCTCGCGCGAGTCGCCGGAGCGGGTTACGAGCTCGGCCACCCTGCGTCCCAGCCGGTCCGCGGGGGCGGAATAGGCACGGCCACGCGGGAAGACGATGGCGCGCATCACGCCGGCCAGCAGCCGGTTCGGGAAATTGCGCAGAAAGCCGTGCAGCTGCTCCTGGGCGTGGTAGAGGAGGTTACGACATGCCCACTCCACGATGGGCAGGTCCTGCTCCGGCCGGCCCTGGTTCTCGTGATGCTTCAGCACCATGGAGGCGAGGTACATCGCCGATAGCACATCGCCGAGGCGCGCCGAGAGGCTCTCCTTCTTCTTCAGATAGCCGCCGAGCGTCAGCATCGCCACATCGACGGTGAAGGCGAAGGAGGCGCTGAACCGCACGATGTGCTGGTAGTAGCGCGTGACCGGACCCGATGCGGGCGCGCGGGTGAAGCGCGCGTGTGTGAGCGCCATCACCAGCGAGCGAACGGCGTTGGAGATGGTGAAGCCGACGTGACCGAAGAGCGCGCGATCGAACTCGTCGACGCCGCGGGTACGATCGGCATCGCGCGCGGCATTCATCTCCCGCAGTACGAACGGATGGCAGCGCACCGCGCCCTGACCGAAGATGATGAGATTGCGTGTGAGCAGGTTCGCACCCTCGACGGTGATCGCGATCGGAACCGACTCATAGCCGCGGGCGAGATAGTTGTGGGGCCCTAGACATATACCCTTCCCGCCATGCACATCCATTGCGTCGTTGGCGACCTGACGCCCCATCTCGGTCACGTGATACTTGAGCATCGCCGAGGGCACCGACGGCTTCTCTCCGCCGTCTATGGCACCTGCAGTGACCGAGCGCGCAGCGTCCATCGTGTACGTCAGCCCCACCATCCTTGCAAGCACGGCTTCGACGCCTTCGAATCGGCCGACCGGCATGTTGAATTGGCGCCGGATCCGCGCGTAGGCGCCGGTCGCCCATACGGCGCCCTTCGCGCCTCCAGTGGCGTTCGAAGGTAGAGAGATGCAGCGCCCGACCGACAGCTGCTCCACCAGCATGCGCCAGCCGGCGCCCGCCATGCGCGTACCGCCGATGATGCAATCGAGCGGTACGAACACATCCCTGCCCTCGATGGGTCCGTTCTGGAACGGGATGTTGATGGGGAAATGCCGCCGCCCGATGCTGATGCCAGGTGTATTTCGCGGAATGAGCGCGCAGGTGATGCCGATGTCGGAATGTTCGCCAATGAGGCCGTCCGGATCGAACATCCGAAAGGCAAGGCCAATTACCGTCGCGATGGGCGCGAGCGTGATGTAACGCTTGGTGAAGTTGAGTCGGATGCCGACGATTTCGCGACCCTGCCACATGCCGCGACAGACCACGCCCGTATCCGGGATGGAGGCCGCATCGGACCCGGCCCGCGGGCCGGTCAGTGCGAAGCAGGGCACCTCCTCGCCGCGTGCGAGCCTGGGCAGGTAGTGATTCTTCTGCTCGTCGGTGCCGTAATGATTGAGCAGCTCCGCCGGGCCGAGGGAGTTGGGCACGGCGACCGTCGAGGAGCAGGTGGCGCTGCGGCTCGCGAGCTTGATCAGCACGCACGAGTGAGCGTACGCGGAAAACTCGAGGCCGCCGTAGCGCTTGGGGATGATCATCGCGAAGAAGCCGCGAGACTTCAGAAACTCCCACACCTGCGGTGGCATGTCGCCCTGTTCGTGCGTGATGGCCCAGTCATCGAGCATCCGACAGAGCTCTTCGCATGGCCCATCGAGGAAGGACTGCTCCTCGGCGGTGAGTTGCGGCGCGCGGGCCGACAGCAGCTTCGACCACCTGGGCGCCCCGGTGAAGAGCTCCCCGTCCCACCAGACCGTGCCGGCCTCCAGGGCCTCCCGCTCCGTCTGCGACATCGGCGGCAGGAGCTTCAGATAGGCCTTCATGAAGGGCCTGGTGATGACGGCCTTGCGCAGCGGGCGCAGGTTGAGCAGCCAGAGCCCCGCGAGCAGCAGCCAGAGGAGGCCCTTCCAAGCCCCCGCAGGCACCCCGGAGGCGCCGAGGAGCGTGTAGGCGACGAGGAGGACCGTGAAAGTTGCGGTGAACGCGAGCAGCGACAGGCGGCGATAGGCCAGGAACAGCACCGCCGCCACGAACCCGAGGGTTATGAATGCTCCCGCCACCCCCGGGAGTCTACTCTAGCGCGCCTCCGCGCAGGCATCACAGACACACGGACGTGCCCCGCCGCCGCAGGTGGCGGGCCGGATGGGGCACCTCAGAGCAATGACTTTACGCCCTCGCGCTCTTCCTTCAGCTCCGCCAGGGTCGCATCCATCCGTTTGCGGCTGAAGTCATCGACCGACAGCCCCTGCACGATCTGATACTCGCCGTTCCGGGTGGTCACCGGGTACGAGTAGATCACCCCTTCGGGGATGCCGTAGCTGCCGTCCGAGGGTATCGCCATGCTCACCCAGTCACCCTCTGCCGTGCCATGCATCCAGGTGTGGACGTGATCGACTGCGGCCGAAGCCGCGGATGCCGCCGAGGAGGCGCCCCTCGCCTTGATGATGGCCGCGCCGCGCTGTTGCACCACAGGGATGAAGGTTTGCTCGACCCACGCCGCATCGACCAGAGAGCGCGCCGGTTTCCCCCTGACCATCGTATGACTGATGTCCGGATACTGCGTCGGGGAGTGATTGCCCCACACCGTCATGCGCCGGATGTCGGTCACGTGGGCACCGGTCTTCTCCGCGAGCTGCGACAGCGCCCGGTTGTGATCCAGGCGCATCATGGCGCTGAAGTTGCGCGGATCGAGGTCCTTGGCGTTGGAGCGGGCGATGAGCGCGTTGGTGTTGGCCGGGTTGCCGACCACCAACACCCTGACCTTGCGATCGGCCACCTCGTTGAGCGCCTTGCCTTGAGCGGAGAATATCTGCGCGTTGGCGAGCAACAGGTCCTTGCGTTCCATGCCGGGTCCCCGTGGCCGGGCGCCCACCAGCAGCCCGACGTGGCAATCGCGAAACGCCACTTTGGCATCGTCGCTGGCCACGATCCTGTTGAGCCCTGGGAACGCGCAGTCGGCGAGCTCCATGACCACCCCGTTCAGCGCCTGCAGTGCCGGGGTGACCTCGAGCAGATGCAGGTTGATCGGCTGGTCCGGACCGAGGAGCTGTCCGGAGGCGACGCGGAAGGCGAGGGCATAGCCGATCTGTCCGGCGGCACCGGTGATCGCGACGTTCAAGGCTGGCTTCATGGCGTTTCGGTTCGCGAGAGGAAAAGAAGCGGAATTCTACCAAAGGACCGGCCGACCGAAAGCCACAGGCGGCGGCGCCCAATCAAAAGCACCAGCTGTGCAGAATGACGCTTATCATCGCAATATGATGGTGGAGACTCGGCGGACCGAGGGGGGACTCGCGGTCGACCTGACAGGCGAGTGGCGTGCGCTCTCCTATGGGCAGATCGACGCCGCGCTTGCAGCGGTGGACCTGGCGGGCCTGCGCCACGTGGAAATCTCCACCGACCGCCTGACCGCGCTCGACCTGACAGGGGCCTGGCGCCTGGGGGAGTTCGTGCGGCTGGCCCGGGGCGCGGGCGTCGAGGTCGCCTTTGCCGGCGCGCCGCCGGATCAGCTCCGCCTCGTGGAAGAGATGCTGCGGCCGATCGAGGCAGAGCGGGCGACAGAGCTCACCAGCCTCGCTCACTCCCCGCATCCGGTCGAGGAGGCCGAGGTTGCCACGCTTACCTACATCGGCCGGCGGGCCGTGACTTTGTGGAGCGATATCGTCGGTGCGTTGGCCTTCGTCGGCCGGCTGAGCAGTACCGCGCTCGGCGCCTTTACGCACCCGCGAAGACTCAGGCCGGTCTCGGTCGCCCGCCATGTGTATGACACCGGCATCACGGCCATCCCCATCGTCGCCCTCATCGCCTTCCTCATCAGCGTCATCATTGCTTATATGAGCGCACAACAGCTGCGCAGCTTCGGCGCCGAAATCTTCGTCGTCGACCTGGTTACCATCGGTGTGCTGCGCGAGCTCGGTGTACTGCTGACGGCGATCATCGTGGCGGGCCGCTCCGGCAGCGCTTTCGCGGCCGAGATCGGCTCGATGAAGCTCAACGAGGAGGTCGATGCCCTGCAGGCGACCGGCGTCGATGCATTCGAGGCGCTGGTACTGCCTCGGGCGCTGGGACTCGTAATCTCGCTGCCCCTTCTCACCGTGCTCGCCGACCTGGTCGGGCTCGTGGGTGGCGCGGTGCTGTGCGCCTCGCTCCTGCACATGCCTCTCGACCAATACGTCAATCGAGTGAGCCAGGCGATCTCGCCGAGCACTTTCTGGGTCGGCGTAATCAAGGCCCCCGTTTTTGCCGTGCTGATTGCAATGGCGGGCACGCACAGGGGCATGCAGGTGCGCGGCTCCTCGCGCGAGCTCGGCCGGCTCACCACGGTAGCCGTGGTCCAGGCCATCTTCCTCGTGATCCTGGCCGATGCGCTCTTCGCCGTGCTCTTCATGGAGATCGGCGTTTGAAGTATCCGGTGCTCGAGGTTCGGGGCCTGGTCAACCGCTTCGGCCCGCAGGTGGTCCACGAAGGCCTGGAAATGGACGTTCGCGAGGACGAGGTTTTCGGCATCGTCGGTGGCTCTGGTACCGGCAAGTCCGTGCTGCTGAGGAGCATCCTCGGCCTGCAGCGGCCGCAGGCCGGAACCATCCGCATCGAGGGGCATGACATCACTCAGCTCTCCGGCGAGGCTCTTCGAGCGGTGAAGGCGCGTTACGGCGTCACTTTTCAGCAGGGAGCGCTGTATTCTTCCCTCACCGTGTTGCAGAACGTCCAGCTTCCCATGGTCGAGCACCTGGCGGAGCTCTCTTCCTCGGCTCGTGACGAGCTCGCGATGCTCAAAATCCGCCTGGTGGGTCTTCCCGCCGACGCCGCGCGGAAATATCCTGCCGAGCTTTCGGGAGGCATGGTCAAGCGGGCCGCCCTGGCGCGCGCGCTGGCGCTCGACCCGCGGCTGCTGTTCCTCGATGAGCCGACCTCCGGGCTGGATCCGATTGGCGCGGCGGAGTTCGACGAGTTGATGTTGTACCTGCAGAAGCAATTGCGGCTGACCGTGGTGATGATCACGCACGATCTGGACTCCATCTTCCGCACTTGCAATCGCGTCGGCGTGATCGTCGATCGTCGGATGGAGACAGACACGTTAGAGCGCATCGTCGACCATCCCAACCCCTGGATACAGGCGTACTTTCACGGGGAGCGCGCCAGCATTCACCTCAAGGTGGCCCATGGAGCGTGAAGCGAACTATGCCGCGGTCGGAGCGTTCGTGCTGGCCGTGGCGCTCGTCGCGGCCCTCTTCGTCTACTGGTATTCCGGTACTCGTGTGCACCGGAAGTACGACCACTACGAGATCTACTTCAACGGCAGCGTCAGTGGCCTGGAGCAAGGCGCCGCAGTCCGCTATCTCGGGGTGCGTGTCGGGCGGGTCGTGGAGATGCGCATCGATCCTCGCGATGCGGGCCGCGTAGAGGTGATCGCCGCCATCGACTCCACCACGCCGATCTCGCCCCGCACGCTCGCGGAGCTCAACCTGCAGGGGGTTACAGGGCTCCTCTACATCGACCTGCAGCAGTCCCCGCGACCGGCGCCAGCGACCGTGCCGAGCCTCCAGTACCCGGTCATCCGCGCCGCGCCGTCGCAGTTCGACGTTTTCATGGCGCAGCTTCCCCGGCTGTCCGCCGCCGCCGGCGGCGTCATCGAGCGCCTGAATCGACTGCTGAGTGATCGCAACATCGACAACATCTCGCACAGCCTCGATGACCTTTCGCGTGCGAGCGGCTCGCTTCCCGAAGCGGTGAACAACCTCAACGCTCTGCTCGGGCAGCTCCGCACCGCGACGGCGGAGATGGCCGCCACCGCCAAGAGTGCCCGCAATGTGATGGATACGGCCGGCCCGGAAGTCGTCACGACCATGCGGCGCCTGCAGACCGTGTCCGACAATCTGGCGCAGGCCACCGACCAGCTCGACAAGATCATCGCCGAGAATCGCGCCGACGTGCGCTCCTTCACGCGCGCCAGCCTGCCGGAGATCGAGGGCTTCGTGCGCGAGGGCAGAGCGGCGGCCAAGGACATTCGCCAGCTATCCGAGAGCCTGCGCCAGAATCCCTCGCAGCTCCTCTATCAAGCCGCCCCGGCGGGCGTGGAGATTCCGCCTTGAAACCGAGCAAACTGCTCCGGCTGCTCGTGCCGCTCGTGCTGAGCCTGAGTGTCGCCGGCTGCTCCGGTCTGCTGCGCAGCAACGCGCAGCCCGTGCAGGTCTACACGCTACGGGCCGATGACGCATCGTCCAACGGCGCAGCCGATCCCGCTCCGGCCCAGACCCTTTCGTTGCGTGTGGCGCATCCGCTGGCCGGCCCCGGTCTCAATACCTCCCAGATCGTCTTGCTGCAGCCCGATCATCGTATGAACGTCTACGCGGCGAGCGCATGGGCCGCCGACGCGCCGGCACTGGTCGAATCGCTGGCGACGCAGACACTACGTGCCTCGGGCAAGTGGCGATCCGTGGAGGATGCGGAAAGTCCCTTTCCATCGGACGACCTTCTCCAAATCTCCATCAGACGCTTCGATGCCGATTATTCCACCGGCAGCGACACGCCGCCGACCGTGCACGTGACGCTCGACTGCACGCTGGGAGCCGAGGACGGCCGCACTATTCTGGCGAGCTTCGTGGCGGACGGATCGGCTGTGGCAGCCGCAAACAAGCTGAGTGAGGTCGTGGCCGCCTTCCAGCAGGCGACCGATCAGGCGCTCGGGTCGATGTCACAACAGGCGTCTGCATCGGTGCGCAGGCCCTCGGCGGGCACTGCGGGTGCCCGGAGCCGCCAGCGCGGCAGGAAGTGAAATACCGCCACGCGCACCACGCCGGCAACTTCGCCGACGTCCACAAGCACATAACGCTGCTCGCGCTATTGGGCGCTCTGAAACGCAAGGACAAAGGCTTCTTCTATCTGGAGACGCATGCCGGCCGCGGGGCGTATGACTTGTCGGGGGCGCCCGGCGAGTCTGCCACCGGCATCGGACGCTTGGAGTTTGCGGCGGGCGCCGCCTGGCAATCGGGCGCGTCAGAGGTGAAGGACTACGTCGAGCGCGTGGAATCGTTGCGCCGCGACCGCCAAGAGTCGAAGCTCTACCCCGGCTCGCCGCTCCTCGCCGCGAGCGAGCTGCGCCCGCAGGATCGCGCGGTGTTGGTCGAGCAACTGCCTGCCGAGGCGCGCGCGCTCGAGAAGGTGTTGCCCCATTCGGGTGCAGGCCTGCGCGTAGAGACCGGTGACGGGTTCGAGCGCCTGCGCGCCTGGCTGCCGCCGCGGGAGCGGCGCGGCCTCACTTTCATCGACCCGCCCTACGAGGAGAGCCGCCAGGACTTCGAGCGGGTCCGGCAGGCCGCTGCCGAGGCGCTGCGGCGCTTCCACACCGGCATCGTGGCGATCTGGTATCCGATAAAGGACGAGCGCGACACGGCCGCCTGGCATGCAGCCCTCGCCGGCGAGCTGCACTGCGAGCGGCTCGCGGCGGAGCTCTCACTCTATCCGCGTGATTCACGCGTTGCGCTCAACGGTTCCGGGATGCTCATCCTCAATCCTCCCTACCAGTTGGCTGAGCGCATGGAGACATGGCTGCCGCAACTGCACGCCTGTCTCGATTTGGGGCATGGCGGCGGCACCAGCGTCCGCTGCCTCAACACGTGAGCTCCGCCCCGTGACGGCAGCGCCTCGCTGGCGCAGAATTGCCTCATGAGCGGCATCGATCAGTACGGGGTAGTGGGCCACCCCGTGGCCCACAGCCTCTCTCCCTTCATACACGCGATGTTCGCGCGCCAGACCGGGCAGCCGATGAGCTATCGCCTGTTCGATTTTTTGCCCGAGGAGTTCGATGAGCGTATCGGCGTGTTTTTCGCTGAGGGCGGCCGGGGGCTCAACATAACCCTCCCCTACAAAGTCGCTGCCGTAGCCCGTGCCCACGAGCTGACCGTCCGCGCCCGTCATGCCGGCGCGGTCAACACGCTGGCGATGCGCAAGGACGGGACGATACTCGGGGATAACACCGACGGTGTCGGGCTGACACAGGACCTTTGCGTCAATCAGCGCCTGATCGTGACACGCCGGCGCGTATTGGTCGTCGGCGCGGGTGGCGCGGCGCGTGGCGTCCTGGCGCCGCTCCTCGGGCTCGAGCCGGAGGTCGTCGTGATCGCCAACCGCACGGCGGATCGGGCCAAGGCGCTCGCGGCGGCATTCGCGCAGATGGGCAGGGTGCAGGGTGTCGGATTCCGCGACGTCACAGGCGGCTCTTATGACCTCATCATCAATGCGACATCCGCCAGCCTCACCGGAGAGATACCCGCCGTGCCGGCAACCGTCGTCGGAACGGAGACGTTCTGTTATGACATGGCCTATGGGAAGGGTGACACCCCTTTCGTCCGTTGGTGCACCGAGCTCGGCTGCCGGGCGGCGGTGGCCGGCTGGGGGATGCTCGTCGAGCAGGCGGCGGAGTCCTTCCGTGTCTGGCGCGGCGTCAGGCCGCTCACCGGACCGGTGCTCTCGGCGCTCAACGCATCGTGACCAGCTCTTCGGCGCTGGTGGGGTGGATCGCCACCGTGTCGTCGAAGTCCGCCTTGGTAGCCCCCATGCGGACCGCGACCGCGAAGCCCTGCATCATCTCGTCGGCGCCCGGGCCGACGACGTGCACGCCGACGACACGCTGCTTCGGACCAACAGTGACGAGCTTCATGTCACACCGCGGTTTGGCCACGGTGAGCGCGTGATACATCGGAATGAAGCTCGACCTGAAGACGGTGACTGCCTCGTCGCCATAGTCGTCGCGCGCGGCCTGCTCCGACAGCCCGACGGTGCCGATCGGGGGATGGCCGAATATGACGGTGGGGATGTTGTGGTAGTCGAGATGCCGGTCCGCATTGCCGCCGAACAGGCGATCACTCAGGCGACGGCCGGCGGCGATTGCCACGGGTGTGAGCGGCGCCCGGCCGGTCACATCGCCGATGGCATATAGGCCGGCGGCACTCGTGGTTTGGTACTTGTCAGTGACGATGAAGCCGTAGGCGTCCAGCTCCACCCCCGCTCGGTCCAACCCCAACTCCTCGACTGCGGGCGCGCGGCCGATCGCCCAGAGGACGCAATCGAATGGCTCGAGCCTTCTGCCGTCTCGCAGTGACATCGCGAAGGACGCGCTGGCATCGCCATCGAGTGCCGACGGCCATGCCTGCGTGACGATACTTACGCCTTCCTCGCGGAGAATCTTCAGCATCGACTCCCCGATCATGGAGTCGAATTGCTTCAGCATCGTTTCACCGCGCAGAACGAGGGTTACTTTGGAGCCGAGCGCCGCGAAGATGCCGGTGAGCTCGATCGCGATGTAGCCGCTGCCGACGACCGCCACCCGGACGGGCCGCGCGGGCAACTCGAAGAATCCGTCCGAAGTGATTCCGTGCTCGGCACCCGGAATGGCCGGCAGCAGCGGCCGGCCGCCGGTGGCAACGATGATGTGTGGGGCGGAAAGCGAAGTCGTTGCCACCGTCACGGTCCGGCTGTCCACGAAACTCGCGCGGCCGCGGATCAGGGTCACGCCGCGCTTGGCGAGGTTGCCCTCGTAGATGCCGTTCAGCCGCTGGACATAGGCGTCGCGTTTGTCCTTGAGCAGAGGCCAGTCGTGAGCCCCGGCCGTCACCGCGAAGCCGTAGTCCGGCGCCTCGTGCAGACCCTCGGCGAGCCCGGCGGCGCTCCACATGATTTTCTTCGGCACGCAGCCGACGTTCACACACGTCCCCCCGAGGCGGTGCGATTCCACCAGCGCAACCCTGGCCCCGTACTCCGCCGCGCGCTGGGCTGCGGCCAGCCCTCCGCTGCCGCCGCCGATGACAATCAGGTCAAATTCGCTCATGGGGCATTTTAGCTGGCAAAATAAATAGCCCGAAAGCGATTGATGAAGCGCCGCAGGCGACTTCGGGCCAGTCAAGAACCATAGGTGCGTGATGGACAATCCCCTGCTCGCCGAGGAGCCGCTACCCCCCTTTCCCCGCATCCGTCCCGAGCACGTCGAGCCGGGCGTACGAGAGGTGCTGTCCCGTGCGCGGGCGCGGATGGGCGAGATCGCCGCACTGGACAGTCCGACGTTCGCAACCGTCGTGGAGCCGCTGGAGGAGCTGCGTCACGCCGTCTCGCGCGCCTGGTCGCCCGTGAGCCACCTGAACGCCGTGCTCAACTCCGAGGCGCTGCGCGGCGCCTACAACAGCTGCCTGCCGCTGCTTTCCGCCTATCAGACCGATCTGTCGCAGAGCGAGCCGCTCTACCTGGCCTACCGCGCCATCGAGGAGCGGCAAGGCGCAGTGCTGGATCCGGTGCAGCGGCGCTTGCTCGAGCACACGCTGCGCGACTTCCGCCTTGCCGGCGTCGGGCTCGGCGCCGCCGACAAGCAGCGCTTCAAAAACGTGATGCTCGAGCTCACGGGTTTGCAAGCGAAGTTCGAGGAGAACGTGCTGGATGCCACCAACGGCTGGAGCTATCCCGTCTCAGACGGGGCGCTGCTGCGCGGTCTCAACGAGATGATCGTCGACCAGGCCCGCCGGCGCGCTCACGACCAGCGGGTCGACGGCTGGATCCTGATGCTCGATCAGCCGACCTATGTGGCAGTGGTGACTGACGCGGAGTCAGATGTTCTACGCCGCGCCTTCTACGAGGCGTGGAGCACACGCGCTTCGGATCAGGGCCCGAATGCCGGAAAGTGGGACAACGCGGAAGTCATGGAGCAGATCCTGCGCAAGCGCCACGAGGCTGCGCGCATCCTCGGGTTCGGCAACTACGCCGAGTACGCTCTCGCGACCCGCATGGCACACACCGTGCCGGAGGTCATGCAGTTCCTCGAGGAGCTGTCGCAAGCCGCGCGCCCGGCGGCGATGCGGGAGTTCGAGGAGCTCGAGGCATTCGCCGGGCGCAGGCTGGAGGCCTGGGATGTCGCTTTCCACGCGGAGCGGATGCAGCGTGAGCGCTACGCCGTCTCGCAGGAGGAGTTGCGTCCCTACTTCCCGCTGCCGCGGGTTCTCACTGGGCTGTTCGAAGTCGCCGAAAGGCTGTTCGATATTCGCATCCGCGAGCGCAATGGCGCTCCGGTGTGGCACCCGGACGTGCGGTTCTTCGAGATCGAGAACGCCGCGGGTCGGCCGGTCGGCAGCTTCTACCTCGATGCCTATGCGCGACCCAACAAGCGCAGCGGCGCGTGGATGGACGAGTGCATCGGTCGCAAACGGCTGTCCACGGGCGCAACGCTGCCCACGGCCTACCTGGTGTGCAATGTGTTGCCTCCGGGTGAGGGCCGCCCGGCGCTCCTCACGCACGACGATGTGCTGACCCTCTTTCACGAGTTCGGGCACGGCCTGCATCATCTGCTCACCCGCGTCGATTATCCGACCATCGCGGGCATCAACGGTGTGGCCTGGGATGCGGTCGAATTGCCGAGCCAGTTCATGGAGAACTACGCGTGGCACCCGGATGTGCTCAGCCGCATTTCCAGCCACCACCAGACCGGGGCGCCCCTGCCTGCGCAGACGCAGGAGCGGCTCCGAGCCACCCGCAGCTTCCATGCGGGGCTGCAAATGATGAGGCAGCTCGAGTTCGCTCTGTTCGATTTCAGGCTGCACGCCGAGTACTCCCCGGAGCGCGGGGGTCGCGTGCGGGAGGTGCTGCAGGAGGTGCGCCGCCAGGTGGCCGTGGTCCGGCCGCCGGAGTGGAACCGCTTCCCGAACAGCTTTGGACATATTTTCGCCGGTGGCTATGCGGCCGGGTACTACAGCTACAAATGGGCGGAAGTGCTCGCCGCGGATGCCTTCTCGGCTTTCGAGGAGCGGGGGGTCTTCGACCGCGACACGGCGGCGCGGTTTCTGGACTCCATTCTCTCCCGCGGAGGCAGTCGCGATGCCCTCGAAGCCTTCGTGGAGTTTCGCGGCCGTCGACCCGATGTCCGCCCCCTCCTGGTGCAGCATGGAATAGCCCCTGCGGGCGAAATCGCCGGCTGAGCGCCCGCGCACCCCTCCGGTCTCATGCGCCAGCGCATGGAAATGTGCGTCACGTCGCAGTGACGAGGAGGGTCGACTCCTAGACTGCTCGGACTCCCGCTCCGGTAGCGGCACGAAGCCGTGCACTAAACCACGAGAATGAGCAGCGCCCGGCGTAGTGACTTCGACGTAACCAATTCCGTCCAGGTGAGCTCGCCGGAGGCGGTGCTGCGCGCGGTCGAAGCGCTTTATCGGCCTACCTGGCCCGATGCACCGATGGATCCTTTGCGGCGGTCCTTCGAGCATTTCGAGCGCCTGTTCGCGGGTGACGTCTCCGGCTTTCATGGCGTCGATACCGTCTACCACGATCGCCAGCACACCCTCGATATCACCCTGGCGCTGGCGCGACTGCTCGTCGGGTACGAGCGTCAGGCAGCAGATGGCGCCGAAGCGGTGCGTCTGGGCGGCGAGCGTGCAGTCGCGGGTCTCATTACCGGGCTCTTCCACGACGTCGGATACCTCCGGCGGGCGGACGATCAGGACACGAACAACGGGGCGGAGTTCACCCGCACCCACGTGACCCGGGGCGCGCGCTTCCTCGAGGAGTTCCTGCCCGAAGTGGGCCTCACCTCCTGGGTGCCGGTCGCACGCGAAATCATCCATTTCACGGGCTATGAGCTGCCGTTTGCCGAGATCGAGGCCCGCGTGCCGGACCCGCGCGACATCATGGTCGGGCACCTATTGGGCACGGCCGACATGATCGCGCAGATGGCCGACCGCTGTTACCTCGAGAAGTGCCGCGACCGGCTGTATGCGGAGTTCGTCCTGGGCGGTGTGGCACTGCCGATGGCCGCCAATGGCGGCCGTCAGATCAAATATGCCTCGGGCCTCGACCTCCTGCGCCAGACCCCGGATTTCGTGGCCGAGGTCCGCGAGAAGCGCCTGCAAGGGGAGTTCCACTCCGCCTACCGCTACCTGGAGGTCCTGTATGGCGGCCGGAATCCCTACATGGAAGCCATCGACCGCAATGTCGACTACCTGCGCCAGGTGCTGCGGAGCGAGAATTGGCGGCTGCTGCGGCGCAACCCACCGATCTTCGCGGCTGCCGACGACCCGATGTCCACCATGCGCGGCCTGATGGTCGGCTACATCAAGAAAGTCTGGTCGGGGTTTTAGACCGGGGCTAGTATCGAGGGCTGATCCAGGCAATCAGCCCTTAGTGACCACCGCCAACCTCAAGCTGAAGTATGCGAGCGCCGCGTTTGCGATGGTACTGCTCGCAACGGCGGCGGTGATCGCCTTCCTGGTATGGCGGCTTCCACCCGACCCCCTGACCGCCCAAGGGGTCGGCGCGCTGGCGGTGCTCGGCAGCGTGGCAGCGGCGGTGATCGCCTGGCGGGCGGCCCGCGGCATCCAATCCTCCACCGCAGCGCTCATCCGCAGCGCCGATCGCGTCGGGCAGGGCGACTACACCCGGCAGATCGAAGTCCGTCGCAGCGACATCATCGGTGAGCTGGAGCAGGCGCTCGAGCGTATGCGCTCGCGGCTGCGGCAGTCGACCATCCACAAGAACTACCTCCACAGCGTCCTCAACAGCATGACGGACGCGGTGTTCGTCACCTCCCCGGATGGCGTGGTGAAAATGGCCAACTCCGCGGCCTGCAAGCTCCTCGGCTACAGCGAGGAGGAGATCCTCGGCCGCGGCATCATCGCCATCCTCGATGAGCGGGAGCGCGACGGCTTCGACCTGCTGCAGGCCGCGCAGGAGACCCGCGAGACGGTGGTGCGCACGCGCGGCGCGCAGACGATCCCCGTGTCGCTCACCGGCTCGAGGATCGAGAGCGCCGATCCGCAGTTCCAGGGCAACATCTTCGTCGCCCGCAACATCACCGAGCGCAAGCGCGCCGAGCGCCGCATCCGCTATCTCGCCCGCTATGACGCGCTCACCAAAGTTGCCAACCGGATGCAGTTCCACCACGTGCTGCAGCAGACCATCGCAAGGGGGTTGCGCAGCGGCCAGGCAGTGGCGGTGCTGTACCTCGACATGGATCGCTTCAAGGAGGTCAACGACACGTTCGGGCACGGCGCCGGGGACCGGGTGCTCGAGGTGTTGGCGGAGCGGTTGACGCGTGCACTGCCGAAGGGCGCGCTTCTCGGACGGCTCGCCGGCGATGAGTTTGCACTCTGCATCGATGGCCTTCCGGCCGAGGCTGACAATCGCGGTCCGATCGCGCACCTCGCGCGCGCCGTGCTCACCGAGGTGAGCCGCGCCTTCCAGCTGAACCAGCACGAGGTGTTCCTCACCGCCAGCATCGGCATTGCCTTCTGCCCGCGCGATGCGGAGAACGTCATCGATCTCATCCGCAACGCCGATGCGGCGATGTATTACTCGAAGCAGAATGGCGGCAATACGTTCGCCTTCTACTCCCCGGAGATGAACGCGGCGGCGGTCGAGCGGCTGATCCTGAAGAGCAAGCTGCGCCGCGCGCTCGAGCGCGACGAGCTCGTGATCCGTTACCAACCCAAGGTGGACCTCGCCACCGGCCGCATCATCGGGGCCGAGGCGCTGCTGCGCTGGCGCCTGCCCGGCCATGGTGACATCCCCCCGTCGCAGTTCATCCCGCTGGCGGAAGAGACCAACCTCATCCTCGACATTGGCGAGTGGGTGCTGAATCGGGTCTGCATGGACTACCGGCAGATGCAGGGCGAGATCGGCGATCCCGGGCGCATCTCACTCAACCTCTCGCTGAAGCAGCTGCGCCAGGCGAGCTTCATCCTCCGCTGCCGCTCGGTGTTCCGCCGCCACGGCGTCTCACCGACCGCCTTCGAGCTCGAGATCACCGAGACGACCCTGATGGCGGATGCCAAGCGCACCCTGCGCCTGCTTGATGAGCTCTATGCGATGGGCCTGCATCTGTCGATCGATGACTTCGGCACGGGCTACTCATCGCTCTCGGCCCTGCAGCAGTTCCCGATCGACACCCTGAAGATCGACCAGTCCTTCGTGCGCGACGTCGGCGAGAACGCCGGCAATGCCACACTGGTGCGGACCATCATCGAGATGGGCCGTAACCTGGAGATGGAGGTCATCGCCGAGGGCGTCGAGTCGGTGAGCCAGCTCGAGTTCCTGCGCCGGAATGGCTGTCACTATGCGCAGGGGAGACTCTTCGGCGAGCCGCTGAAGGCCGAAGAGCTGCTCGGCCTGCTGCAGCGGCAGATGGCCTCCGGTGCCGCCTTCAGGCGCTACGCGCCGGATGCCACTGTGGTCGCGGTCGGCGACTAAATCGCCACTGCTGCATGCTCACGCTCGCCGATGTCCGCCTGCGGCGCGGATCACAGCTACTCGTTGACGCCGCAACCTGCAGCATCTTTCGCGGCGAGAAGGTCGGGATCGTCGGCCGCAACGGCTGCGGGAAATCGACTCTGTTGGCACTGGTACGAGGCGAGCTCGCGCCCGACGCCGGTGAGTACCGCGCACCGCCCGGCCTCGCGATCGCGGTCGTCGCCCAGGAGCTGCCTGACACCGACGCGGTGCTGGTCGATTACATCCGTCACGGGGATCTCGAGCTGATCGCACTGGAGGCGCAGATCGCGGAGGCGGAGGCGAGCGGCGAGGGCACGCGGCTGGCCACCCTGCACGGCGAATACGAGCGACTCGACGGCTATTCCGCCCGCAGTCGCGCAGCGCAGCTCGCCGCCGGCCTGGGATTCGCGCCCGAGGACATCGAGCGGTCCGTTCGCGAGTTCTCCGGTGGGCTGCAGATGCGCGCCAACCTGGCCCGGGCACTGATGCGCCGTTCCGATGTCCTGCTGCTCGATGAGCCGACCAACCATCTCGACCTCGATGCGGTCCTGTGGCTCGAGATCTGGCTGCAGGGCTATCCCGGCACCCTGCTGCTCGTCTCACACGATCGGGAATTTCTCGATGGCGTGGTCGGGCGCATCCTGCACATTGCGAACGCGCAGCTGCGTGCCTACCCGGGCAACTACAGCGCCTTCGAGATTCAGCGCGCTGCCGAGGCGCAGCGGACCCAGGCGATGTTGGCGGGGCAGCAGCGCCAGCGGGCACGGGTCGAGAGCTTCGTCGCACGGTTTCGCGCCCAGGCCAGCAAGGCGCGCCAGGTGCAGAGCCGTCTGAAGTGGTTGGCGCGCCTGCCTGACATCGCGCAGGTTCACCCGGAGGAAGGCTTGGAGTGGGAATTCGCCACCCCGGCGAAGCTGCCGCGTCCGCTCATCGACCTCGAGCACATCGGTGCGGGGTACGGCGAGCGCCGCGTACTGCACGACGTATCACTCGATATCAGTCCTGGCGATCGCATCGGTGTTCTCGGACGCAACGGGGCAGGAAAGTCGACGCTGATGCGGACGCTGGCCGGGCAGATCGAGCCTCTCGCCGGACACCTGGAGGCGGCGCCGGACCTGGCAACGGGGTTCTTCGCGCAACTCGAGCTCGAGCACCTCGACGCCGACGGCACTGCGCTCGGCGAGCTCGAGCGTCGTGGTGGTCCCGAGCAGGCGCGTTGGAGTGAGCTCGAGCGGCGGAATCATCTCGGGCGCTTCGGTTTCCGGGGCGATCGGGTCTTCGAGCCGACGCGGCAGTTCTCGGGTGGCGAGCGCGCTCGTCTCGCGCTCGCGATTCTCGTTGCCCGCAAACCCAACCTGCTGCTCCTCGATGAGCCCACGAATCATCTGGACCTCGACATGCGGCACGCGTTGCTGGTGGCGCTGCAGGACTTCGACGGCGCGGTGGTGATCGTCTCGCACGATCGCGCGCTGCTGCGCGGGGCGTGCGACCGGTTCCTCCTGGTTGCCAACGGTGCCGTCACCGCCTTCGATGGCGACCTGGAGGACTATGCCGCATGGCTCGGACGAGGCAACACCGTGCCACTGGCCGTCCGTGGCGGCGGGGCCCCCGGCCCGCTTGCCCGCCGTGATCAGCGCCGGCTCGAAGCGGAGGCCCGCAATCGCCTGACGCCGCTGCGCGCCGAGCAGCGTAAATTGGAGGGACTGCTCGACCAGCTGATCGCCGAGCGGCAGGAGATCGAGTCGCGCCTCGCGGATCCCGCGACCTACGCTGCTGCAACGGGCGATGAGCAGCGGCGACTGAGCGCCCGGCACGGCGAGCTTTCGCGGGAGATCCCCGCTCTCGAAGAGCGCTGGCTCGAGGTTGCCTCGACGCTGGAAGCAGCCGGTTGAGCGCGTTTCTCAACGATCGCCGTTGATTCTCGGGGGACCCGCCTCAGCCGGGCACCCCTATGCTCCCACCCCATGAGCACCGCGACCGTTGGCGCGAAGTTGGCGCGGAGCCCGGGTATCACGGGAGATCACGTGCAGGTTCTGGCGGACGCGGCCCAAGGCGATCTCGAGCGGCTGTGCGAGCCCGAGGTCATCTCGCGGGTGGACCTGCCACCGGCCGCGCGGGAGTTTCTGCGGAAGCCTGACCGGCGGGCGCTTGCGGCCGACCTCGAATGGCTGCACGCGAGCGGCGGCCGCCTGTTGTTGTGGGGGGAGCCGGAATATCCGCGGCAGCTCGCCGCAACCCGTGGGGCGCCGGCCGCGCTCTATGTGCTGGGAGATGTGAGCACTCTGAGTACTCCACAGCTTGCAGTCGTGGGAGCGCGAGCAGCATCGCCCGTGGGCAGAGCCATCGCCAGGGAGTTCGCCGAGGCACTGGCACTCGCCGGATTGACGATCACCAGTGGTCTGGCGGCCGGCATCGATGCGGCCGGCCACGAAGGAGCGCTGGCCGCCGGCGGGCGGACCGTGGCCGTGCTCGGCACGGGGCTCGACCGGGTCTATCCCCGCGAAAATGCCGTCCTGGCCTCGCGCATCCGAGCTGCCGGGGTGCTGATCTCGGAGTTTCCGCCCCGCACGGGGCCACGGCCCCAGAACTTTCCTCAGCGCAACCGTGTCATCAGCGCTCTGGCGCTCGGCACGCTCGTGGTGGAGGCGGCCGATCGCAGCGGCTCGCTCATCACGGCGGGGAAGGCCGCGGACCAGGGGCGTGAGGTTTTCGCGGTGCCGGGATCGATCCGCAGCCCCCTCTCCCGGGGCTGCCATCGCCTGATCCGCGACGGAGCGCACCTCGTGGAGGAGCCGGCGGACGTACTGGCCGGATTAGGACTTTGTCATGAAATTCAGAGGGTTAACTTCGTTGAGCAGGCTACCCTGAAGAGCGGCGGGGTGTCCCCGGGCAACGGCGTCCCATTGGACAAGGAGTATGAAATGCTGTTAGATGCGCTCGGTTTCGAACCTGTGACCATCGATACGCTCATGGCCCGCTCAGGCTTGTCCGGCGAGTCGATCGCCTCGATGTTGCTGATTCTCGAGCTTGAAGGGCGCATCGCGCCGTTTCCCGGCGGCCTTTACGGCCGACTAGCCAAATGACCACCGGCAGCGTTCTGAAAGTACTGATTTACGTTTACGACCACTACATGCTGGGCGACCCGGCCGGCGTGCCCGAGCGGCGCTACATGCTCGAGGACCTGCGGAAGCGGGGTTTCTCGGTGAGTGAAGTGGTGGCGGCGATGGAGTGGTTGTCCGCGCTCGTCGGGGATCAGCGGGCAGCGCCCGCAGCGGACGGGCTCGCCCGTGCAGGCATGCGCGTCTTCGCCGACGGCGAGCTGTCGCGGCTGTCGCCCGACTGCCGCGCTTTCCTCATGCTGCTGGACCGGCAGCATGTTCTTACGCCACAGCAGCGGGAGCTCGTCATCGAGCGCGCGCTGGCGCTGGACGTCGAGGAGGTCGATGTCGAGCAGCTGAAGTGGGTGGTGCTTCTCGTCCTCTCGAGCCAGCCGGGACAGGAGCTGGCATTTGCGCGCTTCGAGAGCGTCATGTCGGGGTCCGGCGGCCCCGTCCGGCACTGATCGGACAGAGAGACCCGCCGACACATGGCTGAGAATCTGGTCGTGGTGGAATCGCCTGCCAAGGCGAAGACCATCAAGAAATATCTGGGTAAGGATTTCGAGGTGCTGGCCTCCTACGGCCACGTGCGCGATCTCGTGCCGAAGGAAGGCGCGGTGGATCCTGCCCGGGGCTATGCGATGAAATATCAGGTGCTCGAGAAAAACGCGCGCCACATCGAGAGCATCGCCCGAGCAATCGCGAAATCGAAGGCGCTTTATCTGGCGACCGACCCGGATCGCGAGGGCGAGGCGATCGCCTGGCACCTGAAGGAGATCCTCGAGTCCCGGGGCGATCTCGACGGCAAGACCGTCCACCGGGTGGTCTTCTACGAGATCACCCGCAATGCCATCCGCGAGGCGGTGGCGCAACCGCGCGACCTGTCGCTCGACCTCGTCAATGCGCAGCAGGCGCGGCGAGCGCTCGACTATCTGGTCGGCTTCAACCTCTCACCGCTTCTTTGGAAGAAGGTGCGCCGGGGCCTCTCCGCGGGCCGCGTGCAGAGCCCGGCGCTGCGCATGATCTGCGAGCGCGAGGAGGAGATCGCCGCCTTCATCGCGCAGGAGTATTGGACGCTGGAAGGCGAGGGCACGCGCCGGTCGCCTCCCTTCCCGCTGAAGCTCACCGAATACGCCGGCAAGAAGGTCGAGCAGTTCTCCTTCACCAATGAAACGCAGGCGCGAGAGGTCGAGCGCGCCATCCGCGAAGCGGCCCGGCAGGCTGCCGGTGAGGCAGATGCCCCACCGGACCGCCTCGGGCAGCTGCGCGTCATCGCGGTCGATCGCAAGCAGCGGCGGCGTACGCCGGCCCCGCCCTTCACCACGTCCACTCTCCAACAGGAAGCCGCGCGCAAGCTGGGCTACAACGCCCGGCGAACGATGCGCCTCGCACAGCAACTCTATGAGGGCCTCGATCTCGGTGAGGGCAACGTCGGACTCATCACCTACATGCGTACCGATTCCGTGTCGCTCGCGGCGGAAGCCGTCCGCGAGATTCGCGAGGTGGCCGGCCGGCTGTATGGCAACGAGGAGGTCGCCGAGGAGCCGCGCATCTACAAGACGAAGTCGAAGAACGCCCAGGAAGCGCACGAGGCCATCCGTCCGACGTCGGCAGCCGTCACGCCGGGCGACGTCGAGGGCAAGATCGACGGTGACCTTTACAGGCTCTACGCGTTGATCTGGAAGCGCGCCGTTGCCTCGCAGATGGCGCAGGCTATTTTCGATACGGTCGCGGTCGACATGCTCGCAGGTCCGGATGGCGCTGACCGCCACGTCCTGCGCGCCAATGGTTCAACGCTGGTCAAGCCGGGCTTCATCGCCGTGTATCAGGAGGGGGCGGATGACGTTGCGACCGACGAAGGTGATCACGTCCTGCCTCCGTTGGAGGAAGGCGATCTCGTCGATCTCGTCACGCTGCACGCCGACGAACACTTCACGGAACCGCCACCGCGCTACTCCGAAGCCTCGCTGGTCAAGGCGCTCGAGGAGCATGGGATCGGCCGTCCCTCGACGTACGCGACCATCATCTCGACGCTCCAGGACCGGGAGTACGTCGAGATGGACAACCGCCGTTTCGTGCCGACCGACATCGGCAAGATCGTCAACCGCTTCCTGACGCATCATTTCCATCGTTACGTGGAGTACGGCTTCACGGCGGCGATGGAGGACGAGCTCGACGCGATCTCGCGCGGCGAGGAGGAATGGACTCAGCCGCTCGACAAGTTCTGGAAGCCGTTCATCCGCCAGGTGGAGCGGATCGAGAAGAACGTTTCCCGCGAGGAAGTCGCGCAGGCGCGCGAGCTCGGCAAGGACGCGGCGAGCGGCAAGCCGGTCACCGTGCGGATGGGGCGCTACGGTCCTTTCGTGCAGATCGGGACCAAGGACGATGTCGAGAAACCGCGCTTCGCGGGTTTGCGTCCGGGTCAGAAGATGGACGCCATCACGCTGGCCGATGCCATGGAGCTCTTCAAGCTGCCGCGCACCCTGGGCGAGACGGCCGCGGGCGAGACGATCATCACCAATGTCGGGCGCTTCGGCCCGTACGTGAAATACGGCAGCAAATACGTCTCGCTGAAGGAAGACGATCCCTACACCGTCACCCTGGAGCGGTCGCTCGAGGTCATCCGCCTCAAGCAGGAAGCCGACGCCAACCGGATCATCGCCGACTTTGGTGTCGATAACCTCCAGGTGTTGAACGGCCGCTACGGCCCGTACATCACGGATGGGAAGAAAAACGCCAAGGTGCCGAAGGAGCGGGATCCCAAGTCGCTGACTCTCGAGGAGTGTCGGGCGCTGATCGCGCAGGCTCCGGAGAGGGGCAAGGGCAGGTTCGGGCGATTCAGGCGGGGTGCAGGGGCGAAAGGCGCGGCCCCTAAACCAACACCCGAGGCGGTCGGTGCCACGGGCGCCCCACGCTTCCAGGGCCGGGCGGCTACCTCTTCAAGGGGCCGCGTGCCGGCAGCCGGCGGCAAGGCGGAACGCGCTCAGGCAGCGGCACCGCGTCACTCTGCGCAGCGAACCAACGGCTCATCGGCGGCCGCGGGCGGCAGGCGCCGCGCCGCCGGCGCCGCAAAGAAGCCGGCAAAAGCCAAGGCGCCGTCGCGCAAGCCCGCGCGCAAAGCCGCATCAACTCGCGCTCGCGGAGTGAAATAACTCGCGGCCAGGCCCAGGATGGGCCCCGCCGCTGCAGGTGGCCATCAATCAAGGATTGCGGACGATGTCCCCGACCGAAATCGTGTCGGACGCTCCCACGATCAGCCCGAAGCTCACCCGTGCGTAGGTCTTGAAGACGAGCAGGGTGCCCGAGCGCTCGTTCGGCAGCCGTACGCGCGGCGCCAGTGAGGATCCCATCTCCCCGAGGTGCCGCAGCACGCCCTCATGCGGCCCGTAAGTGTCCCGCACTTCCTCGCCGGCCTGATCCACTTCCAACACGTTGCCCACCTCGAGCCCCTGGTCGGACCCGCGGTTGATCACCACGATGTCGTACTGACCTGCGAGGTCGCTGACGCCCGTGTCCCCGACGATCCAGGCAATCTTGCCGTTGATCTGCGTGGCTGGCGCCCGCGGCTCCAGGTTGAGGGGCACCTGGGTGTCGGTAGAGATGAGCTTGTCGCCGCGCAGCGTCTCACGCGAGGTATCGATGAGCGTCGCCCGCGCAGGATTGGTCGCGGGCTGGGAGATCAGAGCCGTGGCCGTGTATATGCCTAAGTAACCCAACGCATGTCCGGTGTCCGGATCGCGCAGCTTTTCAGCGACGTGGATGACGCTGTAGCGAGCGTGCTCATCGGCCCCGAGACCGCGGATGTACGCGATGTGGCCGGAGCCGGCGATTACGTGCTCGTTGCGGAAGGCGACGACGTGGGGGGCCGCCTCCACCTCTTCCTGGGTCAGCACGGTCGGCCGCTCGAGGAACGAGGCGATCGCCGAGTAGGGAATGGTTGGGATTGCAGCGGTGATCGGGTTGCTGCGCAGACGCGGCTCGAGGCGCAGCGCACTGCCCTCGACCAGCCGGACCTGTGGCCGACCGTTGCTGTCGTAGGCCAGGGCCAGCTTGTCGCCTGGATAAATGAGATGAGGATTATGAACGTGTGGATTGATGTACCAGACTTCCGGCCAGTCCCATGGATCGCGCAGGTACATGGACGCGATACCCCAGAGAGTATCGCCGCGCTTGACCGTATAGGTCATCGGCGCGTTCGGATTCAGCTGAGGGACTGGTGCCGCTGAGGCCTGAGGGGCGCCGGCATCCGCGGTCGCGACCGCGGCCTCGGTGGCGGTCTGGCCGGCATCGGCAGCGGGCGCCGGGCCCGCAGGCACACTGGCGCTTTCCGGCGTGCTGGGCGCCGACTGGCGGGAGCCGTGCAGCAATGAGCACGCAGCCAGCGTGACCGACAAAGCGAGACCCGCAGCCAGGCGGGCCGGGAAAGCGTGATTCGAGACCATCCTCCACCCCTCGTATATCGGCCCGAAGTCGGCTACGCCTCCGGGGCGAGCGCGGGCCTGGGACCTGTCGACCTCGCGGCCCAGGGAACGGCCCTGGGCCGCTTACGCACGTGCATGCTGCGACGGCGGCTACCAGCTTGAATGGGCGGGCTATAATCGCATGCCGGCCTTTGGCACAGGGGGGCTTAATGTCAAGTTGTGCGCTGGGTCACGGCCCGGTTAGCCCTCATGGGATCCCCCTTGAACCCCCGTTTCCTGCCCAAATCGAACCCCTATGACGATTAGAACGATTCTTGAATTCCCGGATCCCCGGTTGCGAACCCGTGCACAGCCCGTCATTCGGTTCGATGCGGAGCTTCATCGAGTCATCGACGATATGCTCGAGACGATGTATGCAGCGCCGGGCATCGGGCTCGCTGCGACGCAGGTCGACGTCCACCTCCGGCTGATCGTCATCGACATCTCGGCGGACCGCAATGATCCCTTCATCCTGATCAACCCGGAGATTCTGGCACGCGAAGGGGAGATCGCGACGGAGGAGGGTTGCCTCTCGGTCCCCGGCTACTTTGACGAGGTGAAGCGGGCTTCGAAGATCCGCGTCCGTGCGCGGGACCGGGATGGCAGCGTCTACGAGCGTGACTGCGAAGACATCCTCGCCGTCTGCGTCCAGCACGAGATGGATCACATCGACGGCAAGCTGTTCGTCGATTATCTCTCCAGTCTCAAGCGAGAGCGCGTACGCAAGAAACTGGAGAAGGAGCGCAAGGAGCGCGCGTCCCGATCGTCGGCTCCGCGCGAGCGGCGTGCCCTGTAGGGCGCCCGCCCGTCGTTAGCTTTCCTCGAAGTCATGACGCGGTTGCGCGTTGCGTTCGCCGGCACGCCGGAATTTGCCGTGCCGACGCTGCGCGCTCTCATGGACTCGCCCTACGAGCTGGTGGGCGTACTGACGCAGCCGGACCGGCCGTCGGGCCGAGGGCGGCGTCTGACTCCTTCGCCCGTTAAGCTCGCCACCGGGACTTCCGCGCCGCTGGCCCAGCCGGCTGCTCTCAGATCGGCCGATGATCGGGCTCAGCTGGCTGGCTGGCAGCCCGAGGTGTTGGTCGTCGTGGCGTATGGCCTCATCCTGCCGAAAGCTGTTCTCGAGATTCCGCGGCTCGGCTGTGTGAACCTCCACGCTTCACTTCTGCCGCGCTGGCGGGGCGCGGCACCGGTCGAGCGCGCGCTGCTCGCCGGGGACGATGTGACGGGAGTGACTGTCATGCTCATGGAGGAGGGCCTCGACACCGGACCGATACTGCTGCAGCGACAGATCGCGATCGACGGCCAGGATACCGGCCTCAGCCTGCGCGAACGGCTTGCGACCTTGGGTGCCCCCCTGCTGCTCGAGGCGCTGCAAGGTCTCG
>DASUHA010000053.1:0-91215 GCA_036273735.1 Steroidobacteraceae bacterium | reverse complement strand
CCTCTCACGACTTCATGGGCGACTGTCCTCTGCAATTTCGCCCCGTTCATGAATAGTGCAGGCTAGGACGGCCGGCTATGCGGACGGCTCCCGAAGTCATGACAGGCATTCCGTCCCAGGACAGTGCCGATGCGGGCGGGGACTGCGCGAGCACGGACCTGGTGGCGACGACGCAACCGCGATGGATCTGGATCGTGTTGGTGCTCGCCGTGTGTCACGCGGCAGCGGTAGCGAGCTTCCAGGTTCTCAGCGTGCTCGTGAGCCCGATCAAGGCGGAGCTCGCTGTCACCGATGTCCAGTACAGCCTGATACAAGGCCTTGCCGTCGCTATTTTCGCTTCGCTCCTCGGCGTTCCCGCGGCGACGGCGGCGGATCGGGGCAATCGCCGGCTCGTAGTGCTGGTGGGGGCCGTCGTCTGGGCGGCCGCGACGCTGGCATGCGCGTTCGTCGGCGGCTTTCGCGAACTCTTTGCCGCGCGGATGCTGGTGGGTCTGGGTGAGGTGTTTCTGTACCCGTCGGCACTGTCGATGATCGCCGACGTTGCGCCGGCGGGGCGCTTCTCGACGGCAATCGGAGCATTCGGTTGTGGGGGGCCGGTCGGCGCTGCCCTCGCCCTCATCGGAGGCGGCTGGCTGCTGCAGAACCCGGCACGCCTGGCACTCATCCTTCCGGGCCTCTCGCCCTGGCGTGTCGTGTTCCTGCTTTGCGGCGCTTTCGGCGTCCTCGCGGCGGCACTGCTGCTCACGGTATCGGAACCCGAGCATCGCGCAAAGCCGGCACGGCCTCGCGCCGGCATCGCGGCGACGCTGCGTCACATGATCGAGCACGGAAAGCTCTTTGCAGGTGTGAGCGGTGGCATGCTGGCGCTCTCCTTCTGTGTGTTCGCCACCGCGAGCTGGCTGCCCACGATGCTGGTGCGCGATCATTCGATGAGCTATCCGAGCGCAGGTGCGCTCACGGGAGCTGCGGCGCTAGTGGGCGGGATGCTGGGCGCCTGGGCTTGCGGATTGCTGTCGGATTGGGTGGAGCGCCGGGGGCGCCACGATGCGGCGCTACGGGTCTCGATAGTCGTATCGCTTGCCTTCCTGACGGCGATACCCGGTGCGGTGCTCACCGCATCATGGGGCTCAACCGTGACGTTTGGTTGGATCGCGTATGCGCTGTTGGGCATGCCGACCGTCCTGGGCGGTACGGCGTTGCAGCAGATCTCACCGCCGGCGATGCGCGCTCAGGTCATGGCCATCCAGGTGTTGTTGGTGAATCTCGTGGCGCTCTCGCTCGGGCCATTCGTCGTTGCGGCTTTGACCGATGGAGTGTTCCAAAGTCCCGCGGCTGTCGGAGATGCCCTGGTCATCACGGTGGGCGCGGGCGCGCTGGTGGCGGTGGCGGCCTTTCTTTCGTCGCGGCGGGCATTCCTGCGATACCGGGCAGAAGGCGATAGCGCACCCTAGGGTGAGCGCCTCAGGCCCGGCCGCCGATCTCGTCGATGTGGCGGAGAAGATCGGCGGGGTCCTCGTAGACGCGGATCGCGCCCGAGCGCTCGAGCTCATCCTCGCCGTATCCGCCCGACAGTAAGCCGACACCGAGCCCGCGGGCCCGTCTCGCGGCGAGCATGTCCCAGATGCTGTCACCGACGATCACCGCCGATTGTATGTCGACGCCCAGCCGGGTAGCGCCAGCGATGAAGAGGTCCGGGTCGGGCTTCGCATGGCGAACGTCGTCGCGCGTGACGACCGGAATTTTGGCGGGGTCGACCTCGAGGATGTCGAGGTTGTATCTCGCCGAGCCCATACGGCCGCTGGTCGCGATCGTCCAGGGGATGCGGGCCTGCGTCAGATAGCGGAGGAGCTCGATGGCCCCGGGGAGCGGCCGTACCCAGCGGACCAGGCGCGCATAGGCTTGCGCGTGTTGACGCTGCAGCGTCTCGAGAAGGTCCGGAGTGATCTCGATCGAGGTCTCCCGCAGCAACATTTCGGTGAACAGGCCACCGCTCATCCCGATCTTGCGGTGAATGCGCCAGACCGATAGCTCGATGCCGGCCGCATGCAGCGCCTCCTGCCAGGCCTGCACGTGCTGATAGACGCTGTCCACCAGCGTGCCATCGAGGTCGAAGAGGAAACTGACGTCGGAGCTGCTCATCGATCGGGACCTCAGCTGAAGGTAAACTGCAGATTGCGTGGCTCTCGCTGGCGCAGAGAGGGCCGCTCTCTTTCTCGTGGAGGCGAATCATGAAGAAAATAGACATCTCATCGGCCAAAGTCACGCTCGGCAGCGGCTATCCGGCGCCTTTTGACGAGCCTTGCCGGCAGCGCAAGCGGGTGCGGCTGGGCGATGCCGCGGGGCTCACGCAATTCGGTGTCAATCTGCTGCGGCTCGCTCCCGGAGTCTGGTCGAGTCAGCGCCACTGGCATACCGCCGAGGATGAGTTCGTCTATGTGCTCGAGGGCGAGGTCGTACTCGTCAGCGATGCTGGCGAGGAGGTGCTGCGGGCGGGCGACTGCGCCGGATTCAAGGCCGGGGATCCCAACGGGCATCACCTGCTGAATCGCACCAATGCCGACGCAGTCCTGCTGGAGCTCGGCGCGCGCCATCCCGACCGCGATGCGGTCGACTATCCCGACATCGATCTGATGATTCGGGAGGGTACGCGCGAGTTCTCGCACAAGGACGGTAAGCCCTATCCCAGTCGGCCAAAGTGAGACGCCGGGCGCAGTCAATACGTGAACGCACGCAGATCCGGGTCGACTCACGACCGGCGCGCGGCCACCGAGAAGAGGCACTCCCTGGACCAGTCGGCCGGCGGACCTTTCGCTGTCAAGGCCCGAGCTACCCGCTCGTGAGGCGGGCGATGCGCTCGATGGCCGGAGGATGAGAGTAGTAGAAGGCGGTGTAGATGGGGTCCGGTGTCAGCGTGCTGGCGTTGTCGCGATAAAGCTTTACCAGGGCCGAGGCGAGCTCCTGCGCGCTCGCGTGTTGGGAGGCGAAGCGGTCGGCCGCGAACTCGTGCCGGCGCGACCACAGCGAGCCGAGCGGGGTGGTGAAAAAGAGGGCCACCGGCACCACCAGCGCGAAAAGAAGCAGCGCCGCGTGTGACGACGGAGTGGGCACGCCGAGCACCCGGTAGAAGCCGGGCTGACCGGCGAGCCAGCCGAGGAGCGCAAACCCCGCGAGCATCGTGGCGAACGACACCAGCAGCCGCTGACGGACATGCCGCAGGCGGAAGTGTCCCAGCTCGTGCGCGAGCACCGCCTCGATCTCGGGAGAGGCGAGCTGCTTCAGCAAAGTATCGAAGAACACGATGCGCTTGTGGCGGCCGATTCCGGTGAAGTACGCGTTGCCGTGGGCGGAACGGCGCGAGCCGTCGACGACGAACACGCCGCTCGAGCGAAAGCCGCAGCGCTCGAGCAGAGTCTCGATGCGCTCTTTGAGCGAGGCGTCCTCGAGCGGCGAGAACTTGTTGAAGAGCGGCGCAATGAATGCAGGCCATGCCCAGGTGATGAGCAGCGTCACGATGAGCCAACAGCCGAAAGCAGCGAGCCACCACCAACGGCCGGCGCGATCCATCAGTGTCAGGACCGCGAGCACGAGCGGGCCGCCGATGAGCACGGCCAGTACGAGGCCTTTGCCGAGATCCGCCACGAAGATCATCGGCGTCGTGCGGTTGAAGCCAAAACGAGCCTCGATGCGGAAGGTACGGATCAGCGAAATGGGCAAGCTGATGATGGCCATCACGGCAGCAACGGAGGCGATTACGGCCAGTCCGAGCCAGGGCTCACGCCATCCCGTGTGCCGCCAGAGGGCATCGATGGCCGCGATGCCGCCGCCGATGGTCAATGCGAGGGTGAGTGCGGCACTCACCAGCGCGCCGGCGCTCCCCACTTTGACTTTCGCGGCGGTGTAGTCGGCAGCCTTGTGGTGCTCTTCCGCCGAGAGCTTTCCGGCAAACGCACCGGGTATCCGGTCGCGGTGTGCGCGGACGGCCGCGATCTGCCGGGCGGCGAGCCACAGCTCCGTTGCCGTCACGATTGCGACCGCCGCAATGAAGAGTGCCGTTGGCCAGTGCATCAGGATTTCACCGTGTCGTCTTCCAATGCTGCCAGTCTGCGCCGAATCCACCGCTCCTCGGCCGGCGGCGGCTCGAGCGAAAGGACCGCCTCATAGGCCTGCCGTGCCTGCTGCGACCGGCCGGCGCGGGCCGATAAGTCGGCGCGTACGGCATGATACGGCGCAAAGTCCTCGAGTTTCTCGCGATCCAGGCGCTCGAGCTCCTGCAGGGCCACCTCGGGACCGCTGACTTGTGCCAGTGCGACCGCGCGGTTGATCCGCACGAAGGGATCGTCACGAAGGTCGAGCAGGCGGTCATAGAGGCGCAGAACCTCAGGCCATGGCGGCGGCTCGCCCAGGCTGTCACGAGCGCACCAGGCCCGCTGCAGCTGCGCCTGAAGGAGCCGGGCAGTCGCCGGCCCTAGGTTCCCGGCGCGGGCGAGGAGGGCGTCCGCCTCACCGATCCGCATTCGATCCCATAGTCGTGGGTCCTGCTCCGATAGAGGCACCATGAAACCTTCGGCGTCCACTCTCGCCGGGCGCCGCGCTTCGGAGTAACGCACCAGAGCTGCGACGGCGAAAGCGTCGCGCTCAGCGGGAAGAAGCTCGACGAGCAGATGCGTCAGGTGCAGTACTTCCGCGGCAAAGTGGGAGCGGGCCGCCGTGCCGGAAGCATCCTCGTGCGCCCGCGAATAAGCGATCTCCAGCGTCGAGAGCACGGATTCCAGGCGTTGCGGCCAAAATTCAGGCGGTGGCAGCTCGAAGGAGACTCCGGCCTCGGCGATCTTGCGCTTCGCTCGTACCAGCCGTTGCGCGAGTGCGGTTTCTTCGATGAGGAAAGCGCGCGCGATCTCTGTCATCGTGAGGCCGCACACGAGGCGCAGCGTCAGTGCCGCACGTGCATCCTGGGCTACGGCCGGATGGCAACATATGAAGATGAGGCGTAGACGCTCGTCTGGAATCACCATGCTGTCGTCCGCCAGGACGTCCTCTACCGATGGCTCAGGCGGAGGCTCGGGGATGGAATGTCGCTCTCTGACGCTGTGTTGGCGCAAGGCATCGAGCACCACGCGGCTTGCCGATCGGTACAGCCACGCCGCAGGGTCGTCGGGGACCCCGGTCTCGGGCCACGCGCGCAGCGCCCGCACGCAAGCCTCGGAAAAGGCGTCCTCCGCCAGAGCCAGGCTCCGATACCGGGCGGCAAGGACCGCAATGATGCGCCCGCTTGCCGCCCGGAATACTCTCTCGAGCGCGGCTCCGCTCACGGACCCATCACTGGCCGCACCTCGATCGCGCCGTCCTTGGCCAGGGGGACGCGCTTGGCAATCTCTATGGCTTCATCCAGGCTCGCCACATCGACGAGATAGAACCCACCCAGTTGCTCCCGCGCCTCGGCGAAGGGGCCATCGTGCATGGTCTTCTTGCCACCCTTGGTGCGCACCGTCGTCGCGGTCGAGGTGCCCTTGAGGCCGGCGCCACCGATGCGCCTGGCGCCGAGCTCCTGGGTGAAGGCCATATGCTTGCCCACGAGCTCCCGCAGGTGAGGTCCCGCCTTGTCCGGATCGAACTGACTCTCGTCTTCGTAAACCAATAGCGCGTATTTCATTGCAGGCTCCGATCATGTGGCGGCGCCCAGTGCGTCGCCTCACCCTGAAGACGTCCCGACCGTCGTACAAACGACAGGTATCGGGGAATTTGTAGCTATTCAGGTCCCGCAGAACGTCCGAAGCACCCGCTCCTCCGGACGGGGTGGCCCAGAGTACGGACCTCCGTCCGACCGCTCGTCGAATGGATCCTGCAGCACTCCGAGGAGGGCACGGAATGGCTCGTAGTCGCCGGCCTCCGCAGCATCCAGTGCGATCTGGACGCGGTGATTGCGGGGGATGTATGCGGGGCTCGCGGCATGCATGCCGGCGACCCTCTCCCTCGTACCCCGTCCGTCCCTGGCCACGAGAGCCCGCCAGTCGCGTAGCCACGAGTCGATATCGGCAGGCTGCACAAACAACTCCCGCAGCCGCGGCTCCTCATCCGGTCTTTCCGCGGCCAACGCGAGCCGGCGGAAAGTCAGAGTGAAATCGGCATGCGACTGCGCCATGGCGGCGAGCAGTCGCTTGACCAGATCGGCATCGCCCTCGGCGGCATCTGCCAGACCGATTTTGCGGCGCATCCGCGCGAGGAACCGAGTCTCGAATTCGGCGATGAAGGGTTCCAACGCCCCGGTGGCGAGGGCGATTGCTTTCTCCGTCTCCGGGTCGATCAGTGGCAGCAGCGTCTCGGCGAGACGCGCGAGGTTCCATTGCGCAATGGCAGGCTGGTTGGCAAACGCGTAACGGCCACGGTGATCGATGGAGCTGAATACGGTGTTCGGATCATACTCATCCATGAAAGCGCATGGACCATAGTCGATCGTCTCGCCGGCAACCGACATGTTGTCCGTGTTCATGACCCCATGGATGAAACCGAGCGCCATCCAGTCGGCTATCAGTGCAGCCTGGCGTTGCGCGATGCTCCGCAGCACCGAGAGCGCCGGCACCGCGGTATCGCGAGCTTCGGGATAGTGCCGCGCAATGACGTACTCGAGGAGCGTGCGTACGCCCTCCTCATCGCCACGCGCCGCGAAGTATTGAAATGTCCCTACCCGGATATGGCTCGTGGCTACACGGGTGAGCACTGCACCGGGAAGCGCGCCCTCACGAAAAACCTGCTCACCTGTCGTGACGACGGCGAGTGACCGTGTGGTGGGTACGCCCAACGCGTGCATTGCCTCGCTGATGAGGTACTCCCGCAGCATCGGCCCGAGGGCGGCTCGCCCGTCGCCGCCGCGGGAGAAGCGCGTGAGGCCCGCGCCTTTGAGCTGAACGTCGCGCAGAATTCCATCTCGTCCTTTGATCTCGCCGAGCAGGATGGCGCGTCCATCACCGAGCGAGGGCACGAAACCGCCGAACTGATGTCCGGCGTAGGCCATGGCGATCGGCTCGGCATCCTCGGGAATGCGGTTGCCGGAGAGCATGGCCGCAGCTTCCGGCTCGAGCAACCGTGGATCGAGGCCGAGCTCCAGTGCCAGGCCGCTGTTGAGCGCGACCAGCTTCGGGTCCGCCACGGGCGTGGGGGCGACCCGCGCGAAGAATCGATCCGGTAGGGCGGCGTAGCTGTGTTGGAGTCCCAGGCGCATCGTGCATGCATATTAGCGTGCTGATGCCTGCGCAATCACGCATCCCTGCGCGCGCTCGAATTTGCGCAGCCGCGCTGCGGCCCAGGACGGGCTCCCGATGTTGGTCGATGGACCCTACCCGGGCGCGCGAGCGCGCAGTGGCGGGAATCTCGCACTCGCCTTCGGGACCGACCCGCGCTGACCGACTATGATCGCGGCTGCCTGGTTCGCGTAAGCGGCGGCCTCGCTTCTGTCCAATCCTGAGATTCTCGCGGCCATGTAACTTGCGAGGTGCGCGTCTCCCGCGCCCGCGGTATCCCCGACCGCCGTTACGGGGTCGGTCGGGATATGCTGGTAGTCCTCGCCGGCGCCGACCCAGCAGCCCTCGGTACCCCCACGGATCAGATACTCGGCGGAAAGATGACACAGACGCTCGATGATCGCGGGCGTACTCGTGGCGCCCCAAAGGGTTTTCTCGTCCTCGGTGCTGGTGGCGATCACCGAAGCCAGCCGCTCGAACGTGCTGATCCGCTCGCGAGCCTCAGCGTCGCTCTCCCATAAGCGCCTGCGGAAATTGCAGTCGAATACGACGCGGCATCCTTGCCGATGCCGCTCCACCCAGCGACAGAGATGCTCGAAGGTGGACGTGGAGCAGAGCGCGAGCGAAATTCCCGTGACCAGGAGAAGCTGGGGACTTCCGAGCAGACGCTCGAGCTGCGCCAGGCCGGCGGAGCGCAGAAACTGCCGCGCCGCGGACTGTCCGCGCCAGTACGAAAAGCCGGAGCCGTGCGCCGCATCCACGGGTAGGCCATAGATGCCGGGTTCACCCTCGGTGGGCGCTTCCGCGAGCCGAATGCCTTCGCGCACCAAACGCTCCCGCAGCCATGCGGAATATCCGCTGTTGCCCAGGGCGGTGATCAGCGAGACCTGAAGGCCGGACTTTCCGAGAATCCTGGCGACACACACCATCGAGTTGGCGACGTCGCCGCCGAACTCCAGACGTACCTCCCCGCCGCCAGCCGGCTGCAGCTCCAGCAGCGGCTCGCCCAGCGCCGCAATGCTTCGAATATCCGTCCACTGCCATGCGGCGCGCTCGGGCGTTGTTGCCATCCCACAAGGCTACAGGACCGCCGCCGGTCGCGCGAGGTGCCGGGCCGCACCGCCAGCCGAGTTCTGTCGACTGATCGACTCAATTCGCCAGCGCATAGGCGATCACGTAATCGCCTCGCGTGCTCGAGTCCTTATAGCCGCCGGCGGCGATGACGAGATATTGGCGACCGCCGATGCTGTAGGTCATCGGAGTGGCCTGCCCGCCTGCAGGCAGTTTCCCCTGCCAGAGCACCTTCCCGGTATTGCTGTCGAATGCCCTTATCCGGTCATCGAGACTCGCGGCGATGAAGACCAGGCCGCTCGCGGTGACGACCGGGCCGCCGAGATTCGGCATGCCGAGATTCAGATGCACGACCGGCGATTCGCCGAGCGGCACCTGCCATTTGATGGTGCCGTGGACCATGTCGACTGCAGTGAGCGTGCCCCAGGGCGGCTTGATGCAGGGAATGCCGAGCCCGGACAGGAATGCACGGCGGCGCATGGCGTAGGGAGTTCCGGTCATCTGGCCGAATTCCCAGCCGCGGTATTTCGGATCGCGCATTTCCGCGTCGACCTGTTGGCGCGGCACGAGGGCGACTAGAAACGGCAGATTGATGGTATTGACGACTGCCAGTTGCCGCTGCGCATCGAACGCAACGCCGCCCCAATTGGCACCGCCGGCGTTGCCGGGAAACTGGATGGACTCCTTGGTGGACGGCGGCTGGAAAATGCCTCCCGACCGATCGGCCTCGATCTGCTTGCGACAGGCGCGGGTATCGAGCCACGCAACTCCCCAGGCGTCCTTCGCAGTCACCGGCTCCTGACGTACGAGGGCGGGAGGAGCTGCCGGGTACGGCTGTGTGGGCGATGGCGTCTCGCCGGGCACTGCGTCCTGCGGCACGGGCTTTTCCACTATCGGAAAAATCGGAGCGCCCGTTTCCCGATTCAGCGTGTAGAGAAAGCCCGTCTTGGTCGCCTGGATGAGCGCCGGAACCTGCTCGCCATCGTGTGTCAAATCGACGAGCGTCGGCTGTGAGGCAACATCGTAGTCCCACAGGTTGTGGTGGACGAGCTGTTGCCCCCATACGAGCTTGCCGCTGTCCGCATCTAGCGCAACTACCGAGTCAGCCCAGCGGTCATCGCCGGGCCGCTCACCGCCGAAGAAATCCGGGCTCGCCGAGCCTGTGGGCACGAAGACGAGATGTCGCTTGGGGTCGACGGAAAGCGGCGCCCAGGCGTTGGCCGCGCCGGTGGCCTGCGCGCCTTGCGCGCTCCACTGCGAATACACGGGATTGGAGGGATCGCGCGGAATCGGATCCCAGCTCCAGAGCAGCCGGCCGGTCCTGGCATCGAACGCGCGGACCGTCCCGAGCTCGAGGTTCACCGCTCTGTTGTCGCCGACCGAAGAGCCGAGGATGAGCTTCCCGTCCACGATCGCGGGCGGCGAGGTGACCAGGTAGTCGCGCCAGTCGCTGTCCTGATCTTCGTGGTGGCGCACGCCCTGCAGCAGGTCGAGGGACCCGTGATCGCCGAAGTCCTCACAAGGCTTGCCCGTGGCGGCATCGAGGGCGAGCAGCCGGCCATCGAGCGTCGGCGCGTAGATGCGCGCCCGGCACTCAGCGCCCGGCGCCCCGTTCGGGTCTACCCACAAGGAAACACCTCGCGAGACGCCATCGGAATAGTGGAGGTCGTTGTTGTTGTGGCTGTTGTGGCGCCAGCGCAGCGCGCCGGTGGCGGCATCGATTGCCACGACGTTGGTGCTGGGGGTCGTGAAGTACAGGGCTCCCTCATAGAGGATCGGCGTGGCCTCGAACGCCGAGCGCTGCCAGTCCTTGACTCCCTTGCCGAGCTCGCCGGTGCGGTAGACCCAGGCAACGCGCAGCCGGCGCACGTTCCCGGGCGATATCTGAGTCAACCGCGAGTAGCGCATGCCGCCCGGATCGCCGCCGTAAGCCGGCCAACCCGCATCGGTGGCGACAGGCGCAGCCGGCGCAGGCGCCGCGGCGCCGCGCGCTCCTGAAGAGACTTTCGAGGAGCATGCTGCGAGCGCGAGGCTGCCAAGCAGGCCGGCAACCACGATGGACGAGGCGCTTCTCACGAAGCCACCTGCTTTGGGAGGGTTGCCTCACCGGACGCACGAAGTATCAGCGACAATACGAGCGTCAGGCCGCCGAGGACGACGAACACGCTCCAGAACGCCTCTCTCATGTAAGCCAGCGACAGCACGCCGGTCAGTAGGTAGAAAACACCGATCAAAATCGAAGTCGTCAGGCCGCTTTTGTCACCTCGCCAGGCTCGCCACGCGCTTGCGATCACCAGCAGTCCAAATATGAGCATGCAACCGCCGCAGAAGTACCACACCAGATAGATGAGCTTTTCGGTGTGTGCGTCCAACGCCATGCCTGCGAGGCCGATATCCAGCGTTCTGCGGCCTCCGAAGCTGTGGCCGAACGCGCCCAGGGAGATGAGCAATCCGGTCAGTGCGAGTGCCGATGAGGCGATTTTGCGGGTCATGGGTGTCTCTCAGGAGCCGCGAACACGGGTGAATCCGTCAGCACTCCAGTCCTCGCTCCCCACGCCGTGATGGACGAAGAAGAGGCCTGTCGGGTCGTATTTAGCCTTGACTGCGAGCAGTCGCGGATAATTATCGCCCCAGAACGAGCGCTGCCAGTCTTTCTCGAAGAAATCGCTCTCCGAGACGTACGACCCTCCGTTCGGAACGACGGCGCGGAGCGTTGCAATGGAGCTTCGAATGGCACCGGCGTCGTGGTCTGCGGCCTGCAGATCCGGTGCGCCACCGGGTAGCCCCGCGTAGGCGGCAGGGCCGTTCGAGCCGAGTATGGCGAGTGCGAACGAGTCGAGGACTGCCGGGTTGGTTGCCGTGTCTCGCGCCGCCTCCACCGCCTCCTGCGGAGCTCCGGCGAGGCCTTTGTTGAAGTGCAGCGATACGGGCCATCGGGTGCTGCTGTCCAACAGCGCCGCGACGAGACGGGTACGTTGGCCCTCATCCAGGAGCGAGCGGGGTAGCCACAAAGAGGCGTAGCCGTACAGGAACTGTCCGGCCTGATCGCCGTCGTCCGCCCACCAGACGTGATGGGCGGGAGCTCCCGGCCTGTCGTCCCTCTTCATTACGCCGGGGACTATCTTGTTCATGAATCGCGGGTCCCACGAGTGCCGCGCGGGCACCGTGAGCATCTGCGGCTCTTTTTCCATCCGAAATTCTTGCGGCGAGGATGTTACCCAGGCAAAGAATGGGTTCCAGATGGAGCTGATCTGTTGGCGGGTCAGGCCCTGACAGACCATGGACACGGAAAAGCGCAGGTTGTGATGGAAATGCACCGTTTCGCCCCAATGCGGGTTGATCAGGTTGTCGCGAGAGAACGCGACGAACCGGTCAATCAGGCGTCTGAAGGCTGCTGCGGAAGTCGCCTGGATGGCCGCCGACACGGCGCCGCTCAACTCGGGCAGTTGCCGTACCCGCAGAGTAACGCGAGTGACGACTCCGAAAGTTCCGCCGCCTCCCCCCTTCAGGGCCCAGAACAGCTCTGGGTCTCTGCGGGCATTCACGATGCGTACCCGGCCGTCCGCGGTGACCACTTCAGCCTGCAACAGCGCAGAGGCGGCCGTGCCATACCGCTTGGACAAACTTCCAAACCCACCGCTCTGCACCAGGCCGGCCACACCTACGGTGCCGCATCCCCCACCCTGAACGTAGCGTCCCGCCTCTGTCGTCACCGCGTGGTAAGCATCCATCCAAACGGCGCCCGCTCCAATCGTGACTGCCGCCTGCGGCTCGGCTCCCGGACAGCTCATCGGCACGAAGGACTCGTGCAGCTCAACCTCATCCATCGCCCGTGTCCAGATGAGCAAGGAGTCGGGAGCGTTCGAGGTCCCCTGATAGCTGTGCCCGCCGCCTTTGACGACGGGCAGCAGGTCGTGCCTGCGCGCGAAGTCGATCGCCGCGGCAACGTCTGTGGCCCCAGTTGCGCGTACCGCGTAAATGCTGGGTGCCGAGCGCCAGGCGTGCGCGTAACCCGAAGCCTGGGTGAGCCCCGGCTGATCCCGCAAGTAATAGGGATTGTGCAGATGCCTGAGCGCCTCCTCGCACCCCGCGGCTTTTGGGTTCCGCCCGCAGGCCGCGAACGGGGAAGAGACCTCCAGCAGTCGGCCACCGACCCTGCGCTTGAGCGTCTGCCACTGGGCGGCACTCGGCCATCCCCTATCGGCAGGCCGAGCTCGCCGCCGCGGCAGCTGCCTTTCTGGCAATGGCGCCGCGCCAAGACTTCCGACAAAGGGAACAGCGGCCAGACCCCGGAGCACGGCCCTTCTGCTCGTGGTCAGCGTTGGCGAGGTATTTCTCATGGTACGGTCACTCCGCAGTGCAGACGCGCACGCTAGGGGCTCACGAGTGCGCGCGGCAAGCGGGGAGATGACGAGCGGCGCCGTGCAGGGGCGAGCGGCGCTGCGCAGGGACGAAAATCAGTGCAGCAGGTGCTGCAGACGATCGCGATAGCGGCGGCTGAGGTTCACACAGGTGCCATCGTGCAGCACGATGCGATAGTCGCCGTGGTCCCAGGGCTGGATCTCACGGATCCGGTCGACATTGACCAGATGGCCGCGATGTACCCGCACGAAGCGCCGGCCATCCAGTTTTCTTTCCAGAGCGGCGAGCGACTCGCGCCGGGGGTAAGGGGTGCCCTGGGCGTACACATTCACGTAGTTCCCGTCAGCCTCTACCCGATCGACGTCCGCGATGGCGATGACGTATTCGCGGTTGAGCTTGCGAACGACGAGACGCTCGAGGGGGGTGCCGGTGGCCGCAGATTCAGGTCCCACTGGCTCGCCCGACGCCGGCTCCCCCGGTGGTCCGGCAGCCGGGGTTTCCCGAGAATCCACCCAGAGACCATATAGCCGGAACGCGGCGATGCAGATGAGGAGCAGCCAGTAACTGACGAAATCTTTGCGGTATTCGTACACCCAGGTTGGCCACCACGGTCCGAAGTCGTAGTGCCCGCCCATCAGCCGGTAGGTCACGTGACGCAGGACGTCCATGCCCCCCACGTGTATGAGGGAGAAGGGTAGGGTCGCCACCAGGTGCGCCGGGAGGCTGCGAAGCCAGCCGCCGTAAATCAATGGGAACTGCTTCAGCCACCAGCCGATCGCCGGTATCAGGAGCCACAGACAAATGATGCTCGAGAACTCCCAGGTGACCGGCTCCCATGGCGCCGGGTGATCGCCATAACGGGCCCGATCCGCAAGCGCGGTGAATACGTTGGAAATGGCGACCCCCGAGAGCAGCACGGCGAGAACGGCCATCTGTGCGAAGAAGACCTTGCGGGCAGTGGCGGGCTTGAGGTGCTGGACGATATCCATGGCGGTCGCGTAGTGTCTCGGCGGCATTATCCCGTGACCGGATCCGCCTGAACAATCGATGCCCCGTCCAGGCCCGGCCGACCTCGGGGCGGCGGCCCGAAGGCGGCCCGGCCATCCGGTGCCGACCCAGCCATCCGGTGCCGACCCAGCCATCCGGGCCGACCGAGCCATCCGGTGCGGGACCCAGCCATCCCCTTTGACCGTTGAATCTCGACCAGAGCCGCCCTGCGGCTTCAGCTTTGCGACAGGCGCGCATGGACAACAGGGCTTTACAGCCGGATATCCCGGTTCCGGCACCCGAGAGCGTGTATGCCGCCAGGGCCGCTCGGCTGCGGTACGTCAATGACCGCCAGCCAGGCATCACCCGCAAAGCGGTCGCCTCCGGCTTCGTTTACCGTGATGCCAAGGGGCGGTTGATCCGGGATGCTGCAGAGCTCGCCCGCATCAAGGCGCTGGCGGTCCCGCCTGCCTGGACCGACGTCTGGATCTGCCCACTGGAGAACGGACATCTGCAGGCGACGGGACGGGATGCGCGTCGCCGCAAGCAACATCGGTATCACCCGCGATGGCGACGCATCAGGGACGAGACGAAATACGGGCACATGCTCGAGTTCGGACGGGCGCTGCCGGCGATCCGCCGTCGGCTCGCAGCGGATCTCAGCCGGCCGGGGCTGCCTCGCGAGAAGGTCCTCGCTGCAGTGGTGCGTCTCATGGAGGACACTTTGGCGCGGGTCGGCAATCCCGAATATGCCGCGCAAAACAACACCTTCGGCCTCACCACCCTGCGCAACCGGCACGTGCGGATCGTGCGTGGGCGCATCGAGCTCGATTTTCGCGCCAAGCACGGCATCCGCCACGTGAGCCTCGTGAGTGACCGCAAGCTCGCACGGGTGGTGAAGAACTGTCGTGATCTGCCGGGATCCGAGCTCTTCCAGTACATCGATGAAGCCGGGGAGCGGCACTGCATCGATTCCGCCGATGTCAACGACTATCTGCGCGAGATCTCGGGTCGCGACATCACTGCGAAAGACTTCCGCACCTGGGCGGCCACCAACCTCGCGCTGCTCGCGCTCGCCGGGCAGGAGCAGGAGCCGCCGACGAAGAAGGCGCTGGTCGAGGCCGTCAAAGAGGTGGCCAAACGCCTGGGCAACACTCCGGCGGTCTGCCGCAAGTGTTATATCCATCCGGCGGTGTTGGAGAGCTATCTCGATGGCAGCCTGCGCCGGACGCTCGCGGCAATAGGCCAGGAGGAGCAGGCGCCCGAGATGTGGCGGATCGAGCGGATCGTCATGCGGTTTCTCAGTTGCCGGAACTGAAAGGCAGAACTACGATCTCCCGATGCGAGAGGTCCTGGTACGCCAATTCGATATCGCCTGGAAGCTGGCCCCTTACCATCTCGATGGGCTCTCGACTGCGGAATGCCCATGGCGCCCGCAGAGATCGGGTTGCACGCTCATCGGCAGGAGGGTTACGCACGCTTTCCATATGCCACGCGACTCCAGTCGTCGCGAGGCCGGGAGGATGCTGATCCGTGTTGCGGTCATCATGGCCGCCGCGTTGGCACTCTCAGTCCTGTCGCGGGCCGCGAAAGCCGCGGAGCTCCGCCCACTGATATTTGCCCCGGGTGTCATCTCGAGCGAGGCGCCGGATATCGCGCCCGCATTCCTGGATGGTAGCCGATCGCTCTTCTTCAGCCGGCGGGTGGATGGCCGCTGGTCGGTCCTGCACTCCAACCGCCGCGGGAAGACCTGGTCGACTCCCACCCTTGCAGCGTTCTCGGGGCGCTGGAACGACCTGGAGGCGGCCGCGGCACCGAGCGGCCGCTACCTGATCTTTGCATCGGACCGGCCCGGACCGGGCGCGAAGACTCGTCTGACGGCTCACTATTATGGTCAGCATCAGGTCGGTGGTGCGCTGTGGCGTATCGAGCTGACGGGCGCCGCCGCGGGCGTCTCGAGCCGCCTCGAGGATTCGATCAATGCCGGTGGCTCGGTGTGGACACCCTCGATCGCTGCCAACGACGATCTCGCGTTCATGCGCACCGATGCCGGGACCGGGCGGTTTCGGCTCTTTCTCGCGAGGTCCAATGGCCGGTCCGGGTACGGCTCGGTGCTGCCGTTCGCATTCAGCACCGGTGCCGCGAACGATGTCGATCCGGCGCTCGATCCCGCGGAGCGGTTCGTGATTTTCAGCTCGGATCGCAGCACTCCCGGCCATGACGGGGCTCCGGGTCCGGAGCACCTCTTCATCGCCCTGTCGCCGATGTCCGCTCATCCGGTGGTCTGTCCCCTGCGATTTCCCGGATGGTCGGATCCCAAAGTCTCCGAGGTGGAGCCCCGCCTGAGTCCGGATGGAATGCACCTCTACCTCGCGAGCCGACATCCCGATCATGTGTCCGGTGCGCCCGTGAGCGGCCCGTGGGACAACGGCAACGCGAACATCTGGGTCGTCCGGTTCTCTCCCGAATTGTGGCGTACGGGCAGCGGTCCAGGGTGTCGCTAGCGCCGTGTTTCAATCCTCGCTTCTCCGAAGGCCACCGCCCTGGTCATCGGGCGCAACAGGAACTCGTGCGGAAAGCCGAGCTCGATGTCGCTCGCTTCCTCCAACCGCTCGCGTTGCTCGTCGCTGAAGCGCACATCGAGTGCGCCGAGGTTGTCCTCGAGCTGGCCCAGGGTGCGGACGCCGAGGATGGGTGCGGTGACGCCTGGATTGAGCAGGGTCCAGGCGATCGCAACCTGCGAGGGGGTCCGTTCCATTTCCCGGGCGACCTCTTTGACCACATCGGCGATCTCGAGGCCGCGCGCGGTGAGCGCACCGTTGGCGAGCGCAACGTTCTTGCGTGTGCCGCTGGCCGCGGCCGATATGCCCCCGTGCTCGAGGTCGGCATGGCCGTACTTACCGGTGAGCACGCCGCTCGCGAGCGGCGACCAGGGAATTACCCCGAGTCCCATCTCGCGTGCCATCGGGATGAGATCGCGCTCGACCGTACGCTCGATGAGGCTGTACTCGATCTGCAGCGCCGCGAGCGGCGACCAGCCGCGCAGGTCGGCGATCGCCTGCATGCGTGAGATCTGCCACGCCGGAGTGTCGGAGATTCCGAGATAGAGCACCTTGCCCGCACGGACGAGGTCGTCCATGGCCCGGAGAATTTCCTCCACGGGTGTGGTGCCATCCCAGACGTGCAGATAGAGCAGGTCGAGGTAGTCGGTCTGCAGACGCTTCAGGCTCTCTTCCACCGATCTGATCATGCTCTTGCGATGGTTACCTCCCGAGTTCGGATCCGACGGGCGTCCGGTCAGGGTGTACTTCGTGGCAATGACGAGCGAGTCGCGACGGCCGGAGGCGAACTCGCCGATGAATTCCTCCGATGTTCCGTTGGTATAGCGGTTGGCGGTGTCGATGAAGTTGCCGCCACGCTCGATGTACGTTTCGAAGAGCCGCCGGGCTTCCGTCCTGTCCGCGCCCCAGCCCCAGTCCTGGCCGAAGGTCATGGCGCCCAATGCAAGCGGCGATACGCGCAGGCCGGAGCGGCCGAGCAGGCGATAAGTGTCGAGTGTGCGGGGCTCGCTCATGATGCAGTCTCCGTGGTGGCTTCAAATCGATGGAGCGCAGCATGCCAGCCGAAAGTACGCGGATAATCGGGCAAAATCCGCACGGGTCATTTAGCCGGGGTTCACAATGCGTGGCAGCGAATTTGCGGAGCTCTCTGCCTTTGCGGCCATCGTCGAGCACGGGAGCTTCGCGCGGGCGGCCGCCCAGCTCGGCATTTCCCCGTCGGCGCTCAGCTAGAGCATCCGCAGCCTCGAGGAGCGAATGGGCGTCCGGCTCCTGAACCGCACCACCCGCAGCGTTTCGCCCACGGGGCCTGGCTCGCGGCTCATCTCGCGGCTCGGCCCGGCGTTGAAGGAGCTGGATGCGGCCGTGCTCGATGTCGGGAATCTCGGGACGGGGCCCGCGGGCCTCCTGCGAATCAACGTGCCGCGTATCGCTGCGATGCTCCACATCGCGCCGATCCTCGGCAGATTCCAGGCGGCTCACCCGCGCGTCGTTCTCGAGGTCTTCGTGGATGATGCGATCATCGACATCGTTGCCGGGCGCTTCGATGCCGGTGTCAGGTTGGGCGAGCGGCTCGAGAAGGACATGGTCGCGATCCCTCTTGGCCGGACACTGGAGACGGCGATCGTGGCCGCGCCCGCATACCTGCAGCGCCACGGAATACCCGCGACGCCACGTGACCTTCACGAGCATCTTTGCATCAACCTGCGACTGCGAGGCAGTGGAGGTCTCTACCACTGGGAGCTCGAGCGGGATGGCGAAGAGCTTTCGGTACCCGTCGAGGGGCCGCTCATCGTCAACGACAGCGAGCTTGCCGTCCGCGCCGCCCTGGATGGAGTGGGAATCGCTTATCTCATGCGCGCCGAGATCCAACCCCTGATCGCAGCCGGCAGGCTGGTCCGTGTTCTCGAGGACTGGTCGCCCACCTATCCGGGCTTTTATCTCTACTATCCGAGTCGCCGGCAGACTCCACCAGCGTTACGCGCGCTGGTGGAGTTCCTGAGAGAGCCGGCCTGAGGCGTTACTCCGCCGCGAACGACCCGGTCTTGACCGCTCCCGAGCGGCGATAGACGCTGTAAATGACTCCGGCGCCGCTCGTCTTTGATGCTTTGAGCGTCAGCGCGCCGGGCGCGGCGCTCGAGCCGAACAGACGCTTGCCGCTCCCGAGCAGCACCGGAAAGGTGAAGATCCGGTATTCGTCGACCAGGTCCTGCTGGATGAGGGTCTGCAACAGACCGGCGCTGCCATGAACTTGAAGCTCGCCCTTGTAGCGCTTCTTCAGGCTCGCGACTTCGGCGGCGACATCCCGCACCCGCGAGGAATTGCGCCACTCGAAATTCTCCCGCGAGCGCGAGGCAACATGCTTCGGCAGCGCGTTGAGCTTCGAGGCAATGGGGTCGTTGGGATCGGTGTTCTTGGGCCAGTGCGCTGCGAAGATGTCATAAGTGCCGCGCCCGAGGAGGAATGCGTCCACCTTGGAGAAGTTCTCGACGATGATGGCGCCCATGTCCTGATCGGCATGCGGAAAGACCCAGCCGCCGTAGCGGAAGCCGCCGGAGGTGTCCTCCTTCGGGCCGCCGGGGGCCTGCATGACGCCATCCACACTCACGAAAGTCGTTACGGTCAGCTCAGCCACGGTAATGCTCCTGGGTTCGTGCGGATGGCGACGCGCCTCCGCGATTCATGAGATAGCCGAAGGCTGCGCGTCGAAATCGACACGGCCTGAAGAACATCGGGATGCGCCTTGACCCGCTCAGGGGTTACCGCTGCGGTACGGCATCGAAGGCGACGGTCAGGCGGGGCTGGGGGCTCTGGAACGGTACGGTGCCGTGCCAGAAGTACGACGGAAAGAGGACGAGCATGCCGGGCACCGGGCGGACCGAGTATTCGGCCTCGAGCGACGGGCTCGTCAGAATCCCCGGCTTGCCGAAGCTGAGTACGCCCTCGTCCGTGCGGCCCTCGGTCATGATGTCCGGCAGCTCGACGTAGAAGGCAGAGGAGATCCAGCCGCGAGGATGCACATGGCTGGTGTGAAAGCCTCGATTGCGCAGCCGGACCGACCAGCTGCCGTTGAATCGCCAGCCGCTGCCGTTGCGGCGGCGCAGCGCGTCTTGCCCCTGGCCCATCTGCCCGAGGTAGCGCTCGATGGGTGCGGCGAAGGCCGCGAACAGCCCGCGCACCGCGGCATCGCTGCTGCGCGTCAGGTCCTGGGTCGTCTCCGTGCCATGACGCAGCGACTGAAAGAGAAGCGCATGACCGTTCGGATCGTGCAGGCGGTTGAGACTCGCGGCGAGGTCAGCGAGGAAGTCGGTGAGATTCGACCATGGCGCAGGCGGCTCGATGGGTAGCGGCAGAATGAGGTCGCGGTAATCGCAGAGCTGCGCGTAGCGCTCGTCACCGAGCAGGCGCAGCGCCGTCGTCTGCAGCGCAATGAGATATTGGTCATCCGGCGCCCGGGCCAGCAAGACCTCGCAGTTTTGCAGAGCCGCGCGTGCATCACCGACACCGAGTTGCGCGGCGGCGAGGAGGTTGCGGACCGAGGTGTTGTCCGGCAAGGAGCGGATCGCCTGCTCTGCGAGCGCGAGCGCCTTGGCCGGATCGAAATCGAGCGCGGAAAGTCCCGCCCGCACGAGCAGTACGGGCGATGCCTGGGCGCGCTCGGCCCGCGGTGCCAGGCAGTCGTAGGCGGCGCGGGCATCGCCCGCGCCTTGGAGGATGGCAGCCTTGGTGGCCCAGAGCGCATCGTCATTGCCGAACGCCCGCAGGGCTTGGTCGAGCGCCTCGGTAGCCTGCGCAAGATCGCCCGTGCGAACCCAGAGAAGCTGCGCCAGATTGTTATGGGCCTCGGTGAGACGCGGCTCGAGTCGCAGGCAGTCGCGCAAGGCGGTCTCGGCGCGATCATTGGCGCCTTCAGCCATGAGGCTCTTGGCGTATGTCAGACAGAGTGTTGCCGTCCTGAAGCCGCGCGCCAATGCGCGATGCGCGACGTGCCCCGCCTCCGCATGGCGCCCGGCCGCGTTGAGCGCGATCGCGAGCGGCTGCGCAGGCGTTGGATTGTCGGGCATCGCGGCGGCGAGATTGCCGTAGAAGGAGAGAGCCTCCGACTGCCGTCCCAGGGCGATCAGTGCCGCGATGTGTTGGGTTGCCAGTTCCGGCTCCACCTGGCCGCGCGTGCAGAATGGAGCAGCTACCGCAAGCGCCCGCTCGGGACGAGCGGTGTCGTTGTAGTAGCGCGAAAGGATCAGCGCGGCGCGCGCATCGACCCGCACAGCGGCGACGGCGCGCTGCAGCACTGCTTCCGCTTCCTGGCCACGTCCGCTGGCGAGAAGCAGCTCGCCCAGGGTAGTGAGCGTCGGGGTCCAGGCCGGATCGAGCTCGAGGGCGTGCCGTAACAGCGTTTCTGCCGCAGGGGCATCACCCAGTGCGAGCTTGGTTCCAGCGAGGAGCCGCAGACCCTCGACGAAGGTCGGATTGGCCTGAACGATGGCCCCGAGCCGCTCGTGCGCGGCATGGAGCTGGCCCGCCTGGAGAAGGCCGCCGATGGTCCGCATGTCCTCGAGGACGCCAGGGGGAACGGCCACAGAGTCGAGATCCCGGAATCGCTGCTACTGCGACCGGATTCTCGCACGGAAGGCGCCGACCCCGGAGAGCCGCGTGATCACTTCATGTGAGGCGCTGCAGGGTGGAGGTGCCCGCGGGCTCTCAAGGCGCGGGGCGTGAGTCCGGTCGCATGGCGGACCGATCGGACCATGTGCGCCTGATCGGCGAAGCCGCAATTCTGCGCGAGCGCTGCGAGCGGCGCTTCCGATCCGAGGATGGCTCGGATTGCACGATGCGTCCGCTGCAGGAGGCGATAGGCGGCAGGCGTCACACCATAAACCTGGCCGAAGCCACGGCTCACGGAGCCGGCCGAGAGTCGATGCCGGTCGGCCCATTCGCCCAGACTCAATGCCGGATCTCTGCTGAGGTCGTGCGCGAGGATATCGGGCCAGTCCGGGAGGCTGATCGGCTTGGCCTCGAGCTGCCCGCGGATGGCCTCTTCGGCAGCGGCAGGATCGTGTTCGAGGATGCGGACGATGGCATCGAGGTCGGAGAGCCGGCCGGCTGCGCAGGAAAATCCCCCGGCCTCCACGGGTACGACGAGTACCTCGGTGCTGCCCCGATCGAAGTGGTCGAGATGAAACTCGTAGGGTCCATGAATCAGCGCATCGCCCGGCTCGGCACGGTGCCGGCCGGTATCGCCGGCTTCGACGTAGCCGCCGCTGAGGACGATGGTCGCGAACGCTTCCTCATGGACGTGACGTGGCAGGAAATCACCCGCACCGTGGCGCTCCCGGCCCTGCGACGGCGGGTGGACCCGGCGGCAATGCGAATTTCGTTCAAGACCCGGCATTCCGGGAAATTTAGCGTTCACAGCACGAGCGAAGCAAATCGATGCGGCCACAGGAACTCACATGTGTTTGACACCAGCGACTCGCCTGAGGTTGATTTCTTGCATTCTCCTTGCGTTCGGCCTCCCGGCAGCGGCGGATGCCGCCGGGAGTGGCGTGGCGGCCATCCTGCACGCAAATCAGCTTGCCGTGGGACATGCGCCCAGCACCGGCCTTGCTGTCTATCACTATGGCTACTCGGGCAACGGGCTCACGGGCGAGGAGATGCGGATCGAGGACCTCGCGACAGGTGCCTACGTCGAGAGTGTGGATTCCGGCATTCTGCATACGGCCACCGGCTTCGACACGCGAACGCCCTGGATGAGGGACGCCTCCGGCGCCGATACCCCTGAAGAAGGTGGCGACCGGGTGCGCGTGGCCGTGAGCGCCGCGTATCGCAATGCGAACCTCTGGTGGCGGAGCGATCGGGCGGGTGCCCGGATCGAGGACCTCGGCCGGGAGAGCCTCTCCGGGACTCCCACCGATCACCTCGCGGTGCAGCCGCGCGGCGGTGTGCGTTTCGAGGCGTGGTTCGATGCGCGCACTCACCTGCTGTTGCAGGTCGCGGAGCCTGAGTATTTCCTCCACGCCCGCGAGGTCTACTCGGACTACCGTCGGCAGGGCGAGCTGATGCTCGCTCACTCGGTTCTCGAGGATGCCGGCACCGGTGAGGCCGGATACGAGCGGCTGACGCTGCGCAGCGTGAGCTTCGGACCGGCGCGGCCGCTTGCGAGCTTTGCCTGTCCCTGCACTCCTCCTGCTGGAGTCACGCTGGCGCAGGGTGCGACGCGCATTTCCGTGCCCTTTCGCCTCCTCAACAATCACATCTACGTGCAGGCTCGCGTGAACGGCAAAGGGCCCTACACCTTCATCGTGGACACAGGCGGCCATACGCTCTTGTCTGCAAAAGTCATTGCAGAAGCCGGCCTGGCATCGACGGGCAGCTCCCCGGAGGGTGGCGCCGGTGAGAAGCAATCATCGCTCGGCTTCGTCCCCTTCCGGACCCTCTCGATCGGCGGCGTCGAGATGCATGACCAGGTGGGTTTTTCCGCCGAGATTTACCAGCCGGCGATCGAGGGCATTGCGGTCGACGGCATGGTGGGATTCGAGCTCTTCCGCCGGCTCGTCGTCCGGATCGATTACGGGCGCAAGGTGCTCACCTTCACGAAGCCGGGAAGCCGCTCGCTCGAGGATGCCGGTGTGGCCGTGCCGTTCGTTTTCTACGACCACATGCCGTTCGTCCGTGGGCGGCTCGACGGAATTCCGGCTACGTTCGACATCGACACGGGCTCACGCTCCGAGCTCGACGTGACATCTCCCGCGGTCATCCGCGATCACTTGCGGGAGCGGTATGCACGGGGCGTACGAGCCGTGACGGGTTGGGGTGTCGGAGGCGAGGTCAGCTCCTATGTCGTTCGGGTACATTCGATCAGCCTCGGCGCGATGCCGGTAGCCGCGCCGGTCGCCGATCTCTCGGAGGACAAGCGCGGCTCATTCAGCGACCCGAACTACGACGGCAACGTGGGCTCGGCGCTCCTCAAGCGCTTCGTCGTGACCTTCGATTACGGGCACCAGACGATGTACCTGCGGCGGATCGAGCCTGTCCCGGCCGATGTCGGCGATTTCGATCGCTCCGGGCTCTGGATCAATGCAGGCAAGGACGGCTACGTCGTGACTTCCGTGGCAGCCGCAAGCCCCGCGGCAGAGGCAGGACTGAAGACGGGCGACGTCATCATCGAGCTTGACGGTCGAAGGGCGAAAGCGGCGGATCTGTCGGCGGCGCGCGAGCTGTTGCGGGCACGACCGGCGGGCTCGCGCGTGCCGATGCTGGTGATGGGAAAGGCGGCCACGCGGCGGATCGTCCTGACCTTGCGCGATCTGATCTGATCTGACCGGATCGCGACTCCATCCCGGTCCCCTCGCGCCGCGAGGCGCGAGGGGACTCCATCGCATGACCTCGTTACCAGTAGTATTTGGCCGTTACGTTGATTTCGCGGCCAAGGATCGACCTGCCGAAGCCGACGTTGTTCTGCACCGTGTTGCCGCCGAACCGGGCATTACCCTCGGTCAACCCGAGCTGGTTGGTGATGTTCGAGCCGAGCACCCGCAGCTCGAAGCGCTCACCGAACGTGGCATCGATGCCGAAGGACAGGTCGTAGTAAGCAGGCAACGGTGTCAGATTCGACTCGTCCTGGAAGCGTTTGCCAATGTGCTCGTACGTCAATTGCTCGGTCAGTACGCCCCAGCCGAAGGACTGCGTATCGCTCGGTGTCACGCGGATCTGAAATTTCGGCAGACGCGCAAGCTGGTTGCCGTTGATCGCGCCGCAGACCTGCTGGTTGGTGATGCTGGTGTAAGTGAAGCAGCCCTGGAAGTCCTGGTAGTGAGCTTTTTCGTAAATGCCGCTGATCGTGATCCTGAAGGTGCTCAGGGGTGCGTTGCTGCTGGTGGCGAAGGGGTTTACGCTGCCGTCGATTCGGCCGCCCGTGGAGGTCGATCCAAAGGTGGAAGCCGGACCGATCGGCACACCGCCGATGTTGGTAGGTGTATAGGCAATTCCTTTGAAGGTCTTGCGGTAAATCGATGCGTCGATGAGCGTCCACTGATTCTGAATCTTGAAGCCGCCCTCGTAATTCCGCACGGTCTGCAGGGGGACTCTGCTGGGGCAACCGTTGGAGCCGTTATTGATGTTGCAGCGAACAGAGTCGAAGTTCTCGAAAAGCACCCCATTATTGACGCGCACGTAGGCGCTCATATTGTCGTTGAACTCGTAATTCGCGCCCACCGAGAACGTCGGTATGGTGTTGTTTTCGTGGCCGTGCGAGAACGTACCGTCGGGCAGGCTGACCGCATTGTCCCAGAGATCGTAAATCGTCCCCATCTGAACGTTGTGGAGATTGCTCGTCTCCTGCGACAGGTTGATATGCTCGACACGGACCCCGGCGTCGAATAACCAACGGTCAATCTTCCATGAATCAGAAATGTAGGGCGCGACATTCGTGGCCTTGCCGTCCTGGAGGATCTGGTAGCCGCCGTTGGTGCTCTCGATGCCCTGAGGGCTGGTCACCTGGTAGATATTTCCGCCTGCGGTGGCCGACAGGATGATCGGCGACGCATTCGGCTGATTGGTGATCAGCACGTTGGAGCCCAACTCCCAGTTGTCGTTCATGGTATAGCGGGCTGCGTACACGCCAAAGGTGAGGGTATTGCCGAAGCCGAGCTCCTTGTTGACGCGGAACTCATCGATGGCGCTGACGAGTTTCTTCTGCACGTCCCAGACCTGGTTGGTCACCACGCTCTGGGCGAGGTTCACCCCCTGGCCGTTGGCAAAGGTGGCTCGCACCATGGCCGGCGTCAGTGGGGCGGGCAGGCTCAAAGTGCCGATGAAGTCCGCCAGCGAGCTGGGATTGCTGTTGTTGACCAGCGCCTGCGTCGGGACGTAGCCGCCGTCGAATATGAAGTTGTTGCTGATCGACCAGCCGCCGGCGAACTTCTCCCTGAGCTCCGAGCCGAAGTAGCTGAGCTGGGCGCCACGACCCTTGCTGACGTCGTCGTTCTGGAAGCAGTTGCACGCAGGATCCGGTACCTGGAAGTTCTGGAGCTCCTTGCTGTTGTAGGTTGAGTTGAGCTGATCGAAGCCGGGATAGAGGCCGACCGAGCCGTTGTTGACGGTGTATGGAAAATCGGCGACCCACTGATTGTGGTCGTGCAGTGTCCTCGCCCAGAACATGATCGACCCGTTGTCGAGAGTATGCTTCAACGTGGCCGTCAGCTGCCCGCCGACGTCGGACAGATATTGCGGATCGCGCACACCGTTGGATTGCCGGTAGAAGCCGCCGATGCTGCCATACCAGCCGTCAGCGATCTTGCCGCTTTCGAACACGTCGGCGCGGTACATTCCCTCGGACCCGTAGGTGACGCCGAGCGACCCTTTCTCCTGCTCGGACCCGGTCCGCAGGATGAAGTTGGCCGTCGCGCCCGGCTGGCCCGGACCGAAGATCGCACTGGGTCCGCCCTGGACGATCTCGACACGCTCGACGGTGTCGTCCATGCGCATCAGCGAGCTGTTGTCCATGAAGGAGAGATCAGGAGCGCCATAGAGGGGCGTACCCTGGATCATCGTCGTGAAATACGGAGAATCGCCGCCGCCCAGCGGAAAGCCGGCCACATCGATGTTGACGCCAGTTTGTCCGCCGGATGCCTCCGGCCAAACGCCAGGCGAGAGTTTGTAGATTTCGGCAGTGCTCGCGGGGTTTGCCATTGCAATCTGCTGCATGGACGCCGATACGATGTTGTAGCTCGCGTCCAGCTTTCTCACCGAGGTGGCGGTCGCGGTGACGACGACCGTCTGCAGACTCTGGGTGGGCTCCGCGGAAGTGGGAGCGGCCGCCAAGGGCGCAGTAGTCGGCGCATTCTGCGCACTTTGCGCATGAGCGCCCCCGCTCACGGCCAAGCCGCCTGCGCCGAGAATGCCGGCAACGACGGCCGCAACGGTGTTCCTGCCCGCACCGGCCAGCCTGCGGGGCTGGGCGAGCAAGGCGGGCGTTGGTGTGGAGCTCATGGCCCGCAGCCGGGCCGGATGCACGCCCCAGCGGGGCGCCTTCTTGTCTTTGACTCTCATGCAAGTTCCCCCAGAAGGAAGTGCCGCCTGCAACAGGCAGCGAGACCCAGTGAAGTGATCACCCTCGTCCGGAAGCGGCTGTTGTGCGATCGCAACGTCCGCGGCGCACAGCGTGGGCGGAGCCTGCGGGCAGCGCGATTTTCCGAAACGACCGGTACGGATCGAGCGGTCATCCTGGGAGTAGACGTTCGAGCCGGGAAAGTCCGCTATTCCGGATTGAACGGAAATTTCAAAGCGGCCGGAATCGGCAAGGGCGGATCATGGAGAACCCCGCGGGGCGTGACGGCGAAAGGAGAACAGGCTATAAGTCGCCGATTCACCACACGGGGAGGACGCTCGCACCCATGAGTCATTCTGGAGCTTTACCGGTGCTGCGAGCCGCAGCGGCCTGCATCCTCGTCTTCCTCGTTGCGACGGCAGCGGCGTCGCCAGCGCAGCCATCACGGCTCGCGTTCCAGGTTCGCGAAGGCAGAGTTCTGAACTACTTCCTGCGTGAAGGCCCGGTCGCGGCGCATCTGGTGCTTCGCTCCGGACCCGAGCCGCGCATTCTCGTGGTCTTCCCCGCCGGCAACAGCGGCGTCGGGCTGTGGTTCGCGCGCCAGGCAGGCCGCGCAGCATGGGAAATACGCGGCGAGCCGCAACCGGTTCACGAGCGCGACGAGCGGGGAAGGGCACTCTACGGCATCTCGGCTGAGGTCACGCTCGCGGTCCCAGAGCTCGACGTCCATGGGGCGGCGCTCTCCAACGTACGCGTGTTGCGTGACTATGCCTCGGCAGGAACCTTGCCCAAGGGAACTGCCGTCTCGCCTTCGGTCAGCGGTCGAACGCTGACGTGGTCGCGCGACCGCTTGGATGGTGCGGCCGGCTATCGGTTGCAGATCGAAGTGCTCGATGGTCGTCTGAGCGGCAAGCGCATCCGCGCCGGTCGCGACGGCGGTATCGCCCTCCGGATCACGGGGCTCACGGGCGAGACGCCTCTCGTGCCGCTCGCCGGACACGATCTCCTGCGCGACCCATCCGCTGGAGAGCTTGCGGCTCGTCAGACGCTGACGTTCCTCGCCTATCGGGAGAAGCTCCTGGCCGGCTCGTGGCGGTTCGATACCTATTTCGGCCGCGACACGCTGATGAGCGTGCGGCTGCTGATGCCGGTGCTGAGCGCCACTGCGGTCGAGGCGGCCCTCGGTTCGGTTCTGGCGCGCCTCTCACCTCGAGGCGAGGTCGCGCACGAAGAGGACATCGGCGAGCAGGCCGTGCTCGATCACATGAGTCAGGGGTCGCGCTCGGCGGAGCCGGTGTACGACTACAAGATGATCGATGAGGACTATCTGCTCGCGCCCGTGGCTGCAGCGTGGTTGCTCGAGCCCGGCGCGAACGCCCGCTCCACGGCCTTCCTGGCTGCGCCCGTCGGCGGGCCTCTCGGGCGGCAGGGTGCGCGCGGCGCAGCGCTGGTCAGGAATCTGCGATACGTGGTGCAGGGCGCGGCGGCATTCGCGCAAGCACCGGGCGTCGCGCACCTCATCGGCCTCAAGCCCGGAGTGCCGGTCGGAGACTGGCGCGACAGCGGGACGGGGCTCGGCGGCGGTGAGTATCCTTACGACGTCGATGCAGTGTTGGTTCCAGCGGCGCTGCAGGCGGCGGCCCGGCTGTTGAGAAGCGGTCTATTGTCGCCGTACCTGACAGCATCCGACCGGACGCTGTTCGCGGGCGCCGCGCAGATGGCGGGTATCTGGCGTGAGCGGGCGCCGTCGCTCTTCGATGTCACGCTGAGCCACGCGGTCGCCGCCAACGCCATCGAGATCTACGCCGACTCGCAGGGCGTCTCCTCGCAGGCGGGTCTCGCCACGCTCAGCCCGGGCCCTCTGCGCTTTCATGCGCTGTCGCTCGCCGCATCCGGCGAGCCGATTCCGGTCATGCATTCCGATGAGGGGTTCCTGCTCCTGTTCGAAGATCCCGACCCGAAGTCACTCGATCGTATCGTCTCAGTTGCGATGCGTCCCTTTCCTGCGGGCCTGCTGACCGGCGTCGGCATGGTGGTGGCCAACCCGGTGTTCTGCGCGCCCGCGCTGCAGAAGCTCTTCAGTCGTAATGCCTATCACGGTACGGTCGTCTGGTCCTGGCAGCAGGCGCTGTTCGCGGCCGGAATCGCGCACCAGCTCGAGCGGCACGATCTGCCGCCGGCGGTGCGGACGGATCTGTTCCGGGCGCAACAGGCGCTGTGGTCCGCGATCAACGCCACCCGCTCCATGCAGAATTCGGAGCTGTGGTCATGGTCGTACGCCGCGGGACACTATCAGGTGAGGCCATTCGGCTCCTCGGCTGCAGATGCCGACGAATCCAATGCGGCGCAGCTGTGGAGCACGGTGTACCTGGCCGTAAAGCCGCTGCGCCCTGACATGCAGGCGGCAGCGGCCGGAGGCACGAGGTGATCGCGCGCCGATCTGCTGCACGCCACATCGCGGGCATTGCCTGCGGCGTCCTCGGCGCGCTGGTGCCGATCGTTGCACTCGCCGGCCAGGCCGAGACCGACGCCGGTTTCCGCTTGCACGCGGGATTTGCCGATCTGCCAACGTATTTCCCCGGGCTCCTCGGCAATGGCTACATCGCAACGCTCACTGCGCCGCGCGGTAGCGAGGCGACGCAGACCTACCTGGTCGGGCTCATGGACTACAGTCCGGGAGATGTCTCCCGTCCTGCGCTGATTCCCGGATGGGCGGGAATCGACTTCGCGCCCGGGAGTAGAGCCGAGAATGCGGGTTGGCTCAACGAGGCTCCGCTCACGGCAGAGCATTTCCAGGACTACGCCCAATCGCTCGACATGCAGGACGCGACTCTGACGACGGCCTATCGATACGCTGATCACGGGCGGGAAACGGCGGTGAAGATCGTCACATTCGTCAGTGAGGCGTCGCCGCACCTGGCGGTGACACGCTTCTCGATTACGCCCGGGTACGACGGGGAGGTGCGGCTATCGTTCCCGCTGACGGTGTGGCCAAGACATACACGGCGCTTTGCAGTCGGGCAGCTGAGTGGTCCTGCTCAGGATCGGGCGCTCGCAGCCGCCGGACTCGCGTTACAGCCCCATCCGCCGGCGACGCCCGACCGGGCCGCGATCTGGTATCCGGGCCATACCGCGCTCAAGGAGACCGGGGGCGATCCGCACGCGCTCACCCTGTGGTTATCCGGAAGGGCCGAGGGCGGCCTGACGATGGCGATGGCGGCCGCGATCGCGCTACCGGCCAATGCGGAGTCTCCCAAGGTCACCTTGAGTCAGGTGCCCCGTCATCTCGCGCTCGATGTGACCCTGCACGTCACGAAAGGGCGGACCTACGACTTCACCAAGTATCTCGCCCTGTCGCGGGCGGACTGGGGCGGCGGCGCCGTCGAGGACGTCAGTCTTGCGCTCGAGGCCCGCGGGCGGGGATTCGATGAGCTCGCGAGCGCACAACGCTCCGCCTGGCGGACACTCTGGCAATCCGACATCCTGATCGAGGGAGATCCCAGGGCGCAGCAGGTTGCCCATGCAGAGCTCTACTATCTGCTTGCGAGCTCGACTGCGGATACGGCGTGGGCCACGGGTCCCTGCGGCCTGACACTCTGCTATGCCGGCCACGTCTTCTGGGACAGCGACACCTGGATGTTCCCGGCGCTGCTGTTGCTGCATCCCCGGCGCGCCGAGTCGATCCTCGCTTTTCGCGCCCGCACCCTCGAGGCGGCGCGTCAACGGGCGGCCCAGCACGGCTACCGCGGCGCAATGTATCCCTGGGAATCGGACCCGCAGTACGGAACCGATCAGACTCCATTCTCGGCGCACGTGCTCTCCGAGAGCGAGATTCACGTCAATGCCGATGTAGCGATCGCGCAATGGCAATACTATCTCGCCACGCTCGATCGCAACTGGCTGCGTGCCCGCGGCTGGCCGGTGATTCGCGAGGTGGCCCGCTTCTTCGCGAGTCGCGCAACCTACGACGCCGATCGCAAGCGCTACGACATCCTGCACGTGACCTCGGTTGCGGAGTCGAACGCAGACATCCCCGATGATACGTTCACCAATCTCGGAGCAATCAAGGCGCTCGACATCGCCGCGGCCGCCGCCAAAGCGCTCGGCGAGCGGCCGGATCGCGACTGGAGCCGGATTGCGCGCGGCCTGTATGTGCCGATGGCGCCAGATGGAACGTATCATCTCGCATTCGCGCCTTCGGTGACGACGCATGGCACTGATTTCGGCGGTGGGCCCGTGGCGCTGCTCTTTCTGCCGGCCCTGGACTTCGCGATGCCGGCCGCATTGCGCAGGAGTGATTACCAACACGCCATCCGGCGGGACCCGATGCGATCCGTCGGCGAGGTCAGCATGGGCATCCTGCCGCGCGTGGCCGCCGCGGATGCAGTGGGGCTCGGCGATCAGGCCGCCACCTGGGCCAGGCTGTTCCAGACCGGGGGGACGCTCAAGCCGCCGTACGATGTCTGCACGGAAACCGCGAGCAATGAGGTCGGCCCGTTTCTCACCGGCTCCGGCTCCTACCTGCAGAGCCTGATCTACGGGCTCACGGGTCTCCGGATCCGCGCCGGCGGGCTCGTTGATGCGTATGCGCCGGCTCTGCCGCCGGGCTGGCGCTCGCTGACGCTGCGCAACGTCACGTTTCGCGGGCGGCACATGACGCTGCGCGTCACGCGCGATCCGGCAGGTGCGGTGCGCCTCGACGGATTGCACTAAGAAGCCGCGATGGATGAGAAGTTGCGCACGACGTACCGGGTAGGGGAGGCCGTGACGCCCCCCGCACTGCAGTCCTTCGACCTCTTTCCGACCCGGATCTGGCAGGCCCATCTCGATGCGCTGCAGCCGCGCTTTGCGCAATGGACGGGCGCCGTGCTCGCGCTGCGCGCGGCAAGTCCCGAGCCCGCGGGCCGGAGCAATCGCAATGGTTGGAACAGTAAGGAAATGAACGTTCTCGAACAGCCCGTCTGGGCACCGTTGCGCCAGGCCGTGTATTCGGCATGCGCCGCGGTCCTGGCCGAGATGGGGCGGCGCGGTGATTTTCATCTTCAGTCCTGGATCAACCTGCATGATCGCGGGGGCTTCAACTTCCTGCACATGCACGAAGGCTCGCTTCTTTCGGGGAGCTTCTATCTCAAGGTGCCCGCAGGCTCGGGTGCACTGGTCTTCCGCGATCCCCGTCCGGGTGTGCTCCACGGAATCATCAAGGGCTCGATTCCGAACGGGCACGCCAACGTAGACCTGAGGCCGAGCGAGGGACTGCTCGTACTCTTTCCCTGCTGGATGGAGCACTACGTCAATCCGCACGAAAGCGATGAGCCTCGGATTTGCATCGCATTCAATGCCAATCCCTAACGTGAGGGCGGTGGCTGTCCCGTTACGCTTCCGGTCGACATGACCTGACGCAGCGCATCGATGTCGACGGGCTTGACGAGATGCCGGTGAAATCCGGCGGCTCTCGCCCGTTTCCGGTCCGCGTCCTGACCCCATCCCGTCACCGCCACGATCTGGGTGTCGGCAGCCCACGGACGGCTTGCGATCTCGCGCGCTGTCGCGTAACCGTCGAGCCGTGGCATCCCGAGATCGAGCAGCACGATGTCAGGATGGAAGACCTCTGCTTCCTCCACGGCTTCGACGCCATCGTGGACCACACGTGTCTCGTGACCCATGGACTGCAGCAGCATGCTGAGGCTGACCGCCGCATCGTGGTTGTCGTCTGCAATCAACACGCGGCGTGAGATCGCGAGGTCGGGATCGACATGCGAGACACTCGGGGGCCGCACCGCGGGTGCCGCGCCTGCGGGCAGACGGACCAGGAACGAAGTGCCCTTGCCGCTTCCGGCGCTGCTCGCTTCGATGCGACCTTTGTGCAGCTCCACCAGCCTCTTCGCCAGAGTCAGTCCGATCCCGAGTCCGCCGTCAGGCCGCTCGTACGATCTATCGAGCTGTGCGAACGGCTCGAAGATGTGACTCAGCATTTCCGCCGGCACTCCCATGCCGTTGTCGCGAATGCCGACCACGGCCTGCTGCTCTTCCGTGCGCAGTACGACCTCGATCTTCCCTCCAGGAGGGGTGTACTTGATCGCGTTGTGCAGGATGTTGGAGAACACCTGGGTGAGGCGAACGCGATCGCCGATCACGTGCACGGGCTGGCCGGATGGGGCGAACGTGATCTGATGACGTGCGGTCTCGGCCGACTGGCGGTGAGCCTCGATGACGGCGCGCAGCAGCTGCGCCAGCTCGACCGGCTCGCAGTGCAGACGGATGCGCCCGCTGGTGATGCGCGAGACGTCGAGCAGGTCATCGACGAGGTGAGTCATGTGGCGGGCCTGGCGCTCGAGTATGGCGGTCGCGGCCCGCAGCTCCGGCGCCAGACTCTTCGCGTGCTTGAGCAGCTCTGCCGCCGCGCAGATTGGCGCCAGCGGGTTGCGCAGCTCATGAGCGAGGGTAGCGAGGAACTCGTCCTTGCGGCGATCCGCCTCGCGCAGGAGTTGCTCGCTGCGCTTGCGGTCGGTAATGTCGCGCGCTACCTTCGAGGCGCCGATGATGGTGCCGTCCCGGTCCCTGATCGGAGATATCGTGAGCGAAATGTCGATCCGGCGCCCGTCTTTCGCGAGGCGCACGGTCTCGAAGTGGTCGATTCGCTCACCGCGCCGCAGCCGCGCGAGTATTTCGTCTTCCTCCGAATGGAGCTCGGGCGGAATGATGGTGAGGATCGGCTTGCCGATGATTTCATCAGGCTCATATCCGAAGAGGCGCGTGGCGGATGGATTCCAGGAGGTCACGATGCCCTGCAGCGTCTTGCTGACGATGGCGTCGTCTGATGACTGGACGATCGCGGCGAGCCATGCGCGCGTGTGCTCCGCCCGCTTGCGTTCGGTCACGTCGCGGAAGACCACGACGATGCCGATCAACTGACCGTCGGCGAGGCGTACCGGCGCGCCACTGTCGTCGATCGCAATGCGCCCGCCGTCGCGAGGGATCAGAACCGTGTGATTGGCCAGCCCGACGATGCCACCGGTCTCGAGCACCTTGGCGACCGGGTGCTCCACGGGCGCCCCGGTGTATTCGTTGACGATGCGGAACACCTGCTCGAAGGGCTGATCTTTCGCCTGGGCGCTCGACCAACCCGTCAGCCGCTCGGCCACGGCGTTGAGGAAAATTACACGGCCGGCGACGTCCGTGACGATGACGGCATCGCCGATGCTCTTCAGCGTGACTTCGAGGGTTTCTCTTTCCCGCCTCAGATATTTATCGTTTCCCGCGCCGTTTTCAGCCATCTCACTGGGTCCGTTCGAGCGTCCGGCGGGCATGCCTCGTACCCCGGGCGCAACTATCATGCCCGCCGGTGCCGCCTCCCATCCTCCTATGGCTTTCGCTGCGTAATGCGGCAGGCGGATGTTGGCGCGGGCTGAGCCGCTCGACGGCGGGAAGCGATGCCATTATTCTGGCGTTCAACCGAATCGCGGCGAGGTCATTCCGATGAGCGGCACCGATCGTGATCCGTCCGAGAGTAATTCGCTGCAGCCGACGCGCCGGGAATTCGTCGCTGCCTCCGCAGCCGTCGGACTTGCTGCCGCGGCCCGAGTGTCTCTCGGCGCGGAATCGGAAGTGATCGAGACCGACGTCGACATCAAAACACCCGATGGAACGTGCGACGCCGCATTCTTTCATCCGGCGAAGGGTGTGCATCCCGGGGTGCTCATCTGGACGGATGTCTTCGGGCTCAGGCCGGCATTCCGTGAGATGGGCAGACGCTTGGCCGCGCAGGGATACTCGGTACTCGTCCCCAACGTGTACTACCGTACCGCGAGGGCGCCGGTCGTCGAGGACGCCTCGCGCTTCAATTTCGACAGTCCCGCGGACCGGGCGAAGACCCAACAATGGACCGCACCGATCAAAGCGGCCGGCGCGATCGAGAGGGATGCCGTGGCGCATACGGCCTTCCTCGATGCTCAGCCGCAGGTCGACAAGGGGCGCAAGCTCGGCACCCAGGGCTACTGCATGAGCGGACCGTTCGTGTTCAGGACCGCGGCGCTGGTGCCCGGCAGAATCGGTGCGGCCGCGACCTTCCATGGTGGCGGCCTCGTGACCGCCAACCCCGACAGTCCCCATCTGTTGGCGCCGCGCATCAAGGCGCGCATGTATTGCGCCGTTGCTGCCAGCGATGATGCGAAGCAGCCCGACGCAAAGGACAAGCTGCGCGAGGCGTTCGCGGCCGCACACGTCCCCGCCGAGGTGGAGGTCTATGCGGGCACAATCCACGGCTGGTGTGTGCCCGACATGCCGCTGCAAGACGGCAGGCCGATCTACAACAAACCCGAGGCCGAGAGGGCCTGGGGCAAGCTGCTCGCGCTCTATCGAGCCGTTCTCACCTGAGACTGCGCGCCGAGATGGGCCGCTTGACTCGGGCTGGAGACCCTATGTAGACTTGCGATCATGGGTAAGCGGGGCAGCGACGTACGAATCTCCCTCCAGACACTCAAGGCGCTCGAGGCCTTTCTGGAGAATCCCTCGGACGAGCTCTCCGGGGCGGACGTGCAGAAGCGCAGCGGCCTCGCTTCGGGAACGCTGTATCCGATTCTCCTCAGGCTCGAATCCGCAGGCTGGTTCGTCAGCCGCTGGGAAGCCATCGATCCCGTGAGCGCCGGCCGGCCCCGCCGCCGGCTCTATCGCCTGACACCGAGCGGCCTCGCCCGCGCGAGTGAGATCTTCGCGAGCTTCGGCCGGGGAGTTCCAGCATGAGTGCACGACATCATGACGATGAAGGCTCCATTCCTGAGGCTCGCGGCGCGTCCCCAGCGTGGGACCAGACGCTCGCTTGCAGCCTCGTGCGCCGGGCAGCGCGCAAAGCCCCGCCCGACTTGAGCGGGAGGTTGGAGGAGGAGTGGCTTGCCGACCTGGCTGCGCGTCAGAATGCAGTCGCCCGCATCCGGTTCGGAATCGGATGTTGCTGGGCGACTCGAGTCATCGCGCGCGATTTCGGTGTTGCGGCAGCGGCAACTGCCGGCTCGGCATCAGGCCAACGGCTGCTGGTAGCCACCGGCGGCGATGTTTTCTCGCGCTTCTCGCGGCGCACGACTGCGCTGATCGCCATAGTGTGCCTGCACGCTGCGGTCTTCTACCTCTACATGAACGACTTCGTGCACAGCGCTCCGGCAAGTCAGGCCGGGCCGCTCACTACGGACTTCATCAAACAGCCCGCCAGGCAACATTTGCCGATACGGATTGCGCCACCGACGCTCGCCCCCACGGCCATACCGGAAGTTCCGACACCCGACATTCGGTTCAACCTGCCGCTGGACCCTGCGACCATCAGCGTTGCGCAATCGCCTCGGCCCGGCGTCGTGCCGGTTGCAGCCGCAACGCCGGTCCGTCTCGTAGCCGGAGGACCCGGTGCGGGCTTTCCCAATACGGGAGACTACTATCCACCGGTGGCGCGTCGCTTGAATGAAAGCGGTACTGCCGCCGTTCGAGTCTGCGTCGATCCTCTCGGCCGACTCACGGCCAACCCGACGGTCTTGCAGTCCTCAGGCACCGCGAGCATCGATCAGGGCGCCCTCAATCTGGCGCGAGCCGGCTCGGGCCACTACCGGCCCACGATGGAGAACGGACGGCCGGTAAGCGCCTGTTACGCCTTTCGCATCAGGTTCCAGCTCGACGATCAGTGAGGAATCAAGGGTTCTTCGGCAGGAACTGCTTCTGGAAGTAGGCTGCGGTCGCCTCATCCGCCTCGAGCCAGGAGTGATAGCGCAGGAAGCCGTGAATCTCATCGGGGATCACGATCTCCTGATAAGGCACGTGCTGCAGCTGCAGCCGGCGCACCAGGTCCACCATCTGGTGGAAATGTACGTTGCGGTCGTCATCGCCCTGGATGAGCAGGACCGGCGACCGCCAGGTGCCGATGGCCGAGTCGGGAGAGGATTCCCAGAAGACTTTCTTGATCGCCGCGGCATCCGGCATCTGATAGCGATCAGGCCCTTTGCCGAACCACTCATCGAGGAGCATCGACCAGTCGTGCACGCCGTGCATGTCGACGCCGGCCTTGAAGATGTCTGAATTACGGGCCAGGGCCAGCGCCGTCAGATAACCGCCATACGATCCGCCCCACATGCCGATCCGTTGTGGATCGACGCGGCGGTCGTGCTGCAGCCACTTCGCCCCGGCGACCACGTCCTGGTATTCCGCGGCCCCCGTCGGCCCCCAGTGCGCCGGGTAGTGAAAGTCGTGTCCGTAGCCGATGCCGAGCCGGTAGTTGACCGAGAGCACGATGAAGCCGTGATTGGCGAGATACTGATTCACGGCGTAGGAGTTGGTGTAGTAATCCATGTAGTGCCACGTGAGCAGCATCTGCCGGGGCGGCCCGCCGTGCACGAAGATGATTCCGGGCTTGCGTGCGGCGCCGCCCTGGCCGACGAAGAGCTGCCCCTGGACCCGCACACCGTCCGCCGCCTGGAAGCTGACGAGCTTGGGCACGACGAGATCACGTGTGGGGAAGTCAGCGGGAAGGGCGTCACCACCGGCGTCGCGCCAGCTGGAGCCGGTCAGGCTGCCGAACACCACTCGCGGCGGATCCTTGGGGCCGGCATCGATGAACGCGAGTGTCCCGTCTGCCGTCACGGCCGGCGTCCATGCGCTGTGGTCTCCGCGGGTGATCGGCCGCGGCGCGCCGCCATCCACAGACACCCGGAAAAGGTGGCGGCGATCGTCATCGCCTGCCGTCGAGCCGGTGTTGGCACTGTAGACCAGATAGCGCCGGTCCTTCGTGATGGCGACGTCCTCGATCATGAACGGGCCGGGAGTCAGCAGCGTTGCTTTGCCGCCTCCTGCCGGGACGGTGTAGAGGTGCGGCCAGTTGTCCATCTCCGAAATGAAAGCCAACCGGTTGCCCGCGATCCAGCGCAGATCGGTGTCGCCGCCTCCCCGAGGAAATGAGGCCCGCAGGGTGTTCGGACTCTGCCAGATGCGCTGGCCGTCGTTACGCTGTACGTCGGCGACCCAGATGGACCAGGGAACCGGATGCCGCTCGAGAGGCGATTCCGGAGGACCGCCGTCGCCCGGCGTGCGATCGAAGGCAATGCGAGTGCCGTCAGGCGACCAGCGGGGCTGCAGGTCGTTCGCGGTCGAGGGCAGCAGGTATTCGACGGGCGTCTGAGGGTCGCGATAGACGCCGATGAAACTGTGGTCCCCGCGGTCGGAGACGAACGCCAGTGCCTTGCCGTCCGGCGACCAGTTCAGCTCGGAGTCCTTGCCGTTGTCGAAGAAGAGGCGCTGCGGTTTGCGGGTGCCGTCGAGGGAGGCGGCCCATACGCTGTCCTCCGGCCGATGAAGGTAGGCAACCGTATGTCCGTCAGGAGATATGGCAGGCACGTCGCCCGCACCGAGTAGGCGCGGCTTGCCACCGGTCAGCGCCACTACCCAGACCTGCATTTGCGGCTGCTGTGGGTCCGCGGCCGGATCGGGCTCGACTGCCCCGGGCCAGTTGGCATCGTGATCGCCGCCGTGCACGTAGACGATGTACTTGCCATCATCTGAGAAGTGAATGTTGGTGATTTCCTGCCCGACATCGGCGGTGTAGTCCGTCAGGCGGCGGGCGCGATAGTCCGGAGCCTCGGCCACCCAGATGTTGCGGACTCCGCGCGTGTCCGTGGTCCAGGCGAATGCGCTGCCGGATCGTCCGGCGATGAGGTCGGAGGGAAACGGGTAGCCCAGCACCTGGGCCATGGTGAACCGTGCCGGCTCCGCCTGGCAGAAGCCGCCCGCGCACGAAGCGCCAACGGCCAGCAGCAGGGAACCCACAAGCGTCGAGGTGCGATGCGACAAGGTAGCCTCTCCCGAGGGCCGGGGTGCAGCCCCGATTCCCTGACGATGATGGTCCGGGAAGGTTAGCAGAACGCCGGATGCCGGCGCCTCGGATGGGCGCGTCACGCAGCCTTTCAGTCGCATTCGGGCCGGCTGCGCTGCTAGTGCTGCCGGACCAGGGCGAGCTTCACTCCGAAGCTCAGGAAGACGACGCCTGTCATCCTATCGAGCCGTCTGATGACCGCCGGGCGCTTCAGGGCGCGCGCGATCGGCCGAGTGGCGACGATCAACAGGCCAAACCATGCGAGGCCCATCACCGCGTGCAGTGCGGCGAGAAGAAAGATGAACGGCCCGGCGGCTACGTGCGCGGGCAGGAACTGCGGCAGGAAAGACACGTAGAACACGCCGACCTTGGGGTTGAGGAGATTGGTGAGATAGCCGCGGCCGAGCCAGCTGCGATTGCGCGGAGATGATGAGACCGGCTCGTCGAGCTCGATGCCGAAACGCGAGCGCGGCTTGAAAAGGAGGTTGAGGCCGAGCCAGATGAGGTAGAGCGCCCCCGCCCACTTGAGCACGTCGAAGGCGAGGTGCGAGGCGGCCAGCAATGCTCCGAGGCCGAGCGCTACTGCGGCACCCCAGGTGAGGCAGCCCGCAACGATGCCGAGAGCCGCCAGTGCCGCGCCCCTCGGGCCCTCGGCGGCTGCTGTGCGCAGCACCAGCGCCGTATCCAACCCGGGCGTGATCGTGAGCAGACCCGCGGCAATGCAGAAGGCGATGAGGGCCTGAGCTATGGTCATGGGTGGTGAGCGGGACGCGGGGTCAGTAGGATATCAGCCGCATGCCCAAAGCACATCGCCCGCAAGACCGCCATCCATTGGATGATGCGATCCTGGCCGCCCGGCCGGCGAAGCCCATACCGCACGAGTTCGTGCTGGATGAGATCGCGTCCCTCTCACCGACCACGCGGCCCATGTTCGGCTGCCTCGCGGTGTACGTGGAGGAGAAGATCGTGCTGATACTGCGGGACAAACGCGCCGCGCCGGCCGACAACGGCGTTTGGCTGGCGACCACGGCGGAGCATCACGAGAGCCTGCGGCGCGAATTCCCGCAGATGCGATCGATCCGGGTGCTCGGCGGGAAGCCGACGCAATGGCAGCTCCTGCCGGCCGACGATCCGGACTTCGAGGCCGCGGCGTTGCGGGCGTGCAGACTCATCCGCGCAGGCGACACCCGTATCGGGAAGATCCCGAAGTCGCGCTCCTCCCCGAAGTTGCGAAGCAGGCTCCCGGGACGCCGTCAGCGCAAGGCCGGCCGTTGATGGGAGTCGCCGCCGCCGTGAGCTGCTCCAATGGAGGATCGAGGCATGATGACCAACACCGTCCGTGACGATCCCGCCCGCCAGCGCTATGAGCTGCAGGTCGAAGGCGCCCTTGCGTTCATCAACTACCGCCGCAACGGCCACATCGTCAGCATGACATACGCGGAGGTTCCTGCCGCGCTGCGCGGCGGCGGTGTCGGCTCGAGGTTGGTCGAGGGTGCGCTCGGGCTGGTGCGCGAGAGGGGCGAGAAGGTGGTGCCGCTCTGCTCGTTCGTGGCGAGCCACATCCGGCGGCACCCCGAGCATCACGATCTTCTCGCCGACGGCGGCCGATAGCCGCGGGCGCTTCTTGACACTCCGAATAACTAAGACAATACTGACATTTGCCGGTAGCGTTACCATCACGCCGTCGCCGGCGCGAAAGTGAGAATCCCATGAGTCAGGCCAGTCGCCTCGCTACGCTCTGCGCCCCGGCGCTGATCCTCGCCGCCGCGCTGGCGGCAGTCCCGGCGAATGCTGCCCGCGCACCTGATGTCTCGATTACCGTGCAGGCCAACGCACCGGGACCGAGGATCGACCGCCACCTCTTCGGCCAGTTTGCCGAGCACCTGGGGCGCGGTGTCTACGGCGGCATCTGGGTAGGGGAGGGCTCGCCGATTCCCAACACCCGGGGCTACCGCAATGATGTGCTGGCAGCGCTGAAGGCGCTCCACGTCCCGGTGGTCCGCTGGCCGGGCGGCTGCTTTGCCGACGACTATCACTGGCGCGATGGAATCGGCCCGCGCGCCCGGCGCCCGGTGCGCATCAACACGCATTGGGGTGGCGTCATGGAGCCCAACTCCTTCGGCACGAACGAGTTCCTCGATTTCGCCGAGATGATCGGGGCCGATGCATACGTAACCGGGGACGTCGGCTCGGCCCCGCCCCAGGACATGGCGGACTGGGCTGAGTACATCACGTCCGGCTCGCAAGGGAGCCTCGCGCAGTTGCGGCGGCGAAACGGACGGGACCGTCCGTGGCACCTGCCTTACTTCGGCATCGGCAACGAAGCCTGGGGCTGCGGCGGCAACATGAGGCCCGAATACTATGCCGATCTCTTCCGCCGCTACGCCACGTTCGTGCGAGACCATGCCCCCGAAGGGATCGAGGTGGTCGCGAGCGGCGCCCACGATGACGACTATCACTGGACGGACGTCATGATGGCCCGGGCGGGCGACCTGATGGATGCGCTGTCACTGCACTACTATTCGATTCCGACGGGCAACTGGAAGCACAAGGGCGCCGCCACCGGATTCGGCGAGGATCAATGGGCAGCAACGCTCGCTGCCGCTCAACGGATCGACGAGTACATCACCCGTCACTCGGCCATCATGGACAAGTACGATCCGCAGAAGCGCGTCGCCCTTTTCGTCGATGAGTGGGGCACGTGGTACGACTCGGAGCCCGGCTCGCATCCGGGGTTCCTGTATCAGCAGAACTCCTTGCGCGATGCCCTGGTCGCGGCGGTCTCGCTCGATATTTTCCAGCGTCACGCTGATCGTGTGCGCATGGCCAACATCGCGCAGATGATCAACGTGCTGCAGGCGATGATCCTGACACGGGGCGGCAAAATGATCCTGACGCCGACCTATTATGTCTTTCGCATGTACGTCCCGTTCCAGGACGCAACCTATCTGCCTGTCAAAATCCACACGCCTTCGTATAGGTACGGCTCCATTTCAATGCCGGCCGCCGATGCAGTGGCGGCGCGCGACACCGCCGGCACGATCCACCTGGCGCTCGTGAACCTCGATCCGCACCACGCGGTCAACGTATCGACGCGGATCGATGGCCTCGATGCCCGCGCCGCGACGGGTGAGGTTCTCACGGCGGATGCCATGGATGCCCACAACACATTCGAGCATCCGCAGGCCGTCGAGCCGGCACCCTTCAAGGGAACGAGCAAGGGGGGCTCGCTGTTGTTTCGTCTGCCACCCATGTCGGTCGCGGTGGTCGCCGCACGGTAGTGCCGGCGGGCTGTTGACCCACGGGCGCGAGTCTGGCCGCTCGGCTTCCGGGCCGGGAGCCTGAGGGCGGGATAGCTGGAGCTGAGGCTTGGGTCCCAGGCCCTTCGGCTCACGGGCTTAGACGTGGATCACGGAACGGCTCCGCGCTCCCGTGATAGCGGTCTCGGTGCTGCGGTAACGGATCGGGAATCCTTGATCCGAACTAGGGTCGGGGATTCCCGATGACTGCATACCTGATTTATACGTCGATCGTTACTCTTGCCGCGGCCGTCGGTGCGGCGACGTATCTGCTCGCGCGCAAATGGCGGGCCGGCAGGGAGCTCGCCGCGAGCGCCGAGAGCGCGATGCTGAGAACGCTCATCGACAATCTCCCGGACCTGATCTACGTGAAGGATGTCCAGGGGCGGTTCCTGCTCGCCAACCTCGCCGTGGCGCGCGTCATGGGAGCGAAGACGCCCGCAGAGCTCCTGGGCAAGAACGACTTCGACTTTCATCCCAAAGAGCTGGCCACGCTTTACCATGAGGATGAGCAGGCGGTGATCCGCTCCGGCACGCCGCTGCAGGCGCGCGAAGAGGAATGCCGTGACCCGGCGGGCCATCTCATGCACCTGGAGACGACCAAGGTGCCGCTGCGCGATGCGAGTGGCCGTGTGACCGGCCTCGTGGGCATCGGCCGGGACATCACACAGCGTGTCCTCGAGACACGCGCGCTCGATGGGGCGGTACGGGAGTCTCGCGAGGTCATCCAGGCAGTTCTCGCCGGTGCGAGCGAGCGGCGTATCGCAATGCACGGCAAGGCAGGCAATCTGCTCCTGCTCGCGCAGAGCGTCAATGAGCTCATCGATTGTGTCTCGCGGACGGTGGCGGAGACGGTTCAGGTCGTGGGTCGGGCCGTCGAAGGCGACCTGACTTCGAGAATGGGAGTGAGCGACAAATCCGGCGAGTTCAAAGCGCTTGCCGGCTCGGTCAACTCCATTGTCCAGGCCATGATGGAAGTGGTTGCCGGCCTCACGCAGACCTGTCGCGCGGTGCAGGCCGGGGCGGAGGAGATCTCGCGCGGCAACCTCGCTTTGAGCAGGCTCACCGAGGAGCAAGCCTCGAGCCTGGTGCAGACAACCTCCTCGATGGAGCAGATGACCGCGAGGGTGAAGAACAATGCGGACAGCGCGGTGCAGGCGAACCAACTGGCCGTGGCCGCGCAGGAGCACGCCGAGCGTGGCGGCAGTGTCGTCGGCTCCGCCGTTGCGGCGATGAGCGAGATCAGCGCCGCGAGCAGCAAGATCGCGGAGATCATCGGAGTGATCGATGAGATCGCATTCCAGACGAACCTCCTGGCGTTGAACGCGGCGGTGGAGGCGGCACGAGCCGGGGAGCAGGGCAGAGGCTTCGCGGTGGTGGCATCCGAAGTGCGCAATCTCGCATCGAGAAGCGCCGGGGCGGCCAAGGAGATCAAGGCGCTCATTCAGGATTCGGTGGGCAAGGTGAGCGAGGGAACCAAGCTGGTCGACGAATCGGGCAAGGTGCTGGGCGAGATCGTGACCCGGGTGAAGAAGGTGACGGACGTCATGGCGGAGATAGCGGACTCGAGCCGCGAGCAGGCCTCGGGAATCGAACAGGTGAACCGCGCCGTGACCTCGATGGATGGAATGACGCGGCAGAATGCGGCGCTGGTCGAGGAGGCTACCGCGGCGGCGCAGGCGCTCAAGGAGCAGGCGATGAGCCTGATGCAAATGATGGGGCACTACCGGCTGCAGTTGTCGACCGGTGTTCCCGCTGCCGTGCAACCCGGCGGCGGTGATATGCACGCGCGCCTGAGCCGGCGCCGCTGAGGTCAGTGGACGTACGATGCGGCGTTGATATCGATCGTACAGCCGGTCGAATGATCGCCGAGACCGCTTGCCAGGAATACGACGAACGGAGCGATGTCTTCGGGCTCCGTCAGACGCTTCAGAGCGATGTCGTGGGTGGCGTAGTCCTCTCCGTACTGATCCAGAAAATCCTGTGCCATCTCGGTCCGCGTGAAGCCGGGCGCCACATTGAAGGCCAGGATACCTGCTTTGCCGAATCCCCTGGCGATGGAGCGGGTCAGAGCGACCAGGCCTCCCTTGGATGCTGCATATGCGAGATAGGCAGGCTGGTCGCCGCGGAAAGCCGCACGGGATGAGATGTTGATGATGCGGCCGCCGCCTGTCTCCACGAAGTGCCCGATCGCGAGCCTGGAGAGGATGGCCGGCGCCCGAAGGTTGACTGCCATCGTCGTGTCCCAGCCCCTCACCCATTCCTGGCCTGCAAGATCCAGCGGGGACGATATGGCAATCCCGGCGTTGTTGACCAGCGTGTCGATGCGTCCGAACCGCGCGACCACGGCGTTCCAAAGCGCTGCGCACTCGTCGATGTTGGACAGATCAGCCTGGAAGATCACCGCGGAGGCGCCGATTCTTGCCGCCAGTGCTTCTGCCCGCTGCTGCTGGTCGCGGTAGTGAATCGCGACCGTTGCGCCTGCCTTCCCCATTGCGAGGGCGACCGCCGCGCCAATCCCCCGGCTGGCGCCGGTGACGAGCACGGTCGTGTTGCTCAGGCTGATTTGCACGGAGAGCCTCTGTGTTGCGGATTGCAGGCGGTATTATAGGGCCTGCGGAGGTGCGCAAATGCATAGACGAGAGCTCACGGTACGTACACCGGGCCGGGGCTTCATAGAGCTCACGAAGGATTTGGCGTCCATTGCGCGCGATAGCGGTGTGACGGACGGTGTCTGCAACGTCTTTGTGCCGCACACGAGCGCCTCGCTCCTCGCAGGGGAGAACTGGGACTCGAGCGTCCGGCGTGATCTCGAGGCCTTCATGAGCCGCCTCGTCCCTGACGGTGATCCACGGTACGAGCATGATGCGGAAGGGCCTGACGACATGCCGGCGCACATCCGGACCACGCTGACCCAGAGCTCGATCGTGATTCCGGTCGCCGGCGGTGATCTGCAGCTCGGCCGATGGCAGGGGATTTACCTGTGGGAGCACCGCAACGAGCCGCACGAGAGACGGGTACTGGTTACCGTATGGTGAGATGGGCCTGCAGTGCCGGTCGGCGCCTGAGGTGTCTCAAGTGGGCGCGCGCGCGGCGGCCGTGCCCGGTCGTGCCAGAAACAACACCGGCAGCAACAGCAGGAAGGCCACGGCCAGCGCCTTGAATCCGTCGAGGTAGCTCAGGAGGGAGGCCTGCTGCTGGACGATTTGCGAGACGTGCGCCAGGGTCGCAGCGCTTCCTGGCGCCGCATGTGTGGCCTGCCCCAGTTGCCTGAGGAACCCGGGATAGGCGGGATCGAGCGGCTGCAGGTGTCCGACCAGATGGCTTTGATGGAACTGCATGCGCCGCGTCACCAGTGTGGAGGTGAACGCGACACCGACGCTGCCTCCGAAGTTTCTCGCGAGGTTTATCAGCGCCGAGCCGTAGTTGGTTTGGCCCGCAGGGATGTCCCCGAAACCGAGCGCGTTGATCGGGAGGAAGAGGAAGGCAAGCCCCACGTATTGGTAGACGCGCCCCAGTGCCACAGTGCCGAACGAGACGCCCTCATAGAAGTTCGTCATCCAGAGGAGAGCCATGGCTGCGAGCACGATGCCGATGCCGATCAGCAGCCGCAGGTCTACCCGATTGAGAATGCGGCCGACGAAGGGGAAAAGAGCCATGAGCAGCAGCCCGCCGGGCATGAGCAACTCTCCGGCCTGCGTTGCCTGATATCCCATGACGTACTGGGCGAATGCGGGCAGTAGATAGGTGGTGCCGAAGATCATGAAGCCCAGCATGAACATGAGGAAGAACGAGACGGCGAAATTCCGTCGCTTGAGCAGGCGCAGATTCACCATGGGACTTGCGTGTTGCAGCTCCCACCAGATCAGGAACACGAATGAGATCGCCGAGACCACGCACAGCGTCGTGATCATCCCGGAGGCGAACCAGTCATATTCCTGTCCGCGATCGAGCGCGATCTGCAGGCAGCCGAGCGAGGCGGCTACGAGCCAGAAGCCGGTCCAGTCGACGCCGCTGCGCTGTGCGCTTGGCGCCTCATTCGGTGTCTTCACCAGGGCGCCGATCAGGAAAAGGAGCAGCGCACCTACCGGCACGTTGATCAGGAACACCCATCGCCAGTCATAGTTGTCGGTGATCCAGCCGCCGAGCGACGGACCTATCGCCGGGGCCATCACTACGGCGACGCCGTAAACGGCCGTCGCCATACCCTGCTTCTCGCGCGGGAACGCATCGTTGAGGATTGCCTGGCCCGTCGGCTGGAGACCACCGCCGGCGGCGCCCTGCAGTGCCCGCAGGATGACGAGCGCCGGCAGGCTGGGAGCAAGCCCACAAAGAAGCGACACGATCGTGAAGGCGGCGATGCAGGTCAGGAAGAGACGTTTCCGCCCGAAGCGGGCTGCGAGCCAGCCGGTGATCGGCATGATGATGGCGTTGGCCACGAGATAGCTCGTGAGGATCCAGGTCGACTCATCGCGGCTCACCGAGAGATCGCCGGCGATGTGCGGCAGCGCGACGTTGGCTACGGAGATGTCCAGAACCTCCATGAAGGCCGCCAGTGCGACCACCGGGGCGACCAGCCACGGGTGAACCCCCGCGCGGGCCGCCGGCCAAGCAGCACTCATGGTATGGCCCGGGCGGTCCGTGGTGCGGCTGGAGGCGATTGCCCCAGGTTCTGACTCACGATGCGGTGGATCAATGGGGTCACGCCGGCGTCCCGCGATGCGTAGACATTGGTGCGTAGCGCTGCCGGCCAGGCGGGTGTCTGGGTGAGCGATGCACCGTTCCTGTCGTGAACGTCGACATCCACGTCCATCGAAAGCCCGAGAAAGAGCGGGCGATCGCGAAGCTCACGCGGGTCGAGCCCGATCCGCACGGGCAGGCGTTGCACGATCTTGATCCAATTGCCGCTGGCGTTCTCGGGCGGGAGGACCGCGAGCGCCTCACCCGTCCCGCCCGCAAGACCGAGCACCTTCCCATGGAAGCGGTACCGCCTGCCGTAGAGGTCGGCAGTCAATGACACCGGTTGGCCGATGCGCAGCTTGGAAAGCTGAGTCTCCTTGAAGTTGGCATCGACCCAGACGCTCTCGAGTGGAGCGATGGCGAGCATCTCCGTGCCGGGGCCGACCTGCTCGCCGAGCTGCACCGTTCGTCGCACGATGTATCCTGACACGGGAGCCAGGACAGCCGTGCGCTGCCGCGCCAGCCAGGCGGCGCGCAGGTTGGCTTCGGCCAGCAGCACCTGCGGATGCGTCGTCGGGTCGGTTCCCGAGACCGAGGAACGAGCGGAAGCCAGCTGTGCACGCGCTTCTCTGAGCGCCGCCTGCAGGTTGCGGTCGGCAGTCTGATCCTGGTCGATGCGCTGTCGTGATATTGCACCGGCACTGGCGATGCTGCGGTCGCGGCGCAGCGTGCGCGCAGCAAGCTTCTCCTGGGCTTCCTGGCTGGCGACGGCGGCCTGCGCCTGGCGTTCCATATCGAACAAATGGGCCACGTCCCGTACCGTCTGCGCCAGGCTCGCCTCCGCTCGCGCCAGAGCCACATCGCTATCGGTCGGGTCCAGTCGTACCACAGAGGCTCCCTGCCGCACGTACTGCGTCTCATCCGCGGCAATCTCGGTCACCGTGCCGCTCACTTGCGGCGCAACGCGGATCAGATCTCCCTGTACGTAGGCATCCTTGGTGTCAATGTAGTACTGCGCATAGAGGAAGTAGTATCCCAATGCCGCGACGCCCACGACCACGGCTGCGATGCCGAATATCCACGGGAAACGGCGCGACCAGGCTGATCTGCCTGGCCGTCGCTCCCGCTGTCCTGCGGTTTCCTGGGGCGTTCCTTGCGGCGATGAGGGTTCCGTGCGCTCAGGGCTCACGGCGTCCTGGCCGCAAGTCGCGGTCCCGCGCCGTCAGGCGCCCGGGCGGCTTCCCTCGCGCAATAGCTGCAGGAACGCTTCCGCCACCGCCTGCACGGGCGCTCCTTCCCGACTGAGGACCATCAGGGGTCGCACGATCTTGAGATCCCGCAACGGCAGCTCACACAGGGCGCCCTCGCGCAACTCGCTCACCATGCAGATGCGCGGCAGCCACGCTATGCCGCCACCGTGCACTGCGGCGCGCTTGAGTGCCTCCGTGTTGCCGAATTCCATGGTTGGATTCTGAGTGAGGCTCCAGCGGTGCAGCTTCGCCGCAATGACTTCCCGCGTTCCCGAGCCGCTCTCGCGCACCAGTAGTGGCTGATCGCGCAGGTCGCCGACCGTCAGCCGCCGCCGGCTGAAGAGCGGGTGATCGGGCGAGGCGACCGGAACGATCTCATCGTCCCGAAAGACCTCCGCGCGCAGCCCTCGGAAGTGCAGCGGCCCCTCGATGAAACCCAGCATGAAGCGCAGGTCATCGACGCCTTGCGATACCTGCTGGGTGTTGCCCACGAACAGAGTCACCTGCACCGTGGGCCGCGAGCGCCTGAAGGCGGCGAGAACGCGCGGCAATACATAAGTCCCGATCGTGTTACTCGCGCCGATCGAGAGTCGCCCCTGATGCCCGCCGGCGATCTCGCGCATGGCTCCTTCGGCGGCGCGCTCGAGCTCGAAGAGCCGCTTCGCGTACTGACTCAGTATTTCGCCGGCCTGGGTGAGGCGCATGCCGCGCGAGTGGCGCTCGAACAGGGCGACGCCCAGGCGCTCCTCGAAGACTTTGAGCTCTCGTGACAGGGCAGGCTGCGAGATGTGCAGCTTGCGGGCCGACGCCGTGAGGCTGCCGGTGCCGGCCACCGCATGGAAGATCGAGAGATGGTGCAGATTCATATGCATTGAGTATATGGCTAGGCTGCGATATTTGCATTGGATCAATATCGGTATCCGTCGCATCCTATGGCTTCCGCAGACCGGATGTCGGCGGGATGCCCATGAAAACGGTTGCCCGTACCACGTGTTACATGTGCGCCTGCCGCTGCGGCATCAAGGTGCATCTCGAGAACGGCAAGCTGCGTCATATCGAGGGTAACCGCGACCACCCCGTGAATCGGGGTGTGCTGTGTGCCAAGGGATCCGCGGGCATCATGACGGCGATCTCCCCCGCGAGACTCTCGACTCCGCTCGTGCGCGTCGGGCCGCGCGGATCAGGAGGCTTCCGCGCCATCTCCTGGGACGAAGCCATGGAGATCGTGACCCGGCGGCTCGCCGCCATCCGCGCCTCGGACCCCAACCGCCTCTCGTTCTTCACCGGACGCGACCAGTCGCAGGCGCTCACCAGCCACTTCGCCCGCAAGTTCGGCACCATGAACTACGCGGCGCACGGCGGCTTCTGCTCGGTCAACATGGCGGCGGCCGGGCTTTATTCCGTCGGCGGCGCGTTCTGGGAGTTTGGTGAGCCGGATTGGGAGCACACGCGGCTCTTCCTCCTTTTCGGGGTGGCGGAGGATCACGATTCGAATCCGATAAAACTCGGCCTCGGCCGGCTCAAGGAGCGCGGCGCCAAGATCATCTCGATCAATCCCGTCCGTACCGGCTATTCAGCCATCGCGGATGAGTTCCTCGCCGTGCGGCCGGGAACCGATGGCCTGCTGATTTTCGCGCTCATCCATTGCCTGCTCGAAGCGGGTGAGGTCGATACCGAGTTTCTCGTGCGCTATACCAATGCGCCCCATCTGGTCATCGACGCGCCGGGGAAGGCCGATCACGGTCTGATCGCGCGCGACGCTCACGGGCGCGAGCTGTCGTTCGATCGCAAGTCCCACTCACTGATGCCCGCGATGAGCGGCGGGATCGATCCCGCGCTGATGGGAGAGTTCACACTGGGCGACGGACGGCGTGCGCGTCCGGCGTTCGAATTGCTCGCGCGGCGCTATGGCAGCAAGGAGTATTCGCCGGAGGCCGTTGCCCCGCGCTGCGGCATCGATGCCGCAACCATGCGGCGGATTGCCCGGGAGATCGCCGAAGTCGCCTTCAAACAGCCGGTGGTGATCGAGCAGGCGTGGACCGATACCGGCGGCCGCCGGCACGCGACCATGGTTGGGCGGCCCGTGTCCATGCACGCGATGCGGGGCATCTCGGCTCACTCCAACGGCTTTCATACCTGCCGCGCGCTTCACGTGCTGCAGATGCTGCTCGGTGCGATCGACACTCCAGGCTCGTGGCGATACAAGTCTCCCTATCCCAAGCCGATTCCCGGCGGCTCCCCGCCGGGCCGCTCGACGGCGCCCGGCGAGCCGTTGGATGGCCCGCCGCTCGGCTTTCCACTCGGCCCCGAGGATCTGCTCGTCGATGATGAGGGTGAGGCACTGCGCCTCGACCGCGCGTTCTCCTGGGAGGCGCCGCTCGCGATCCATGGCCTGATGCACATGGCGATCGCTCGTGCGTTCGAGGGCGGGCCCGCTCGGATCGACACGCTGTTCCTCTTCATGGCCAACATGGCGTGGAACTCCGCGATGAATCCGGGCGAGACGACGCGCATGCTGAGCGACTCCGACGATCACGGCAACTACCGCATTCCGTTCGTCATCGTGGCGGACGCGTTCGCCTCGGAGACCGTGGCCTATGCCGACCTGGTGTTGCCCGACACCACGTACCTCGAGCGCTACGACTGCATCTCCCTCCTCGACCGGCCGATCGGCTCGGCGCACGGCCCGGCCGATGCCATTCGCGTTCCGGTGCTGCAGCCCGGGCGTGACGTCCGCCCTTTTCAGGATGTGTTGCTCGACCTTGCCGGGAGACTCGGCCTACCTGACTTCGTGGACCTCGGTGGCAACGCGCTCTACTCCTCGTATGCCGACTACATCGTGCGGCACGAGCGCGCCCCTGGCGTTGGGCCGCTGGCCGGCTTTCGCGGCGAGGACGCCGGCGCGATCGGCAAAGGATCGCCCAACGCGAGGCAGCTCGAGCGCTATGTGGAGAATGGCGGCTTCTGGAAGCATGAGCTGCCACCGGAACAGCTCTATTTCAAGCATGCCAACAGCGCATATCTTACGGGCGCGAAGGCCATGGGACTCATCGAGAGCGATGCGCAGATCGTCCTGCAGATCTACTGCGAGACGCTGCAGAGATTTCGGCTCGCGGCCGAGGGACACGGCGACCATCGTCCGCCGCAGCGGCTGTGCGCGCGCATCGGGCAGTTCTTCGACCCGCTTCCGATCTGGTACATGCCCCTGGAAGAGGCGCTCACCGACCGCGCGCGCTTTCCGCTGCACGCCATCACCCAGCGGCCGATGGCGATGTATCACTCATGGGGCTCGCAGAACGCCTGGCTCCGTCAGATTCTTCCCGAGAACCGCATCTATCTGCACCGCGATCTCGCCGCCCAGATCGGGGTCGCGGATGAGGATTGGGTGTGGGTGCATTCCCGCAACGGCAAACTGAAGTGTCAGGTGCGTACGATGACCGGGCTCAATCGCGATACCATCTGGACCTGGAATGCGATCGGCAAGCGCGCCGGCGCCTGGGCCCTTGGGCACAACGCGCCGGAGTTTCGCCGGGCATTCCTGCTCAATCACATCATCTCGGAGTATCTGCCGAAGGAGCGCCGCGAGCCGCGGCATTCCAACTCCGATCCGGTCACCGGCCAGGCCGCATGGTTCGACCTGACAGTCGCCATCGAGCGGTGCGAGCCCGGTGCGGCGGCCGAAGTCGCTCCGCGGCTGGGAGCGAATCCGGTGCGTCTCACGCTGACTGTGGAGACCGGCCGATGACCATGTTGCCCACGGCTCTCCCCGGAGCGAAGCGGCTGGGTCTGGTCATCGACCTCGATACCTGTGTCGGCTGCCATGCCTGCGCGGTGAGCTGCAAGGAATGGAACAGTGGCGGTGAGGCCGGCCCGCTGCCGGACTACGACCCACGCGGCTCTGAGCCCGACGGAGTCTGGTTCAACCGGGTGCATTCGTACGAAGCCGCGGAGCAGGGGTGCTCGCGCACCGTGAATCTGCCCCGCTCCTGCATGCACTGCGAGGATGCTCTATGCGTCACGGTGTGCCCGACCGGCGCCTCGTACAAGCGGGCAGAGGACGGCATCGTCCTCATCGACCCGGAGATCTGCATCGGCTGCAAGCTCTGCTCCTGGGCCTGCCCTTATGGCGCGCGCGAGTTCGACGAGCAGGCGGGAGTCATGCGCAAGTGCACGCTCTGTGTCGATCGGATCTACGACAAGAGCCTCCCGGAGGCCGAGCGCGAGCCGGCTTGCGTCGCGGCCTGTCCGACCCGTGCACGGCATTTTGGCGATCTCGGCGATCCGGAGAGCCGGGTCTCCAAGCTGGTTGCCGCGCGCGGCGGCAAGGACCTGCTCCCCGAGTTGGGCTATCGCCCTACCAACAAGTATCTGCCGGCCCGCACCGCCAGGATCCCAACTGCATCCAAGCCGGCGGCGCAGGAGGGTGACGGTGTCGGTGCGGCTCTGCTGCGGCTGCTGGACCGGGTACTCAGTCGGTGAGGCCGGCCGCCTCGGTTCTGCTGCTGACCACCTTGACGGGGTTCGCATACGGCCTGCTCGCCTGGACTGGAGTCTACGCGCTCCTCGGGCTTCTGCCGGCTGCGCCGCGGTTCGCGACGGCCGGCACGACGCTCGGTCTGCTCATCGCATCCTTCGGTCTCGGAGCATCGGCACTGCATCTTGGGCGGGCGGATCGGGCGTGGCGCGCCTTCAGCCAGTGGCGCTCCTCGTGGCTGTCGCGTGAGGCAGTCGGCGCGGTCCTCACCTATCCGATTGCCATCCTGTTCCTGCTGGCGCTCCGTTGGGATCACGGGGGCATCGCAATGCGACTGCTCGGAGCCGCCGTCGCGGTCATGGCGCTCGGCACCGTCTACTGCACCGCGATGATCTATGCCAGCCTCAAGCCGATACGACAGTGGCACAACCCACACACCGCCCCGGACTATCTGATTTATGCGGCGTTCTCCGGCGCGTTGCTGTTCGCCCTGCTGCATGCCGTGCTGGTGGGTGGATCAGCGCCCATATTCGTCATCGTCCCGATGACTGCGGCGATCGCGCTGCTCGCCAAGCGCGCTTACTGGCGCCACGTCGATGCTCAGACTCCATTCGCGAGCCTCGCTTCTGCAATTGGCTTGGCGAAGGAGGTGGACGTGAGGGCCTTGGATGCGCCTCATTTCGCCGAGAACTACGTGCTGCGCGAGATGGGGTTCACGATCGCCCGGCGCCATAGCGGAAGATTGCGGCGGATTGCATTGGGTCTTGCCTTTGCCGCGCCCCTCGTACTCTCCATTCTCGCGGGGCTCTCGATGGCTCCGCTGGCTGCCACGGCGGCAGCAGTGGCGTGCGCTGCTCTCGGACTGCTGACCGAGCGTTGGCTATTCTTCGCGGAAGCGACGCACGTATCAGCGCTGTACTACGGTCGCGTGGTTTAGGTCCGCAGCGATACCACCCGCCCGCGGTCACGCGCGGTTCGATTGGTGACCATGCGATCATGCAGTCGCGTGATCGCCTCGCTGCCGGTCCGGACGAACAGCCCGGGAATCACGGCATGGACGAGGCATGCCAGCGCGGCGCCCAATAAGGATATTCCGAATCCGAAGGCGTGGCGCTGATGCTCCAGATACGACTCCCCCACCGATCGGGGGTGGTCGACGAATAGGCGGTTGAACACCGGGCCCCCAATGCTTATTGACGCCAGTAGAGCGAAGATAATCAAAGTGGCGTCTAAAAATTTCTCCATTTAAACTAGCCAAAGCCACTTTTTTGGGAAAAATTCCCATGGCCGACCTCGATTGCACGGATCTGCGGATCCTGGACCTTCTTCAGGAGGATGCTTCACAGGCGGTCGCCGCGATTGCCGAGCGGGTGCACCTCTCCACGAATGCCTGCTGGCACCGCATCAAGCGCCTGGAAGATGCCGGCATCATCCAGAAAAGGGTCGCGCTGCTCGATGCCGCGCAGGTGGGCGCGGGGCTGACGATGTTCGTCCTGATCCGTGCCGCGGAGCACTCGCAGGCATGGTTCGAGCATTTCGCAGCGACCGTCCGCGCCATTCCCTCGGTCACGGAGTTTCACCGCACCAGCGGAGATGTCGACTATCTGCTCAAACTGCAGCTCGCGGACGTGGCGAGTTACGATGAGGTCTACAAGCTCCTCATCGGCTCGACGCGCTGTGCGGAGGTGCGGGCCGTCTTCTCGATGGAAGAGCTCAAGCGCACGACGGCCGTCCCGCTTCCGGCTCAAGCCACTTGATCGGTCTCACCGTCCGTTGAGCAGCGCCGTGAGCCGATCGAGCTGCGCGCGATAGCCGTCGAGCACCTTGGCGGTGATCCCGGCGTACTGATTGGCACGACTCCAGTTCCGCGCCTCGAGCGATTCGCGCACGGCCGGAATCGTCTTCGGCGCGTAGCCGGTCAGCTCACCGGGTGCCTGCAACATGTTCCTGTACCAGGGGCGGCCTGGAAGGCCCGCGTCATCGAGCAGCCGCTGCTCCATGGTGAGCATGGTCTCGTTGATCTTGTGCAACCGGTCGGCAGGAATCGAAAGCCCGGCAGAGGCACGCGCCTCGTACGCAGCCTCGTAAGCCTTGGCGCTCTGCCGCAATCGCTTTGCGGCCTGATCGAGCGGTGCGAGGTCGATGCTCGGAACGTCCGTCAGGCGCTCGGGCGGGGCGACCGGATGAGTCGGATCGGCGGCCAGCCGGTAGGCATCTGCATCGAGCAGCTCGTGTTGGGCTGCCGTTGCCTTGCGCTCGCCGGCCACTATCTCGTGCAGCTCCCCCACATACCGATCCAGCGTGGCGCTGAAATCGGCGTAGCGCATGGGCAGCACTTCCGCATCGGCCGTGCGCATGATGACGTGGCCCGCCACCTTCGCCAGGGTGACCTCGTATTCGAATGTGGGATCGCCGTAGCGGATATAGTGGTCGAACGAATCGTAGCGCGAATGATAGACGCCGCCCTGATCGGCCTCGCCCCCGAATGCGAGATCGAGCGAGGCAATGCCGAGATGATCCAGGAAGGAGCCGTAGTCCGAGCCTGAGCCCAGAGGACCCAGCGGAACGTCGCCGCCCGCGGCCGCGAGCCTGGCAATCTCCTTCGCGGTCGGATCGGCATTCGGCGCGGTACCCCGGACCTCGAGGACCGCGCGCTCGCGTTGCTGCACGCTGACCTTCGTTTCGGGGTCAGCCACCCCGGCTGCGACCTGGTTGACCAGGTGTTGCAGGGAATGGCTGCCGTCGGCGGAGAGGAATCCGCGCTCATTGCTGTCTGAGTTCAGATACAACACCGCTTTCTGCTGCAGCTCCTTGGCGTGCGTTTCCGCCCACTCGGTCGAGCCGAGAAGCGCAGGCTCTTCGCCATCCCAGCTCGCATACACGATCGTGCGCTTGGGTACCCAGCCCTGACGGTGCAGGCTGCCGAGCGCCTTGGCCTCGCCCATCAGGGCGATGGTGCCGGAGAGCGGGTCCCCGGCGCCGAATACCCACCCGTCATGGTGATTGCCGCGCAGCACCCACTCATTGCCTTCCGAGGAGCCTTTCAGCACGGCGATCACGTCATAGAGCGGCTTGAAGCTCCAGTCCGACTTCACCAGCAGGTGCACTTCCGTGGGCCCGGCACCGATGTGGTAGGTCATCGGCAGCGCCCCGCGCCAGTTTGCCGGCGCGACCGGTCCGGCAAGCGCCTGCAGCAGCGGGGTCGCATCGGCATAGGAAATCGGCAGTACCGGGATCTTGAGGATCGTCTTGGCATCTTTGATGGCCAAATGCTTCGCGCCTGGTACCGAGCCGTATCCCGGTGTCGTCGGGTCGCCGGGATACCACTCCATGTTCATCACCGAGCCGCGTTGCACACCGTCCGGCGGCCGCGAGCCGCCGCCCTTGCCATACGTGTCGCTGGTGAAGTAGCCGTCATCGGCCGGGTCGGAATAGATCAGGCACCCCACGGCGCCGTGCTCGTACGCAAGCTCGGGCTTCAGGCCGCGCCAGCCCTTGCCGTAGCGCACGATCACGATCTTGCCTTTCACGCTGACACCGTACCGCGCCAACTCCTTGTAGTCGTCGGGCATCCCGTAGTTGACATAGACGAGGGGTGCGGTCACATCGCCATCGGCGCCATATGCGTTATACGGCGGCAAGGCGCCGCCGAGTGCCGAAGTGCGGTCGCCTTTGATCGGCGGCTCATGCAAAGCTGCCTTGAAGACCTTTGGTGCGGTCATCTCGACCAGTTCCTGCTTCGGTGTCGGATAGAGCACATCGAATTGCTCGATGCGCGCGTCCCATCCCCATTTCTTGAACAGAGCCAGCATGAATTCGGCATTGGCTTTGTCGTGCGGCGAGCCCACCTGGTTCGGTCCGGATGACAGCTGTCGTAGCCATTCGCGCATCTCGGGAGCGCTCAACTGGGCGTCGAATCGCCGCTCCAGATCCCGCTCCTGCGCCGCGCCGCTCGACGTGAAGCCCAGCATGTCCGATCCCGTCGGCGTCACATCTGATGCCGGCATGGCAGCGCCTGCAAGACAGGTCAAGGACAGACAGGTCAACCCCACCCCGAATTTGCGCATGACTGCCGCAGGCATTACCGCACCTCTCTCGTCGGACACAGGTTTGCGAACAGTGAGTATGATCGCGTCGGCTAGTTTACTTCGTGAGCACGAATTCTGGAGTCGCCGCTGCGGTCTGAGCCGACCCTATGATGCCGTCCCCATCGCATCGGCTGGTCGGGCTGTCGCAAAATGGGCGGAGATTGCCGCCCGTGGCGCGGGCAGGCTATGGTTCGACTCGGCTTCCCGCCGGCCCGCCAGGCTGGCCGCACCTTCGGTACCCGTCATGCTTCATTTATATGTGCTGTATGCGTGCGTGCATCTCAATGCGGCCAAGCATGCTTCCGGACCGGGTACGACTCGCTGTGTCGAAAGACAGGTCTTCTTCCACGCCGATGAATGCAGGAATGCGCTGCCCAAACCAGGCGCCCTGACGGAGAAGACCCGGGAGTCCCGAAGTTGGCTCGAATGCAAGGCGACCGCGGCCGATTCCTGGATCGCCGCCGACGCAAGCGGCCCGGAAAACCGGCTGTACGAAGCGCACGCGGGCGTGGCCGATGCGGATGCGCTTTCTGCTCTGCTCGCGCCGCTTTCGGCGCAGGCACGCGCGACGCTCGAGGCCGCCGGCTTCAAACACGCATTCGGGAGAGCCTTTCAGGGTCCCGGGAGGTTGTCGTTCTTCGTCGTGGGTAGCGGCTCGAGCGTGACCGTCTTTGCGGTGACGAACCTGGATGACTTCCAATTTGCCGGCATGGCCGCCGATGTATCCTCATCGAGTGCGTCCCCGACAGATCTCGACTTCGAGACCGTTGCGGAGAACGCGGGTGTCGAGCTGAGCTACCGCAGCGAGATGTCGCAGCGCGTCAGGCCGCCCCCCGGAGGTGTGGAATGAAGATCGAACGCCTGGACATCTACGACTTCGACCTGACCTATGTCCACGGTACCTATGTCATGTCGGGAGGGCGGAAGGTCACCTCGCTGGCCTCGACGATCGTTTGTGTCACGGCGGACAATGGCCTTCAGGGTTGGGGCGAGGTCTGTCCCCTGGGGACCACGTACTTACCCGCCCATACCGCAGGTGCTCGCGCCGCACTCTCGCTTCTGGCACCGGCCCTCGTCGGCACGGATCCGACGAACCACGCTGCCGTCAATGACGCCATGGATGCGGCGCTCAGCGGTCACGCTTACGCGAAGAGTCCCATCGATGTTGCCTGTTGGGATCTGACCGGCCGCGCCCTGGGCGTCAGCGTATCGGCGTTGCTCGGCGGGCTTCGTCAGGCGCGGTTTCCGCTCTACATGGCAGTCCCCCTCGGCACCCCGGACGAAATGACGGCCTACGTGCTCGCGCGCCGCAGGGAAGGCATTCACAGGTTTCAGCTCAAAGTCGGCGGCGATCCGGCTCTCGATGCGCTCCGTGTGCGCCAGATCATCGAGGCGACAGGGCCCGAAGATCTGGTCATTGCAGATGCCAACTGCGGCTGGCGGCTCAACGAGGCCCTGCTCGCCGCCCGCGCCATGGAGCCGTTGCCGAGGCTCTATCTTGAACAGCCCTGTCCCACGATGGAGGAATGCATCGAGGTCAGGAAGCGTACGTCGCTGCCGATGGTGTACGACGAGATCGTCACAGATCTGCCGACTCTACTGCGTGCAATTCGCGAGGGCGGTGCAGGCGCGGTCAATCTCAAGGTGTCGCGGGTGGGCGGCCTGACCCGGGCGAGACTGCTGCGGGATGTCTGCGACGAGCTCGGAATTCAGGTCACGATCGAGGACATGTGGGGCGGCGACATCGTGTCGGCGACGTCGGCACATCTCGCCGCCAGCACGCGGGCGCAGTGCCTGCTGACGGTGTCGTTCATGAATGATTGGACCAACGAGCACGTCGCCGGCCATCAGCCTCGAAGCGTGGCTGGTTTTGGCAGCGCGCCGACCGGGCCTGGTCTGGGCATCGAGGTCGACCCGTCCAGGCTCGGGAAGCCCGTTCTCGCTGCGAACTAAAGAATCGGCGCGTCCAGCGGGCGCGGGACGTCAGCTCCGTCGCCGCCGCGCACCGCCGTGCACGCTCCCTAATCCGGCCGGGCCTTCCGGTTGTGCTTTCGCTCCGGTTTCTGGCGTTTGGGCGGGCCGGAATGCCTCGCGGCCGGTTGGCGCGCGCCGCGCTCCGCGCGAGCGGCAGTACCCGCATTTCGGTTCTCGCGGAAGTCCGGTGAGCGTCCGTTCGGCGGCTGGCCGGCGCCGCGGTCACGAACAGCGCCCGTCGCATCGAACCTGCCGGGCCGGGACGTGGCGCCGATCGCCGGGTGCCCGTGGTTGGCGCCAGCCCTCATTGCAAGGTTGTTGCGGGCCTGCTCCACGTGCTGCCGTTGCATCGCGGTTGGCTGAACGTGCTGCTCCCGCTGCGCGAAGCGCTCCTCGGCTGTTGGCTCCGCTCTGATACCGGCGCCGCCGTTGTAGCTCACCCTGGTCAGATTCACGTTATTGATGACGGTCTCATTATAGGTATTGTGAACGACAGTCACATTGACGTTGGTGACGCTGCGGTTGTATGCGAACTTGCGGCCAACCCAGCGGCCGCCGGCATAACCGACGCCGTTGTAGCCGTAACCATAATGTACGCCGCCGTAGAAGCCGACGTGCGGGCCCCAGTACCCGGCGTGCCAGATGTATGCTCCGTTGACGAAGCCCCAATACCCGGGTGTCCAGAGAACGCCAATGCGTGGCGGAGCCACCCAGGTTCCGGGCACCCAGTAATAGCCCGCGGGTGCCCAGGCCCAGTATCCCGGGGTCCAGATCCACCCGGCCACGGGACAGGGCGGCTGCTCGTAAATCGGCAGCGGAGGTGGTGCGACGTCCGCCTGGACAACAGCGGCGGGCGGCGCATAAGCCGGTTCTGCCATGGGCACTTCTGCCACGCAAGCGCCAAGGAGGACTGTGAACGCTGCAAGCGGGATCACTCTGATGGAAACACGAAGTGTCGCGACCGGCGAAGACATGTGGTGGTGGCTCCCTTGAGTGCGAATGACGTCAATATAACGGGTAGCCGAGGCAAAGTGTGCACGAGATTACGAAGAGTTAACCCTCGCAGCTCCCGACGTGCTCCGGTCAGGACTCGTGCGCCAGCAGGCAATCCCAATCGATGCTCACGCCGGGAACAGCTGCGATCGCCGTTCTACCTCCGAGCTCGAGAACCACAGGCTGCGTGTATCGGCCGCCTGCAATGCGATAGATCGTGACTGTCCGATCCGCGGGATCTATCAGCCAGACCTCGGGGACGCCGGCGCGTTCGTAGGCACGCAGCTTGGTGGTTCGGTCATAGCGGGCGGTAGAAGGTGAAAGGACTTCCGCGATCCAGTCGGGGGCGCCGCGCATGCCACGGTCATCGAGTTTCTTCAGATCGCAGGCGATGAGGACGTCGGGCTGCACTACGGTATCAATCTGGTCATCGGATCCGCCATTCTTCGGCAGGCGGACGTCAAACGGCGCGATGTAGGCCCGGAGTGATTTACCGACGAGTGAATTGGCGATCTGGCGACCGAGCTCGAGAACGAACTCCTGGTGTAGTCGCGAGGGCGAAGGCGGCTCTCTGACATAGGCGACGCCGTCTATGACTTCGTTGCCGCTATCGGCAGACCAGAGGAGGTAGTCGGCGTAGGTGTGGTGTTGCATGTCGCGCTGGCGCATGTGCATAGTCTACTCGGTCTCGGACAGATCGCCAGGGAGGGATTGTTTGTTTTCGAAATCTCCCGTCGATGAATGACGGTCTGACCCGACGTGTAGCACACGCAGTTTTTCGGCGTGAGCTATCGCTGTGGAGCGAACGACCTCCGAGCTACGGTACCTCGCCCTTGAGTATGGCAGTGAGGTGCTTCGGATCGAGATGCCCGCCGGAAACGATGCAGACGACCGGTCCGGGCAGATCCTCGTTCGCAAGTGCCGCGGCTACGGGTGCCGCACCTGCTCCCTCGGCGATGACGTGATGGCGGTCGACGAGCATTCGAATCGCGGCTGCGACCGCCGGTAGGGACGCACAGAGCGAGCCGTCCAACAGAGGTTTGAGGATATTCCAGATCGGCTCGAAGACCCGGGGGCTTCCCATTCCGGTGATGAATGTGCTGCTGTCGAACGGAACCGTCGTGGGTTGACCGGCGGCGAGAGCAGCGGCGACCGGCGTTCCGGCAGCAGATTCGGCGGCGAGAATTCGAACCTCGGGAGCGAGCGACTTCATCGCCGCCGCGATTCCGGTGATGAGGCCACCGCCGCCATAAGGCACGAGCACCGTCCCGGGATTCACCTCATCGAGGATCTCGAGCGCTATCGTGCCGTTGCCCGCGAGCACCGCGGTACCGAGGAAGGGATGGATGAAATTGCCGCCGAATCCATGCGATTCCGGGCTCTCGAGAACGCTCCACCACTGCGCGTAGGGACGGCGGTCGATCGTCACCCCGAGGCGCTCCAGCGCCTGCAGCTTGGAGGCGGCAGCCGTTTCCGGGACGACTGAGGTCACGTGGACACCGAGTTGGCGACCCGCGTAACCGAGGCCTTGCGCGAAATTTCCCGCGCTGGCGGTCGTGACACCCCGCTTGCGGTCCTCGGCTGGCATGCACAGGATCGCATTTGCGGCACATCTGATCTTGAACGAGCCGACCGGCTGCAGCAGCTCGAGCTTCAGATAGATCTCCTGCGGACCCTCGTGCTGCAGGCGCAGCAGGGGCGTTCTCGTAATGATTCCCTCGAGACGGGCACGGGCGTTCTCGACATCCGCAAGAGACGGGGCCGCTGGACGCTGCATGGGAATCTCCGGTCAGAATGGCCCGTCGACACCGCCGGCCACGCCGGCGGCGGCCGCGGCCGCGGAGCGGCGGAAGCCGTAGAAGAAATACAACACGAGCCCCACCAACATCCAGGCGAGAAATCTGAGCCAGGTGTCGAAAGGAAGGCTGAACATCAGATAACCGCACATCGCGACTCCGAGGCCGCCGACGAGGGGAGCAGAGGGGACGCGGAACGGCCTGGGAAGGGAAGGCTGTGTGCGGCGAAGCAGGAGCACGCTCGCACAGACGACGACAAAAGCGAACAGAGTCCCGATCGAGATGAGCTCGCTCAGCAGCTCGATCGGAAAGAGCGCGCCGAGCGCCGCGGTCGCCACGGCCGCCACTGCAATTCCCAGACGGGGAACGGCGGCGGTGCGGTGCACACGGGCAAAAGCAGCCGGCAGCAGTCCATCACGAGCCATGGCGTGAAAGATTCGGCTCTGAGCGAACAGGAGCACGAGCATGACGGAGGTGAGGCCTATGAGGGCTCCCAGTCCAACCAGGGGCCCGAGAAACGCCAGTGAGGGGCCGCCGCCGCGCAGTGCAGCGAGCAAGGGGTCCGCAACCGCCAGCTCGTGATAAGGCGACAGTCCCGTGAGAACGAGGCCCACTGCGACATAGAGAACCGTGCAAGCCAGCAGGGAGCCGACGATGCCCACCGGGGTATCGCGGGATGGGTTGCGCGCCTCCCGTGCCGCGGTTGACACGCAGTCAAATCCCAGGAACGCAAAGAAGATCACCCCCGCCGCACGAAAGACACCGCTCCAGCCAAAGCGACCAAACTCACCCAGATTGGGCGGAATGAAGGGCGTCCAATTCGCCGGTCTGACGTGGAAAGCTCCGAAGCCAATGAAGGCGAGGATGACGGCGAGCTTGATAGCAACAATGACGTTGTTTATGCGTGCCGAAGCCTGCGCGCCTCGCATCAGCGCGCCCCCCATTACGAGTGCCATCAGTGCCGCGGGAACGTTGGCGATGGCGCCCGTGAGATGCAGCGCTCGTCCGGCGTCCAGGGTAATCGGCGCGCGCCAGAGGGCTGCGGCCGCGTGAATGCCCGCCATGGAGGCGAGGGACGAGAGATAGGCCGACCACCCGACACTGATGGTTGCCGCGGCGAACAGGAACTCGCAGATCAGGCTCCAGCCGAGCACCCATGCCGGCAGCTCGCCGAGCGCCATGTAGGCATAGCTGTAGGCGCCGCCCGAGACGGGCACCATTGCCGCGAGCTCGGCATAGCAGAGCGCGGCGCACGTGCAGGCAGAGGCCGCGAGCAGAAACGAAATGATGATGGCGGGCCCTGCATAATCGGCCGCCGCAGTCCCCGTGACGACGAAGATTCCCGCCCCGACGATCGCACCGATACCGAGAGCCGTCAGGCTCCAGGGGCCGAGGGACCTGCGCAAACTCGTGGCGGAGTCCTCCTGCAGGGCCTCACGGCGCAGGGCCTCGGCCGAGCGTTTTGACCAGATACCCATTGGTGGGTCCTTGGTTGATCGCACAGATGGCGAACGACCTTGCGATTATGAAGTGAGCGGCGCGAGAACGCTCGTGGCGGCGAAGCGTATGATTGGTGCCGCGCCGGCGGCGGCATCCGAGCCGTCCCCGGCAGTCACCAGGAGACCGCGGTATGAAGAGGCTGGGGAGTCTGCTGCTCTTTGGGCTGGCCATGGGCTCGGCGTTCGCGGCGCCGCGACCGGTCGTCGTTGAGCTCTTCACGTCGCTCGGCTGTTCCGACTGCCCGCCCGCCGATTCAATGCTCGCCCGCGTGCGCGACAAGGTTCCGGGTGTGCTGGTGCTCGATCTGCACGTGACCTATTGGAACTCATTCTCGTGGCGCGACCCGTACTCCCTCGCAGAGGTCGATCAAAGACAGCGGGACTACGCTGCGCGAACGGGCGGGCAGCAGGTATACACCCCGCAGGCAGTCGTGGACGGCCGGCAGCCCTTCATAGGTTCCGACGCACACGCCATGGTCGACGCGCTGAACAAGGCGCGGGTCAGCGTCGCCGCCGACGCGGGGATCCCTGTGACGATCGGCCGTGCGGCACAAGGAGTTACCGTCCAGGTGGGAGCAGGCAGTGGCAAGGGCACCGTATGGTTGTTCGGCTTCGATCCTGAGCACGAGACGGCCGTACACGGTGGTGAGAACGCCGGTGCGACCATCCAGGAGGTGAATGTCGTGCGCAGCATCACTCGCTTGGGCGCCTGGCAGGGCCAACCTCTACAGCTCAACGCACGCGCGCCCGCCGGAACGAATTTCGCCGTGATCCTGCAACGGACAGACGGGACAGTTCTGGGCGCTGCGGCCAACCAGACGCCTTCAGCCTGACTGATCATCCCTCCACGCCAACGAGCTTGGCGTCGGGTTCCGCCTATCCAGCGTCATCGCTGTCACGGTTAGCGTCAATCCCAGGGCGTCGATGATATACAGCGCCCGAATCAGGCCACCATACCCTGAGAGTCCTCCATCGGCCCAAAGGCTGACAAGACGTCCCACAAACAGGCCGCCGAATATGACGGTCGCGACGACGAAAGCGCTGCGTCGCGAGACCCAACCACCCAGCGCCGCGAAGCAGGCGATGGCCGCGAACAGAAAGCATCCGCCGTACTGTGAGCGGATTTCGTTGTAGCCCCCTGGATTGGTGAGCGAAAGCCCCAGCTGTTGGGCGAAGCCGGCAGGGTCGGTGCCGCTTTGCCATGCCGTCAGGAGAAAGAACAGCCCGAGGATCACCAGGATGACGGTGCCGAAGGTGCGACGCATTGCATGTCCCTCAGGTCTGACGTAATTCGATTATGCCAGATAATCTCATGATGTCAATTTCGTCGCCTATGATGCGCGCGATGAGATCGCGCAAAGAGTCCAATATCGAGGCGACGAGGGCGGCATTGTTGGCTGCCGCGCGCAGGCATTTCGCGCGCGTCGGGTATTCGCGCGCGCAGACCGGACGCATTGCAGCCGATGCGCGTGTGACTACGGGCGCGCTCTATCATCATTTCGGCAGCAAGAAAAAACTGTTTCAGGCCGTAGCGGAGCAACTCGAGGTCGAGATACTGCAGGCCACGTTGGAGGGAGATCAGAAGGAGGACCCGTGGAGTCGATTCACCGCCTCATTCGATCGGCTGATCGACGTATGCGCTTCGGCCGACGTACAGCGTATTACTTTCATCGAGGCGCCGCAGGTGCTCGGCCCCGAGGCGTGGCGCGAGATTGAATTCCGTTACGCCTTCGGAGCGCTGCATGCGAAGCTGCCGAAAATGATCGAGCTCGGGATGATCAAGCCCTATCCGATCGATCTGATTGCCCACACGCTCCTGGCGGTGCTCCGAGAGGCCTCAGGGGAAGTGGCGCGCTCCCGGCACGACCCCAACGTGCGGGCACAGGTCGCCGAATTCGCCGCGGGCGTTCTCGCAGCGCTGGCGGCTAATCATCACCGCCAGTGATGTAAGCGATCACGAATCATCAGTTGAAGTGAGTATCAGGCCCACGCATAGTGCTCTCCATCGCATCTGACCGAAAGTTTGCCAAGAGGAGAACCGCCGTGGAGACGATACTGATCGACCAGTTCCTGGTGCCTGAGTCTGCCGCCCGAGAGTTTCTCGAGAAGGTGCATTTCTCCGCCAACATCGTCAAGGCCCGACCCGGCTTCGTAGAGGGTTACGTGTATCAGCGGCCGGCGGATGATGGCTGCGTCAACGTCATCACCACGGCCGTATGGGCCAGCGAGTCCGCAATGGAGGAGGCGAGGAAATCCATTGCAGCCGAATTCGCCACGATTGGTTTCAATCCCCCCGAAATCATGCAACGGCTCGGCGTCAAGATGCAGCGCGGGACGTATCGTCGCTCACCCTACTGACGCAGTGGGTGCTTGTGCCTCGAGCGCTTCTTAGCCGCGCGACCGGGAGGACCGCCCGCCTGCGCGGACGATAACCCTCCGGCCACCGCGCGCCGCACGACGCTCCGGAACCCGGCCACAGCGGAATCCGCGTGCGTACGCTCATGCCAGCAGAGGTTGGTGACGATCGGCAACGGAGTGACGGGGGAGGGAAGCGCGCGAAGCCGCAGGTGGGGCCCAACGGCATCGAGCAGTGATGCCGGCACGGTGGCCACCAGATCGGTTGCGGCCACGACGGCCGCCGCCGCGGAGAAAGTAGGAACAGTCATCGCAACATTGCGCGTGACTCCTGCTTTCGCGTAGGCGTCGCCCGCCAGGTCGCGAAGGGCTTGTCCGGGCACCATATCAATCGCAATGTGACGCAGCGTTCCGAAGGCTCTGGCATCAGCCGCCGTTGTCAGGGCGGGATGCCCGTCGCGGCAGATCAGAACGGCGTTGTGCTCAAAGAGCCTCTCGACATGGGTGTCGGCACCGGCGGTCGCGGGGCCGATCACCGCATCGATCTCCGGACCCGCAAGTCCGCCCAGCAGTACGAAAGAGTCGATTCCGACCACCCGCAGCCGCGCCTGCGGCATCTCCTGGGTGAAAAGGGAGACGATGGGCGGCAGCAGAACGACTTGTCCCACGTCCGACAACGCAAGTGTGAACCGGCGGGTCGTGGTCGCAGCAGTGAAACCGCTGGCTCGGACAGCATCCTGCAGATCCTGCAGGCCCTTGGCGAGGATCGGAGCCAGCTCGAGCGCGCGGGGCGTCGGCACGATGCCGCGACCTTTTCTGGTCAGCAGCGGATCGCCGAGCAACAGTCGCAGGCGCGCCAGCGCGTTGCTCACCGCTGAGGGGGTTACGTGCAGGCGGCCGGCAGCCTTCGCTACACTGCCTTCGGTCAGGACCGTATTGAGGACCAACAGCAGATTGAGGTCGAGCGCAGATGAGGTCACGGAGCGTTTGCCGGGGCAGCGAACGGTGATAGGGCCAGCGCGAGGGCAAGCCCTGCCGCACGGATCACGAGAGCCCCCTGAGACGGCAAGCGACAGTCGCGGAGCATTCGAACGGCGATTCTCCGGAAAGCACAGATGCCGAAGCCGGGCTGCCGGCGCTCGGATGGAGCACGCCGTCGAGCAGCGTCCGCACTCCGTTCCAGATGATCTGCGTGCCGATGGCCAACAGAATGAAGGCCGTCAGGCGAATCATGATGTTGGTGCCGGTCGTTCCGAGTCGGCGCACCAGGCGGTCCGCGTATCGATAGCACAAGTAGATCGCCAGAGCGGTGATCAGCACCCCGACCACGTGCGCGAGCGTGGTCGTCAACAGGTCCCTCAATCCCCGCGGCGGATTCGCGCCGAGCGTGATGGCGACCGATATGGAGCCTGGCCCGACGGTGAGAGGCATCGTGAGCGGATAGAAAGCGCGTTGCGCGAAGCTGTCGGGGTTGGGCGGGCTCGCGGAGGCGGAGACTTCCGGGCTGATCGGGCCATTCAGGAGCGACCATGCGAGCGCGCAGACGACCAGACCTCCCGCAATCTGCACGGCCGGAATGGAGACCCCGAAGAAATCGAGAACGTAGGCGCCGACGAGAATGGATGCGAGCAGCAGCACGAAGCTGTTGAGCGCCACGAGCTTCGCCATGCGCGCGCGCTCGGTCGAGGTGAGACCCGAGGTCATGGCGAGGTAGATGGGGGCTCCGGCGAACGGATCGATGATCGGCAGCAGCGCCGCCACGGCGATGAATACGATCCCGGCGAAATACTGGATGTGCTCGAGCAGCATTGATCGATTGGAACGCGCAGAGCCCGGAGGCGACCGGCACAAGTCTCGCCTGCAGCGGCGACAAGCTCAAGCCCGCGCGCGGATTGGCGGGGCCACCCAGGCGCTCGGCGCCGCGGCTCCACGGGCCGCGTAAGCGATTGATCTTTCAGGTTTTAGCGGGCCGCTCGATCACCGCATGGCCGCGACAAGATTGTCGAGAGCGGCGTTGTGACCGATCTTGGCGCCGTCGAGCATTTGCTCGCCGGCGAAGGGTGTCAGTTGCGCGGTCACCCTCACCTTCGTTCCCGCTCCCTCCGACTCGAAGGTGACGATCGCCATGGTGATCAGGAGCTTCCGTCCCTGCGCCTCGACGACCTCGCTCGAGACGATGCGCTGGTTAGGAACGATGTCGTAGTATCGGGTAACGCCCCGATGCTGCGGATCGCTCTTCTCACACGCCGCGCAAGTCTCCTGCTGAAAATGGTATGTACCCGGCCGGCCGCCTGGCGTTCAATTACGCGCGCGGGCAGGCAGGCCCTGCCGATTCGTCCTCCCATGTCGCGGTTTGGCGTCATAAAAATATAGAACTCTACAACGGCCAATCCTAACTTACGGTCAACACGACGTTCGAGGTGAGGACTCGCGCAACAGGCGAGTCAGCGCGTCGGGCGGTCGCGGTAATCCTAAACGATGGCCCAATCGTGAGGCCGGTTCCGAGGATCGACGACCGGCACTCTGGAGGTCTTCCCATGTCTGCTTCGATCAGACCCATTCTTGGCCGGCGGCTCGCGGCGGCTCTCGCCACCAGCGGGGCCCTTCTGCTGCTGGCGGCATGCGGCGGGGGCATGGGCTACAGCGCCAGCCCCTCCATGGGCGGGCCGCCGCCGTCAGGCAGCGCCTGCAATTCGGCGAATTGCGGCGCGGCGATGATAACCATGACCGACGCCAAGGGAGACTTCCTGAGCTATATCGTTTCGCTCACTTCGCTGCAGCTGCAGACCGCCGACGGCACGATGGTCGAGACGATTCCGGCGACTACCAAGGTCGATTTCGCCCAACTCGTCGACCTCAGTGAGGTGCTCACCGCCGGACAGATTCCGGTGGCCGATTACGTCAGCGCCAAACTGACGATCGACTACGCCAACTCCAAGATCACTGCGGACGACGGTACCGGACATCCCGTCACGCTGAGTCCGATGGATGCATCGGGAGCGCCAATCACTGGTACGCTCACGGTGACCGTGCAGCTCGACAACGCGCATCACCTCCATATCACCGCAGGACAGATTGCGCGACTGGCGCTCGACTTCAATCTCGGCGTTTCCAACACGGTGGACATGATGGCCGATACCGTAACGGTGGCGCCGACTCTGGTCGCGAGTGTCGCGCCATCTGACGTAACGCCGTTGCGGGCCCGGGGTTCGCTTGCCTCGGTGAGCACGAGTGGCGAGGACTTCGTCATCAACATAATGCCTTTTCACGATGAGGATCAAGAGGACAAGTCTGGCCAGGTGACCGTGCAGGTCGGCTCGTCGACCAGGTATCAGATCAACGGTACGGCCTATTCGGGCAATGCGGGACTGACTGCGCTGGCGGCGGTCGGATCGGGCACCAAAGTAGCCGCATTCGGCACGGTGCAGGAGGGAAATCAGCCAAGCTTTACGGCGACCATGGTCCTGGCGGGGAGCAGCCTGGAGCGCGCGGGAGAAGACAGCATCTCGGGAACGGTCATCGCCCGCAGTCAGACGACGCTCACCGTTCGTGATGCGACGTGGAGCGGCTCGGACGGAGACTTCGACTTCGAGACGAAGGATGCGACCGTGATGATCGGTCCTGCGACCGTGGTCACGGAGGAGGGGCACGCAGGTTCCTTCAGCATCGCCGATATCTCCCCGGGTCAGAAAGTTGATGCCTCCGGGTCGGTGAGCAAGGGCAGTGACGGTGCAGTCACTGTCGATTCCACCGCCGGTGAGGTGGACCTTGACGTGACCCGGGCGTCGGGGATTGTGACGCTGCTCTCCGACGGCAGCCTTACCCTCAACCTGGAGTCGCTCGGCGGCCTGCCCACTGACGTTTTCGACTTCAGCGGCACAGGCTCGAGCACGGCGAACGATGCGAGTCCATCCGCTTATGTGGTGAACACTGGCACCTTGACGCAGTCCGGTCTGTCGGTGAACTCGTCTGCGCTCGCGTTGGGGTTCGTGACCGGATTCGGAACGGCGCCGCCGGACTTCAACGCAGACACGCTCATTACCGCGCCGTCGATCGAGGCAGATCTGCGGCTGCGTTTCGGGCGGCACGGCTCGACGACGGTCTTCACCGATCTGACCTCGAGCAGCACCTCGCTCGTGATCGATCTGTCGTCGCTCGGTACCAGCGGAGACTGCAATTCGAACGACGGCGGCAATAGCGGCGGAACCGATGGAGGCGACGGCAGCTCTCCGCCGATGACGACGGTACACGACCAGGGTCCGGGCGGGAATGACAACAGCGGGCCTGGATCCAGCAACGATTGCAACGACAACAGCATGCCCGGAAGCAGCGGAGGTGACAACGGCGGATCTGGCGACGATGATGGCAATGATCCGATCATCGAGATCGGTGACAGGCGGATCGATGTTCGGCAGCTGGCGACTCTCACTGTCGTGCCCGATACGCAAGGCGATGACTCCTTCACGATCGGCCACGCGAATGTCATGATGAACGAGAATTTCAGCACATTCTCGGCCTTCGTCAGCCAGCTCTCGAGCGATTTGAATGGTGGGTCGGCGGTCATCGCGGTGACCGCATCCGGTCGCTTCGACACGGTGACCGGCACGTTTACGGCAACGAGCATTGCCGTTCTGTTGAGCAATTGACCGTGAGCAGTCGGTAGGGATCGACTCTGTCCGAAAAAGGGATGCGCCGCCCCGGATGCCGTGAGAGGATCCGGGGCGGCCTCGCGGTGTAGCCTGAGGATTCCGGCGTATCCGCGCCACGCAAGCGTGTGAAGTCCTGCAGGAGAGCCGGTATGCCGAGAGTCGTCGTCGAGATGTCCCTTTCACTGGATGGGTACATCGCCGGGCCCGGTGACGCACCGGGCCATGCTTTCGGCGGCCGGGGTGCGCACCGGCTTCATGACTGGCTGCTCGTCGGTCCTGAACCCTACGAACGGAATGCGTTCTTTCGGCCGCAAGGCCGTAATCGTGAATTCGTCGAGACGCTGTTCGAGACGACGGGTGCGCTGCTGACGGGACGGCGGACCTATGATCTGGTGAATGGCTGGGGCGGATCCCACCCCATTCCGGGGTTGCCCGTCGTGGTGCTGACACATGCGCCGCCCTCCATCGTGCCGCAGGGTACGTCGGCATTTACGTTTTGCCGAAACGTCAGGGAGGCGGTCGATGTCGCGAAGGGGCAGGCGGAAGACAAGGACGTGATGGTCCACGGCGCTGCGACGACACAACAGCTGCTGGCGGCCGGGCTGGTTGACGAGCTCCGGTTGCACATCGCGCCGCTGCTATTGGGCGACGGCCGGCGCCTGTTCGAGCGAAGCGTCGACGACCTGCCTCTCGAGATGATCGAAACCGTCGCCACACCCCAAGCGGTCCACGTACGCTACCGGGTAATCCGGTAAAGCGACAGGCCGTGCTGCCCTCAGCGACCTTGAGCGCTGAGATCGTGACCTGCCTCCTCCCGGCAGGTCATCGCCATGGCCGGCATAGCCCATGCTGTCCCTACCGCCAGAGGCTCGATCACGCCGGGCGGCGGAAGTCCCGCGTGCCAGGGTCCAATCCGCCGGCTGGCCGAGATCTCTTTAAACCCATCCGGCGCAGGAGAAGTCCAATAGCTAAACGATGCCACTCAGCCAAATGCCAAAACCCGTCACGCGCCTCTGCGAGCTTGCACTCCTCACCCTGGCCGTGATTGCGGCCGGACTGCTGCAGCCGGCGGCGGCATCCGGCACAGCTGCCGTCCCACGTATCCCCGACCTGACTCCCTGGGCAGAGAAGGACGGAACGCCGACGCCTGCTGCGTGGCAGCACGCCACGCACTTCTCCATAGGTTATGAGATCGATCCGGAGCACAACACCCCCGCGCCGGTATCCACCCAGGTCGATGCCGGCTACACCGCAGATGCGCTGTGGCTGCGTTTCGACGCGCACGATCCCCATCCCGGTGACATCCAGTTTCGCTATCGGGAGCACGATGACATCAGCAGCTACTCCGATGACTACATCGGTGTTTTCCTGAGTCCCTTCAACGATGCGCAATGGGCGTACGAGATATTCTGTACGCCCGGTGGCACGGAATGGGACGCATTCCGACAGCAGAACAACGAATTCTCTTCCTGGGATGCGGTCTGGAGCTGCACTGCCGCGCGCACCGCTACGGGCTATCAGGTGATCATGAGAATACCGTTCGCCTCGATCAAATTTCCCCACAGCCCGGACCCACAGCGTTGGGGGTTCATATTCTTTCGCAACTGGCCGCGCAACGTCCGTCACCAGCTCTTCAGCCAGCCCGTGGATTTCGACAGCAGCTGCACCCTCTGCAGCATGCTGCCGGTGCGCACCGCGACGGCCATCAAAACGACCCCCGCCGACTTTCAGGTGATTCCCGCGGTCACCGCGATTCGCACCGACTCGAGAAAGAGCGCCTCCGGAGACCTCGACCATGGATCGCCAACGTTGAAGGGCAGTCTCGATGCGCGCTGGGTGCTGCGCCCCGACCTCGAATGGTCCGCGACAGTGGATCCCAATTTCTCCGAAGTCGCACCCGATGTGCTGCAGCTCAGCGCGAATCGGCAGTTCGCGATCTTCTACAAGGAGAATCGGCCCTTCTTCGAGCAGGGCACCCAGGTGTTCAACACACCGAACCTGCGTTTCAGCTCGGATACCTTCAATCCATCGGGAGCGCTGGTGGACACGCTCGCGATATCCGACCCGCGCTTCGCGACGAAGCTGGTCGGTCAAATGGGAGCCAATGAGATCGGCGCTCTGGCGACCCAGGATACCGTCACGAGCATCCTGCTTCCCGGCCGCCAAGTCTCGACGAGCCAATCATTCGACTTCAGCACGCGGGATGAGCTGCTGCGCTACCGGTACGATATCGGCGCTTCGGCGTTCGGCGTGTACGCTTCGGACCGCGACGGCGGCGGTTATCACAGCAGCCTTTACGCGGCTGACGGTATCTGGCAGATCGATCCGAGCGATGCCGTGACCGCCCTCGTGGGCTCCTCGAACACGAGCTATCCCGGTCAGGTGGCGAGCGCCTTTGGGACTTCCCCGGGAACGGTCAAGGGTCTGCTTTGGACCCTGGACTATGCCCGCACCCGACACAACTACAACTTCGATCTCAACCTGAGCCACGTCGCCGACGGTTTCCGGGCCGATCTCGGCTATCTGCCGCAGGTCGGGTACGATCAGGGCGCCTTCCTGGGGGAGTACGACTTCTACGCGTCGAACAAGAACTGGTGGCAGACTTCGGGATTCGGCACGATTTCCAACTGGACGCGGGCTACTGATGGCGGCCCGAACCTCGACCGCAAGGTCAGGCTTTATGCCTTCCTCAAGGCCGACTACCAGAGCCGGGTGTACTTTTACGTGACGCGCGATGAGCAGTACTTCCGCGGCAAGACCTTCACGCTCGACCAGTATGAGATGGACGCCATCACGCAGCCGACCGGTTGGTTCTACGGGGAGGTCGATGCAGTCGGTGGTGACGGCGTGGACTACCTCGGCGTACGCAAGGGCAGGCTCCTCTCGGTCACCACCACGTTCCACTTCGGTCCCGGCAAACACCTCAAGATCGACGTGGTGGACAACTATGAGCAGCTCGACCTGGCCGGCAGGCGGCTGTTCACCGCCAATGTCTACGATCTTCGCTTCGCCTGGTTCTTCACCGCGCGCCTGTTCGCGGACGTGATCGGACAGGGGCAGAGCCTGCGGAATGACGTTGCGCTGTACCCGGCGGGCACTGCGCCTCGCACCGGTACCCTCGGCACCCAGTACCTGATCGGCTATCAGATCAATCCGTGGACCGTCTTCTACGCCGGCAGCTCGGAAGGGTATCAGGAAATCGTCGATGGCCAGCTGCAGCCCCAGCAACGGTCGTTCTTCCTCAAGGGAAGCTATTACTTCCAGCCCTGATGCAGGTAGAACGGGGGCTAAGGAGCCGGTTTCAACATCATGGCGGCCGGGTGCAGGAAGTAGAACCCGACCGCGATGAGCATGAGATAGGCGAGCAGAATGAATGTCCAGCCCATGTTGTGGCGGATGACGTCGCCTTCCTTGCGTACGAACTTGCTGGTCGAAACACCCACGCTGGCCGTCTGCGGCGCGACAGGCTTGCCGATCTCCGCACCGACGGAGTTGAGCGTCGGCGGCAGCAGCAGCGGGATGCCGAGCTGGCTGGCCACGAGGGCCTGGAATTTGCCGAACATCGCGTTGGTCGAGGTGTTGGAGCCCGACAGCGCTACGCCGATGAAGCCCAGGATGGGGGAGACCACGATGAATGCGGTGCCCATGCTCAAGAAGCCCTTGGCGAGCGATGCGGCCATGCCGGAATAGTTGAAGACGTAGGCGAGGCCGAAGATGAACACGCCGACGAGGCACGCTCCCCACATCTGGTGAAAGGTGCGACGGAAGATCTCGCCGACCTGTGCGCCTTTGAGCCTGCCCATCATCAGCAGCAGCACTGCCACGATGATCCAGGACGCGAGGATCGCTGTCCCGCCCACGTAGGGTGCGAACTTGAATGTCGCCGTAACGCCGGGCTTCGCCGCATCACAGGTGGCCGCCAGAGACGAACATGCTACTGCCTGTGCGGTGAACCAGGTTTTCTTTGGAAGCGGTGACCAGGGACCGGTCCAGGCCGCCACCACGATCAGCAGAACGAGAAAGGGCATCCAGGCTTGCGCGACCTCCCCGGAGCTCAGGCCGTGTCCCTTCGTCTGCCGGGCCAGGGCGGCATCGACCGGAACGCCGCCATAACCGAGAACGGACTTCGGCTGCCAGACCTTCAGTAGTGCCAGCAGCGCTATGAAGCAGACAATGGACCCCGTGACGTCCGGCAGATACGGGCCGAGATACTCTGCCACCGGATACTGACCAGCGATGTACGCCAGCGAGCCGACCACGGCCAGCGGCCAGCCGCCCCTCATGCCTTTTGCGCCGGAAACGAGATACAGCAGTACCCATGGCGGCAACAGCGCAAGTACCGCTACGATCGTGCCAACGGAACCCGACAGCGCCAGCAGAGGATAGTTGGTCACCGCGGCCAGCGCGATAATGGGCGCGCCGAGGGCCCCGAAGGATACCGGCGCATTGTTGGCGATCGCCGCTACGCGGATGGCGTTGAGGTCCGAGATGCCGAGAGAGATGAGGATCGGTGCCACGACTGCCCAGGGGTACCCGAACCCTACCAGCCCTTCCAGCAGCGCGCCGAACGCCCACGCAAACAACATCGTTTGCACGCGCACGTCCATGCTGCCTTGCGCGATGAGCCAGCGCCGGAAGTTCTCGAAGACGCCGCTCACTGCCAGTGTGTTGAATAGCACCATGCCCCAGACCGTAATCCAGTCGACGCTCCACACACCGGTCGCGGCACCATAGAGATAGGCGTGCCAGCCGGCACCCAGGGGCATCTTCCAGACCCACGCGGCCAGTACGAACGTGATGACCGAGCCGACGAGGGTCGCGAGCCATGCGGGCCAGCGGCATGCCGCCAGCAGGATCAGCAGCAAAACCACAGGGATCAGTGCCACCAGACAGGTGAGTGTCAGGTCGTGCAGCGGATCGAGCAGTTGCATGAACATGACTTTTCTCCGGCTCCTGCCGCACGGCGCGAGGGCTGGGTGCCGCGTCGCACGGTTTGACATTCTTTGAAGAGCGACCGGTGAGCCGGACGGTAGCGCGGGATAGAACGGAATGCAAGAAGCCTAGTTCTTTCAATTGCTTGGAGAACTTCATGGCCTTGCGGCCGAGTGCTTGCCCTGTGTTGCTGCCGCGCAGGCTTGGTATTCTCCGAGGCGTCGATCGATTTGCGGAAGAAGAGAAGAAGAGATGATGAGACGAGCCGTCCCACGTCGTTGCAGGCTTCCAGGCTGGATAGGCTGTGTGGCCATGCTTTGCGCGGCGATTCCCGCCGCCGACACCTCGAGGGCTGCTGATGCAGCCTCCGTCCAGCCTGCGCCCGCTGACTCCCACTACATTCGATGGCTCGAAGAGCACTCGATGCTGCATCACGCGCAAGCAGTGGCTCGGCGTTACTCCGGCAACTCTACGCAGTGGCACCACCCCTATGGGGACCCGGAGCCGCATGCCGCCGTCTCGCGGGCATCGGTCTGGTTCACAGCCTATCCGGCTTCCACCATCGCTGACCCCGCGGGCGCTTCGGTACTCGCGACGCTCTCCGATGAGCGGCTGTGGCGCGCGCTCCAGCAGATCGGCATCCAGGGCATGCACACCGGGCCGGTGAAGCTGTCGGGTGGCCTTCGCGGACGCTCGTACACGCCCTCGGTCGACGGGCACTTCGATCGGATCAGTTTCGAGATCGATCCGGCCTTCGGCACCGCGTCACAGTACAAGGAGCTGGTCGCGACGGCGCACCGCCATGGCGCCATCGTGATCGGCGATATCGTGCCCGGACATACCGGGAAGGGAGCCGACTGGCTGCTCGCCGAACGCGCCTTCAAGGACTATCCGGGTCTCTACAGCATGGTGAGCATTCCGAAGTCCGATTGGGGACTACTGCCATCGGTGCCTCCGGGGCAGGATGCCGTGAACCTCAGTCCTGCGACCGTAGACGCTCTTGCGGCGAAGGGCTACATCGTGGGACAGCTCCATTCCGGGATCTTCTACGCACCCGGCGTGAAGGTCACTGACTGGAGCGCCACCGACATCGTGCGTGGAGTCGACGGCGTGAGACGCCGCTGGGTGTACCTGCACATCTTCAAGCAGGGGCAACCGACCCTGGATTGGCTCGATCCCAGCTTCGCCGCCGAGCGGCTCGTCGTCGGTGATGAAGTGGACGAGATCGGCGTCCTCGGCGACGACATGGTGCGCCTCGATGCCAATAGCCTGCTCGGCATCGAGCGCACGTCCGACGGACGGGTCTGGTTTGCGGATCACCCACTGTCGGTGACCGTGAATCAGCTGCTCGCGGACACGGCGCGAAAGCTGGGCGGATACACGTTCGAGGAGCTCGCGGCACCGCTCGATGCGATGCGCAGTATGTTGAGTGGCGGCCCGGACCTCTCTTATGACTTCGTGACCCGCCCCGCCTACGATCACGCGCTTCTCACTGGCGATGCCGAGTTCCTGCGCCTCGTCTACCGTCTCATGCAGCAGAACGGCGTCGATCCCGGGCGCCTGATCCATGCTCTGCAGAATCATGACGAGCTCACCATGGGCCTGGGAATGTTGAGCGGTCCGCACGCAAGCGATCTCCTGCCTTTTCACGGCGGGCAGATCACGGGTCAGGCTCTGCAGGGGCTCATCCGGCAGGACATGTACAGCCGGCTCATCGGTGACGGTGCGCCGTACAATCTCAAGTTCGGCAATGGCGTTGCCTGCACGACAGCCAGCCTGATCGCCGCGAAGCTCGGGATCCGGGATCTCACGAACATCACACCGGAGGAGGTCAAGGAGATCGAGCACCTCCATCTGCTGCTGGCTTTCTTCAACGCCATGCAGCCGGGCGTGTTCGCGCTCTCCGGATGGGACCTGGTCGGCGACCTCACTCTTCCTGCCGCCTCGGTCCGCGAGCGGCTCGCCGACGGCGATACCCGCTGGATCAATCGCGGCGCCTACGATCTCCTCGGCTCGAATCCGGCTGCGATCCGCTCGAAGGCGGGCCTCCCGCGAGCGACGTCACTCTATGGGTCGCTGCCGAGTCAGCTCGAGCATGCCGACTCGTTCGCATCACAGCTCGCCCGGATCCTGAAGGTACGCTCGCAGCTGCGGTTGTATGCGGGACAGGTGGTGGACGCGCCTGCGGCCCAGACCAAAGGGCTGTTCGTGTTGGTGAGTCGGCTGCCCGACAGCAGCGATCTGGAAGTCACCGCCATCAACTTCGGGGGCTCGGCCATCGATGAGACGGTCGCCATCAAGGGCGCCACGCCGGCCATGAAAGTGACCGGCCTGTTGGGGGCCAAAGCATCCGAGTCGAGTCTGGATGGGGCCGGCCGTTTGCGATTCGGGCTGAAAGGCTACGAGTGGCAGGCGCTGCGGCTCACGCCCAGCTCACCGTGAGGCTCGAGAGCCGTCACCTCGGCCGTTACCAGATCCGCACGCGCCTGTCCGGCGGCAGGTACAGCCTCTGCCCCGGCCTGACATCGAAGGCCTCGTACCAGGCATCGGAGTTGCGCACCATGACTGCTCGGAACTGCGCCGGCGAATGAGAATCGGTGAGCACCTGCCGCTGTAGGGTTGCCGGCCGCGTCTTCGAGCCATAGTTCTGCGCAAAGGCGATGAAGAACTGCTGATCGCCGGTGAAGCCGCCGATCTTCGGCGCCGGCTTGCCGTCGAGCGAGTCGTGGTAAGCCTGGTAAGAGGCCGCCACGCCACCGAGATCGGCGATGTTCTCGTCGATGGTCTGTCGGCCGTTGACGTGCAGTCCGGGCAGAACCTCGTAAGCGTCATACTGCTCTTCCAGAGCCTTCGCCTCCTGTTCGAAGTGCTGGTGATCGGTCGCGGTCCACCAGTTGCGCAGCTCTCCGGTCGCGTCGAAGGTGCTGCCTTCCGCATCGAAGGTATGGCTGATCTCGTGCCCGATGATCGTCCCGATCGCCCCATAGTTGTCGGCTGCCGGCGCCTTGGGATCGAAGAAGGGCGGCTGCAGAATTGCGGCCGGGAAGTTGAGCGCATTCTGCACGGGCAGATTGACCGCATTAACCGTCTGCGGCGACATCCACCACTCGTGACGATTGACCGGCTTGCCGAGGCGGTCGATGTTGTATCGGTATTTCACTAACTGTGCCCGCCACGCGTTACCAAAGAGGTCGTGCGGCTTGACTACATAGGTCGAATAGTCCAGCCAGGTTTCGGGATAGCCGATTCCGACGTAGAGCGAGTCGAGCTTCTTCAGGGCTTCGGCCTTGGTGGACGGCGTGAGCCACGTCAGCGCCTCCAGCCGCCGGTGATAGGTCCTGATCAGGTGCGCCACCATGTCCTGCGCTTCCGCCTTGGCCTGCGGAGGAAAGTACTTCTTCGCGTATAGCTGGCCCACCTCATCGCCCAGCTCGCCGTTCACGAGGTCCACCGCTCGCTTCCAGCGCGGCTCCTCCTGCGATACCCCCGCCAGGACCTTTCCCTCGAAGTTGAAGGTTTCCCGCGCGAACGGTTGTGAGAGATACGGCCCGTACTGCTCCAGTAGATGAAATGCGAGCCAGTCTTTCCAGGTGGCGAGCGGTGCCGAGGCAACCAGCGCCGACTCGGCGGTGAACGCCGAGGGTTGCCAGACATAGAATTCCCGTTGCGGCGCCAGACCGGCCGCGGCGAAGTATGCCTGCCAGTCGAGCCCCGGGGCCTTCGCCTCGAAGTCGGCAGGCGTCCATACGTTATTCGCCTTCTCGATGACTTGGTTGTCCGCAAGGCTCTCGTGGACTTTGGCAATGGCGTGCTCGAGCGCCAGGATCTTCGCGGCCCGCGGAGCCGGGTCGGAATAGCCCGCCAGGCGCAGCATGGCTGCAATGTGCGCGGCGTATTTCGTCCGGACCTGCTGCATGTGCGCGGAATCCGACAGGTAGTAGTCGGGGCTGGGCAGCACCAAGCCGCCCTCGAGCAGATAGACTGCATACTCCCCCGGCTTCCTGAATCCCGGTGAGGTCCACAGCCCGAAGAGATGCATGGTGTGGAAGTTGGTATTGTTGAGCGGATCGACATCGGCGCGCAGCATGCTGCCCATCATCGTCGCCAGCTCGCGCCGGTCCCGGATCGCCTTCACCTTCGAGAGCTCCGGCTGCAGCGGCGTGAGTCCCAGTGAATCGATGGTTTTCGTGTCCATGAAGGAGGCGTAGAGGTCGGCGATCTTGCGCTTGCCCGAGCCCGCCGGCGCGTTCGACGCTGCCGCCTCCTTCACGATGCCCGCGACGTTCTTGCGGCTCTTGTCGAACAGGGTCGTGAAGACGCCCACCGCCGCCCGGTCTGCCGGAATCTTCGCGCGCGCAATCCACGCACCGTTGGCATAGTGGTAGAAATCATCTCCCGGCTTCACGCTCGGATCCATGTTCTGCAGGGCGATGCCGTGCGCAACGGCTTGCGCCGGCGTTCGTGCCGGCAACCGCGCGGGCGCGATGAGTAAAGCGGTGGCGGTAGCGAGGGCGGTGAGGTGAGACGAACGCACGGCAGGCATCTCCTTGTAGCAACTCTGTTGGCGGCGGCGGGCAGCGCGGCGGCCACGGGTTGGCATCGTTCTGGCAGGGCCTAAATGCTAGCACGGCCCACAGATCCGGAGTCCCGTGCGGCCTGTGGATGCGGCCGCCCGTGCTGAATCAAAGGCGGATTCTTAGTCCCTCATCCCGCCGCGCGGGTCTGCCGCAACTATTGCCTGTCTGCTGTGTTCTTGGGGCATTCGCGATCGCGAGCTGCCCCGTATGGCGGGACCTTCCGGGAAAGCGGGCAAAAAAACGCGGAGGGTCGTGATCGAATCAGCCTTCCTGGGACGGTTGCTCTAAGAGGCCGATCACGTTTCAGTACAGCGATGTGGACAATTATCTCGATATATGTAGACTTATGGCATGGAGCGAAACAGAAGGCCGTCCATACATACGCTGTTGCTGCTGGAGGCGTTGAGCAAGCGGTCCCGCGCCTGGCACTACGGTTATGAGCTGTCGCAGATCACCGCCCTGAAGTCAGGAACGCTGTACCCGATATTGATGCGGCTCTGCGATCGGGGGCTGTTGGAGTCGCAATGGCAGGCTGCCGTACAGGCCGGCCGTCCTCCGCGCCATGTTTACCGCCTGACGGCGGCGGGTGTGGCCTTCGCCCGGAGCGCGATTGCTGCCGATGCCGGGGTGCAGAAGCGCGCCGCGCCGGATGGGGCGCTCGCATGAGGCATCGAGAGACGGCAGCACGTGCGGCAGCAGCTCTGCTCCTCAAGCATGCAGCCTGGGCCTCGCCTCGGAATCGCAAGCAGTGGGTCCAAGCCATGGCCCATGAACTGGACCATATCCCGGGTGACGCGTCCGCCCTGGCATGGGCGCTCGGCAGCATCTTCGTCAGTTATCTGGAAAGGGTGGACAACATGTACCGTTCATCGATGAGCCTTCCTTCCTGGCTGCTGTCTCTCGAGATGGCAGTCTGCCTCGGCCCTCTTGCTTGGTTCTTTACCGTGGCTCTCGCCATGATGGGACGTGGAGTCATGCCGCTCAATTTCGGAATTCCTCTGATTCTAGCCGCGCTCCTCGGACCCCTCGGCCTCTGGCTTGCCTCGAGAACCATTCTTTTCGAGGACAGCCCGGTAGGCCGCATTGCAACCATCGTCTTGACGTTGCTGGGGGCGTGGACCGTACTCGAATATACCGGGCAGATCATCGAGGGCGCATTCCTCTCGAGCTGGCGCGACTACGTACTGATGGCGCTCCTGCCTCCCCTGGCCGTGGCGCATCTGCTGCAGATCAACTCACGGCGACGCGCGACAGCGGCGATCGCCTGATCCGGACACGGTCTGCGACGAGGCGCCGGTAGGGCGAGCCGGATCGCGCCGCCGGGCTGGTAAACTGGCGCTCCCGCCCGATTGGAAGCGCTCCCGATGAAAGCAGCCACGGCGCTCACCTCCTTCCTGTTGCTCGCCACCGCCCCGGGCATTGCCTCGCCGATGCACGATGCACCGAGCTATCCAGTCGCGCCCCGCGACCCGACGGTAGCCGAATACTTCGGCACGCGCGTGCCGGCGCCTTATCGGTGGATGGAGAACATGCAGAGCCCGGCGCTGCACCGCTGGGTGGCGGCGGAGAATCGGCTGACGGACGACTATCTCGCCAAGATTCCGGTGCGGGGTTGGATGCGTCAGCGCCTGACTCAATTGTGGAATTACGCCAAAGAGTCGACTCCAGTCGAAATCGCAGGGAGCCGCATCTTTTTTCGGCGCAATGCCGGCCTGCAGAACCAGTCCGTCCTTTACGTCCAGGACTCTCCTGCGGCGAGTCCGCGCGTCCTGATCGATCCCAACGCGCTCTCGCCCGACGGCTCGGTGGCGCTCGTAGATTTCCAGCCTTCACCCGATGGCCGGTATCTGGCTTACGCGTTGTCTGCGGGTGGGTCCGACTGGGAGACGGTGCGAGTCCTCGACGTGTCCACGGACAAGACACTGCCCGACAGTGTTCAATGGGTGAAATTCTCGAACATCGCCTGGACCAATGGAGATAACGGGTTCTTCTACTCGCGGTATCCGACGCCCCCGGCAGGCAACCGGATCAATCAGCAAGTCATCAATCAGCAGCTCTTCTTTCACTCGCTCGGACAGCCGCAGAGCACGGACCGGCTGGTCTATCAAAGGCCGGATCTGCCGCATTGGATCATCGCAGGGCAGGTGAGTGAGGATGGGCGGTATCTTTTCGTCTCACTGGTCAACGGTACGGCACCAGAGAACGAGCTCTATTACGCCGATCTCGGCAGCCCGGACCGGCCCGACGTCGGCGCCAAGCTGGCTGCTCTCTATACCCGCAATGATGCGCAGTACAACGTTGTCGGGGTGCAAAAGGGGATGGTGTATCTGCAAACCACGCTCGGTGCGCCCAAGAGCCGGATCGTCGCCGCTGACCTGGCGGATCCGGCGCCCGCGCACTGGCGCACGATCATCCCCGAAGGCAAGGGAGTGATCCAGCAGGCAGGCATGGCCGGTGGACGCCTCATCGTGGACTCCGAGATCGATGCCACCAGTCGCCTCACGCTCTATACGACCGGCGGAAAGCGTCTGCGCGATCTCCCTCTGCCGACTCTGGGCACGGTCGCGTCGATTTCCTCGCGTAACGACTCCAACAGTGTCTATTTCGGCTTCACCTCGTTCCTCTACCCGGAACGGATCTACCGGTACGAGGTGCGGCAGGCGAGCACACAGACGGTGTTTGCGCCGCAGGTGCGTTTCGATCCCACTCGGTATGACACGCGTCTGGTCTTCTATCGCTCCAAGGATGGCACCCGGGTGCCCCTGTTCATCGTGGCCCGCAAGGACGTGAAGCGGGACGGCCGTAGTCCCACGGTGCTCTACGGCTATGGCGGCTTCGATATCTCGGTCATGCCAAGCTTCAACCCTGTTTTGCCCGTGTGGCTGGAGCTCGGCGGGATATATGCCGTAGCCAACATGCGGGGCGGCGACACCTACGGCGAGAAGTGGCATCAGGCGGGCATGCTCTCCCACAAGCAGAACGTGTTCGACGATTTCGCCTGGGCTGCAAAATACCTGATCGCGCAGCGCTATACCAGCGCCAGCCACCTGGGGATTCAGGGCTACTCCAACGGCGGCCTGCTCACGGGCGCTTCGATCACTCAGCATCCCGAGCTCTTCGGCGCCGCCTACATCGGTCATGGCGTCCTCGACATGCTGCGCTACCAGGACTTCTCCGGGGGCGCGCTCTGGGCGCCCGAATACGGTACCTCGGGCGATGCGCGCGCCTTCAAATGGCTCTATGCCTACTCACCGCTCGACAATATCCACGGTGGGACATGCTATCCGCCCACCCTCATCACGACTTCGTGGGACGACGACCGTGTCGTGCCGATGCACGAGTTCAAGTTCACCGCGGCAATCCAGCGCGCACAGACCTGCGCCAACCCGATCCTGCTGAAGACGACGGGCGCGACCAGTCACACCTACATGCCTACCGACAAGCAGATCGCGCAGATGGCGGATGTGTGGGCTTTTGAGGCCAACACTCTGGGAGTGAAAAACCCGCCCGGCACCCCCGAGAGGCCTTGAGCCGTAGTCCCTTCGCAGAAGTCGGTGCTCAGGCCGCCGGCGGGCAGGCTGCGGTCCGAATTCTTGGGGCGGTAGCGGCTTGGCGGCGGACTTGACGGCGCTTGGCTCTTCAGTTCTGATCGGCGATATCAGATTGAGCTGGCACTCGGGCGCCATGACAAGACTCCCACCTAGGGAAGCCCTGCGCAGGTAGTGGCAAAGCTGGTGTTTGAAATGATTAGAGAGTTTGAAATCACGACAAAGCGCTCCGGGGGGCGCCTTAGGCGCTGTTCGGTTGTGGTTTCTCGGTCATCCCGGGTGCCTCCGCCTTCTTCAGAGACACCTTGCCTGCGTTGGCAACAGCCGTCGGCGCAGCAGGTACAGGTTCGCCAGAGCAAAGGCCGTGAACAGCCGCGAGGTGTTCTTCGCCAGCCCGCGGTAGCGCACCTTGGTGAAGCCCCAGAGGTTCTTGACCACGTGAAAAACGTGCTCGCATCGAGCCCGAGACCGCGAGCGCAGCCGGTTGATCCGGCGCTCATTCTCAGTGAGCCGTCTGCCGCCTGCCGGCCGGCGGTTGATGCGATAGCGGATTCCCTTGGCCAAGGCACTACGCCGGTGCGACTCGTTCCAGTAGGCTTGATCGCCGAAGACCTCGCGCTCCTGGCCGTGAAGGAGCTTAGCCATCTGAGTGCTGTCGTGCACGTTCGCCGCCGTGGTAGTCAGACTGTGTACGATGCCGCGCCGGTCGGTACCCACGTGTGCCTTCATCCCGAAGTGCCAGTCTTTCCCCTTCTTTGTCTGGTGCATCTCAGGGTCCCGTGTCCCCTCGGCATTCTTGGTCGAGGGAGGAGCGGCAATGATCGTCGCGTCTACGATCGTGCCGGACTTCAGCAGCAGCCGCTTTTCCTCCAGGAGCTTGCGGACCTGCGCAAAGATGCCTTCGCTGAGCTTGTGCTGCTCGAGCAAATGCCGGAAGCGCAAGATCGTCGACTCGTCAGGAACCGCATCCTCGGCGAGCTCGATGCCGGCAAAGCGGCGCATCGACTCCGAGTCGTACAGCGCGTCCTCCATCGCGGGGTCAGAGAGGTTGAACCAGTGCTGCATGAAGTGGATACGCAGCATCCGTTCCAGCGGCATCGGCTGAGTGCCGTTGCCGGCCTTCGGGTAATGCGGCTCGATCAGCCCAATCAGGCTCTTCCACGGCATCACCGCATCCATCTCCGCCAGGAAGCGCTCCCGACGGGTCATCTTGCCCTTGTGCTTCCACGCCAGAGACTCAAACGTCGTCTGCTTCATCGGCCCTCTCTCACCGCCACCGCCGCTGCCCACTGCACGCAGTATCGGTCATACAGCATCACCTGTGCAGAGGTTCCCTAGGAGCTCTCCTTGACCGAGCCGTCGCGCGCGGTGTTCCTCAGCTACACCGCGCAGGACATGCAGACCGCCCGGACGATTTTCGATGCCCTGCAGGCCGCTGGTATCGAAGTCTGGTTCGATCGGAGCCAGCTTCGTGGGGGAGATGCCTGGGATCAGAAGATCCGGCGTGAGATCCAAGAGTGCGCCCTGTTCATACCTGTCATTTCGTCGAACACGGCCGCGCGGCGCGAGGGTTATTTCCGGCTGGAGTGGGATCTGGCGGATCAGCGGACACACATGATGGCGCGCAACCGCGCGTTTATCGTGCCCGTGTGCGTGGACACGACGCCGGAGACCATTGCGGACGTACCGGAGTCGTTCCAGCGAGCACACTGGACGCGGCTACCCGCAGGCGCGGCTACTCCGGAGTTCACCGAGCACATCCGCCGCCTGCTGGCGGCCGACTCAACGACGGCGCCCCTTGGGCCGGCGGAATTCCAACCCGGACTCCCGGGCGCCACCTCGGGTCGCCGCTTCGGCGCTGTATCCCGAAGGTCCGTGCTACTCGGCTCAGTTGCCGCCGTGCTCGTAGCCGTCTTGGCCTATCTGGGCATCGGCAGACTCCGGAGCCTCCCGTCGGCGGCGGTGGCCAGGTTTGCTCCGCCGCCGCATTCGATCGCGGTCTTGCCGTTCGCGAATCTGAGCGGGGACAGCAAGCAGGAGTATTTTTCGGAGGGCCTCACCGAGGAGGTGCTGAACTCGCTGGCGCAGATCACCCAGCTGCAGATCGCCGGGCGGACCTCATCCTTTTATTTCAAGGGCAAGGACGTCGACCTCGGCACGATCGCCCGCAAACTGAATGTAGCGGATGTACTCGAAGGGAGCGTGCGCCGCTCTGCGGGCACGATTCGCGTTACGGCGCAGCTCACCAACACCGTTACGGGTTATGAAGTGTGGTCGAAGACCTACGATCGAGATGCCGGCGACGTGCTGAAGCTTCAAACGGAGATCGCCACCGCCGTGGCAGACGCACTCAAAGTTACGCTGCTGGGGGACGTGGCTGCGAGAATCGAGCTCGGCGGCACACGGAACCCGGCAGCGTTCGATACTTATCTGCGGGCCTCGAGAACTTATCAATTGCGGCACGAGACAGGCGATATTCCCGCGGCCGTAGCCCTGTATTCGCAAGCCATCGACCTGGACCCGAATTATGCACTGGCGTTCGCGGGGCGCTCGCTCGCTCTTTCAACATACGGCGCGGAGGTGGCCACCGAGACTGCGAAGCGTGAGAGCTTTACCAGGGCCGAAGCGGATGCAAGGGAGGCGATCGCGCTCGCTCCGCAACTCGCCGAGGCGCACCTCGCTCTCGCGAATGTTTATAACGATGGGCCTCTCGATTTCGGGCAGGCGGGTGTGGAATACAGGCGAGCCTTGGCTCTCGGGTCGGGTTCTGCACGTGTACTCAGCAATGCTGGCGGCAATGCCGCTTACATGGGGCATTTCGATGTCGCCATAGCGGCTACGCGCCGTGCGGTGGTGTTGGATCCACTCAATCGATCGAGCCATACGGGTTTCGGCCTGGCGCTGTACCTTGCCAGGCGGTATCAGGAAGCAGCGGCTGCGTATGCCGAAGCCATCAGCTTGAATCCCGATTTCGCGCCGGCCTATGCGGAGCGCGGACTCGCTCTATACGGGCAGGGGGATTTGCAGGGCGCGCGCGCGTCGTGCGAAGCGAAACGCGACTTCTGGTATGACCAGCAATGTCTGGCGGTCGTGTACGAAAAGCTGGGCCGTCATGCCGAGGCGGAAGCAGAGCTCAAGAAAATTCAGGCCGCTGCAGGCGATGCGGCGGCCTATCAGTACGCATCGATCCTGGCGCAGTGGGGCGATCACGAGAAGGCCCTGGAGTGGCTCGACGCCGCGTTCCGCATGCGCGATCCCGGTTTGATGGCTTTGAAAACCGACCCGCTCCTGGACCCTCTACACCCGGAGCCGCGCTTTCAGGCGATGCTGCAGGCACTCGGGTTCTCGAATTGAGAACGGGCCTTCGGGCTGCCGATGGCGAATCCGCAATCACGATGGAGGCCTCTTCGCCGGACCTTCAGAAGCGGCCTTGACCTCCCTATGGGGGGCAAACAAAGGCGGCCGCGCGCCTCTCGGCTGCCCTCGCCAGTCAATCATTTTGCGTTGGTTAACCGCTCGACTCATTTCATCGCGAGATATTTTTCTACGACGATGCCTGCTTCCCCTCTTTGCAGCAGGTCTTCAATGTCTTGCGCCTTAGCATAGAGCCTTGCATAGCCGGCCGCTCCATAGCCCTGCCGCAGCATACCTTCATATGTGCCGGTTTTGTAACAGTTGTCCTGATCAGGAAGACAGTAGCCAAAATGTGGATTGCTGAACGAACAATCAAAGCCCGTCTCGCAAGCGGCAACTTGCAGAGCAAAAGCCGCGTCAGTGTCCTGTAACGGTGAAGGGTTGCCCAAAACTGTTCCGAGCATCATGAGGGCCGCCGGATCTCCAGAGCTCAACGCTCGCGCCTCGTGTGTTTCCATACTGGCTTTTAGCTTTGCGTTCGCGTCGTCAGGTGCTCCCATCTGGCTTAAATCAACGGAAAGCGCCTGAACCTCGGCGAGTCCATCGCCTGATTGCGTTGCCCGGTCCAACCAGTACTCTTTAGGGTATCCCCCTTTTCGTGGCGGAAGAGAAGCAAACGCATTGCCCGTCGAAAATCCCTCGCACCTCTTGAAGCGGATCGCTTCCTGCTCCTTCGCTGCAGGTGTCATGTAAGGGCTGTCGAGCCGTTCCTGCAGCGCTTTGTGCACATCACCGCCACCCAGAATCATTAGCACGCCGAGTTCGCCGCGGCAGAAACGTAGCACTTCCCATATTCGATATTGGGCTCGACTGTCTCCCTCGTACGCCGAGAATGCCGCAGAAGAAACAAAGGCGAAGTAATCTGTCGAATTTTCAAAGTTTTTGTCCAACTCGGACGGGTGGCCGTCTTGGGTAGAGGCATACGCATGCGCAGCCGCGCGCAGCGGTGTTGGCACCGATAAGTCACGTACTTGAGGAGCTCTCGCCATGAGTTGGTCAGCGCGAGAAGGAGGATTGGACGGTCGCCTTTGCGGCCATAGAAGGATGGATGCTGCGACTGTCATTGCGGCGAGAGTAACCGCAGCCTTCCAACCGCCCAACCGCCATTTACGCGGGCCTGCGGGTCGCTCCGAAATGCTAGAAGGTCTCACCTGGAGAGTACTCGTCGCATCGCACCGACGCGTCATGCGAGTATACCATCACAGGGTAGAGTCGCAGTCCCTTATCAAGAGCCATACGGATCCCAACCGACTGTGCAGTTGTCAGCTCCAGCAGACTTGCACCTTATAGAAGCAGAGGATTGGAATGGAAGGCAGATCTCCGCAGTAAAGTGCGCCCGCTCGGGAGCGCTCGCGATCCGCACGGAAAGCCATAAGGGATATCTGGTCTAGTGCCGGGAGGCGGTTCTACCAATTATGGTTGCGGACCGAGGTCCACTTGAAAGGTAATGCCGCCCGGACCGCCAATCGCGAGGAACTTTATTTTAATTGTCGATCCGTCGCTGAATTTCAGCCTGAACTCATCTCCGAACGGGGACAAAGACGCAACGGCCACGGCGTTTATCGTTGGCACGGTTCCGAAACGCACGCTGGGCGATCACTGCGGGATCGGTGAGCGGCTTAGCTGCGCGTCCGCGCTTCCCGCCATGAGGCTTGGCAGCACGGGGCCAGACATGACGCTCGTATCGCTCCTCAATGACACCCAGCGCGACATTGGCGAGCAGGGGAGAGAGGATCCCTCCCTGTGGCGTGCCACTGTCGCTGCGTGTGAACTGTACTTCGGACAACACCCCGGATTTCAAGAGCGCGACGGTCAATCGATTGAGTTTGTTGTCGCCGATGCGACGACGCACTCGTTCCATCAGATGATGGTGATCGATGTGATCGAAGCAGCCCTTGATGTCGCCTTCTATGGCCCATTGGAAGGGCGGCCTTTCGACCGTCTTCCATCGTTTCACGTTGCGCGGGAGCAGTAGCGTTTTCAGATGCGCCAATGCGCCATGCACAGATCTGCCGGGCCTGAAGCCATAGGAGACGGGGTAGAACCCTGCCTCGAAGATCGGCTCCAGGATGTGCTTCATCGCGGCTTGGATGACTCGGTCTTTGACGGTCGGAATGCCCAGGGGCCTGAACGCACCTGGTTTGCCCGCCTTGGGGATGAGCACTCGTCGCACCGGGCTCGGGCGAAACGAACCGTCCCGGAGCTCACGGCGCACAATTTGCGAAAAATACGATACGTCATCATGATGGCGTGATGAGGCAGCAGGATATCTCGCGCCTCCGCAGGAAGTCCCGGTCTCTTGAACAGCCCCCCAATATGACGTCGACGCCAATCCCTCTACATCCAATCGTCATCTGGTTCGGCCGAGTCGGGGACATGATTTTGTTGAGCGCGCTTCTCAACCTGCTCCATCAACGGTATGGCGCGCGATGTCTTCTCATAGGCGCCGGCGCCTGGACTTCCGAGATCTACAAGGGACACCATGATGTCGAGCACGTTTGGTACCTGCGACGGTACACGCCATTCCTCTTCGACGCCGGCTGGTGGCGGGCGTTCGGCGCCTTGCGTCGCCGTCGGTCGGAGCCTATCTACATCTGTGAGACGGATGCCCGGAAGCTGAAACGCATCCGGTTACTGCTGGCGCTGAGCCGCACTCCACTGGATCGCTGCGTGTTCATGAATGACGAGCTTCGCGCGGCCGAAAGTCGGGGCGAATCGCTCGAGCACTGGGTGGACAGACTCCTTTACCTGGGCCAGCGTACCCCCCCAGCGCTGAGCCAGGCCGATTTGCAGGCGCCCGGCGCCGTTAAGTGTGCCCCGCGGCTCGATGTCTCGGCGGAGGACAAGGCTCGCATAGAGGGACGGTTGCGCGCGAAGGGGTGGTCCGGCCGTCCGCTCGTCCTGGTCCAGCCGGGCAACCGGCGCACCATGCGAGGGAAGAAGCTCAAGCGATCCGCTGTTGATGACAAAGCGTGGCCCGTAGAGACTTGGGCTGCACTGTTGCACCGAATACAGACTGCTCTGCCGAACGCTGTGATTGTGCTCGTTGGTGCTCCAAAGGAGGGTTTGCTTCTGGGCTGGATCAAGGAGGCGACCGCCCTGCACTCAGTGGAGACCGCCACCTTGCCGTTAGCGGATCTATTTGCCTTCTGTTCGGTGGCGCACAGCATGATTTCCGTGGACACCGGGCCAGCTCATGCGGCGGCTGCAGTGGGCCTGCCGCTCGTGGTTTTGTTTGGAGCCAATTCACAGCGCGAATGGCTGCCGCGTAGTGCCCGTGGCTCGCCGGTCGTTGGAATCGGTGGGCCGCCTGTGTCCAACCGCCTCGACCAGATATCCGACAACACTGTGTTCGAGGCATGGCTTACCCTCTCAGAGCCTCAGGTAACCGATCAGGCTCATCGCAGCGGGAGCAACGCTCACCTCCAGAACGCCGAATAACCTCGGGCCGACAGCAACGCTAACGCACGTCGGCGCTTTGTGATAAGCGGCTGTAGGGCACCACAGCGATGCTCGAGGCGGGGGCAGACGGGCGTAGGGAAACCCATGCCCTCGGAATAATCTGGCACCTATCCGCTCGGAACGGACCCTTGTTTTTATGGCGCTCCCTACGGGATTCGAACCCGTGTTACAGCCTTGAGAGACTAGTAGCGAGCGGCTAGTAGCGGGTCATTCACTCTGGGACTTGCACGACGCGCTCGAATGTAGTAACGTTTCTACATGACCATTACCACGCTCTCCAGCCGCGAGTTTAACCAGGACACCAGCCGCGCCAAGCAAGCTGCGCGCAAGGGTCCGGTTTTCATCACTGACCGTGGTCGTCCGGCGCACGTTTTACTCACGTTCGACGAATATCAGAAGCTCACGGGCGAATCCTTCGGATCGCAGACTCTCGGCGATTTGCTTGCGACTCCCGGTGCCGAGGATGTCGAGTTCGAGCCGTCCAGGGTGCGTGGATCGGTATCGAAGTCGGTGGACTTCGACTGATGTATTTGCTCGATACGGATGTCGTCTCCGAGCTGCGCAAGGTCAAAGCCGGCAAAGCGCACCCCAAGGTCGCCGCATGGAGCGAGGCGGTGGCACCGAGCGAGACCTTCCTATCGGCCATTAGCATTCTCGAGCTCGAGCGAGGCGTCTTGCGTATCGAGCGGCGTGACGCCGCGCAGGGAGCTGTCATGCGAGCCTGGCTGGACGGGCACGTGCTGCCTACCTTTGCAGGGCGCATCCTCGCGATCGATACCGGCGTCGCACGACGCTGCGCAAAGCTGCATATTCCGGATCCAAGACCGGAGAGGGACGCTCTGATCGCTGCCACTGCGTTGATCCACGGCATGACGGTCGTGACGCGCAATGTTGATGACTTCAAGCCCACAGGCGCTTCGATTCTCGATCCCTGGGAATGGGACCCCCCGGAATCATAAGGCGCGGAACATTCCCTGGCGCCCGGTTCTTTTGGGATCGTACCAGCGCAGCGAAAGAGCGATGAAGCTGCGGTCGTGGAGTCGGCCTGACCACAGACTGAGCGGCCAACCCCCGCGCGGGTTTACCGCGAGGCCGCAGGGCCCTGTACACGGCGAATGTCGGCGGTTCGGTGTTCGATCCCGTCAGTACCCACCATAAAATCAGTACATTACGCGCACGAGGCGTTCCAATTCGCCCTGTACGGAATGTCATACGGAACAAGAAAATAGATGCTGGTACGCACGTCGGTAGACGGTGGAGAGCAGAGCGTGAGGAGGAGCAGCAGTAGCCCGCGATCCGACTGCGAGAACGTCGGTCGCCGCCGCGGTTGGATGGGCTGCGACAGAACGCGCCTGCTAAGGCGTTCCGTGATTATTGCTGCCCATCGGCGTGAAGCCGGAGTTGGCCACTGGAGCTTCCTGAGGCCTGATGCGCGGCATACTGCCCAACTTCTCACACGATGCGGCCCAACCATTTTCCCCGGGGACTATTTCAGGGCGATCTCCCCGTTGAATTCCACATTGAGGCTCAGTCCTGGAATCTCCAGCCTGACCTTTCCGGGAAGCGACCCTGTCCCGTTGATTTTGCCGCTCGCCAGCGCTTTGGCAACAGCCTGCTCGATTTCGCGTTGAGCGTTCAGCCCGAATGATTTCAGGAATTTGCGCACGCTCAGATTGAAGGCTTCCTCGTTCATTGGGGCCTCATTGGTGTGGGACCTGCCTGGACTCAGACGGCGATCGGTCAGACTTGCTGGCCGAGAGGTTCGTTAGCGCACTGGTCTCGCAGGCCGCATTACTGGTCGACTGACGCCGAAAGTCCGGCCTCATGGTCCGCTGAAAGAAGAGCTGGGTCAACAAGGCGAGTTTCGCGCAGCTCTCCGGTCGGTTGTGATCCTTGACGGCCGATGGGTTCGGAGCCGATGGCGAACGCCAGGTGCGTTAACCCCATCCTCTGGGCGGCGCGTTCGTACTTGATCGGAGAGAAGGGCGGTCGTTCGCATGATCTCCATCCTCGCACCCGACTTGAAGCTTAGGAATTGCGATTCGAAGCCTTTGACTTGATTCACCTACTTCTCCCCGACGCAGGCACCGAGGTAGTCCTTGTAGAAGGAGGCAAGTCGTTCAAG
>DASUHA010000052.1:0-36941 GCA_036273735.1 Steroidobacteraceae bacterium | reverse complement strand
CTGTTGCCGGACCGTCTCAGCAGAGCCAGGCAGCCGGAGCTGCCGTCTTCAGGCGTTGGCGGCTGCCTTCGTCTCGGTGACCGCGGCGATCACCTCGTCGGCCACGTTTTTCGGCACCGGGTCGTAGTGCGAGAATTCCATGGTGTAGGAGGCGCGACCGCTGGTCATCGAGCGCAGCTGGCCGATGTAGCCGAACATTTCCGACAGCGGCACGAGAGCTACGACTGCGATGTTGGCGCCGCGCTCGAGCTGATCCTGAATCATGCCGCGGCGACGGTTCAGATCTCCGATGACATCGCCCAGATAGTCGCCGGGCGTCACCGTCTCGACCTTCATGACCGGCTCGAGCAGGATGGGGCCGGCCTTGCGCATGGCTTCGCGGAAGCATGCCTTGGCCGCGATTTCGAACGTCAGCGCGTTGGAGTCGACATCGTGGTAGCTCCCGTCCGTCAGCGTGGCGCGGAAGTCCACGGTGGGAAAGTGCGCCAGCACGCCGTCTTCCTTCTGGATCTTGAGTCCCTTCTCCACCGACGGCACGTATTCGCGCGGCACGGAACCGCCCGAGGTCGCATCGACGAACTCGAAGCCCTTGCTGCGCTCGAGTGGCTCGAAGGTGATCCAGACTTCGGCGAACTGACCGGAGCCGCCGGTCTGCTTCTTGTGCACGTATTGCTCGTCGATCCTGCGCGTGATGGTCTCGCGATAGGCGACCTGCGGCTCGCCCATGAGGCCCTCGACGTTGAATTCCGTGCGCATGCGATCGAGCGTCACTTCGAGGTGCAGCTCGCCCATGCCGCGCAGAATCGTCTGGCCGGTCTCGCGATCCGTCTCCAGATGGAGCGAAGGATCGGCACGAACCATTTTCCCCAGCGCGGCGCCGAATTTCTCCTGATCGGCCTTGACCTTGGGCTTCACGGAGACGCTGATCACGGGGTCCGGGAAGCGCATGCGCTCGAGGATCACCGGGTTGGCGGAATCACACAGCGTGTCGCCGGTTTCCGTTTCCTGCATGGAGACGAGCGCGATGATGTCGCCGGCGCGCGCCTCTTCGATCGGATTCGCCTCCTTGGCGAACATCTCGACCATGCGACCGATCTTTTCGCGCTTGCCGCGCGTGGTGTTCTGTACGGAGGCGCCCTTGGTGAGCACGCCCGAGTACACGCGCACGAACGTCAGGGCGCCGTACGCGTCGTTGATCACCTTGAACGCCAAACCGCTGAACGGCTCGTCATCCGAGCACTTCCGCTCGCCAACTACGTGGCCATCCTCGTCCAGCGTCTTGATGGCCGGGACGTCCGTAGGGGCCGGCATGTAGTCGACAACCGCATCCAGCACCTGCTGCACTCCCTTGTTCTTGTAAGAGGAGCCGCACAGCACGGGGTTGAACGCGCCCGTCACCGTGCCTTTACGCAGACACTTGCGCAGCACGTCGGCCGACGGGGCGTGGCCCTCCTCGAGATACTTGTGCATGGCCTCATCGTCCATCTCGAGGCAGGTGTCGACGAGCTCCGTACGGTACTTCTCCACATCCGCGAGGATCTTGCGATCCGTCGGCACGTGGACGTCGAGCTTGTCGGCGAGATCCGGCGTCACCTCGAGCGTTTGCCACTCGGCATCCTTGTCGTCCGAGTCCCACACCAGCGCCTTCATCTCGACCAGGTCGATCATGCCCTTGAAGTTGTCTTCGGAGCCGATGGGGATCTGCACCGGCAGCGGCCGGGCGCCCAGGCGCTTCCTGATCATGTCCACGCAGCGCGTGAAGCTGGCACCACTGCGGTCCATTTTGTTGACGTAGCAAACGCGCGGCACGCCGTAGTTGTCCGCAAGACGCCAGTTGGTCTCGGATTGTGGCTCGACGCCGGCAACGCCGTCGAACACCACCACGGCGCCGTCCAGCACGCGCAACGAGCGATTCACCTCGATGGTGAAGTCGACGTGTCCGGGAGTGTCGATGAGGTTGATCTTCTTGTCGCGCCAGAAGCAGGAGACCGCGGCGCTCTGAATCGTAATGCCGCGCTTCTGCTCCTGCTCGAGGTAGTCCGTCGTCGTCGACGTCTTCAGATCCTTGGTGTCATGGATGTCGATGATCGTGTGCTTGCGCCCGGTGTAATACAGGATGCGCTCCGTCGTCGTCGTTTTGCCGGCATCGACGTGGGCGATGATGCCGATGTTGCGGATATCAGAAAGAGCGGTTGTACGGGCCATGACAAATTTCCGTTACGAATTTTCGGTTCACACTGTCGGGTAGTCGGGCAGGCGTGCTGGCCGGCTCATGTATTCAAAATGGTCTGCGCTGAAGGGAGCAGCGCCCTCCTCGATCCCATGCCTGGCGCTGGCAGTTCCGGGGGGTCGAGGGCAGAAGGGGCCGGCATCCTATAGAGGTGGCATCAGAAGTTCAATGGTGGCGTGCCACCTTTGTGAAGTGCAGATGCCCGTGGATGGACGGCACCCTGCAGCTCGGCCAGCCGCGCCGGGGCCAGCCGCGGGGCCTCTCGTGGACAGTCAATAAAAACAATAGCTTATGACACACCCATCTCAGTTGAGGGCCAAGGCGGGCGCCGGCGCAGGCCCGCTCGAGGCAGACTCATCCGTGCGCGGCAACCTGCGCGCTGCCGCCGATCGGGCAGCTGACTCCGGTGCCTCTCAGGCCGCAATACCCGCCAGGATTCTTCGCCAGATACTGCTGGTGATAGTCCTCGGCATAGTAGAACCGCGGTGCCTCGTGGATCTCGGTGGTAATTGCCCCCTTGCCTGCCGCGGTGAGCTTGGCCTGGTAGGCGCGCTTCGATTCCTCCGCGGCCTGACGCTGCTCGGCGTCGGTGACGTAGATGACCGACCGGTACTGCGTACCGATGTCGTTCTGCTGCCGCATCCCCTGAGTGGGATCGTGCTGCTCCCAGAACACCTTGAGGAGATCCTCGTAGTCGATCTTCTCGGGATCGTAGATCACCCGCACCACTTCCACGTGGCCGGTGAGGCCGCTGCACACTTCCTCGTATGTTGGATTCGAGGTGAAGCCTCCGGCGTAGCCCGCTGCCGTCGAGTAGACGCCTGGGAGTTGCCAGAAGAGCCGCTCCGCGCCCCAGAAGCAGCCGAGGCCGAACACGGCCTCCCGCAGGCCGGACGGGAATGGCGGGACGATGCGATGGCCGCTGACGTAGTGCGTCTGCGGCACTTCCATAGGGGTGCTGCGGCCCGGCGGCGCTTCCGCAGCGGTCGGCATCGTGGTCTTCTTGCGAAGGAGGGCCATTGGCGAGATCTCCCGGGTAACCTGTACCCAGTGTGGGGACCTCAGGTAGGCAACTCAAGCGCAGCCGACCGCGTCCTTGCACCCGGGGCTGCCCCCACCTTAAGCTTGCCGCCCCTATGGGTATCAGCCAGCCACAGAACCTGAGCGCGCCGGTGCTCGAGAAGCAGCGCCCCTACGGCATCCGCATCAGCCTTCCACCCGGCGATCCCTTCCGCAAAATCCTCGGACCCGAGTGGCACCGCATTCATTGGTATCCCACGCCCGATGAACGGGACACCGCGCTGGCCGAGATGAGTCGCCGCCACCAGTACTCCCGCGCCGGCGACCGGCCCTCCCTGGTCTTCGACAAGATCGAGAACCTCGCCGAGAGCCGCGGGCTGTAGGCTAGGGTTTTAGCCCGAAAGCAAATGCGTGAGCGGCCCAGGGCCGTTCCCTGGGCCGCGGGATCAAAACCAGTGAGATGGTTGGCCGCGCACAAAATCGTCGGGAACGATTTTGGATGGCGCGCAGCGCCAGCCCCGAAGGGGTGGGCCAGGGATGGATCGAACAAATCGCCGGGAGCGATTTGCGCCAATCTAGAACGTCCGGCCGAGGAACAGGTAGAACGCCTGGTCCCCATGATCGTCGAAGCCGCTCCCCAGGTAGACCGGCCCGAGGAAGGTATCGAGCCCCAGGAACAGGCTCGCATCCTTGTGCAGGTTGTCGAAATTGGCATCGCTCATGTTCTGCCAGACGTTGCCCGCCTCGAGCGACATCCCGAGATACACCGGCACGTCGAAGTATCCCGGCCCGCCACGCCCGATCTTGCGATAGAACAGCAGCCGGCCGATACCGTAGTGCGGCCCGTAGAGCGAGTACTGCTTCAGGCCCGACAGGTTGAGGAACCCCCCGAGCGGAAAGTCGAGCCGCAGGTCCGTCACGCGGTTGAGAATGCTGCCACCCGACAGCGAGAGCGAGAGCGTATTGCGATTGCTCCAGGTGTGCGCCGCGAGCAAGTCGAAAGTGATCTCGTTGGAGTTGGGCTGCCCGCCCACGACGTTGCGTGCTCCGCTCCATTGCAGCATTGCTCGCTCACCGAAATGCGGGAAGTTGATGTCATCCAGCGTGTCGTAGCTCAACCGCGTGAAGTAGGTGCGCGAGCCGAAGCTCTGAAAGGCGGGAAACAACAGTTTCGGATCGCTCGGATCGCCGATGGTGAGGCGCGAATGCCCCTCCTCGCGATAAACCCCGCCGCGGATCTCCCCCCAGTTGCCGAACTGCTTGCCGAAATCGACGCCGTAGTCGAACGTGTGCACCCGATACTGTGCGCGCTCGCTCTGTCCGATGAGGAACGGCAGGTTGCGCGAGCCGACCGAGATGTGCGGCATGACGAACCAGCCTGAGAACTGCGAGAGCGGCAGGAAGACCTCGGTTGCAAGCAATGAATTCTGCCCGATCTGCGCGTCGGTGACCCACTCCCCGCCGGTGCGCGTGATGTCGGACATCACATAGCGCATGGCGGCGTCATAGCTGGAGTCGCCCTCGAAATCATCCTGCAGACTCAGCCCGAAGCGCACATAGTTGGGGCCGATGGAGTTGCCGCGTGCATCGACGAGCAGCCCGTACCGCTCATCCTGCTGCACGACCCGATAGTCGAGCGTATCGAGGCCGCCCTCGCCATAGAGGGTCGTAATGCGGCGGCCCACCGCATCCGGGTTGAGGGTCTTGCCGACCATGTCCCTGAACAGGCTCTCGATCGATTGCGAGAAGACTTCAGAGCCCGTCTGCACCCTCACGAATTCGATGCGCGGCGGCGGCTGGCGCAGCAGCTGGCGCCGCTCCTGATAACCCGCATACTGATCGGGGTTTTCCGACAGCGCGGCGAGCTGCGCGCGCATGCCCCATGCAGCGGTCGCACCGACACCCAGGAGGCGATTGACATTGCCGAAATCGAAGGAGGAGGTATCACCGAGCGCCGGACGGATGAGAATGTCATGCGGCCCGAGGTGTCCGAGCTCCTGCTCCGACTTGCGCCGCATCAGGATCGCGAGCATCTGGTTGGAAATCGCGGTGACGCTGGTCAGCTTGTTGCGCGGCAGGAGCGGGAAGCCGACATCCACCACGATCACGACATCCACACCCATGGCGCGTGCAACATCCACCGGCACGTTGTCGGAAACACCGCCATCGACGAGCAGCTGTCCCCCTCGCTCCACAGGAGCGAACACACCCGGCGCAGAGAGGCTGGCGCGCATCGCGCTCGTGAGGTCGCCGGAGCCGATGATGACCTCCTGGCCGCTCTCGAGGTCGGTAGCCACGGCTCGAAACGGCGTCGGCAGGTCATCGAAGCTCGTGATCCGCGAGACGGGCAGTGTCAGGCGGCGCAGCATCTCCGTCAGGCCCTGCCCCTGGATGAGCCCCATCGGCAGCACGGGCTTGCCGCCCTTGATGCCGATCGGAAACTTGACCAGGAAGTTCTCATCCTCCTGCTTGCGCCGCAGCGTCAGGTCCTCACGCGGCGGGCGGTCGCGGAATGCCTCCTGCCAGTTCATGGAGCGGATCGTCCGCTCGATCTCATCCGGCGAGAGACCGCTGGCGTAGAGGCCACCAACCACGGCACCCATGCTGGTGCCGGCAATGGCATCGATCGGCACGTGGAGCTGCTCGAGTACCCTCAGCACCCCGACGTGCGCAATGCCGCGCGCGCCACCACCCGAGAGCACGAGGCCGATCCGCAGCCGGTGCGGCGCTGCCGCGCCTGGCGGTGCAGCGGCTGCCGCAGACTGCGGCACGACGCCCTCCTGCGCGACGGCCACCGCCGGAAGCGCCAGCCATAAAAGAACCCACGAGGCCCGTGTGCGCGAGACTCGCACCCTCCGGCGCTGCCCTTCCGATCGTGACCACCCCATGGAACCGAGCATATCGCATCGAGCAGCCGCCGAGGCCCGGCAGCGGCTGCCGCGGCGAGATGCGTTAAAATAGGTGAATGCTTTTTCTCATCCTTTCATACGCCATTCAGGCGGCGCTGATCGTCCATTGCATCAAGACCGGGCGCAATTGGCTCTGGGTCTGGGTGCTGCTGCTCCTGCCGGGGGCCGGCGCGCTGGCCTACGTCGCGGTCGAGATCATCCCGGACCTCTTCCGCAGCCGCACGGCTCAGCGCACGGCCCGGGGCCTGAAGCGCGCCGTCGATCCTTTCGGGGACCTGCGTCGCTTCGAGAACGAGGCGCGCTTCGCGGGCAACGTCGCGGCACGGCAACGCTACGCCGATGAGCTCGTGCGGCACGGCCGCTACGAAGAGGCGATCGACCAGTACCGCCAGGCGCTCAGCGGACTCTACGTGCACGATCCCAACCTGATGCTGGGCCTGGCGCGCGCGCAATTCGGCAGCGGAGCAGCGGCCGCGGCGCGCGGCACGCTCGAGGAGCTCTTTCGCCACAATCCGGATTTCCTCTCGCCCGAAGCCCATCTTCTCTACGCACGCTCGCTCGAAGGTGAAGGCAGCATGGCGAAGGCGCTGGAGCAATACCGCCTGCTGGCCAACTCCTATCCGGGTGCCGAGGCCGCAGTCCGCTACGCGCAGCTCCTCGACAACCAGGGTCAGAAGGACGAGGCGCGCAAGGTCGCACGCGACCTGCTCGAGCAGGCGCGGATCGCTCCAGGCCACTACCGGCGCGCACAGCGCGTCTGGCTGGACGCTGCGGAAAGAATCGCAGGCTGAGGGGTCTCGGCCCGGCGGCCGGCCCGGTCAACGGGGTCGCTGACGTGTCAGATCCCAGCTGGGAATCTGCTGCGTGATGCAATGGATACCGCCGCCGCCCAGGAGAATCTCCCGCGCGGGTACGCCGACGATCTGACGCCCCGGACAGGCCTCCCTCAGAACCGCAGCGGCCTGATCATCCGTGCGCGGATCGAGTAGCGGCATGATGATCGCGCCGTTGGCAAAGTAGAAATTGACATAGCTCCCTGCGAGTCGGTCCCCTGCGTGGCGCGGCTTCATGGATTCGCCCGCCACCAGCCCACGCGCCTCCTGCGCGCTCATGTAGAGCGGTCCCGGCATCGGCAGCTTGCAGACCTCGAGTCGGCGGCCCCGGGCATCGCGCGCCTCACTCAAGCGTTGCAACGCATCGAGAGAGATCGCGTGCTGAGGGTCGCTGCGGTCATCGGTCCAGGCGAGACAGACCCTGCCCGGTCCGGCAAAGCAGGCGAGGTTATCGATGTGGCCGCGAGTCTCGTCGCTGAAGACACCCTTGCCCAGCCAGATGAAATGGCTGACACCGAGGTGCTCGCGCAGCACCGCCTCCACCTGGTCGCGCGTGATGCCAGGATTGCGGTTGGGATCGAGCGCACATTCCTCGGTGAGGAGTGCCGTTCCCTCGCCATCCACGTGGAGTCCGCCACCCTCGAGGGTGATTGGAGCCAGGTAGCGATCCCGCATCGGCAGCCCGGCCGAGCGCGCCAGCACTTCCAACGGGACGCGCCGATCGCGGTCGCAGGGATGGTAGAGGCCTCCCCAGGCATTGAAGCGCCACTGCACTCCGCGAATCGTCTGCGGCCGCTCGCTCACCACGAAGGTGGGGCCGACATCGCGCATCCAACAGTCGTCGTATTCCATGCCGTGGACCTCGATTTCCCGCGGCAGCGCAGCACGGGCCTCGGCCACGAGCTCCGGCATCACACCGACATGCACCGGCTCGAAGCGCCGTATCGCCGATGCAACCTGCGCAAACGCCGTCTGCGCCGGCTTCGCGCTCTCACGCCAGTTGTCCTGACGCGCCGGCCAGAGCAGCCAGGTGGCGGCGTGCGGCTCATACTCCGCCGGCATCCAGAAGCCTTCGGCGGCAGGCGGCTGACTCTGTACGTCAGCAGTCGTCTGATCGCCGGCGCGGGGGTACTCACCCCGCGGGCCGACCCTCCCCCCACCGGTCATGGACGCTGCTTGCTGTGCTTGAATCCGTAGAACCCGTAAATCGCCATGCCGACCACGGTCCATACGGCGAGCCGGATCCAGGTCGCGTTCGACAGGAAGTAGGTCATGCCGGCACAGACGATCGCTCCCAGCGGGCAGGTGAGCCAGGCCACCGGAACCCGGAACGGACGGTGAACATCCGGACGGGTGAAGCGCATCACCAGCACCCCGATACAGACCACTGCGAACGCCAGCAGAATCCCGATGGAAATCAGGTCTGCCAACACACTGAGCGGAAATATGCCGGCGATCAGTGCTGCCCCGATACCGGTGACCGCAGTTGACACGTGCGGCGTCTTGAACCGGGGATGGCAGCGACTCATTGCCGGCGGCAGCAGCCCGTCATCGGCCATGGACAGCAGGATCCGCGGCTGCCCGAGGAGCGAAGTCAGGATCACCGAGGTCATGCCGACGATGATCCCGAGGATGAGGAAACCGCGCAGCCACGAAAGCGCCGGGTGCGCTTCGAGCGCCACCGCAACGGGCTCCGCGTTGTTCAACTTGAAGTACGGCACCATGCCTGTGACCACGGCCGCCGTCGCGACGTAGAGCACCGTCGAGATGATGAGCGTCCCGATGATCCCGATCGGCAGGTCGCGCTGCGGATTGCGCGCCTCGAGCGCCGTGGTCGATGCGGTATCGAACCCGACATAGGAGAAAAAGATGATCCCGGCGCCCTGCAGCACGCCGGTCCAGCCGAAGTGGCCGAAAGTGCCCGTGTTGGGCGGGATATAGGGATGCCAGTTGCTCGAATCGATGAACGCGAGTCCGGACACCACGACGATCACGATCACGCCCACTTTGAGGGCCACCATGATGTTGGTGACGTTGGCCGTCTCCCGGATGCCGACGTAGCAGAGCCAGCTCATCGCCGCGATGATGAGCACCGCCGGCAGATTGATGATTGCTCCGGTCGCCACCAGGTGTCCGGTATCGCTCTGGTCCAAAGGAGCGTTGACCAGTATCGCCGGCAGGTGAATGTGCCACTGCCCAAGCAGGTTGACCACGTACGCAGACCAGCTCACTGCGACCGCCGAAGCCGATATGCCGTACTCGAGCAGCAGATTCCAGCCGATGAACCAGGCGATCGACTCTCCGAGAGTGGCATACGTGTAGCTGTAGGCGCTGCCCGGGACTGGCAGAAATGCTGCGAACTCCGCATAGCAGAGCGCCGCGAGCGCGCTTCCGAAGGCGGCAATGAGCAGCGACAGAGTGATGGCAGGACCCGACTGGTTGGCTGCCACGGTGCCAGTGAGCACGAACACACCCGTCCCGACGGTGGCTCCAACGCCGATAGATATGAGGGACCAGGCGCTCAACGCCTGCTTGAGGCGATCTGCCCCCGCCTGGTCTCGCGCCTGCACCGCGCGTATCGCGAAAAGCTTACCCAGAAGGGAAGGCTTGGCCATCGGCTGCGGAGCGCCGCCTTCGGTCGCGTTGTACATCGACGTAAGTTTCGCACACTCACCCGGTTCGCGCAGGCAAAGCCGCGCGCGGGCCGCGCGCTTCGTCGCAACGGGCTCGTCAGTCGCCGCGAAGACACCGGCGGCCCGGCAAGTGGCCCCAACCACCTGTGCTAGCATTCGCTGCCCGGCCGCAGCGCCCCGCGCCGTGCCGCCGGCCGAATTCCCGCGAGGAGTCCACGCAATGTCCACGGCCGCCCCCTTGAAGCTCACGCCGCCCGCCCAGGGAGCCAAAATCACCCTGCGTGACGGCAGACTCGTCGTTCCCGACAACCCGGTCATCCCGTTCATCGAGGGCGATGGGACCGGCCCGGACATCTGGCGGGCGAGCGTGCGTGTGATGGATGCTGCCGTGCAGAAGGCCTATGGCGGCCGCCGCAAGATCCACTGGATGGAAGTATTCGCCGGCGAGAAGGCGAACCGCCAGTTCAACAGCTGGCTGCCGGATGAGACGGTCACCGCCTGCCGCGACTACCTGGTCTCGATCAAAGGTCCACTGACCACTCCCGTGGGCGGCGGCATCCGCTCGCTCAACGTGGCGCTGCGCCAGCTTCTCGATCTCTACGTGTGCCTGCGCCCGGTGCGCTGGTTCAAGGGCGTGCCCTCGCCCGTGAAGCATCCCGAGAAGGTCGACATGGTGATCTTCCGGGAGAACACCGAGGACATCTACGCCGGCATCGAATTCGAGGCGGGCACGGCGGAGAACCGGGAATTTCTCGCCCTCTTCAAGCAGCACTTTCCCAAGGCCTACGCCAAGATCCGCTTCCCGGAGAGCTCCGGCATCGGCCTGAAGCCGGTATCGAAAGACGGCTCCGAGCGGCTGATCCGCTCCGCCATCCAGTACGCCGTCACGAACAAGCGGCGCAGCCTCACGCTGGTGCACAAGGGCAATATCCAGAAGTTCACCGAGGGCGCGTTCCGCAACTGGGGCTACCAGCTCGCCGAGCGTGAGTTCGCCGGCGCCACCTACACCTGGGAGCAATGGGAGCGCACCAAGGCCGCCTCCGGCGAGAAGGCGGCCAACGCCGAGATGGAGGAGGCGAAGCGCTCAGGCAGGATCATCGTCAAGGACGCGATTGCCGACATCACGCTGCAGCAGGTGCTGACCCGGCCCGATGAGTTCGACGTCATCGCCACCCTGAACCTCAATGGCGACTACCTCTCCGATGCGCTCGCCGCCCAGGTCGGCGGCATCGGCATCGCCCCCGGCGGCAACATCAACTACATGACCGGGCACGCAGTGTTCGAGGCAACCCACGGCACGGCCCCGAAGTATGCCAACCTCGACAAGGTGAACCCGGGCTCGGTCATTCTCTCCGGCGAGATGATGTTCCGCTACATGGGCTGGGTGGAGGCCGCCGATGCCGTCATCCGGGCAATGGACAAGACGATTGGCCAGAAGACCGTCACGTACGACTTCGCCCGGCTGATGGAGGGCGCGAGCGAGGTCTCGACGTCCGCCTTCGGCGATGCACTGATCCGCAACATGTGACCACGACACTGCTCGATTGGGCCCGCAAGGTGCAGGCGATCGCCCAGAACGGGCTCGCCTTCACCAGGGACCCGTTCGACCGTGAGCGCTTCACTCAGCTCACCGACCTCGTCGCCACTCTGCTCTCCACGGAGCTCGAGATCCCCCTCGAGAAGGCGAAGGTGCTCTGGGGCGGCGATGAAGGGTACGTGACGCCGAAGGTGGATGTGCGCGGCGGGATCTTCGAGGGGGGTCGAGTCCTCCTCGTCAGAGAGCGCTCCGATGGCAAATGGACATTGCCGGGCGGCTGGGTCGACATCAACGACTCGCCCTCGCAAGCCGTCGTGCGGGAGGTCTTCGAAGAATCGGGCTACCGCGCGAGGGCGGTGAAGCTCGCGGCGCTCTTCGACAAGCGCCTTCATCCGCATCCGCCCGGGCTTCACCACATCTTCAAGCTGTTCTTCCTCTGCGAGCGTACCGGCGGCGCGCCCGCGGTGAGCGGCGAGACTGATGCCGTTGAGTTCTTCCCCGTCACGGGACTGCCGGAGCTTTCCACGGGCCGAGCTCTCGCCTCGCAGATCGAGCGGCTCCACCAACATCACCTCCATCCGGAGCTGCCGACCGATTTTGACTGACGCCGTCCCGCTCGCCGCCCGCCGGATCGCCGGCGCCTTCGCCGAATACAACGCGGAATTCCGGGCCATTACGCGGCGGGCGCCCGTACGGTTCGATACCCGCGACTGGAAGGGCGGACAGCGCGATGCAGTGGCGCGCATCGAGCTCTACGACAGCTTCGTCGCCCGCACCGTCGCGGAGCTACGGGCGCTGCTGGGGACGCAGGCCGAAAACCGCGAGCTCTGGATGAGCATTCGTGCCGACTTCGCCGCCCGTATCGAGGGCGTACCCGATGCGGAATTCATCAAGACTTTCTTCAGCTCCATCAGCCGCCGGCTGTTCGGCACCGTGGGGGTGGCCCCGGACATCGAGTTCGTCGCAACCGATCTCGATCCGCTCGCGCACGTCGCCACTACCGTGGTCACCAACACTTACATCAACCACGGCTCACTGGCGTTGCTCTTCGAGGACGTACTCGGTGACCTGCGCTTCCGCTCCCCGTGGAAGGACCTCGACAACAGCATCCGCCACGTGACCAGCGAAGTGCTGGCGCACCTCGCGGGCCGCCGCGAGCAACGCGCGGTACAGCGCGTCGAGGTGATCCGACCGGTCTTCTATCAGATCTCCCGGGCCTACATCGTCGGACGGCTGATCGGACGCAACTTCCTGGTGCCTTTGGTCATAGCGCTCAAGAACTCCGACGGCGGCATGCTCGTCGATGCGGTAATGCTCGCGGAGGGCGATGTCAGCATCGTATTCAGCTTCTCGCGCTCGTACTTCCATGCAGATCTCGAGCACGTCGCGGAAGCGGTGGTGTTCCTCAAGTCCCTGATGCCTCGCAAGCCGGTGAGCGAGCTCTTCACGGTGTTGGGGCGCGCCCGGCAGGGCAAGACGGAGCGTTACCGCGAGATCATGCGCCATCTTGCCGGAACCCCCGATCGCTTCGTGCACGCGCCGGGTGAACGGGGCCTGGTCATGGTGTGCTTCACGCTGCCCTCCTTCGACGTCGTCTTCAAGGTGATCCGCGACCGTTTCCCCTATCCCAAGAGCGTGCTGCGGGAGGACGTGCTGGCGAAATACCGCCTCGTCTTCCGCCACGACCGCGCGGGACGGCTCGTCGATGCACAGGAGTTCCGCCGGCTGCGCTTCCCGAAGGCGCTGTTCGCCCCGGAGCTGCTCGAGGAGCTCCTGACGGAGACTTCGCTCACCGTGCACGAAGCCGGCGAGCATCTCGTCTTCGATCACATGTACATCGAGCGGCGCATGACCCCGCTCAACCTCTACCTGCGCTCCGCCTCGCCGGCCGCCGCCCGGCAGGTCGCTCTCGACTACGGCCAGTGCATCCGCGATCTCGCCCATACCAACATCTTCCCGGGCGATCTGCTGCTGAAGAACTTCGGCGTGACCCGCCATGGACGGGTGATCTTCTACGACTACGACGAGCTCTGCCTGGTGACCGACTGCCATTTCCGCGACCTGCCGCAGCCCGCGAACATCGAGGATGAGATGCGCGGCGAGCCGTGGTTCTATGTCGGCGAGAGCGATGTCTTCCCGGAGACTTTCGTCAACTTCATCGCCTTCGATGCGCCGCAGCGCGCCGCGCTCCTGCGCACGCACGGCGAGATTTTCACCGCCCGGTTCTGGCAGCAGGTCCAGCGCCGGCTGACGGAGGGCGAGGTGCTGGAGGTCCTGCCCTACCATCCACACCGTGTAAGGGTCGCAAGCAGCGCGTAGAAACGCGCTAGACTCGACCTGTCATGAGCCGGCTGCTCGTCGTCCTCGGTACTATTCTGGTCGTCCTCGGGCTCCTCTGGCCGTGGGCGCGCCGACTGCCGCTTTTCCGGCTGCCGGGCGACATCATCATCGACCGGGCACACTTCAAGTTCTTCTTCCCGATCACGACGATGCTGCTGATCAGCCTCGTCCTCTCGGTGCTGGCCTGGATCTTCAGGCGTTGAGCGCCTGAGCCACATCCGCGAGCAGATCATCGATGTCCTCGAGTCCGATCGAGAGGCGCACTGTTCCCTCGGTTACCGCAGACAGGGCCTGCTGATCGGCCGTCAGGTCGCGACCACCCATCATTTGCGCCGTGACCACCAGCGACTCGGTGGACCCGAGACTTGCGGCCATGGCGAAGAATTCGAGCGCATCGGCGAACTTCCTGCTCGCCTCGAGCCCACCCTTGAGGTCGAAGCTCACGATGGTGCCGAAGTCCTTCATCTGCGCGCGCGCCAACGCGTGCTGCGGGTGTGACGGCAAACCCGGATAGTGCACTCGCGCGACCGCGGGATGCTCGGCAAGGACCTCCGCGATGCGTTGCGCGCTGGCCGACTGAGCCTGATAACGGACGAAGTAGGTCTTGAGGCCTCGCAGAATGAGGTACGCCGCATGCGGATCCAGTGTTCCGCCGAGCATGCCGAAGTCCGTGCGCAGCGAGCGGATCAGCTCGCCTCGTCCTATGACCGCGCCGCCCATCACATCGCCCGCTCCTGAAGCGTACTTGGTCAGGCTGTGGACGAACACGTCGACCTCGTACTCACCATGCTGGTGCAGTCCCGCGAAGGTGTTGTCCATCGCCACGAGAGCACCGGCGCCCTTGGCGAGCCGGGTGATCGCCGCGATGTCCGCGACCTTGGTCACCGGATTGGTCGGACTCTCGAACCACACGAGCCGGGTCGGATGAGCTGCCAGGGCGCGCTCGATTCCGGGCAGGTCCTCGATCGACAGCATGGTGTGCGTGACGCCGAAGCGTCCGAGGAGACGGCGGATGAGATAACGTGTTGGGTTATAGGTCTCGACGAAGCAGAGGATGTGATCACCCTGCTTGGTGAGCGAGAGCAGCGCCTGCGCCACGGCACCGACACCGGAGGCAGCCACCAGACACTCCTCGCGTCCCTGCAGCTCCGCGAGCAGGAGCTCGAGCTGACGGGTCGTGGGATTCGAAGCACGGGAATAGAAAAAGCCGGGCCGCTCGCCGCGCAGATAGCGCTCGGTCTCCTCAAGGGACTCGAATTCGAACTTTACGCTCTGATAGATCGGCGCCACGACTGCATGGTTGTCGGCGGCGAGCTCGACCGGCGGCGGATGATTCACTCGGGTTGGTTTCTTCATGCCTCATGTTCCTGCTGTCATGTTCCTGCTCTGCACGTCAAGCTCCTGCTCGACCCAGTCGCGCCGCCAAGCCCGCAAGACGCGCCGCTGCCTCATCGAGCGTGTCATCCCGCTTCGCGATGCAGAGGCGCACGACCGAGAGCTTCGGTGGCTGCGCATAAAAGGGCGAGACCGGAATGGTGGCGACCCGCCCTTCGCTCAGTGCCCGCTCCGCGAACTCGAGATCACCGGGCGGCAGCAGCCCGCCGAAGTCGAGCAGCTGGAAGTACGTGCCCTGGGCTGGCGGCAGCACGAAACCCGAGCCGGAAAGCGCGCCACGCAAACGATCGCGCTTCGCCTGGAAGAAGGCAGACAGCTCCCGGCCCGTCTGCGGCCGTTCGGTCAGATAGGCGGCCACCGCGTACTGCAGCGGGGTCGCGATACTGAACGTGTTGAATTGGTGGACTTTGCGCAGCTCGCTCGTGAGCGTCGGTGCCGCGACGCAATAACCGACGCGCAGGCCCGTAGCATGCAGAGTCTTGCCGAAGGAGTAGACCGCGAAGCTCCTCGGCCGCAGCTCCGGATGCGACAGCACCGAGGCATGCGTCCGGCCATCGAAGACCACATGCTCGTAGACCTCGTCCGAGAGGACCGCAATGTCGCGCTCCCGGATGGTCGCAGCCAGCTCATCGAGGTCCGCCGGCGTTGCCGCGGTGCAGGCAGGGTTGTGCGGGCTGTTGAAGAGGATCAGACGGGTGCGGGAATTGACTGCGCTGCGCACCCGATCCCAGTCGTAACGGAAGTCGGGGGGCATGAGCGGCAGGCGAATACACCGCCCGCCCGCCAGGCGCACGGCCGGCTCGTACGAGTCGTAGGCCGGATCGAAGGCGATGGCCTCATCGCCCGGGCCGACCACCGCCTGCACGGCGGAGTAGATCGCCTCGGTGGCGCCGAGGGTGACGGTGATCTCGGAATGCGGATCGAACTCTCCTCCGTAGCTCATCGCGACCTTCCGTGCGATGCGCTCACGCAGCTCCGGCACACCCTCCATCGGGGCATACTGGTTGTGACCCTGGCGCATCGCCTCGGCGGTGAGCTCCGCAAGCCGCGGGTCGATGTCATAGTCCGGAAAACCCTGGCCGAGATTGAGCGCATTGAGCTCGCGCGCCCGGCGCGACATGATCGTGAAGATCGTGGTGCCGACGTCGGGCAGCTTGCTGCGCAAGAGTGTCGGCATGGCAGGCTCCTGCAGTGCCACTAGGTGCCGCCCGCGTAGGCTTCCGCAGCGGCGAGAGCCGCGCCGAGAACGCCTGCCTGATTGCCGAAGTGCGCCGGGCGCACCTCCGCCTCGCAATGCAGCAGGGGCGCAAAGTCCGCGAAGCGCTCGCTGATCGCGCCGCCCAGGATGAAGAGATCCGGCCACAGGAGCGCCTGCATCCTGTCGAGATAGACGTTCACCCGGTCCATCCAGGCTCGCCAGTCGAGATTGAGCACGGTCTTGACGTGGGCCGAGGCATACTTCTCGGCATCCCCGCCGTTCAACTCCATGTGCCCGAGCTCGGTGTTGGGGAAGAGCCTGCCCTCGACGAAGAGCGCCGAGCCGATGCCGGTGCCGAAGGTCAGCATCACGACCGCGCCGCCTACTCCCTTGCCGGCTCCGAGACGCATCTCCGCCAGTCCCGCGGCATCCGCGTCATTGAGGAAGAGCGCATCCCGGTTGAGTGTGCGTCGGATGAGCGCCGCCCCGTCGGCCCCGATCCAGGAATGATCGATGTTGGCCGCCGTGCGCGCGCGGCTGTTCTTGACCACGGCAGGAAAGGCGAGCCCCACGGGGCCGGAGGCCATCGGCAGCTTCGCGGCGAGCCCGGCGATCGTCGGCATCATCGCCTCGGGGGTCGATGGCTGCGGTGTCGGCGCGGAAATCAGCTCCCCCACCAGGCGTCCGGCTTCGATATCCACTACACCGGCCTTGATGAAGGACCCGCCAACATCGATGCCCAGCAATCTGCGTGTCATGTGCTCTTTCCGATCAAAGGTTGGCGGCGGCGGCGAGCTGCGCATCACGCTCGCGCCGCCTTTGTCGATGACGCATCCACAACGTAGTGACCACCACTCCGCTCGCCACCACCGAGACCATCAGGGTAGCGAGCGCGTTCACATCCGGGCTCACGCCGAGCCGTACCTTGGAAAAGATCACCATCGGCAGCGTGCTCGAGCCGGGCCCGGCGACGAACTGCGAGATGACCAGATCATCCCATGAGAGAGTGAAGGCCAGGAGCCACCCCGCCAGCACCGCCGGCAGGATGAGTGGCAGCGTGATGCGCCAGAACACCTGTGCCGGGCGGGCACCGAGATCCTGTGCCGCCTCCTCGAGCGACTGGTCGAATCCGGTGAGGCGCGACTGTATCACCACCGTGACGTACGCCATGCAAAAGGAGATGTGGGCCAGCGTAATCGTGAGCGCGCCCATACCCCTTGGCCAGCCGATGACCTGCTGCAGGGCGACGAAGAGCAGCAGGAGCGAGAGTCCGCTGATCACCTCCGGCATCACGATCGGCGCCGTCGTCATGCCGATGAGGAGCGACCGTCCGCGGAAGGCGCCGAATCGCGCGAGTGCCGTCCCCGCCAGAGTACCGAGGACGGTGGCGACTGTCGCCGCGCAAACCGCCACCCGTACTGACAGCCAGGCGGCATCCAGGACCTGCCCGTCGGAGAAGAGCACGCCATACCACTTGAGAGTCGGCGAGTGGGCGGCATCCCAGACGGTGACCAGGCGGCTGTTATTGAAGGAATAGACGATCATCGACAGGATGGGGACATAAAGAAACACGAGCCCCAGCACGAGCGCAGTGCGCGAGAACACGCCCTTCGTCTTCATCCCCCGGCCTCCGCCTCGCCCGTCCTCTCCAGCTGCTTTCGCTCCACCCGCTGGAGCAGCACGATGGGCACGACGAGCAGCAGCAGGATGAGAATCGCAACACCGCTCGCCACCGGCCAGTCACGGTTGTCGAAGAACTCATCCGAGAGCATGCGTCCGATCATGATCTGATCGGTGCGGCCGAGCAGCGTCGGAATCACGTACTCGCCGACCACGGGGATGAAGACGAGTAGTGAGCCGGCGGCTATGCCAGGCAGGGATTGCGGCAGAGTCACGCGCAGAAAGGACGTGAGCGGCCGCGCTCCGAGATCCGCCGCCGCCTCGAGCAGCGCCGGATCGTGCTTCTCCAGGTTCGCGTACAGCGGCAGGATCATGAACGGCAGGTAGGAATAGACGATACCGACATAGAGCGAGAAGTCGGTCTGCAACAGGGTGATGGGATGATGGATGAGCCCGATGCCGAGCAGCACATTGTTGATGAGGCCATCGTTCTGCAGGAGCCCGATCCACGCATACACGCGAAGCAGGAACGACGTCCAGAACGGCAACACGATGAGCATCAGCAGAAAGCTTCGCCAGGCCTCTTCGGCACGCGCGATGGCATAGGCCATGGGGTAGCCGATCAGGAGACAAAAGATCGTCGCGACCGCCGCCACCATGACGGAGTAGAGATAGGAGCGCAGGTAGAGTGGATTCGTGAAGAGGTAGGCGTAGCTCGAGAGATGAATCCTCGGGATTGGCAACCCGTGAAGCCAGGTGAAAAGCGGGGCGTAGGGCGGAATCGCCAGCCGCGCCTCCGAGAAGGAAATCTTGAGGACGATGAGGAAGGGGACGAGAAAGAAGACTGCGAGCCACAGGGCCGGGATACCCGCTACGAGCCGACGTCCTGCATTTCTCTCGGGGCGCTGCATCGGCTAGCGCGTCAGAACGACCGGGCTTGCGGCATCCCAGGACAGGCTCACCATCGCGTGCTTGAGGTCGCGATGCGCGGCAAGGCCCGAGCGGTTGGATAAGGTCACCCGCAGCACCTTGCCGGAATCGATCTCGACCAGACAGATCGACACATCGCCCATGTAGGCGACCTCGCGAACCCTGCCGCGCACGCAGTTGTCTGCGGGACCCGATGGCGCTCCCTCCGCGAGAACGATCTTCTCCGGGCGGACCGCCGCCCAGACGGTATCTCCCACCGTGCACTCGAGGCGCCGCACCGCCCGGACGGTGCATCCCAAGTGCTTGCAGTGAATGGTGAGATCTTCGGCCCCCAGACCCACAACCTCGCCTTCCAGCAGATTGACCGAACCGATGAAGTCGGCGACGAACCGATTGACGGGTGACTCGTAGATCTGGGCCGGCGTCCCGACCTGCACGATCCTGCCGTGGTCCATGACACCCATGCGGGTCGCGAGCGTCATCGCCTCCTCCTGGTCGTGTGTCACCACGATGAAGGTGACGCCGAGCCGCTCCTGGATGTTGAGGAGCTCGAACTGCGTGCGCTCGCGCAGCTTGCGGTCGAGTGCCGCCAGGGGCTCATCGAGAAGGAGCAGCTTCGGCCGCTTCGCGAGCGCACGCGCGAGCGCCACCCGCTGGCGCTGGCCACCGGAGAGCTGGTGCGGCTTGCGCGCTGCGTACGCACCCATCTCGACGATCGCGAGGATCTCGGCAACGCGCCGGCGGATCTCCGAAGGCCGGATCTGCTCCTGTTCGAGGCCGAAGGCGACGTTCTTCTCCACGCTCATGTGCGGGAAGAGCGCATACGACTGGAACATCATGTTGACGGGCCGCTCGTAGGGCGGCACCGCGCTCATGTCCTCGCCATCGATGTAGATGCGTCCCCCGCTCGGCGGCTCGAAGCCCGCCAGCAGCCGCAGCAGGGTGGTCTTGCCGGAACCGGAACCGCCGAGGAGGCAAAAGATCTCGCCGCGCCGGATCTCGAGCGAGACCGCATCGACGGCGCAGAACTCGCCGAATCTCTTGCTTACGGCCTCGAGGCGTACATAGGCCGCCGCGGCATCGGGCAGCGTCGACGGTTGGGCGTTCATCGGCTGGCTCGGCTGTCGCTCAGCTTCCCGTCTTGAATTGTGTCCAGGCACGGGTCAGCAGGCGCATGAACTGCATGGACTTCGCCCGCTCGGGGACCAGGGTGTGCATGACGGCAGGGGGCGGATAGATACCCGGGTCATCCCGCACGGACTTCTCCAGGTACGCCCGGGAGGCCAGATCGCCATTGGCATACTTGACGAGGTTGGAGTTGCGCGCGGCGATGTGCGGATCGAGGAGATAGTCGATGAAGAGGTTGGCATTGCGCGCATGCGGCGCATTGGCTGCAATCGCGAGCACGTCGAAGTTCTCGACCGCGCCTTCCTTCGGGATGGAATAGGCGACGCTGTAGGTCCTCCCGGCCTGCTGTGCCCGTACCGAGGCCTGCTTCACGTCCCCCGACCAGCCGAGCGCGAGGCAGATCTCTCCGTTGGCGAGGTCGTCGATGTAGCGTGAGGAATTGACGTAGCGCACGTAGGGCCGGATGGCCATCAGCACTTTCATGGCCGCCGCGAGATCGGCCGGCGACTCGCTGTTCGGGTCCTTACCGAGGTAGAGAAGCGCCGTGCCGATGACCTCCGTAGGCTCATCGAGCACCGTCACGCCGCAGTCCTTGAGCTTCGCGACGACCGCCGGATCGTAGAGGAGGCGCCAGCTGTCGAGCGGCGCATCGGGCATACGGGCCTCGAGCGCCTTTACGTTATAACCGAGGCCCGAGGTGATCCACATATAGTCGGCAGCGTATTGGTTGCCGGGGTCGTACTCGGCGACGCTGCGCTGAACCGCCGGGTCGAGGTACTTTAGGTTGGGCAGCTGGGTCTTATCGAGCCTCTCGAGCGCACCGGCGCGGATCTCGAGCTCGAGGAAGGGAGCCGATGGCACCACGACGTCAAAGCCGGTGTTGCCGGTAAGGAGCTTGGTCTCCAGCACCTCGTTCTTGTCGTAGACGTCGTAGTTGACCTTGATGCCGTACTGCTTCTCGAAGTCCTTCAGCACCTGTGGATCGATGTAATCCGACCAGTTGTAGACGTTGACGACCTTGGCGTCCGACTGCGAGCCGCCTGAGCACCCGGCGAGCAGCAGCGCCGATGCCACGGCCGACCCCACCGCCGCCCAGAGCCTCATCGTCGGGAGCCTCGCATCATCAGACGTTCAGCAGCAAATGCTCCCGCTCCCAGGAGCTGATCACCTGCAGGAAGACCTCGTACTCGGCCTCCTTGACCATGGTGAAGGCGGTGACGAACGGCTCGCCCAGGAGCCTCACCAGCGGCTCGCTCTGGCGTAGCTCCCGCAGCGCTTCATCGAGAGAGCGTGGCAGGCCGAAGGGCAGGTCGTGTGCGCTGCCGGTGATCGGGTCCGAGGGCTGCAGTCCGTCGACCATGCCGAGATAGCCACAGGCGAGGGACGCTGCGATGGCGATGTAGGGATTGGCGTCAGCGCCGCCCACACGATTCTCGACGCGGCGGTCCTGCGCGTCCGACATCGGCACCCGCAGGCCGGCCGTGCGGTTGTCGTAGCCCCAATGCACGTTGATCGGTGCGGAGAGATACCGGGTCAGGCGGCGATAGGAGTTGACGTTGGCGCAGAAGAGCGCCATGGCCGCGGGCAGATATTTCTGCAACCCGCCGATGTGCGCGAAAAAGAGCGGCGACGGTGTACCGTCCGCATTACTGAAGATGTTACGCCGCGTCTTGACGTCCAACACGCTCTGATGGATGTGCATGGCGCTGCCGGGCTCCTTCGCGTGCGGCTTCGCCATGAAAGTGGCATACATCTTGTGGCGCAGCGCCGCCTCGCGGGCCGTGCGCTTGAAGAGAAAGGCCTGGTCGGCGAGATCGAGCGGCGGCCCATGGATCAGATTGATCTCCATCTGCGCCGGCCCGTCCTCGTGGATCAGGGTGTCGATCTCGATCTCCTGATCCTCGCAGAACTGGTAGATGTCATCGAACAGCGGATCGAACTCGTTGACCGCCGCGATGCTGTAGGACTGGCGCCCGGGCTCGGCCCTGCCCGACCGCCCCACCGGCGGCTTCAGCGGGTAGTCGGCGTCCTTGTTCTGCTCGACGAGATAGAACTCCAGCTCCGGTGCGACGATCGGCTCCCACCCTCGCTGGGCGTACAGCTCGACGATGTTGCGCAGCACGTGCCGCGGCGCCATCGTGACTCGCCTGCCGTCGGAATAGAAACAATCGTGGATCACCTGCGCGGTCGGCTCCGCGGCCCAGGGCACGCGCCGCACCGTCTTCGGATCGGCCTTGAGGACGATGTCGATCTCTGCCGGGCTCATGGCAGCGTCGGGCTCGGGCGGATAATCGCCCGTGACCGTCTGCAGGAAAACACTCTCCGGCAGGCGCATGCCGCCGTCCTCGGCGAACTTCTCCGCCGGCATGATCTTGCCGCGCGCGATGCCGGCCATGTCGGGAATGATGGCCTCGACCTCGGAGATGCCGTGGTCGCGGAAGAACTGGCGGATCTCGCTCACCATGCGTCTGCCTTTCGCCTGGAACCGGCGCGGTCGCGACATGCGGCGCCGAAGGCCGCGAAGAGTGCCCGCGACAGCGGATTGTCCATCGGCTTCCACTCGGGATGCCACTGCACTGCGAGCGCGAATCGCGCCGTGTCCTCGACTCTGAATGCCTCGATCAGTCCGTCCGGTGCACGCGCCTCGACCGCGAGGCCCCGGCCCAGGCGCTCGATACCCTGCCAGTGCGAAGAATTGACGCGCGCGCACTCGACACCGGCCAGCGCGCGCAGCAGACCGCCGGGCTCGAGAACCACATCGTGCGCCGGCCCGTACTGCACCTCGAGCGGCTGGCTGTCATCGTCCCTGTGGTCCATATAGCCGGGAACCTCGTGCACGCGCTGATGGAGGCTGCCGCCGAAGGCGACGTTCATCTCCTGGAAGCCGCGGCAGATGCCGAGCACCGGCACACCCGCCCGCACGGCCTTGCGGATGAGCGGCAAAGTGGTGGCATCCCGGGCAGGATCGTGCAGCGTACCAGGGTGGCTCGCCGGACCTTCATAGTGATGCGGCTCGACGTTCGAGAGGCTTCCGGTAAAGAGGAGTCCGTCGAGGCGCTCGATGACCTCATCGAGCCGTAGCTCCTCGGCTAGGGACGGAATGAGGAGCGGCAGCCCATCGGCGGCATCCAGCACTGCCCGGGCGTACTTCTCCCCGACCGCATGAAAAGGATGCAATCCGAGCATCCGGCGGTCTGCTGGAAGGCCAATGAGGGGGCGGGACAATGCCATGGAGGCCTCAATTAGACCACAGCCGCGCATGAGACGGTCGGGAGGGCTATCCTTTTGGGGCGTCGGCCGGATCGGCCGTTTACACATAATCCAGAAACCGCGAGAGTGCCATGGTGGCCGCGCATGCCGCTTCCTACTACGCCGCCTCGGCACGACCCGCTCCGGAGCGGGCAGCGCTCACCGGCTCCGTGGAATGCGATGTCTGCGTGGTCGGCGGCGGCATCGCCGGCTGCTCGGCGGCGCTGCATCTGGCCGAAAGGGGCTATTCGGTGGTGCTCCTCGAGCAGCACCGGATCGGCTGGGGCGCCTCGGGCCGCAGCGGCGCCCAGGCCATTCATGGCGTGGCCTCCGGGCAGGCCAAGCTCGAGCGCCTGATCGGCCGCGGGCCCGCCCGGGCGGTATGGGATGTCTCCATCCAAGGGCTCGCCCTGATGCGCGAGCTGATCGCGCGCCACCACATCGACTGCGATTGGGCCGATGGCTACATGCTCACCGCCATCAAGCCGCGCCAGGACCGGGAGCTGCGCCAGGAGCTCGAGGAGCTCCAGGGAAAGCTCGAATACCGCAGTGCGCGCTACATGCCTGGGGAGGAGGTTCGTGCCACCCTGCAGACGCGGCGCTATGTCAGTGCGCTCTACGATTCCAACGGCGGACATCTCCATCCGCTCAACTACACACTTGGCCTTGCTGCGGCCGCGGAGCGTGCGGGTGTGCGTATTCACGAGGACACGCGGGCCCTCGGGTTCACTTCCGCGCGCGTACGCACGCCTGGAGGCGAGGTTCGCGCACGCTATCTGGTCCTCTGCGGCAATGTTTACCTCGGCAATGCGGCGCCGGCACTCGCCTCCAAGATCATGGCGGTCGGCACCCACATCATCGCCACCGAGCCGCTGGGCGCAGAGCGCGCGCAGCGTCTGATCGCCAACAACGCCGCGGTCAGCGACATGAACTGGGTGCTCGATTACTTCAGGCGGTCGGCCGACCACCGGCTGCTCTTCGGCGGCCGCGTCAGCTACTCCGGGCTGGGCTCCTTCGAGGAGCCCCGCGCCACGCGCGCGCGGATGCTCAAGGTGTTTCCGCAGCTCGCCGAGGTCGGCGTCGCTTACTCGTGGGGCGGCTATGTCGACATAACCCTCAATCGCGCACCGCATTTCGGGCGCCTGATGCCGAACGTGTATTTCCTGCAGGGCTTTTCCGGACACGGCATCGCGCTCACCGGCATCGCCGGCAAGCTCATCGCCGAGGCGATCGCGGGTGAGGCCGAGCGCTTCGATGTGTTCGCGCGCATCCCGCATCAGAACTTTCCCGGCGGGGCGATCCTGCGCCGCCCGGCGCTGGTGCTCGCGATGTTGTATTACCGCCTGCGTGATTTGCTATGACTGTAATCGCTTTCGAGGCTGTTATAGCAACTCTGCAATCTGCACGGCGTTCAGAGCGGCGCCTTTGAGCAGCTGGTCGCCGGCGACGAAGAGAACGATCGAGTGGCCGCTCGGATCGCTGACATCGCGGCGGATGCGCCCGACGAGGATCGGATCCTGGCCCGAGGCATCCTTCGGCATCGGGAAGTAGTTGCGTTCCGCATCATCGACCAGCTTCACGCCAGGGGCGGTCTGCACGATGTCACGCACCTGCTCCGGCGTGATGGGCCGCTCGCACTCGAAATTGATGGCGATGGAGTGGGCGCGCAGTACCGGTACCCGTACACAGGTCGCGGCGATGCGGATCGAGTCATCGCCGTAGATCTTGCGCGTCTCGCGCATGACCTTGGTCTCCTCCTCGTTGTAGCCGGTCTGCGGATCGATCCGGGTGTTGTGGCTGAAGAGGTTGAACGCATAAGGGTGCGGCAGCACGCGATTCTCGTAAGGCCTGCCCTCGAGATAGGCGCGGGTCGACTCGCGCAGCTCCTCCATGGCGGCGGCGCCGCCGCCGGAGGCGGCCTGATAGGTGGCGATGATCATCCGGCGGATCGGGTTGGTCCGATGGACCGGCCAGAGTGGAGTGATGGCGATGATGGTGGAGCAGTTGGGATTGGCGATGATGCCGCGATGAGCGCGGACCGCCTCGGGGTTAATCTCCGGAACGACGAGCGGCACTGTCGCGTCCATGCGGAAGGCCGACGAGTTGTCCACGACCACTGCGCCCTGCTCCACGGCAAGCGGCGCGAAGCGCTTGGAGGTGCTGCCGCCCGCGGAGAAGAGCGCGACATCGACGCCGCGGAAGCTGTCGTCTGTCAACTCGCGCACCGTGAGCGGCTGGCCGCGAAAGGGCAGCGTCTTGCCCGCTGAACGCGCCGAGGCATACAGGCGCAGTTCCTTCAGCGGGAAGCGTCTCTCCTCGAGACAACGGATGAGCTCGACGCCGACGGCGCCAGTGGCGCCGACGATCGCAACCACCGGCGAGGAACCGGCTGAACGACCAGACTGCATGACAGACTCCAGAACGAACGAGGCCCCGGCGGCGGTGCCGACGGGGCCTCTGGTTGACTCGCGATCTCCCGGGCTTAAGCGCGCGCGAGATCCACCAGAGCCCCCGCCCGGGGCTTCTTCATGGGGATCTTGTGCGTTTTCATCACTCGGGACATCCGCATCGACCCTACCCGAAGCGTAGCCGGCTGTAAAGGGCAGACGGGACGCAGACAGAAACAATCGGTACTCATATCGCCGCTCGATCACCGCAGGTTTAGGTAAACACCTCCTCATCCGGTCGGCGGCACGGTCCAGGGATCGCACCTCGCGCGGTCGGGCGCGATCAGGTCTCCGTTGCAGGTGCCACGTCCGCTGACGACCCCGAAGCGGTCATCCGTGAGAGTCCGCCTGCAGGTGCAGTCAGCGAATGCCACCCCCCGAGCGCCTAGTCTTGGGCCTGCCGCGAGCAATCTCTGCGCCGTGATCTCCGGCGGCAGATATTTCGGGCAGCATGTGCAACGCCTGCCTTGGTCATTTAAACGCCAGCACGTCTCGGTGCATCCAACACCCATCTGCACCGGACGGCGCGGAGGCCCGCAAAGAATGTATGATGAATACGTCCACCGGCGGCGCGCGAAGCCTCGAGCCGAGGTTGCAGCGCAATTGCAGGCGCGGCCGCGCGAGCAGTCCGGAAGCCTCCCCCGCCGCGGAACACCTTCGCGGACTCGCAGCTTCTTCGTGCTAGCGTTCCTCGGCGGCACGGCTTTCGCGTTTACCCTGGCGGTAAGGGGTGTGCCAGCGCAGCTCGTTCACTTCTTCCATCGCGACGCCAGCCCTGGCGTCAGCACACGAATGAGATTTCAGTCACTTCCTGCAGTGGAGCACGCGGTCCCCGCGCGAATGACATTACCGTCGCTTGGTGCGGCGAGCCAGGTGGCCCCTCAAGTCCCATCACCGGCTGCCGGAGCGTCGACTTCCCCGGCCCCGGTAGCTCCGCTCCCGTCGAACTCGGCGCTCTCTGGCAGCGCCACCCCGGGTGCCCGGCCCGGCCGCGGCCGGCCCGTGGCAGTACTTCCTGCACGGGGAGTCGGCACCACTGTTGAGGGGTTGGATCCATGAGGGCCTGCCCGCCGGGTGGGAGGTTCACGACGGGGTGCTCTCCAAGAGCGGCATTGTGGAGGACCTCGAATCGACGCGGATGTACCGCGATTTCGTACTCGAGCTCCAGTGGACCATCAGCGCGGGCGGCGACAGCGGAATTTTCTACCGCGGCACTCACGAGTATCCCCGCATTTGGCTGACGGGGCCTGAATACCAGCTGGTTGACGACTCTTATGTTGGCACCAACCGGCTCGTCGCGACCGGAGCAGTTTTCGGCATATACCCCTCGCCGGCGGGTGTAATGCATCCCCCCGGGGAGTGGAATTCGACCCGGATTGTCGTGCAGGGCAACTTTGTCGAATATTGGCTGAACGGCCAGCCGATCGTCCGCTACACGCTGGGCAGCTACGATTGGATGCTACGAGTCAATGACTCGAAGTTTGCGGCCGTTCGGGACTACGGACGTGCGACCCGAGGACTGATCGGACTCCAGGGCACGAACAACGGGAGCCTCGAGGTCCGTGATATGAGGATCAGAGTGCTGCCGTGACATGATCTGAACCTTCATTGCATTCGGCGCAGCCACGCCCGGGTGATCCGCTGATCGAGAAACAACCCGGTGTCGAGGCAACAGAGTATGGACGCCCGTCGCAGCGTCCACATTGCCGTCAGCGAGAACGGCCAGAAATGCGTCTCCATTGGATGCTGCGGCAATCGGTGGCTACGCCCATGGCCGGAGCCGCCCGGATGTATCGGACCTTTCAAAATAGTTGGCTAGTCAACAAATCCGGACGGACCGGCTTCGATCACGCGGGCGCCAGCGCAGCGTGGTAGCTCGCGCCCTGGCGGCTATTGGCCGCGTGCTGCCTCAGGAGTCCCTGATTGTCACTTGAATAATCGTCTTATGAGGACGATCATTCTCTTTCGTTCTGCAAGGTAAGAAGCCATGAGCTGCGAAGATTCGAGCCGCAAGCGGGTTATCCTGGCGCCTGCACCGAGCAATCCACGATTGAGCTCCACGCTATTGAATGTCGAATGTGCCGAGAATGAGGACGTCGAGTGGATCTGGACAGAGACATCCGAGGGGCGCTTCGTCTCCGGGTACCGCGTTGTGCCGAGCGTGTGCGAAAAGGAGAGCTGACGCTCGCCTTCGACCGCCTTGCGCCCGATGGCGATGGGGGTACTTGAAGTTACCCGCTCGGGTATCAGAATCGCCGCACCTCGAAACAGCGGTGAATCCGCGGGTTGCGCTCGAAATTGCGGGGCAGCGTGGCAGCGGAGATGTCACGTATTGAATAACGTTGCACCAGCGCCGGATCCAGCTTGCAGCGCTGCTCCATCGGGCGCGAGCAGCCCCATGCAGGCCTCGATCAGCCCCTGATGGTCGCGCTCGATGTCGAGCACGCCCTGCATGCGCTTGGAGTTGGAGAAGGTCGGCGGGTCGAGGAAGATGAGATCGTAGCGCTCGCGCGCGCGGGCATCATCGCGCAGCCATTCCAGACAGTCGCCTGGATGAATTCGTGCGCCCCGGCGAGGCGTAAAGGCGCAATTCCTTCAGCGGAAAACGCTCGGCCACAGCAGGTTTACGCGAAGGGCCCGCGCCGGACCCGGGCGCGAGGCGGAGCGCGTCCAGCGACGATGCATCAGACAGGTAGTGAACCCGGCTTTTGGCGGCGTCCGCGCAGGACAGTCAACGCTCCCAGCAGCAACGTCAGGCCACCAGCCGTCATGTCAGGGTCGATCTCGGGAGCGGCGGCCGCTTCGGCTCTTCCGATGGTCACATCAACGGTGGACGGCCCGCCGAGCAGACCCGAGCCTACCGCCTGAGACTGTGAGAACCCGTCGCTGAGCCGCACGGAATCGCTGCCAGGGGGGACTGCGGAGAGTGGGTCGCAAGGACAGCCAGCGAACCCACCGGACATGCTCCAGATGATAAAAGACGGAATGTTGTCCTTCGGCGCGAAAAAATTGAGAATTCCCGCGGAGTCAGGGCCGAAGTCGAAATTCAGGTGGCTCCCTGAAACCGACAGTCCGTCTGTCATAAAGGGGAGTGCCGCCTGTAAGACGGCCGTAGCGCCTGCCGCCGAGTTCAGCGAATCGGTGACCGATCCATCAGACAAGCTCAAGTCAAAGCTCTCAATGTCAGCCCGGCTCAGTTCCCCCGTCTTCCCGTCCGTGGTGAGCGTTCCCGAGACGGTGATCCCCCCAAAGTAGGGGACTACTACAAAGTCTGGATCTGAGATCTTGAAGACGGTGGCCTGACTCAGCGCGGGCGAGACGAGCGCTACCGCTGCGGCCAGCAAGAGGAATCTGTTCTTCATCTTCCCTCTCCCCGAGTCGATATCTCGAACTGCCATGCTGCCGCCCAAGCATTGCGACATGCGTTTCAACTATACGCGCGTTTCAACCCTACATGGAGGATACATGAAAGGTCAGAATCGCCGCATCTCGAAACAGCGGTGAATCCGGGGGTTACGCTCGAAATCGCGCGGTAGGGTGGCGGCAGAGACGTCACGTACTGCATAACGTTGCGCCAGCGCCGAATCCAGCTTGAAACGCTGGGCGTTGGTCGAGAAGATCAGCAGTCCACCGGGCGCGAGCAGGTCCATGCAGGCCTCGATCAGCGCCGGATGATCGCGCTCGATGTCGAGCACACCCTGCATGCGCTTGGAGTTGGAGAAGGTCGGCGGATCGAGGAAGATCAGATCGTAGCGCTCGGGTCGCCGCCCATCATCCCGCAGCCATTCCAGACAGTCGGCCTGGATGAATTCGTGCGCCTCCGATCCAACGCCGTTGAGCGCCAGGTTGCGTCGTGCCCAGTCGAGATAGGTCCGCGAGAGGTCGACGGACGTCGTCGTCGCCGCACCACCCGCCGCTGCATACACGGTCGCGGTGCCTGTGTAGGCGAAGAGATTGAGGAAGCGCCGGCCGGCAGCCGCCTCGCGCAGCCGCGCCCGGGTGATCCGGTGATCGAGAAACAGCCCGGTGTCGAGGTAGTCATCGAAGTTGACCAGGAAGCGCAGCCCGCCCTCGAGCACCGTATGAAACTTACCCTGCTCCGCGACTTTGCCGTATTGCTCACCTCGGGGCGTGCGGCGGCGCGTGCGCAACTTGATGTGCTCGGGTGATGCGCCGGCGACTCCCGGCAATGCCGACAGCGCTTCGCCGCGGCGGCGGCGCACCGCCTCCTCCTCTATTTCGGCCGGCGGCGCGTACTCCTGAGCATAGAGCCAGGTCTCCTCCGGCCCGAGGGTTTGGTACACGTCGATCGCAAACGCGTACTCCGGCATGTCGGCATCGTATAACCGGTAACACGACACCCCCGACCTGTCTGCCCAGGTGCGCAGGCGCTTCAGGTTCTTTTCTAGGCGATTCGCGAACATCCGCGCGCCTGGCGTGTCGCGCAGCGTCGCCTCGCCGCGCCCGAGACTGCCCGGTCGCCGTAGGCTCGCTGCTTCCACCGTCATCCTGAGCAGCCGGCACTCGATCGCGCCGTTCCAGAGGGCGTGGGTGCGGGCCGCGCGGATCCCCAACTCCATGCCGAGCTGCGGCGCACCGGTCAGCACGGCCGCGTGCCAGCCCTGAAACCGCTCGCGCAGCACCTCGCCGAGCTCGCGATGGACGGCTCGCGCCGCCTCGAGATCATCCAGTCGCACGCCGTAAGGAGGGTTGGTGCACAGAAGGCCTGTGGCAGCCCGCGTCTGACTGCCGCCAGCCACATCACCGTCAGCGTCGTCGCCAGACGGCTCAGCGGCCGTCGCCGGCTCCGCATCAGCCAGCTGCCGCACCTCGAACTGCACCCATGAGCCGATACCCGCGTGTTGAGCATTGGCGCGCGCGTCCCTCACTGCCAGCGGATCGCGATCGCTGCCGCGCAAAATCATCGTCGGCTGCGCGCCAGCGAGGCTGCGAGCCTGCGCCTCCTCCCGTACCCGTCGCCACAGCGCCGCATCATGCCCGCGCCAGCCGAGGAACCCGAAATATTCGCGGCGCAGCGCCGGTGCGCAGTGCGCAGCGATCAGCGCCGCCTCGATGACCAGCGTCCCGGAGCCGCACATCGGATCGAGGAATTGAGCGCCGGCAGCCGCCAGCTCCGGCCAGCCGGCCCGCACCAGCATACCGGCCGCAACGTTCTCTTTCAGAGGCGCCTCACCGCCGGCGCCCCGATAGCCGCGGCGGTGCAGACTCTCGCCGGAGAGGTCGATGGACAGGGTAATCCGCGCGTCGCGGGCGTGCGCATGCACGCGCACGCTCGGCCGTTCCAACATGATGTCCGGTCGGGCACCGCTCGCATCGCGCACCGCGTCCACGATGGCATCCTTCAGCTTCAGCGCTCCAAAATGACTGTGCGTGATCGACGGATGCTTGCCGCTGAAATCGCATGCCAGGGTGGCGTGTGGCCCGATATGTCGGGTCCATTCGATCTCCCTGGCCGCTGAGTAGAAAGCGTCTGCGCTCGCGGCTTCGAAGCGAGCGATCTCGAGGAACACCCGGTTGGCGAGCCGCGATTCGAGACAGGCGCGATACGCGGTCTCGAGCGTCCCGGAGAACGCCACGCCGGTCGTCCGCTCTTTCACATCGGTCGCGCCGAAAGTCGTCAGCTCCCGGGCCAGAAGGTCGGCGAGGCCGCGTGGCACGCTGGCCAGGTACTGCCCGGGCGTCACGATCCCGGGCTCAGGCTACGCAAACGAGCCCCCAGTTTGTCTGAGCGTGCGGCATTTCCTTATGATAAGGGGCTCCCGCCCGCCCCAGCCACTACTGCGAGCTACCTCATGGCCGTCTCCGATCCCCTCTCCCGCGACGCGCTCGATGCGTTCTGGATGCCCTTCACGGCGAACCGCCAGTTCAAGGCAAAGCCCCGCATGCTCGCCCGAGCAAGCGGCATGCATTACTTCACGCCCGAGGGCAGGCAGATTCTGGACGGGGTCGCGGGACTCTGGTGCGTCAACGCCGGTCACAGCCGCAGTGAGATCACCGAGGCGGTTTCGCGCCAGCTCGCGACCCTCGACTTCGCGCCCACTTTCCAGATGGCCCACCCGTCCGCGTTCGAGCTCGCCAATGCGCTCGCGAAGATTGCGCCGCAGGGGCTCGACCGGGTGTTCTTCACCAACTCGGGCTCGGAGTCAGTGGACACTGCGCTCAAGATCGCTCTCGCCTACCACCGCGCCCGCGGCGATGCAGCCCGTACCCGGCTCATCGGCCGTGAGCGCGCCTACCACGGCGTGGGATTCGGCGGCATCTCCGTCGGCGGCATCGTCAGCAACCGCAAGATGTGGTCCGGCTCCCTGCTGCCAGGCGTGGATCACCTGACGCATACCCACGACTTGAAGCGCAATGCATTCTCCCGCGGTCAGCCCGCACACGGCGCGGAGCTCGCGGAGGAGCTCGAGCGCCTGGTGACGCTCCACGACCCCTCGACGGTCGCTGCCGTGATCGTGGAGCCGGTCGCAGGCTCGACCGGGGTACTGATCCCGCCGCGCGGGTATCTCGAGCGCCTGCGCCAGATCTGCGACCGTCACGGCATTCTCCTCATCTTCGACGAGGTGATCACGGGCTTCGGACGTGTTGGCGCGCCGTTCGCCGCTCAGGAGTTCGGCGTGACCCCCGACATCATCACCGCCGCGAAGGGTCTCACCAACGGTGCGATTCCGATGGGCGCCGTGCTGGTGAAGCGGTCCGTCCATGATGCCTTCATGCAGGGCCCGGAAGGAACGATCGAGCTGTTTCACGGCTATACTTATTCGGCGCATCCGGCGTCCTGCGCTGCCGCGCTCGCCGCGCTGGGAATCTACGAGCGCGAGGGCCTCCTGACGAAGGCCAAGTCACTCGGGAAGTACTGGGAGGATGCCGCCCATTCCCTGCGCGGACTGCCGCACGTCATCGACGTGCGCAACTACGGACTGATCCTCGGCCTCGAGCTCGAGCCGGTCTCAGGCCTGCCCGGCGCCCGAGCTCATGGGATCTTTCTCGAATGCTTCGAGCGCGGCCTGCTGGTCCGCCAGACCGGCGACATCATCGCGCTCTCGCCGCCCCTCGTCCTCGAGCGCTCGCACATCGACCAGATGTTCGGCACGCTCGCGGAGGTGGTGCGCGCTCAGCGGTGATGGCGGAAGCGGTTCATCATCATCCAGCCGATCGCGGCGATGACGACGATACCGGCGAGCAGCAGCTCCACGTCGAAAGTGGAGAGGATTCTGGTCGATTCGATCGTGACGGTCGGCAGCATGACACTTTCTCCGGGGATGCGGAGTTTGGTTCGTGAGACAGGCTGCCAGATAAGCGCGGGCCGGGTGAAGAAGCAGTGCGCCGAATTGCGATGCTCTTCACCCGGCCCGCAGGTTATGTCGAATGATCATTACTCGGCCCGTCCTGGGCCTCGCCCTCGCGGGCCGACACGCCCAAACGCGTGTCGTTATGACAAAACCGCCGGGAGCGGCTTTGGACGCCGTGAGGCGGGCCGAAGGCCGAGGCGCAAGGATTGCGCCGAGCAATCGCTCCCGAGCGATTCATTGCCGGGAAGCGAGCGCCGGCGGCGCCTCCCCCTGTGCCTCCGCCCGCGCGACCGCGGGGCTTTCCAACCGCACGGTCACGCGTCGGTCGAAGGCGTAGGCGTCCAGATCACCCCGCGGGCTCTTCGACTCCGATGCCCCGTGCGCCTGGACCACCAGCCTCTCCTGCGGGCACCCCGCCTGCTCGAGTGTCAGGGCAACAGCCTCCGCGCGACGCAGCGACAGATCGTCATTGAGGGTCGCAGGCCCGCGTGGATCGGCATAGCCATCGATCCGCACCTTCGCTCCCGGCGGGAGCGATGCGGCCAGCGCTCCTATCTTCTGCAGTCCGGGAAGCTGCAGGCTGTTGATCGAGACATCGGCCGTCCTGAAGGCGACATCCGTCTGGATGTCATCGGACAGCTGCACCGTCCGATCGAGGTCTGCGCGCTGCGCCTGAGTGGCAGCGAGCGAGTGCGTCGCGAGGTCCAGCCTGCCGGCGAGGCCTTGGCGTTCGTCCTCGCTGCGACGCAGGCTCTTGGTGAGATTGTCGTTGTCCGCGGCGAGCGCGTGGTTGGCTTCACTCTGGCGGTGATAGTGATCGCCCAGCCAGGCGCCGGCGACCATGCCCACCACCGCGCCGATCGGACCGCCTGCCGCCGCTCCGACGGCGAGCCCGGTGAACACGCCGATGTTCACCTGCTTGGAAGCGGGTTGCTCTGCCCCCTGGGTGGCGGCCGATGCCGGCAAAGCGGCAAAGGCCATCGCGGCTACCGTGATACCCAGTCCCACACGGACCTTGTTGCTCGGGATGCTCATATGCTGGCCCTCTTGCTGTGTGCTGGCGCACTTCGCGCCGTCGAGGACCAGTACAAGGGATGCGGGAGGGCCGGTGATGCTGCAAACCGGCCATTACGCTGATTCTTAGTGGCAAATTGTGACGAAGCGGGCGCAAGCCGCGTTGCGACCGCGGGATCGAACAAGTAACGGCAAGGCTCGGTAAAAGCGGCGCAGCCGACTTTTACCCAATCTACTTAGGATATGTCAGGCGGTCCTGGATGGCGAGGAGCACGTCGCTGCGCGACACCTCACCCATCAGCGTATGGCGCCATTGGCCCGGGGTGACCGGCAGCGCGGTGGCCTGTTCCCGCAGGAAGCCATCGAGTGCCTCACAGAGGGACATGTCCGGAGCGAGCGCGAAATTCACCGGCAGCGAGATCGCCTCGGCCGGCAGCCCCCAATCGATCTCACCCTTCTGCAGCCGGTCGAGGACCTTGCGGGGATCGAACCAGGACACGAGGTCATCGCCGCTCGTCACGTAGACGCGCTGCAGCGGCCGCTTCGGGAGCTGGTCGAAGATGTCCGCGAGACTCGTCGTCGCGGTGACCACGGCCGCGGGCGGCTTCACCAGCGCCTCGACGGTCCGCAATCGCCAGTCATCGCCGTGCTCGGCGACGATCGCACGACTCAGACTGGCGTGATAGACCGACTGCCCCTTCCGGTAGACCTTCGCCGTGTAGTGTGCTGTCACACAGGCCAGCATCAGGGGGAGCACCACGTTGTAGTCGAGAGTCATCTCGAAGATCATCAGGATCGAGGTGAGGGGCGCCTGAGTGGTCGCAGCGAGGAATCCACCCATGCCGATCAACGCGTAGGCTGCGGGCACGGAGGCGGTGTGCGGCATCAGACTGTGCAGCGCACCTCCGACGAGTCCACCCACGGCGGCGCCGATGAAGAGCGAGGGCGTCAGGACACCGCCGACGCCTCCCGAGCCCACGGTCGCCGAAGTCGCGACCACCTTCGCCACCAGGATCAGCAGCAGAGCCAGGCCGAGGATCTGGCCCTGGAGGATGTGGCTGACCACGCTGTAGCCGTTGCCCCAGACCTGGGGAACGAAGATCGAAATGGCGCCGACGATCACTCCACCGAGACCCAACTGCCAGTAGAGCGGCAGCTTCAGGCGAACGAACTGCGATTTGGCGAAATCGAGCCCCGCGAGGAAAGGAGGCGCGAGATGCCCCAGCAGTACCCCCAGCACCACGTAGAAGATCAGCTCGATGTTTGAGGATGACCACGCCACATGCGGGACGTCGAAGACCGGCCCGTATCCAAGGAAGCGATGGATGGTCGCGTTGGAGACCACGGAGGAGACGACGAGAGGACCGAAGCTCTCCATGGCGGTCGAGCCGAGCACGATTTCCGAAACGAACAACGCGCCCGAGATGGGCGCGTTGTAGGCCGCCGCGATACCGGCTGCCGCGCCGCACGCAACCATCAGACGCAGGCGGGGGATCGGTGCGCGCGCGAAGAGGCCGAGCCGCGATCCGAGCATCGCGGAGAGCTGCACCATCGAGCCCTCTCGTCCGATCGAGCCGCCCGAGGAGATGGTGAGGAGCGATCCGAAGCTGCGCAATATGGATGCGCGAAAGCCGATCTTGCCGTCGCCGACGATGACCGCCTCCATGTAGTCGACGGCCTTTGAAGAGACGAACGTGCGACCGACGAAATGCAGCACGGCCCCGGCCAGGACGCCGCCGACCACGGGCACGAGGGCACGATGCCACCAGACCAGGCTCGAGGCCGCATCGACCAGGCCCGAGCCCGGGCCGATGTAGGTGAAGCCGGTGAAGAGACGGGTAAAGAGCCGGATGGACTCGCGGAAGATCACGCTCGCGAGTGCACCGAAGAATCCGACCAGCGTGGCCCAGAACACGATGCCCGCGAGGTCTTCATGCCCGAACAGGATCAAGCGCAGCCGCGTCAGCAGCGACAGCGGTACGCGCGCGAACTCTCGTGCCTGTAGGTGCATCTTCCGCTTTTGCCCGGTCTCGTTCCCGAGCGGGCGATTATGCATTCTTACGGCCCCTCACTGAGCGGGGGCTGAACAAGATAGTGACGAAAGTAGACAAATTCCGATCGATTTCCTAGCCTTCGGGCTCGCGCTTTGCGCGCATCCCTCGTCCACCGATTGCCGGAGAGCACCCGTGACCTTCACCCTCCCCTCGCTTCCGTTTGCGCCTGGCGCACTCGCCGCCCGCGGCATGTGCCAGGAGACCCTCGAGTTTCACCATGGCAAGCACCATCAGGCATACGTCGCCGCGCTCAACGGCCTGGTGGACAAGAATGATGCGCTCAAGGACAAGACGCTCGAGGAGCTGATCAAGCTCGCCCATGGCCGTGAGGACCTGACTCCCGTCTTCAACAATGCGGGCCAGCATTGGAATCACAGCTTTTTCTGGAATTGCCTCTCGCCGAGCGGCGGCGGCATCCCGGGCGATCTCGAGAAGAAGCTCGTCAGTGACTTCGGCAGCGTCGAGAAGTTCAGGGAAACCTTCAAGACCGCGGCGGTCGGCCAGTTCGGCTCGGGCTGGGCCTGGCTGGTCCTCGGCAAGGACGGTCGCCTGAAAGTCTCGAAGACGGCGAATGCCGGTCTGCCGCTCGCGAGCGGCGAGGGCAAGGCCTTGCTCGTGCTCGATGTCTGGGAGCACGCGTACTACATCGACTTCCGCAACCGCCGACCGGACTTCACCGAGAACTTCCTCACCAAGCTCGCCAACTACGAATTCGCGGCCCAGCAGCTGAAGTCCGGCTAGTTCATCCGCACGGCGAACCAAAGGACGCGGCGAAGGTCCGATGTGTGATGCCGCGAGCGGCCGATCGTGGGTTAGTCCCGGCCGCAAACGGCATCGAGAGCGGGGAGCCAGCCTGCTATTACGCGGGCAGGCTCCCTTTTCCTTTTGTCCCGAGAAAACCAAATGCGCGCACCTCTGATCTCGGCATTCGCCATCTGCCTGGCAGCATGGGCATCTCAGTCGCACGCGGCTGCGGCCGGCTCGCTCGGCACGCAGGTCGCCCGGGAGACGCTGGCGAACGGGCTGCGGGTCGTAGTGGTGCGGGATCCACTGGCGCCGGTAGTGGCCACCTCGGTCAATTACCTGGTGGG
>DASUHA010000051.1:0-12884 GCA_036273735.1 Steroidobacteraceae bacterium | reverse complement strand
AGGCGCGCGAGATTGCTCTTGAGAACGTAATCGACGGCACCGCGCCGCAGCGCCTCGATGGCGCGCTCCTCACCGATCGTCCCGGAGACGAAGAGAAAGGGCACCTCGGGCGCGCACTCGCGCGCGACATCGAGCGCGCGCAGCCCATCGAACTTAGGGAGACTGAAATCGGAGAGAATGATCGCCGGCTTGAAATCCCTCAGCGCCGCGCGCATGGCCTCATCGGTCTCCACGCGCTCCACGAGAGGAGTGATGCCGTGCCTGCGCAGCTCGCGCAGGGTGAGCTCCGCCTCCAGCTCCATATCCTCGATCAGCAGAATCCTGATCGGGTCGCGGTGACCGTCCTCGCGGCCGCTCTTTTCTACCATGATGCGAGCTCCGGGCTCCTGGTAAAAAATGACAATAGCACGTGACTTTGCGCGGAAATGTGAGACCGGTCACCTCCCGCTAAAGAGCGCTGTGTCAGGCATGTTCCGAATAAGACTTCTGACACTCCTTACCGGCGCCGATCCATTGCGAAGAGGACCGAAACCAGAGGCACGTGCTGCTTCTGATCCAGCGACAGGCCCGAGTTGCCCTGATATATGCCGTAGGCGCAGAGCGCCCGCCCGTGAGTGTAGGGATGGACCATCGTCGCCTGTCCGCCTTCCTGTTGGGCCTCTGCCTGCTTCTGCACATACTCCGTCGACTCGATCGCCTGCAGCTCGCTGCCGTCCTTCAATTTCAGCGCCCAGACGGAGGAGCCGGAGGGTTGCGACTCCCCCTGCTCGATCTCGCCGGAGATGAAGACCTCGGTGTTCTTCGGCAGGCTCGCAGGCACGGCTGAGTCGAGATAAACCATCTTCGCGTTGAAAGGGCCGCCTTTCATGTCCGGCGGCCGATTCCAGCGCATCGCGATCTCGAGGTCGTGGCAGGATTTTGCCTGCTCGAGATGATCGAAAACCTGCCGCCCGTCGGGCCCCGCCGACTGGGACATGTAGTGGATGGTCTTCAGCTCCTTCGCGGAAGGCAGCTCCGTCGAGTGCTGCTGACGGCCGAGGCCGAGCTTGTCGAGACCCAGCTTGTTGCAGCCCGCGAGCAGCATGGCAAGAAGGAGGACGGAACCGAAGAATCGCAGGTTGAGGCTACGCATGCGCTTTATCACAACGATCGGGAGAGAGGGTTGATCCGTCCGGGGTGTTTCGCATCGGGCGGGCTAACCGGAGATGAGGCCGGCGGTGATGTTGATCGCGAAGCCGAGTATGGCGACGTTGAACGCAAAGGCGACGATCTCATGGAAAGTGACCACCCGGCGGATGGACACGTGCGTCGTGGCGACATCCGCGGTCTGGCAGGCCGCGGAGATGGTGAACGAGAAATAGGCGAAGTCCCAGAACGCCGGCATTTCCGTTTTCGGGAATGCCAGCGGGCGCTCCTTCGAAGGAGCGCTGTAGAACATGTCGGCATAGTGCATGGTGAACATGGTGGGCACCAGCAGCCACGAATTGATGAGCGTGATGGGCGCGAGCGCGAGACGCGCGAGTTGCCGGCCATGGCCTCCGTGATGGAGTGCTGCAAGCGGCTCGACGATGGCGACCATGCTCAAGAGCGCCGCGGCAGTGGCCACCACGAGAATGACGGGAGCCGAAGGGTCCTCCTCTACGTAGTGCGCCGAAATCTGCTGCGGCGTCATGCGCATCATCCAGAGGTAGATCGTGACCAGGAAAAGCGCAACGGCGCAGTTCCAGCTCACCAGCATCCGGATGATGAGCGACGGCCCCGCTGGAACCACAAAGAAGCTGGCGATGCCGACCGCGAGCGCGATCCAGATCCGCACATGCCTGTGGAAGTGCTTGATCCGCAACCCAACGCGGGCTTTCGCGGCACTCACGGCGCACGCCCGGGCGGCACGCTCAACAGGGGACGGCTCATTTGTACGAATCCTACCATGCGGTAACAATTCGAGCGCGATCAGGAGCTTGACGCCCATGGCCGGTATCGAGGGGTGAAACATGGGCGTGGCAACGGCAGCGGCGGCCAGGGCGCGCCCGCGAGCGTACGCAGGCTCGGGCTGGGGCGCTATACTGATGCCGAAGCGTTGCCGCGGCCAGTGGCCCGACGCGGGGATATAGGGGCCCGACGCGCGACGTACAACAAGCGTTAACCAACTTCCAGGGATACAACATGCGCCTTCACACATGCCTCTTGACGGCAGCGTGTGCCGTGGGACTCCTCGGTACAGCCGCCGCCGCACCCAATCGACTCAACGCTGCCACGAATGACGCGGGGCCTACGGCCTCGAGTACGCTCATCACGACGTCCATCTTCTTCAACGTCACGGATCTGCCGGGCCTGCAGAGATTCGTTGCCGAGACCGTCACGCCCGGCAGTCGCAATTTCCACCGCTTCCTCACCGTCGGCCAGTTCCGCGACCGCTTCGCGCCTTCCAATCACCAGATCCGGCAGTTCGTGCATTTCCTCGAGTCGTTCGGGATCACCGTGGACAAGATCTACGCCGATAACCTGGATATCACGGTCACCGGCACCGCCGCTCAACTCAACGCCGCTCTCTCCACGCAACTGCACGATGTCACGCGCAACGGCCAGCGCTTCCACCGGCCTGCGTGGCGCTACGTGCTGCCGAGCGAGTTCTCACCCATGGTGCTCGCAGTCCCCGGCCTCAGCAACGAGCCGGGCAAGTTCCGGCCGAAGACCGAGCGCCTGGGTGCGGGCGCGTTTGCCAAAGTAACTCCCCGTGCGGTCACCTGGCCGAAGAGTGGAACCGCGACCGGCATGCCCGAGGAGTTCACGGTTGGGGACTTCGCCAATTTCTACGATGTGAATCCCCTCTATCGCGCGGGCATCCGCGGCCGCGGTCAGACGGTGGGCATCATGACGCTCGCCAACTTCAACGTGGCTGACATCGAGGCGTACTGGAACGACATCGGTCTCAAGGTACGGCCCAACCGCATCACCCGAGTGGCGGTGGATGGCGGGACACCCGTGAAGGCCAGGGTCGGCGACGATGAGACCTCGCTCGATATCGAGCAGTCGGGCGGTATCGCTCCCGATGCCAAGCTCCTCGTCTATGTCGCGCCGAACACCAACAATGCGTTCCTCGACATCTTCTACACCGCCGTGTCAGACAACAAAGCTGACAGCGTCTCCATCAGCTGGGGTCAGCCGGAGGAATTCTACTTCGCCGCGTTGAATGACGGTCAGGATCTGACGGGGCAGATGATCGCGATCGACCAGGCGTTGCTCGAGGGCGCCGCGCAGGGCCAGTCGATCTTCACCGCCTCGGGCGATTCCGGGGCCTACGATGCAAACGGACCTGCGCCTTTCCCGCAGTTCTCCAAGCAGCTATCCGTGGACTACCCGGCGAGCGATCCCTATATCACCGCCGCAGGCGGCACGACGGCCGGGGTAACCGTTCCCGGGATCCCCGAGGCCGGCTGCCCCGACATCCAGATCGCCTCCGAGCAGGTGTGGGGCTGGGATTACCTGGCTTCCGCGTGGCAGAACTGCCTCCCCAACCTCGGGCTGACGGTCAATGACATCTTTCCGGGAGGCGCCGGTGGCGGCGTGAGCTCCTTCTGGCCCATTCCCTTCTATCAGCAGTTCACCGCCGGCATGCGGCGGACCGAGCCGGGACAGAGTCTGATCTTCTATCCGAACAACTTCCCGGATACGACCGGTGCGCAGGACCTCATCGATCTGCCGGCCGGTTTCGCGGGCCGCAACGTGCCGGATCTCTCGGTGAACTCGGATCCGGAGACCGGATACGTCGTCGTCGACTGCACCGACTTCCCCGCGGGCAAGAATCCAGGCTGCGCCCAGGCCGGCTTCGGCGGCACGAGCTTCGCCGCTCCGCAGCTCAACGGCGTCACCGCACTGGTCGATCAGGCGGCCGGAGGACGCGTGGGCCTGCTCAATCCGGTGCTCTACGGGCTGCAACACCTGGGGTACGGCAAGGCGAGACCCTTCGACGACATCACCTCGGGCGACGACTGGTTCTACTTCGGACTGCCCGGGTACGATGACGGCGCGGGGATCGGCACCCCCAACGCTGCGAACCTGGCGATCGCTTATACGATCCTGAGGGAGCTTCACTGATCGACCGAGCCAGCCCCTTTCCGGTTCGCCGGGAAGGGGCTGGCTGCCCTTTCTCGCGCCAGGCCCAGGCCATAGGGCTCGGGCAGCTATAATGCCGGGATGCACCATTCCCGCCTCTGCGCCATTCTGATCGATTGCAAGACTTCCGACGTCGATGAGGCCGCGCGCTTCTGGGGGCAGGCGCTCGGGCGGCCGGTGGACCTGAAGCATCCGGGGACGCGCGGCAAGTACCGCATGTTGGAGACGCCGCCGGATGAGCCCATCGTCCAGATCCAGCGCGTCGAGCACGAGAGCCGCGTTCACCTCGACATCGAGACCGACGACATCCCCGCGGAGGTCGCGAGGCTGGAGAGCCTCGGGGCGGTCATCGTCGAGCGCCTCGAGCGTTGGGTCGTCATGCAGGCCCCGACCGGCCAACGGTTCTGCATCGTGCGCGTCCAGCGCCCGGGCTATCCCAAGAACGCGAACGCCTGGGAGTGACGGGCCGACGCCGAAGTCATGTGCGCTCGCTACCAGACCCCCTCGCAGGCCGCCGCGGAGCGGTACTGGCGGGTGCTCGAGCCCCTTTGGCACTTCGAGCCGAGCTGGCGCGTCCTGCCGACGGACCCCGTGCCCGTGGTGCTCAGTCATGAGGGCACGGTCACCGGCCGCATGATGCGTTGGGGACTGCTGCCGTTTCAGGGAGAGGCCAATTTTCCGCTCATCAATGCGACCGTCGAGAAACTCGAGACCTGGTACGCCTGGAAGCAGCCCTGGGAGCGCCGCCAGCGCTGCATCCTGGTGATGGTCGGCTTCTACGAGCCGCACGTCTTCGAGGATGGCCGCAAGGAGCCGTTCTACGTGCATCTTGCCGATCGAGCGGTCTTTGGTGTCGCGGGGCTCTGGGACCGCAGGCGCCAGGCGGACGGCTCCGAGATGCTCTCGTGCGCGCTCATCACCCTTCCGCCGAACAGCCTCATGGCGCAGATCCACAACGAGAAGCAGCGGATGCCCGCGGTGCTGCGCGAGGAGCATCACGAGGCCTGGCTCGAGGGTAGCCCGCAGGAGGCAAAAGCCGCGCTGGTGCCGTACCCGAGCGATACCATGGTGGCCTGGCAGGTGAGCCGGCGCCTCTACGCGGTCAAAGCACCGAACGATGCCGGCCTGATAGAGCCCGTGCCCGATCTGGCGTAACCTTGAGGACTTCGGATAACAGTTGGGGGCACGGCCGATGCCGGACGACCATTCGATTCTGACCGCCACGCTACCGGCCGTTGCGGCGGCCACCCTGGACCTGCGGCGTACGGCCGCGAATCCCGATTACTGGTATCCACTGGCGTGGTCGGACGAGGTGAAGCCAGGCAAGATCGTGGGACGTCGGTTCGGGGCAGATCCCATCGCGCTCTACCGCGGCGCAAGCGGCAAAGTCTTCGCGCTCGAGGACCGCTGCGCGCATCGACAGGTCCCACTGCACCTCGGGGTGGTCCAGGGCGATGGCGTGAAGTGCCACTACCACGGCTGGGCGTACGACTGCAGCGGCAAGTGCGTCGATGTGCCCTACCTCGGCCGGGAGCGGGTGCCGAACGGCGTTCGCAGCTATCCGGTGCGGGAGATCGATGGCCTCATCTTCGTCTTCCCGGGCAATCCGGCGCTCGCCGAAGCGCGCCTGCCCGCCGGGCCGCTCGGCTCCTCGCAGCGCCGCGACTACAAGACCCGGCGGCTCAACCGCGAGGTGGCCTGCCACTACACCTTCATGCACGAGAATCTCTTCGACATGAACCACCAGTTCATGCATCGCAAGCAGATGGGCTCCATTCGCGCGAGCTGTCTCGGGCGCCACCACGGGGAGCACTGGGCCGAGGTCGAGTACTCCTTCAGCCGCACGGCGGGCAAGCAGTCCATGGGCGAGCGCGTGATCGTCGACATGATGCGCAAGCGCGGCGAGGCCAGGCAGGACTTCCGCGATCACATGCGGATCCGCACCGACTATCCCTCGCAGAGTCTGCGAGTCTGGGTGGGACGCAACATTCAGGAATCCTCGGATCCGGTGCTGGACGTCTGGCTCTGCTACATCCCGCTCGATGCCGAGCAGCGAACCAACCGCACCTTCGGCTATCTCTCGGTCAAGAAGCCGCCAATCCCGGGCCTCATCCATCTCGCCTGGCCGTTCTTCGCCTGGTTCACGGAGCGGATCTTCCGCGAGGACAAGGACATCGTCGAGCATGAGCAGCGGGCATACGATGCCCAAGGCGCTGACTGGAACAACGAGGTATTCCCGGCGATCCGCGACCTGCGGGCCGTTCTCGCCCGCAGTGGAGTGCCGCTCGATAGGCCGTCCTGAGAGGCGCTACGCGCCGTGTTTGCCGGCGATCAGCACGGCGTTGGTGCCGCCGAAAGCGAATGAGCTCGACATGACAGTGCGTGCGCCCGTCCCGCGGCGCGCGGCATTCGGCACGTAATCGAGATCACAGTCCGGAGCGGGCATCCCGAGGTGCATGGTCGGCAGGACGATGTCCTCCTCGAGGGCGAGCAACGCGAGTGCGAGCTCGAGCGCACCGCTCGCGCCGAGCAGGTGGCCGTGGATGGCCTTGGTGGCGCTCACCGGCAGGCGGTAGGCACGCTCACCGAACACCTCTTTGATCGCCGCCGTCTCGACGGAGTCGTTGGCCTGAGTGCCCGTACCGTGAGCATTGATGCTGTCGATGGCATCGGGCGCGATCTCACCGGAGCGGAGCGCCGCGCGCATGGCGGCTGCCTGGCCGGCGATCGTGGGCCGGGTGATGTGACTGGCATCCGTCGACAGTCCGTAGCCCAGGAGCTCTCCATGAATGACCGCGCCGCGATCGATAGCGCGCGTCCAGTCCTCGAGGACGAGGATCGCGGCGCCTTCGCCCAACACGAGGCCGGTGCGATTCGCGGAAAAGGGCTTGCAGGAACTGGCGGGATCGTCAGGGTCGACGCTCGCGAGGGTGTGCAGCGCCTCCCATGCCTTCATCGCTCCGTACGCGAGCGGCGCCTCCGAGCCGCCTGCGATGGCGAGGTCGATCTCGCCGCGCCTCAGGCGCGACCAGGCCTCGCCGATCGAGACCGCCGAGGAGGAACAGGCGGTGGAATAGGTGAGGTTAGGACCTTTGAGGTCGTACTCGATACCGATCCAAGCGGCCGGCGCGTTCGTCATGCCCATGAGGACAGTGAAGGGCTTCAGACGATCGCTGCCGTCGCGATAAAGCGTGAGATAGCCGTCGTCGGTGGCGAGAGCGCCTCCCATCCCGCTGCCGATGAAGACACCGGCGCGCTCCCGGTCCGCCGCTGCGACATCGAGGCGCGCGTCGGTGATCGCCTGCCGCGCAGCGACCAACGCCAATTGACCGACGCGATCCAACATCCGCAGCCGCGGCGATGCAAAGTGCTCTTCCCCCTGGAATCGGGCACAGGCTGCGATAGGGGAAGTCAGGCGCTCCGCCCAAGGTGCCTCGATGCGGCCGATGGCGGAGCGGCCGGCCGCTGCGCTGGCGAGCGCTTCCGCACAGCTGTTGCCGAGGGGTGAGATGAGGCCGATACCGGTAACGGCAACGCGTCTCACGTTCCCGGGTCCGTCGAGGCGGGGTGTGGCGGCGTCGACTGTCCGCGGCGCCGCGGTGTCGCCTTCTGCTTCGTGATCAGCTCATCGATATACTTCGCCGCTTCTTCCAGGGTCCCGAACGTGACACCCTCCGAAGGCAGGTGCACGCCGAACTCCTCTTCGATGAAGAAGAGTATCTCGACCATGCCGAGCGAATCGATGCCGAGCGCCCCGAGCGATTGATCGGGCGTGAGCCGCTCAGGGTCCAGCTTGTAGCGCTGCACGAGGATTTGTGACAGCCGTTCGAATGTGGTCATGACGGGGACCCCTGGATGACTCCGGGACGGATTGCCGACGGAAGCGGCGTCACGGCGGAGCGAGTCTTACCGCTCACCCGTGCTGCGACGCCGAGCAGCGTCGGCGCGCGCCGCAGGAGCGGAAGAACCGGCGCAGCGATGCCCGGACGCATGGCGGCCTGCGCGAAGCAAGCCGCCAGACGCATGCGCCGTAAGAAGTGCGCCCGCCACTGCTCCACATAACTTCGTTGAATCTCGCGCCGACGCCGCTCGCCGCGCTCATCGCAGCGGAGCACGGTGGTGGAACCGGTCAGCGCGTCGCAGAGGAGCCACGCCGACTGCAGCGCCATGCTGATGCCCTCGCCGATGATCGGATGGACCTCGCTGGCGGCATTGCCGATGAGAAAGGCGCTACGCGTCCCGAGGCGCACTCCCGGCCGCAACGGCCCCGCGGCGAGCCAGGGCCCGACCCTGGAGGCGCCGGCCAGAGCCTCTCTTACTCCCCGGCACTCGCGGCGCAGAAGCGTCTCCACGATATCACCGGCCTTCGTGTCCACCCCCGCGTCCTGATGCCGGCAGACACCGAGTCTATCGCGCCGGATGCAACAGGCGATCGTGGTGAGGCCCTCGCCCGCGACGACCAAGCCGCCATAACCGCCGGCAAACGACAACACAGGCAGCAGACCCTCGTGCAGGCTGGTGTCGCGGAAGGTTGCCTTGAATCCCAACAGGTCCGAAGCGCGGCGCTCGCGGTCCCACGGCTGCCCGTCTGCCGGCGGCGGCTGCCACGAGCCATGGGCGCGAATCACCACTGGTGCGCGCAGGGTGAACCTGACACCTTCCATGGCGACATCTACCTCATCATGTGAGCCGCAGATCCCGTTACGGATGGCGAGCGCCTTGCAGGGCTGCAGCACGGCTGCGCCCGCCGTGCGGGCCGCTTCGAGCAGCAGCAGATCGAGGTGCTCCCTCCCCAGAGCGCACCCCCAAGGGGGATGACCCTCGCCGCGGGCAGGCAGCGCTGCGGATATCGCGTCGTCCCCGCACCAGAGCGCGACCCGCTTGAGCTCGGGCCCGGCGCGCTGCCGCAGCGCCTCGCCGACGCCGAGAGCATCGAGAAGCGGCACGTTGCTCGCAGCGATGCACTCTCCACAGACCTTGCGGCGCGGGAATGTCGCGGTCTCGAGAACCACCACCGACCAGCCTGCGCGGGCGAGCAGAATGGCCGCAGCCGACCCCGCGGGACCCGCGCCGATGATGACTGCGTCGTATGTGGTATTCATCAGCCCGAATCGCTGCGCAGGGCGACGAAGAGGTGGCTGAAGAGGCCGGCACGGTGCTCCTGCAACTTCCAATTGAGCGCGTTCGCGGGCCACACTGCTGACAGCTCGCTGCCTCTAAAGCCGGCACGCACGCTGACAATGGCGTCGTGAAGCGTATCCAGGCTCACCCCGAGGACGGGCATCAGCCGGCTGCCGATGAGTGCGGGGAAGGTGCGCCTCGGCTCGCAGGCGATGAATGCATCGCAGCGCTGTGCGGCCGCCGACAGCAGCTCGCGCAGACGGTCTTCCTCGAAGTGATGTAGGAAGAGATTCACCAGGATCACGTCCCAGCGGGCGGGAAGCTGCTGTTGAGCCGGGGCTCGAGCCCATTCGATGACATCCACCGTGAGCGGCCGCAAGGACCATCCGAGATGAGCAAAACCAATTCCTGTTTCCTGCGTGACCAGCGACTGTCGGTCGAGCAGCGTCAGCTCGACCGACCGCCACGAGGGAGCGAGGCGTCTGGCGATGCGCAACGCCAGGCTGCCATCGCCGGCCCCGAGCTCCAGGATGCGCAGGGGTGCATGAGGCGGAAGCGATCCCAGCACATCGCGCAGGGTCCGAGTCAGGATGCCACAGCTTCCCATGACCCGGTTGACGCGCTGCAGATCGCGACGCGAGCGGACCGCACGCGGGTCTGCCGGTGCGAGATCATCGAGGATCTCGGGATCGACCACCCGGCCTCGAGCGGTCATTCCACCCGCAGCAGTGCCCCGTGGCTGCTGAAGCCCGCGCCGAAGGAACCGAGCCACCACCATCCTCCCGCTGCGCCGCCCGCGAGGGCCGCCTGCAGCACGAAATACACGAAAGCACTCGAGAGATTGCCGTACTCGCGCAACATTGCTGCGCTGTAGGTGAGCTTCGCGGGCGGCAGCCGCAACCGCTCTTCCAACGCCAAGAGGACGTCGCGGCCGCCGGCATGCATGATCCAAGCGGCGATGTGCGAGACGTCGAGGCCGGTGCGCTCGAGCACGGTCTCGAGCACCTGTCCGGCATACTTCGCCGCAAGTTGCGGCACGGGGCGAGTGAGCACGTTGCGCAGCATCCCGTGGCGCTGCTCGAACATCAACGTCTCGCGTTGCGCGGGATCGACGAGCGACTCGCTGTCCCGCCACTCGATGCGGCGGCGATGCGCCGACGGCGAGCTGGAGAGCACTGCAGCGCCCGCGCCATCTCCAAAGAGACACGCACTCACCATTACACCCGGGTCGTCATCGAGGTACATGGCGGCGCTTGCGACCTCCACACAGATCGAGAGGACGTTGCGGCAGCTTCCACCGGAGCCGACCAGCGCCTGGCCCAGTCGCATGTTGGGCACCGCGGCGGCGCACCCTTGTCCGACGAGGTCGAACGCCGCAGTGTTGGGGCGCAGGCCGAGCCGCTCGATGACATATCCGGAGAGCCCCGGGCAGAGATAACCCGTACAGGTACTGATGACGATTGCATCGATGTCATGCGTCTCGACTCCAGCGTCGTCCAGCGCCGCCGCCCCGGCGCGGCTGGCAAGCGCCGGTGCCGTATCGAGGAAGCGCCGGTGCAGGGTATCCGGGTCGATCCGGAATGCCTCGGCGAGCGAGGCCACCGCGAGCCGCCGTGCCTCCATGCCGTTCTCGCCGAGCAGGACGGCCTGGGCGAGCGCACGAGTGCGGACACTCAGGCGCTCGAACCAGTCGGAGTGCCGGAATGCCTCCCAGCAGTCGAGCTTGGTATATCGCGAGGGTGGAGTCGCGGTTCCGATACCGTTCAAATACACACAGGTAGGTGTCCCGCCGGTGGCACAGGGTTTCTGCACGTCAGAGAATTTTCCCGAGGAAGTCGGCGATGGCCGCGATCTCCTCGGCTGGAACCTCGTGGCCGGCGGGGTAAGCGTGCCACTCGACCGCGTAGCCGGCTCGACGCAGCAGGTCGCGTGCCAGCTCGCTCTCTTTGAGGCTCACCACCGGGTCGGCAGTGCCGTGCCCCAGGAAAAATGGCGTTTTGCGATTCGCCTCCTGCCACTCAGCCTGCAGGGTCGAGGCGATGAGACGGTAGCCGGAGAGCGCGACGACCGCGGCCAGCGTCTCGGGAAATCGTGGCCCGGCATAGAGCGCCATCGAGGCGCCCTGGGAAAAGCCACCGAGGACGATGCGATGGAACGGGATACCCCGTGCGCGCTCGCGCCGGAGGAGGGCGCCGATTGCCGCATCCGAGGCGCGGATCGCTGCCTCGTCCTGCCCGATCTGACGGTCGGGGTTGCGCAGGTCATACCAACCGCGCATCTGCTCGCCATTACAGAGCGTGATCCGCCGCACCGGAGCGTGCGGCAACACGAATCGCAGCGGTGCGCTCGCGGCGCGCGTCAGTGGGCCGATGAGCGGCTCGAATTGATGCCCGTCCGCGCCGACGCCGTGCAGCCAGACGATGGAGGCGGTGGGCTGCGCGCCTGTCTCGACCTCTACGGTCTCGAGCAGGCGCCCGCTCAACCCACCAGGTCCCGGTAGGCATGCCAGGTCGCATGCCCGAGGAGCGGTGCGATGACGATCATGCCGAGGAGGAGCGTCACGAAGCCGAGCGCAGTGAGCGCTACGATGAGCGCCGCCCAGACGATCATGGCAGGAATGTTGTGCAGGCAGGCCTTCACGCTGGCCCACATCGCCTCGGCCGCGGTTGCGTGCCGGTCGATGATGAGCGGCACGGCGACCACCGACAAGACGAAGACGGTGACGGCAAAGAGAGCGCCCGATGAAAAATACCCGATCACTTCGCGCGTGCTGGCGAAGTCGCCGGCACCGCCCCACAGGGCAATGGCGAGGCTCGGCACATGGATACCGAAGATCGATTGCAGCAGCACTGTGGAGGCGATGAACCAGACGATCGCGATCAGCGCCAGGATGCCGCCGAACTGCATCAGCGCATCGGGGTTGCGGGTGACGGCCTCCAGCGACTCGTCGAACCCGCGCGGCTCGCGCGCGGCCCGCCGGCGCGAGAGCTCGCAGACGCCGGTGGTCATGATCGGACCCACCAACAGGTAACCGGTGACCGCGGCTGCGATGAGATAGGGATGAGTGCTGCCGAGCATCAGCAGCACCGCGCCGATGACCGAGATGATGACCCCGTGCGCGAGGCTCGATCCCTCCATCTGGCGGAGGTCTTCCCACCCGCGGCGCAGCCATACGATCGACTGCAGCGCCGGAATGTGGCGCACCTCGACGTGAAGGAAGCGGCGCTTCCCGAGGCTAAGGGATGTGTTCATGGAGAACTCCCGGAACCCACTGCCCGGGTCAGCATACTCCTGTAAACTCGCGCCGGCGGCGCCCCCGTAGCTCAGTGGATAGAGCGACCGCCTCCTAAGCGGTAGGTCGTCGGTTCAACTCCGGCCGGGGGCGCCACAAAATCAATAGCTTACATCGTGTTTCTCGACGAGATATAGCTGCCGCTCACTTCCCCGTCGGCGCCTCGATATTGCCGATCATGGGCAGCACGCCCTTATCGCTCATCACCGTCGGAAGGTGCCCGTCCCACTTGGTGATCGCCTGCTGCTGGATGATCTCGGGTGTCAGGGTCTGCTGCAGGAGCTTCTGCGACTCTGACTGCGCCTGGGCCTCGACGATGCGCTGCTCGGCGCGGACTTTCGCCTGATCCAGCTCGTAC